>JAHBUB010000046.1 GCA_019638285.1 Cyclobacteriaceae bacterium | reverse complement strand
GCACTATGCACCATTGAGGTCGAAGCACAACCAGATAATCATGTGCAATCAATAGAGGTGACATTTAACAAAACATCCTCTCTTGTATTCCCTACAGTGATCAAGTCGGTTGACCGAGGAAGCCGGGATGTGTTGGCGCAAAAGGCTAAGGGCGTAGAAAATGTTCTTCAGCTCAAGGCAGCCAGGCCTGGATTTACAGAGACTAACCTGACGGTAATAACAGCTGATGGTAGAATACATCATTTCACGGTGAACTATTCGAAAGAACCCGTAGCACAGGTGGTGAATATCGTTGACGATGACAGTGCGGATGACGATCTGCAAAAACTGATCTTCCAGTCCATGATGACAGAATCCGAACTGGAGAAATATGCAACACAAATTGTAAACGCAAAGCGCAGCATCCGGTTCCGCGGAGTAAGCAAACATAAAATCGGTCTTTCATTGAACGGGATCTACATCCGGGACAATATTATCTTTTATCATTTCCGGATCAGTAACTCATCGAACATCAATTACGACATTGACTTCCTGAGATTCTTTGTGCAGGACAAGGCAAAGGTAAAACGCACCGCCTCGCAGGAAGTGGACATGAAGCCGGTGTACGTGTATGGTGATGACCAACAGATAGTGGCAAACACTGTGCAGGATATTGTTTACGCGCTGGAGAAATTTACCATCCCCGATGCCAAGCTCCTTCACATTGAAATGTTTGAAAAAAACGGTGGACGGAACCTGGAACTGTCCATCCGGAACAAGACCATCGTGAATGCAAAGCTGATCAAATAGCCAATTGAGTATGCGATGCTGTCCGATCAACATGAATATTACAAACTATTAAACAACACATTTATGAATGTCAAGAATCTGGAATTTCTGAAAGAGGGCCTGAAGTATTTGGGCTTTGGCGAGAAGCTTAATGCTGATCTTGAGAACAAGATCAAGGAGCAACCAGCAGAGTTTAAACTTGGTATGGTTGGAGAATTCAATAAGGGTGACACTAAAGAGAAGGTGAATTATTCACTTGATTTTAGAAAGTCTGATCAGACTGATATGTATTTTTTCAACCGGTATCAGGCTACCCTGAAAAATGACGATCCTTCAAAGGATGTAACTCAGACATTTTATATCACGAAAAACGCTGGAGTCACCGCTAAAGAGGCTTATAACCTTTTGAGCGGTCGGGCAGTCAATAAAGATTTGAACAACAAGGAAGGCCAGCCTTACAATGCCTGGCTGCAACTTGATTTCCAGGAGAAGGACAAGAACGATAATTATAAAGTAAAACAATACCATGCCGGTTATGGGTACGACCTTGAAATGGTCATGGCCAAATACCCCATCAAGGAGCAACTGAATGCCGAGGAGAAAACCAAGCTGATGAAGTCTCTGGAAAAAGGGAACCTCACTCAGGTCACCTTTGCGCGGGAAGGCGGGGAAGACAAAATGTATGTAGCAGCCAACCCGCAATACAAGAACCTGGATCTCTACAATGCCAAAATGGAAAAGCAATTCCAGGGCATTGAGAAGAAAGAGAAGTCAGGCGAGGATAAATCCAAAGAGAAAAAGGAAACTGTGAAACAGGATGGCGAAGAAGAAAGTGAGGGGAAAAGAAAGTCGAAGAGGAAGGGTGTTGGGGCTTAGCCTCGTTTCTTCACATGACGTGACGGTCATTGATTGGCAGTCCACAAAAGGTTGTATTGTTATTGTTTTTGAAGGAACAACTCCTTTGTGGACAGCCAATCAATATTCAAAGTCAAAAAAGATTTCTAACTCAATCTGTAAAGCACTTGTCAAAACCTCATCGTATTCTGGATTCTTTATGGAATCCCGGGTTTTGACAAGAGCTTTGCAAAGAAATTTCTAAAGGACTGAACTTTCACAAAGTGGGTATTCAAGAAGGTAGATGTACCATCAACCTACGGACAACAGTATGGAGATAAACAGATGGGTGGTTTTCTTGATGTTGTTCAACCCATTGTTCGGCAGAATATCTTTGGCTTTGAGCGATCTGTTATTAATGGGGTTTGCCGTTTTGAATACGTGGATTGGAATGTGGGTGAATTTGATGAGACTGGTGAGGGGATTGGGGAATACATTGTTGCTGTGGTGCCGGGAATTAGCTGGCGCCCAACAACTCAAACTGTTATTCGTTTAAATTACCGGTACAATTGGCAAACCGATCTGTTGGGGAATCCTCCCTCCAAAACAGCCGGTTTCCAATTTGGTTTTTCGTCCTATTTTTAAATTCCAGTTGCTAAAAATTTAAAGTGAAACCCGTACGATTTTAATATTTAGGTCGTTTCTCTTGCCATTTACTCAGTTGCAACCCAATTGTATCATTTTTTCGTTTATCTTTGCATCGTGAGAATCGGTCATATTCTGTTTGCTTTCTATTTGCTCTTTCTGGCAATATATCCATGCAGTGATGGAAGCTCAATGAGCGAGCAAAACAGCGAGATTGTCACAATAGCAGCGTATGACCACGCTAATTCAAATCAAGATCAAGACCTTTGCACTCCTTTTTGTATATGTGCGTGTTGTGCTGTCCATATAAAACTTTCCCCTTTAGCTGACATCGACTTCGCTGTTGTTATTCATAACACCAAAGAGACAGTACCCTACATCGAAAAGCAGGTATTGTCTGATTCCAATCACATCTGGCAACCGCCCAGAATTTAGAGCCCCCAATTTTTCATTTATCAAAAGTTATGCAAGGTGACAGATCACCATGCGTACACTATTTAGGGCTAAGCTTCCAAAACAATTAGTAACAAAAGAAAACATAAGAAGAGGAATATGAAATTCTTGCTCAGCAAGAGCATGGAATACCTCTTGTGGTTCATACTCTTGCTTTTATTGTTGTTGATTTTAGTTGCTTCATGGATTCTGCCCCATCTGAATTTGAACCATAATTGACATTGTGTCGTTAAGGCTCAATTGTAGTGTATAAATGTCAAGGAAATGAGCATAAATGTTCAAAATGCAATACTATTGCATTCACCAAATACCTATATTTGAGCCAATGAAAATATTTTGCCTGCCTTTAGCAATCGTTATTTTATGGCTGTCCTGCTATCCCTGTAGCGATGGGAGTATGGATAATGGAGGCCGGCAAAATGAGTACAGCGTTACCGACACTTCTAGTCATTCAGATACACTGCCTCAAACTGACTTTTGTTCCCTTCTTTGTGGCTGCCATTGCTGCCACGTTCATGCTACCCTGAATACTGCTTTAGCGTTCAAACATGCAGTAGAAATACCAGACAATTACACTGCCTATGCCTGGGATTTCAAGAGCATGGAAATCTCAAACATCCTACAACCTCCCATATCCTAAATCCCACTGCTTGTTGGGATAGTTGGGTCCTTTTATATGAGGGCTCGTTTTTCCTTCAATAGCTAAGCTTTTAGCTATTCTTACAGCATCCCATTTACTCAGATTATCCGTGAGGCTCCTACTAATTAGTAGCCTTGCCGTCATCCATGTTTAGGAAAATTGAAAAACAAGAAAGTAAAAAAGAAACGGAATAAGGTCACACTGCAACGAGTGGTTAAGTGGTTTATCATAGCGCTGTTCTGTATGCTATTAGTGGCAGGGATTGTAGCCAAAATTCACCACTTCTATTCTGTTCATGCCAGGTAAAAATAAAGTGATCGAAGAATACATAAAGTCTTGCTGGGGCAGGGCTATGAAATATAGATTTTAGTTTAAAAATGATAAGTAGATGAAAATAATAAAAATGGTTGCCTGTCTTTCAATTGCTATTTATTCGAATGGCTGGGCGCAACAGAATTTACAACAGCTTCAACTCAGTGAAGCGCTCTCCATAGCGCTCAGGAATAATTCAAGTATTAAATCTGCTGAGTATGATATTAGTACAAATAGGGAGCTAAAGAAGACAGCTTCCGATATAGGAAAAACTTCTATCGCAGGCACATTCGGTCAGTACAACAGTTATGTCAGAAGTGATAACAACATCACTATTTCACAATCGATCCCATTTCCGACTGTATTTAATGCAACAGCAAAATTGGGGGCTGCCCGGATAAGGAGCAGTGAATTATTACTGGGTGTGACACAAAATGAACTTTCCTTTCAGGTAAAATCGTCTTTTTATCAGCTGGCTTACTTAAAGACACTTGATAAATGGCTGTTGCACCTTGATAGTATATATACGGCTTTTCAACGAGCCGCCTCATTGCGTTACCAATTCGAGGAAACAAATCTTCTGGAAAAAACAACCGCTGAAACACAAGCCGTACAAATCAGAACACTCTTGCGGCAAAATGATGCTGATATTAAAATTTTTCAAACTCGTTTAAAGACGCTCCTTAACACAGATGAGCAGTTAGACATAGCCTTTGATAGCCTGTCGGCCAGGGAGATTTCATTACCGGATACATCGTCACTGATCAACAATCCGCTGCTCAATTGGTTTCGTCAACAAATCATGGTGGCCGAAAAACAAAAGATTGTTGAGAAAAATAGATTGCTCCCCGATCTGTCGGCTAGTTATTTCACCCAGACACTTATTGATACTCAACTTAAGGCTGGCTCTTCAGACCTCGCAGGAAGTTCAGACCGTTTTCAAGGATTCGGAGTTGGCATTAGCATACCGCTATGGATAAAACCGCAGGTGGCAAAAGTAAAAGCCGCTGAATCACAACTTAAGGCAAATGAGAGCATATACGCTTATCAGGAAAAAAATTTTCAGGGTCGGCTAAATGAACTTATTCAAGACTATCAAAAATACAGGGAATCACTCAGCTATTACCTGGAGGCTTCCCTTCCTAATGCCGAGTTGTTACTCAATCAATCTCAAAGGGCTTATGAAAGTGGAGAAATTGGTTACGTAGAGTACCTACAAAGTTTACGCACCGCCACAGAAGTGAGAACAGGTTATCTGGCTACCCTGAATAATTACAATCAATCTGTAATCTCTATTGAGTACATCATTGGAAAACAATAAAACGAACAATCATCAACATGTTATTTACTGCTTTTAAAATCTAGCTATGATCAATCGAATAATTTCATTTTCAATAAAGAATAAATTTATCATCGGCTTGCTGGTGGTGGCCCTTGTGGGTCTGGGCATTTATTCAATGTCAACGGTCAATTTGGGATCGGTGCCTGACATAACAAACAACCAGGTGCAGGTAATAACAGTAGCCCCTAATCTAGGTACTCAGGACATTGAACAATTCGTTACCTATCCGGTAGAACTGGCAATGGCCAATCTTCCCGATTTAGTGGAGATCCGGTCAGTATCCCGGTTTGGTCTTTCTGTAGTTACCATAGTCTTCGATGACGAGATAGGTACCTACTTACCCCGTCAGTTAGTCCAGGAAAAACTAAATGATGTTCAAAAGTCTATACCCTCGGGTTTTGGGGCGCCCTTTATGGCACCCATTACTACCGGGCTCGGAGAGATATTCCAATATACTTTAAAAACAGAACCAGGCTACGACACCGTGTATGATGCGATGGAACTCCGCACGATCCAGGACTGGATTGTGAAGCGACAGATGGCGCTGGTGCCGGGTGTAATTGAGATTAATGCCTTCGGAGGCTACGTGAAGCAATATGAAATATCGCTTGATCCGGACAAGTTGAAAAGTATGGAGATAACGATGCAGGAGGTATTCTCGGCTCTTGAAAACAACAATGCCAATACCGGAGGTGCATATATAGAAAAAAATCATCAGGCTAATTTTATACGGGGCGAGGGATTGGCCAGATCATTGGATGATTTGAGAAGCATTGCAGTCAAGACAATCAACGGAAGGCCCATCTTAATTAAAGATGTAGCAGAGGAAGTGAAGTATGGAAATCAGGTTCGTTATGGCGCGTTGACGCAGGATGGAAAAGAATCCGTTGGAGGGCAAATATTAATGCTCAAAGGCGAGAACCCCAATTCTGTTATTAAGAATGTTGAAAAAAGGATTATCGAAATCCAGAAATCCCTTCCTAAAGGACTCAAGATTGAACCATTTCTTTCGCGAAGTTCACTGATTGAAAGGACGACAAGCACTGTTACCAAAAATCTGGTAGAAGGAGCGCTAATTGTAATCTTTGTCTTGGTGGTATTGTTAGGCAGCTTGCGCGGAGGCTTGATCACCGCATCCATTATCCCACTTTCCCTTTTGTTCGCATTCATATTGATGAAGCAATTTGGTGTCTGGGCAAACCTCATGTCACTTGGAGCAATTGATTTCGGTATCATCGTAGATGGTGCTGTAATCATTGTAGAGGGAGTGGTACACATCATTGAAAAGAAACTACGAACTGCCAAAAATGCTTTCACTTCTGGTCAAATGGATGAGATATCCTATGAGGCCAGCAGTTCCGTAATGAATTCAGCTTTCTTCGGGCAGTTGATCATCCTGATTGTTTTTTCGCCTATCCTGTTTCTTACCGGTGTGGAAGGAAAAATGTTTAGACCGATGGCCTACACATTTGGATTTGCAGTATTGGGAGCGATCATTCTTTGCCTGACTTATGTGCCGGCTGTGTCAGCCTTGTTATTGAAACCTACCTCACGGGAGAATAACAACATTTTTGCACGTGGGGAACGTGCCATTCAAAGGCTGAGCGATAAAATAATGAGCGGCATCTTTAAAGTGTATAAGCCCCTACTCAGCAAAGCGCTCGACTTCAGAAAGATTGTGATTGGACTGGCCGTTCTCCTATTTATTTCAGCACTGTTCATTTTTTCAAGGATGGGAGGCGAATTTATTCCCAAGTTGGACGAAGGGGACATTGCTATGCAAGCCCTCATCAAACCGGGGAGCTCTCTCACAGAATCTATTGAGGTGTCAAAAAAGTTGGAAACCATCGTACTGGAAAATTTTCCGGAGGTAAAAACGATGATCGCCCGTATCGGTGTAGCGGAAATACCTACCGATCCAATGCCAATGGACATAGCTGACACGTATATCATTCTTGAAAAAGATGAAAGCAAATGGGTGAGTGCCTCAAGCAAAGCAGAACTTATAGAAAAAATAACAGAGAAGATTTCGGTCATCCCCGGAGTCAATTATGTTTTCACTCAACCAGTTGAACTTCGGTTTAACGAATTGCTGACAGGCGTCAGAGAAGACGTTGCTATTAAATTGTATGGTGAAGATTTGAAAGTGCTGGCGGATAAGGCTAACGAAATGGCGACTATCATCGGTAAAGTACAGGGTGCTGCTGATGTTCGCGTTGAAGCCACCAGCGGGTTGCCTCAAATGACCGTGCAATATAACCGGGCGAAACTCGCGCAGTATGGCCTTGACATTACCAAGTTGAATCAATACGTAAGCTCGGCATTTTCCGGAGCTTCGGCAGGCGTAATTTTCGAAGGGGAGAGAAGATTTGATTTGGTCATCAGGTTGTCTCAGAAGTACCGGGTCGACATTAACAGTTTGATGAACCTATACGTGGATCTACCCAATGGCGCTCAGGTACCGCTCAAAGAAGTAGCCGAGATCAGTTATCAACCTGGCCCCATGCAAATCAGTCGGGATAATACCTACAGACGCATTTATGTTGGTGTTAATGTACGAGGTCGAGATGTCGAGACAATGGTGAATGAGATTCAGCAAAAACTTGATGCACAACTCGACTTGCCCCCAGGCTACTACATTACATACGGTGGTTCTTTTGAGAATTTGCAACGTGCAAAACAACGCCTTCAGATTGTAGTGCCTATTGCATTGGCGCTGATATTCATCCTACTCTACTTTGCCCTTCAGTCTGTTTCGCAATCCTTGATGATTTACATGGCCGTGCCTCTCGCAGCGATTGGAGGAATCTACGCGCTGATGCTGAGAGGAATGCCGTTTAGTATATCGGCAGGTGTAGGGTTTGTGGTTTTGTTTGGCGTGGCCGTACTCAATGGACTCGTACTTATAAGCCGCCTCAACGATTTGAAATCAGAGGGGCTGACCGATATAAAAGAGAGAATTTTTACTGCCACCCTTGAGCGAATACGGCCGATCTTGTTGACAGCAACAGCTGCTATTATGGGTTTTATGCCCATGGCAGTATCTGCATCTGCAGGTGCTGAGGTACAAAGACCTTTGGCTACGGTTGTGATTGGCGGACTCATCTCGGCCACACTGCTTACACTGATTGTGGTGCCCATACTGTATTACTTCCTTGAATCACGACAAGACAGAAAACAAATAAATCACGAAACACCAAAAGCTTAAAAGGCTATTCAAAATAAATTAAGAAACAGAAACTATGAAAAAGTACATCATATCAATTTTAATCATCAGCACGATTATTCAATTTTTGACAGGCTGTAGCAGTGCATCAGAAAAGAACCCGGAAACACATGCGGAGGAAGCTGGTCATGAAGAGAAACCCAATACCGTTTCAATAACAAAGGCACAGGCGGAAACGATTAAATTAAAAATTGGTAAAATAGAAATGAAGAGCCTGGGTAATAACGTCAAGGTAACAGGGAGTTTACATCTCTACCCACAAGACCAGGCTAAGGTAAGCACCTTTGTAGGCGGTAACGTAAAGACTATTTATGTTAGAGAGGGCGACTGGGTGAAGAAAGGACAAACGATGGTGTTGCTTGAGCATCCTGACTTTATCCAAATGCAGCAAGAACTCCAACAGCAGACCAGTCAACTGGATTACCTGAAGAGAGAATACGAAAGAAAAAAAGCATTGTATGATGAAAAAGTATCATCAGGTAGAGAATATCAATTAGCCAAGTCAGAATATCTTTCCATTCAATCTTCTATTAACGCACTGAAAAGCAAATTAAACCTGCTGGGTCTCAATGTGGACAAGGTGCTCCAGGGGGAAATATTTTCTTCCATTCCGATTAAAAGCCCGATCAACGGGTATGTGAGTGACATCGCTATTTCCACGGGCGACTATCTGCCACCCCAGATGAGTTTATTTCATGTAACGGATAATTCTAAAATACATGCCGACTTTAGGGTTTATGAAAAAGATATTCATAAAGTCCACAAGGGTCAAAAAGTATACTTTACGGTGGCCAACAAACCAGGTGAACTGCTCGAAGGTCAAATTGACGACATCGGCAAAACATTTGAGGATGATCCAAAATCGGTGCATGTACACGCCAGCATTGATAGTAAAAATCAGAAGGATATGCTTCCCGGAATGTATGTAGAAGGAAGAATAGTGGAGCAGGAGAAAAACCTGCCTGTGGTACCGGAAGAAGCCATCGTGTCGGAGGGAAATGAATCCTATATTTTTATTGTGACTGAAAACGGAAGTGAAGAGCATAATAACACAAGTGACGAGCGGATATTCTTTGAACGAGTAGCCGTAGTCACTGGTGTGAAAGATGCAGGCTTTATAGAAATAAGTACTTCCCGCTCGTTGACTGATGTTAAAATAGTAGTAGCTGGTGCCTATTCGCTATCATCAGAAATGATCAAGGGTGAGTTAGAACATGAAGATTAAAGCACTTTAGCCAATTGAACGGAATGAATCTTAAATTTTAAAATAATGGAAACAAATAAAAAAGCAATCGTACTGGCGGTAGCAAGTGGCATCTTGCTTGGAGTCTTTGTAATCCAACCCATTACCGTTTCACTTCATGCCTTCGACTCACATGTGCAAGGTGAAAGCTGGTTTTCGTACCTGATGGATTCCTATGGGCAGGTGCTTTCTTTCACAGATATGAAAGGAACATTACTAGCCATGTTTTATGGCGTTATGGCCGCACTCTTCGTGATGATGATCACCACTAAGAGAAAGAAGAAGACGGAGTAGTCACTTGGTATTTTGATTAAGCGTATTCATCATGAGCTCCACAGTTGATAAGGTAAGAGCGTATGTAACAAAGCGGATGAAGGAGGAGCTACCATTGGATCTGTGCTTTCACAATTGGGATCATACCCGTGTGGTAGTGGATGCTTGTCATCGGATCGCTGTGACAAGCCAAATATCGGAGCCGGACAGCGAAATTTTGATGATAGCTGCCTGGTTTCATGACCTGGGGTTTATACATCAGTATCAAGGTCACGAAAAAGAATCCCAAAAAATGGCGGAGTCCCTTCTCAGGAGCATACACTTCAACGATAAAAGACTGGATGGAGTAATTAGTTGCATAGAGGCTACACGTATGCCGCAATCACCAAAAACGTTTTTGGAGAGAATACTTTGCGATGCAGATATGGCCCACCTCGGTAGTCCTGATTATCTGAACAGGCTTGCCTTACTGAGGAAGGAATGGCTTATAAAGTTGGGAAAGGCGTTTACGGATAGGGATTGGTATACTGAAAATGTGAATTTTTTGGAGCAACACAAATATTTCACGCTTGCTGCTGGAGGTCTATATCATGGCGGTAAGATTAAAAATATAAACAGGCTAAAAAAAACTTATAAGTAAGGGCAATTGGAAACCATTGTAAATGAATAATAACTATTGAACACGATAGTTTGATCAGGTTAAGTCAATTTAAATAAAATCAACATGAAAGAGATAAAAGCATTTATTAAACCAAGCCGGGTTCAAATCGTTGTAGAGGCTCTTCGTGATGCCGGATTTGAAAGCGTAACCTTATCCAAGGGAGAAGGAACAGGAGCATTTAAGCAAAAAAACGCTTCTCCGTCTTTGGATTTCAATTTTGCAGACAGCTCTATAGCGAAACTTGAGCTGGTGTGTCAGAATGAGGAGATGGAAAAAGCAGTTCAACTGATATGCGGTAAAGCTAAGACACCCGATCCAGGGGACGGTATCATATACATATCTGAAATTGATGATGCGTACCGGATTAAAACCGCTAAGTCCATTAGGATATTTTACTAGTAAATTTTGAACTGCTAAATGAGTTGAAGTAAACGTATTACGAATAACTAGTACTACAAACACTGCCATTGTGAAGTGTATTTTAAAGTGAAACTAAATACCTTTTGTTATGAAGACTATAAATGTAATTATGTCATTTGTTGCAGTATGTCTGCTGCAAGGTTGTGCGATTGTCCGTCCTGGGGAAGTAGGAGTAGATGTACACTTTGGTAAGGTGCAACCAAATATTTTAAAACCAGGACCTCAGCACATTATGAATTTTGCGGGCAAAAAAATTGAACACTTCAATACTCGTATCAGTAACTACTCTCAGGAACTCAACTTCCATACAAAAGAAGGGATTGAGGTTACTTCTGAAATAACAATTCTTTATCACTTGGTGCCGGACTCAGCTATTCAGGTCTACCAAAAGTTTGGAACGAGGTATCAGAAAACGGTAGTAGAAGATAATTTAATTACAATCCTTAGGCAAACTGGTCTGGCTTATAAAGCTACGCAACTCATCACTGAACGCAGTGCCATTGAAAATACCATCAAAGAGAAAATGAATGGGGTAATCGAAAAATATGGTTTTGCAATGGATTTGGTATTGTTAAAACAAGTAGACCTGCCAGCAGCTGTAGTGGAGACTATTGAAGCCCAACTCAATGCGGATGAAATTGCCAAGAAAACTAAAATCGAAAATGAAATAAAACGAAATCAACTCGATTTCGAACTGGAAAAACAAAAAAAGGAAAAGGAAATGCAAATTGTAACAGAGCGCATGCAGATCAATTTTAATATTGAGAAGGAGAAGCGCGAGGCGGAAAGATTATTGATTGCGGCTGAAGCCATAAAGAAACAACAGGCCATTATCAACTCAACCCTCAATGACAGACTCTTGAAATATAAAAGCCTGGAGATCACAAAAGAACTTATCACCTCCAAAAATTCCAAGGTGATCATCACCGATGGAAAATCACCTGTGATAGTAAATGAAAATTGATTGCTATAATGTTGAATAGGAATTACAGCCTTTGAATGTCAGATATACTTAACAATGAAAACAATACTCAAATTAGAGAACACACTGTCGCAGCATCGGATAAAGCCTACAGCGATGCGGCTGCTTGTATTGGAATATTTACTGGACCGGGAGACTGCCGTTAGCCTTACCGAACTCTATAAGGATTTTGAAAAGTCGGACAGAATCACACTTTACAGAACCTTAAAAGTTTTTGAAGAAAATGGCATGGTACATAGTATTGATGATGGTACAGGCGTGCCCAAGTATGCTTTGTGTGAAGAGGGGTGTGAATGCGAAGTAGGAAAAGATTTACATGTACATTTTCATTGTTCTAAGTGTAATGAAACAGTTTGTCTAACCAACCATAAAATTCCAAAAATAAGTTTACCCGAGGGTTATATAGCCGAGAATTCTGATCTCGTGGTTACCGGAATTTGTAAGAAATGTAGCAAATAAAGAGTGATAGAATGTTAAAGAAGAAAAAAGTACTACTGCGAGACCTTAAAAGGAATCCGGAATCTGAAATTCCAGCAAACGAATCGAAGTTTAAAACTTTTGCTCCGGCAATATTAAGTTTTACAATGCTCATCGTTGGTATCTCGTTCGATTACTTTAATGTGTTCCCATACTTCCAGGGTTGGATACGTATTGCCTGGTACAGTGTGGCTTACATCCCCGTTGGGCTACCCGTGATTAAGGAAGGCTGGGAAAGCATAATTAAAGGTGATTTTTTTACGGAATTCTTATTGATGTCCATTGCTACGCTGGGAGCATTTGCCATTGGCGAATACCCGGAAGGTGTAGCGGTCATGTTGTTTTATGCGGTCGGTGAACTCTTTCAAAACGCTGCGGTCAGGCGGGCCAAAGGAAATATAAAAGCCCTGCTCGATGTACGGCCCAATACAGCTTTGGTATATAGGGATAACGATTTTGTAGCGGTAAATCCCGAAACGGTACAAGTCGGGGAAAAAGTTCAGGTGCGAACAGGGGAAAAAATTCCACTGGACGGTACGCTTATATCTGAAAAGGCCAGCGTTAACACGGCAGCCATTACCGGGGAAAGCAAACCCGATACCATCCACAAAGGCGATAAGGTTTTTGCGGGAAGCATTAATCTGGAAGGCGTCATAGAACTGGAAACGACCAAAGAATTTAACGACAGTTCAATTGCCAGGATTTTGGATATGGTACAAAATGCCACTGCAAGGAAATCCAAAACTGAGCTTTTTATCAGAAAGTTTGCTCGCATTTATACGCCCATTGTTGTATTTCTTGCCGTTTGCCTTACCGTACTACCCTACTTTTTTGTGGAGAGCTATGTATTCAAAGATTGGTTGTACCGTGCGCTTATTTTTCTGGTCATTTCTTGTCCTTGTGCCTTGGTCATCTCCATTCCGTTGGGCTACTTCGGGGGCCTGGGTGCTGCATCAAGAAACGGGATCTTGTTTAAAGGGGCATCATTTCTTGATGCAATGACTAAAGTGAATACGGTGGTCATGGATAAAACGGGTACTGTTACTAAAGGGGTGTTTAAGATCAAGGAAATCAAACCAGTGGCAATTACCGAAAATGAAATGATGGCGTATCTGCTGGCATTGGAAGGGCAATCCACTCATCCAATAGCCCGTGCCATTTTGGAGTATGATTTAAAGGGACAGATTCACAAAGCTTCAGAGGTTAGCGAAATAGCGGGAAAAGGATTAAAAGGTACAGTCAACAATAAAATAGTTTTAGTCGGTAATAAAGCGTTAATGACAGCTCATGGTGTTACTGTCCCACCTGATACTGATGCTATCGTAGAATCCATTGTAATGATTGCCATTGACAATGAGTTTTCAGGTTATGTTACGATTGCTGACCAATTGAAGGAGGATGCCACAGAAGCCATTAGGGAAATGCATAATGCCGGCATTAAGAAAATCATTATGTTGTCGGGCGACAAGCCTTCGATTACCGAAAAGGTTGGGCTTGAACTAGGATTGGAACAAGCCAAAGGAGGCTTACTACCCGAAGATAAGCTGCACGAATTAGAGGAGATGAAGAGAAACCCATCAGCCTATATTGCTTTTGTGGGTGACGGGATTAACGATGCACCCGTTTTGGCAGTAAGTGATGTGGGGATAGCCATGGGAGGGTTAGGAAGTGATGTTGCTATTGAAACCGCAGATGTGATTATCCAGACAGACCAACCTTCCAAAATTGCAAAGGCCATAAAAATAGGCAGGTCTACACGCAGCGTAGTCTGGCAGAATATTTCACTGGCCTTTGGGGTGAAATTAATAGTAATGATTCTGGGGGCATTTGGTATGGCCACTATGTGGGAAGCCGTATTTGCAGATGTGGGTGTGGCCTTTCTGGCAATTTTAAATGCGATAAGAATTCAGCGGATGAAATTCAATTGACTAATTAATTCCGTTTAAACGAAGAAAATTCCCTTATTTAGGGCTGTTTTAAATCATTTGAATATATATTCAATGATTGTTAGTAATACATTATGAAAATGAGAAGTAACAATAGATAAAATGCTGCTAAACAAACGCATGTCCATATCAGACTTTCTTAAAACCATCAAGGTTGATATCTTACTGATCACCTCATATGCTATTGTTGTAGGAATTTTGGATCAATATGGTTTTTTGAGCAAAATTTCTAAAGCCAGTAGGAGTTACGGCCGTACTGAACCAAGTGGTTGCTCTATTTGCATTCGCACCAACCAGTCCTACGAGAGGTGGTGGGAGGCAAGGATTATTTGGGGGGCTATTGTAAATGATTCCAGAACACTTATAAGGCAGTGTATTTCTTTTTTTGAAAGGAGCAATGAGAGTTATGAACCAATTGTGAAGGAAATGGCTGATCGGCAGATTGTTTGGTGTTATGCTCTTGGAGAGTCATTAAGAAAACTGTCATTCTCCTGTAAGGTGCAAGAGTATATTGTTTCAAATAGAATTGAGGCCATTAATGTTCCGAATGCATTGTTGTCACAACATTCTGAAACATTACTGAAAGCGAAAGAAAACAATATGGTTAATGATTTTCAACAGGTACAAATAGATAGCACCATTGCCAGATTGTGTGACTCCATGGGTAAGTGTGAACGCATAAAAAATACGGTTTTCCCAAAAGCATACAGTATGTTGATTCATACCATTATTTATGTCTTTGCTACCATGTTGCCCTTTGGATTGTCTGATAAATATCTGGCCGTAGAAATAGGGCTTACGATTGTCGTACCAATCATCTTCATAGCAATAGAAAAGACGTCAATGCTAATGCAAGACCCTTTTGAAAATCAGCCTTTTGATACCCCTATGACAGATCTAGCACAAACCATAGAAATTAATTTAAAACAAATGATTGGAAATGAAAATTTGCCTGTAAAAAAGGAATCTGAAAGCTATTATATTTTATAAGAACATTATCATATAATTTATGGACATTCAAACAGAAATAACTTTAATCCCCCGTTTATTACTGGCCGTAGTATTGGGAGTTCTCATTGGTCTGGATAGGGAAATTGATGGGCACGATGCAGGCATCCGTACGTATGCAGCAGTTTGCCTTGGTGCTGCGCTAATTACTATTATCAATACGCACATCATAGTGGCAGATCAAACCCGTATCGTAGCCAACATTGTTTCAGGTGTTGGTTTTTTAGGAGCAGGGATAATTTTTAAGGATACGTCAAAAAACTTTATTTCCGGATTAACTACGGCAGCTACGATTTGGGCAACAGCAGGGGTTGGCATTGGTATAGGATACGGTATGTATCTGATAAGCTCCGTCACTGCTGCACTTCTTATCCTTCTTTTAGTATCACACCATTTTCCTTTCTTAAAGAAAAAAAGTAAAAAAGAACCGCTATGAAAAAAACACAAATAAAAATCTCTCTTTTACTTCCCGAAGTACCGAACGAGAAAGATCAGTGTGTGCAAAAACTGATCAAACAGCTTCAAGGTACGGAAGGCCTGGAAAAAGTGCATGTATCAGATGAAACGTATGATAGTGTACCGCAACTCTGTTTTCATTACGATCCGGAGCTGATCTCCATAGACCGTATCCAATCGCTGGCAGAGCAAACCGGGGCAGAGATCACAGGTAAATTCGGGCACAAACTCATGGAAGTAGATGGTATTCGGCATACGCGCCATGCCCGTCACATCGAGCACAACCTCAAGGAAGTGGATGGCATATTAGAAGCCTCCGTATCTGCATCAGGAATGGTGCGAGTAGAGTTTGATACCAAAAAAACGGATGAAGCAGAAATTCTGAAAACTTTGAGAAAAGAAGGGCTTGATTTATCGGACACAAAAGTAAGTGCCCTACGCTTTCTACCGAAGGTTGAAAAAGCCGATGAAGATGGCGAACAAAAAGCTGACAAAAAGGAACATGACCATAAGGAAGGAGAAGACGATGAGCACGGTGGCATTTTAGGTAAAAATACCGAGCTCATCTTCTCCATTGTATGCGGGGCATTGCTGGGTATTGGCTTTGGGCTTTCTTACGTAGATGCCGTTTCCTCCTGGGTAAGCCTCTCACTTTACATCGCAGCATATTTCTTTGGCGGCTTTTTTACGGCTAAAGAAGCGGTTCAAACTGTTCTTAAAGGTGGATTTGAAATCGATTTTCTCATGTTGGTTGCAGCTATCGGTGCGGCTATTTTAGGTGAATGGGCAGAAGGTGCTTTGTTGCTCTTCCTTTTTAGTCTGGGTCATGCCATGGAACATTATGCGATGAACAAGGCGCGAAAATCCATTGCTGCATTGGCTGAATTAGCTCCAAAGACTGCCCTACGCAAGAAAAACGGAAAGACGGAAGAAATAGGGATTGAAGAACTAATTATTGGTGACATTATCGTAGTAAAGCCTAATAGTAAAATCTCAGCGGATGGCGTAGTGGTAAATGGCAACAGCAGCGTGAACCAGGCGCCTATCACAGGAGAAAGTGTGCCGGTAGATAAATTGCCTGTTGATGATCCTGAAAAAGAATGGTCAAAGACAACTGACATTAAACCAGAAAATCGGGTATTTTCAGGAACCATTAATGGCAACAGTACTTTAGAAATAAAAGTAATTAAAGAAGCCAGTGACTCAACTCTTACCCGTTTGGTAAAGTTGGTCAATGAAGCCCAAACCCAAAAATCACCTACCCAACTTCTTACGGATAAGTTTGAGAAATACTTCGTGCCTTCTGTACTGGCACTGGTGGTACTATTGCTAGGTGCTTTTTTGGTCATTGACGAAACCTTTAGTGAGAGTTTTTACCGCGCGATGGCCGTACTGGTTGCTGCAAGTCCATGTGCGTTGGCGATCTCCACGCCTAGCGCTGTTTTGAGTGGGGTTGCCCGCGCTGCAAAAGGTGGTGTGCTTATAAAAGGTGGACGGCCGTTGGAAGATTTGGGCGTTTTGACAGCACTGGCCTTCGACAAAACCGGAACGCTAACCGAGGGAAAACCTAAACTCACCAAAGTAGTGCCTCTTGGGAACGTGAGTGAAAATGAACTTTTAAAAATAGCGGTGGCGGTGGAAAACCTAAGTGACCACCCGCTGGCAAAAGCGGTAGTGAGGGATGGGAAAGAGCAGCTAAAAGATACAGTCATTCCAGAAGCGAGTGATCTTGAAGCCGTGTTGGGGAAAGGGATCAAAGCTTCGCTGGGAAGTGATAAAATCTACATAGGAAACCTTGACTTGTTTGAGGACCTGGATGAAAATAAACCTTCCAAAGAAACAGAAGAACAAGTAAGGGAACTCGAAGGAGGTGGCAACACCACAATGCTGATCCGCAGGAACGCAGAATACATTGGTATGATAGCTCTAATGGACACACCGCGTGAATCGGCAAAGGCAACTCTGGCCGAACTGAAAAAAATTGGCATAAAGCGCATGATCATGCTTACCGGGGATAACCAGCAAGTAGCCGATGCGGTAGCCAAAGAAATCGGACTTACAGATGCCTGGGGAAGCTTGTTGCCCGAAGAAAAAGTGGATGCTATCAAAAAATTGAAAGAACAAGAATCTAAAGTAGCGATGGTTGGTGATGGTGTGAATGATGCCCCGGCCATGGCCAACAGCACGGTAGGTATTGCTATGGGAGCTGCCGGAAGTGATGTAGCTCTGGAAACAGCCGATATCGCCTTGATGGCGGACAAACTGGAAACTTTGCCTTTTGCAATTGGCTTAAGTAGAAAGGCTAAGGGCATTATCAAGCAAAACCTCTGGGTGAGTTTGGGAATAGTAGCCATTCTCATTCCATCTACCATTTTGGGATTGGCTAATATCGGCATTGCGGTATTGATCCATGAAGGTTCTACGTTGGTTGTTGTTTTTAATGCGTTAAGGTTGTTGGCTTATAAAAAGTAGACAGACATCATTTAAATGAACCCTAATCAATTTAGAAAATGAATTTAGATAAACGTATTTCAAGAATCGCAGGAATTTTAATTCTATTCGGAATGCTGGCTGGACTATTAAGCATTGTTCCTTCAGTAGAAAGTACCGAGTTCCTCAAAGAATTATTTCCCAATAGAAGCCAGGTGTTGATTGGAGCAGTTTTTCAATTTCTGTTGGTTCCTATCTACATTGGATTTGCACTTATACTATTTAAAACCCTAAAAGCACATAAGGGAAACAGCGCTATTGGATTTGTGGGATTTAGGATGATAGCCGGGGCATTTCAAATTTTCGGAGTGATTTACTACCCCTGTTCATTTATCTTAGTAAGACTTATCTGACTTCTACAGGAGAAAGTTTGCTGTACCTTGAAAGTTAGGTGAAATGTTAAAGATAATCAGGGATTTGACCAATCATTTGGGCGTGATGGTAGCAACAGGATTAGGCAATCTATTGCTGTACCATATACTTTTTAGCGGAAAGTATATTCCGAAGTGGTTAATGATATGGGGCATCATTGGAAATGCGCTTATAATCCTGGCAAGTTTCCTGATATTATTCAGGTGTTGATGTGGTATCAACAACATATATCGCTATAACCATACCACTGGTCGTACAAGAATTAGTTTTTGCTTTTTGGTTAATGTTCAAAGGATTGAATCCGGAGTATGCAAACCAATTAATTGTAATGATCCTGGGAGCCTTTGGTATGGCCACTATGTGGGAAGCCGTATTCGCAGATGTGGGTGTGGCCTTTCTGGCTATTCTTAATGCTGTTAGGATTCAGGGTATGCGGTTTTATTGATTGACTGAATCACCAATTTGTTAATGACAATGTTAAAGTAATGAAGGGACAAGTTGCAAGATGCGATAGCAAAAAAGTCATATCGGCTATTTCTGATATGGCTCTTGACTTGTGTAACTCGTAAAGTTACTGTTTGACAAATATCATTATTTATTTTTTACAACTTGTATTTTTCAGAGCGGATTGGCTTTACCTTTTGCTGTATCCTTTTAGAAATCGTCCACGCAGGGTACCCATGTGAAATCATATTGCCCGGGATGGCTTCTCTGGTAAGGTGATTGCTCGTTAAAACCACTCCCTTCAACAGCATAGTGGGATATCCAATTGATTTAACAGTTAGCAAATGTTCATTTACAAGCCAATTCCTATTGCTGATTCTCACAACCTCTTTGGAGATTGGCCGAATACTTTTTACTCTCGAATTTTGCGCTGAGACGACAGAACCAGCCAGTAATAATGAACTGGCAAGAGCGACTACACATAAAGTTTTCATAATTGTTGTACATTGTGTGAACCATATTGAAATTTCTTTCAAGCATTTGCAGGGTTGTCTTAATGCTGTGACTTCCATCAATACTTGTTATTGATTTACACGATAAATATATCTTTTCGTTTAATAAACCTGCATGATATCAATCATGCAGGTTGCTCATTAAAGTATAACATTTAGCCAAAATCATAAACGCATCTTTCATTGATTTTTCTGTATTTGCAAATAATGATACGCACGAATATCATCAGTTTTGTACTGCTCTTTGCAATGCATGGAATTGCGCAATCTGCGTTGGGACAAGATACCTACAGATCAAAAGATGGATCCTTGTCAGTAACAATAGTCTATCAAGGTCAACTGATTACTGCGCACACCAAGAAAGTACACGTATCGTTAGATTATGAAACATCCGCCTTTGTATTTCGACTGGCTCCCGCAGATCTCCACACGGGTATCGATTCTCTTGATCGGAAGTTGAGTCGCCAAACAACAAACTTTGTCTTAAAAGGAAACTTCGGCCTCAGTGAAATCAGAACAACTCAGCATCCTCCGCAGGACTTTCTATTCTCAGGGACGTTAGTAACAGGACAAGGAAAAAAGACTGAAATTTCTGGCACCGGAAGACTTGAACATATTGACGGAGGGGAAGAGATGGCCTGTGAACTGGCCGCCTACTTTGATACTACACCTGATGCCATTGGTATTGAAAGCAAAGAGGGAGAACGAACCGTAAAGGTCCAATTCTACAAAACCATTCTAAAAAGATATACAACTTACTAATGGAAAAAATGGTGTAATGGCATCATAATAACTTGATCTTAAAATTGCTATGTATGGCTAAGTCATGCTGTGAACCAAACCTTCCGGAACCTACACCCACTTCCAGAAAATGGATGAAGCGGTTTTGGTATGGCATCCTTTTGCTTATTGTCATACTGCTTTTGCTGGCTCAACTGTTTAGTTTGTGATTACCATCTTTTGTGTTTTACGGAAATGAAAGGCTTCCAACTTTTAGTTATCAATCGATTAACAATGTTCTCGTTCCAGCAGAATAAATTGTAATGGCAGCATCGTGAGCCTGATATAATTGATCTGCTCGTTTTCTATACTTTGAACAGGCACAGTGCCTAAACCCCCAAATAAAAATCGATAGCTGCTACATCCGTTCGATTCAACTTGGATGTATTCTGTTTTGGTCTTATTGATCGAAGCATTGTAGGCAATAATAATTTCATCCTCAAAAAGCAGACGGGAAAAAGCGAGCAGACATTCTTTGCATTCCGGAAAATGAAAACGAATGCCATCGGTCGATGTAGGCCTCGCATACATGCGCCCAAACTTTAGTGCACGTTTGGTTTTACGCAAGGCGGCAATTTGAGCGATACCCTTATAGATAGCAGAGTCTTTATTTAACGCGTTCGATGTTCTATCATTCAAACTGAACATAGCTTCGCGAACACCCCAATCTCCGTCCGCAGTACCATCAAAACCCTGCTCTGTGCCGTAATAAATGCATGGTGTCCCTAGTGCACAAAGCAAAAAACCCACGCCTGCAATAATTTGTTCTTCGTTAGCATCCTTACCGAAGCGATGTTTAACAGACTGTCCTACCTGATCATGATTATCCAAAAAGGTTACCAGAAATTCACCGAACTCACCGCGATGAAGTGCGGTTTGTCGAAGTGATTCGTAGCGGTCAATTAACCGCCCGGGCGATGTTTTTCCTAAAA
>JAHBUB010000045.1 GCA_019638285.1 Cyclobacteriaceae bacterium | reverse complement strand
TTCTTCGGCTAAGGTTTGAGAAAGGCCGATAGCGCACATCAATTTTCTCAAAAATAACACCTCCACCATACCTGCCTTCCCTGAAAATAGGCCATGACGACATTATCTTCTTAGTCTGGTAATTGATTTGCTTGCGATTGATTATGATATACTGTCGGTTAGCGGCCCTCGCATCTTGAATCATGCGTTTGTATTCTGTAGCAGATTTATCTTTATAGTACCTCGCCAGAAGAAGAGACAGAGAGTCAAGTCCACTTTTGAAAACCTTATCCTTTGCAAGCCTTGGGTCGAAAGCAACCTTATAAAATGGCAAGTCCGTTGCCAGTAAACTCCCATTATCGGAATAGATATTTCCGCGAGTAGCTTTTATCTTTTTGTAGTCAAACGTAATTTGTTCACTTATCTTCGTCCACTCCTCTCCTTCAACAAATTGAATATGAGATATCTTCACAATTACAGCGATACCGAATAACAACACAAAGAGAAATGCTATTCGAACACGAATTAATATGGATCTCTTAATATTCACCCTTTTTTACTTCTATTTTATGGGGAGGGTTGATGCTCTCCCTTAATCCTAATGATTTCACCCTTCGGGCCACCTCCGATTGCTTGCTGGCAAACATCAAATCTGCCTTGAGTGTTGTATAGTCTGCACGCAGGTCTTCCACCTCTGTATGCATCTTATTTATCGTCCGTATCGTTTTATCGGAATAGTGTGTATTGCCGATATAGATCAAGCTGAGCATGAATACAAAAAGAATTTTCGGCAGGTTCTTTACGGGAAACCCCTCCTCGAAGTAAGTCTCCAACTTCACATGTCGCTCCAAGCCTGAAAAAATGCTACTTCCGGCTCCCTTACTTTTTTCTCTTTGTCCTATTCTAAATTTATTCTCACTCATACCTATAATCTTTCAGCTACTCTCAGTTTTGCACTTCGCGCTCTGTTATTTTGTTCAAGCTCTTCTTCATTAGCTGTAATTGGTTTTCGATTAATCGATTTAAATGGTTTGATTGGATTCCCATAAAAATCTTTTTCCAATTCACCATATACCTTTCCTGTGTTTATATAATTTTTTACCATCCGGTCTTCCAGTGAGTGATACGACATCACCACCAGTCTTCCTCCTTTTTCCATCACCTCACTGCATTGCATTAAAAACGTTTCCAGTGCCTCCATTTCCTTGTTCACTTCTATTCGCAATGCCTGAAACACCTGTGCATAATATTTAAAGTCTTTGCCCCGTGGAGCTATGGGTTTCAATACTTTCAATAAATCAAAATTGCGTTCAAATTTTTTCTGCACTCTTTCCTGCACAATCACTTTGGCAGCAGTTCTTGCGTTTCTTAACTCACCATACATTCCAAAAATCTTATGCAACTCCTCTTCTGGATATTCATTTAATATTTGAGCAGCCGTAGTCGATCCTTTTACATCCATGCGCATGTCCAAAGGCCCGTCAAAACGAGTTGAAAACCCTCGATCCGGTGCATCTATCTGATGTGATGAAACCCCAAGGTCTGCCAGTATACCATCCACTTTCGTGATTTGATTTAGCTTCAAATACCTTTTCATGTACATGAAGTTGGCTTGACAAAATGTAAAAGAACGGTGGTTGATTTTTTCAGCTTCGCGTCTTGCGTCCTCATCCTGATCAAAAGCGATCAACCGTCCGCCCTTGATCTTTTCTAATATTTTCAAACTGTGTCCACCTCCTCCAAAGGTTACGTCCACGTAAACTCCTTCAGGGTCGATGTCTAGAGCGGAAATACATTCACTGAGCATGACAGGCTGATGATAGCGCGCCTCACTCATTATTCATCCAGGTATTTCTGCGCTAACTTTGACAACTCACCAGGGTCATTGATCATATGCTTCTCATATAGGGTAGGATTCCATATCTCTACCTTATTACCCATACCCACCAGTATCGCTTCTTTATCGATCTGAGAATACACAAGCATATTTTTCGGAATAAGAAATCGGCCGTTGGCATCTAACTCAACAGTTGCGGTACCTGAAAAAAAATTGCGCTGCAACTTTCTGTACTCTTCGTTGAATTCGCTAAGACCTGAAATCTTTGAGAAGACTTTCCTGAATTCCACCATAGGATAGAGAATAAGGCATGGCTCAAATCCCCTGCGAATCACTAGCTCGCTACCAGAACTATCTGGCAACTGGCTTTTGATCCGGGCAGGCAGTACCAGCCTCCCTTTGGAATCTAATTTGCTCTCGTACTCACTGGTGAAGAAAGTCATGACTTTTTAGTGGTTGTCTTTTCTCTTTCCCTTCCCCATCTGCAATAGGGTTAGTTCTTCTAAAACAAACATAGGTAGAAAAATAACATTTTCAACCACTTTCCCCCACTTTATGACACTTTATGAGCTATTATGCCACAAAAAACCATTCAACTGTTGTCTTATGCCATTTCTACATAGAGCAGTTACAGGCCCCTAAATCAAATTATTTAATTGATTATCAATGTGTTAAGTGAATAAATCACGACAATTGACAGTAGTCGCTAAAATCAATCCCTGAAGGCCAGTGGGGGAGAATTTTTAAAATTGATAAGAGATTCCCATTTTAAACCACCGCCCAGGGAGAGTAACCAGGTTTGTCTCCTTATAAAGGGTATCAAAAATATTGGTGACATCCATAAAGACTCCAAAATGACCCATATTTGTACTAATTCGAGAATCTACCACCGAATAATCTTGCATTGTTACCCTGTCTGCGTACCTAAAGTAGATGGATTGGTAGAGCCATTGAGTATAATGAAGGCTTATTCCGGCTGAAAATTGATGTTTTAGATTTTCAAGGGCATATCTAGAAAAGAGCGCATCCCCACTCGAAACATCCACTTTTCCTATATAAGTATAATTAATATCCAGTTTTTGAAAAACTCCATTGTGGCCTGTAAATAATGATGGTAAGAGAGAGATGTTTAACTCTACGCCATCCATATTTACTTTTGAGATATTTCCGGCTTGCCAGGGCTCGGTATCTGTATTTCGTGTCCAATCAATTGTGTTTTTCCCCAGCCGGGCAAAATAACTCATCTGCCCAGAGATCCCTTGGACTCCAAATAGTTTTAAACCAAGTTCGTATGAAATGGCTTTTTCTGGTTTCAAATCCGCATTCCCCAAGTTGGCAGGATCTGAATAGTAAAGATCAGTGAAAGAAGGCACGCGATAGGTGTAACCCCAATTACCAAAAACCTTTATAGACCGGCTCATGGTGTAACCAAGATCAATCCCTGGAAAAACGTTGAGGCCGAAATCGGAATAATGGCTTAACTGAACTCCTGGCGTGGCATCCAATTTATTATCTAAAAACGCAAAACGATGCTCAACAAATAAAGTAGCAACACTTCGCTCATGCTTACCCAGGTTATTACTTTCAAGGTCTACTCTATTCATATCTATACCCACACCCGTACTACCCAGCTTTCCCTCATGCGTAGCATTCACTTCAGCACCAAAGGTTTGTCCTATATGGATATTTTGATAATATGCAGGATTTGAGCGAATGAATAGGTAATCGTCTTTATTTCTTCTCCAATATATTCTAGGTCGCACAGACCATGCTCCCTTATTTTCAGGATTATAAGAGATAGCCACCAGACTTGTTTGTATCTCTTCATATTGATCGATAAAATTCTCACTGGAATAAAAACCATTAGCGCCAAATTTTCGATCGGTAATTCCTCCCATAAAGGAAAAAGAGCCCTTCTCTGTTTTTAACTTTGATTGATAGAAATAGTTATTGATACCATAATCTGTGTTGTATTTATATCCGACTGACTGATCCCTGCTTATGCTGGCATAGTGACTCATCTTCTTTCCATTATACGCACCGCCAATTTTACCACCCCATAATTTAAAATCACCTCCAGTTAATTGGAGTGAAAGTGCATTCTTATCAGGCGTTTTTGTAATAAAATTGATAGCACCGGCAAAAGCATTTTGTCCATAGATGCGTGCTGCGGGCCCTTTTATAATTTCAATCCTCTCTATGTTATTGATATCTATAGGCAGATTCATTGCATGATGGCCCGACTGTGGGTCACTCATTTTAATTCCATTGACCAAAATCAAAACCTGATCAAAAGTACTCCCTCTTATCCCAGGGTCGGCTTGAACACCATTGGCGCCTCGTTGGCGAATGTCCATGCCTGCATAGTAACGCAATACATCCGTAACACTCAACGCAGGTGCATTTGAAATATCTTGTGGTTGTATTATGATAACATTTGCAGACTCCTGATCAAAACCTGTTTGTATCCTGTTAGAATGGATCACAACTTCATTCAGTCTGATTGTGTCGTTTTGGGCATAAACGAGAACGAAGGATCCTAAAACAAAAAAGAAGGCGGCAATACTTTTCAAGGCGTTTTCAAATTTTATTCAGCAAGTATAAAACCTTTTTATAATTTAATTAACTATTTTATTTAGGCGAAGCCAAGAAATTTGATCAGATGAAAGCCCTAAGACATCTCTCAGAATTTCTTGTGTGTGCTGTCCAAATGCGGGTGGAGGGAAAATATTAGATATATTCGGAAGGTGTCCCTTGCTATTACTCACTAAGTTTCTTATCCCCATTAACTGATTGGCATGAATTAAAACTTCTTTGGCTTCAGGCATTTCAAATACTTCCCTCAGGTTCTGAATTATACCAGCCGGTATTTTACGATTATTACAACTTGCCATAAAATCGCTGGCATTCATTTTCTCAATACCAGACTGAAGTTCCTCATTTAATGATGCTCTATTTTTCACTCTCTGTGAATTTGTCTCCCACTTTGGATTGGATTCCAATTCGTTCAATTCTAGAATTTTACACAAGTCTTTAAATTGACGATCGCTTCCAATCGCCAGCAACATTCTTTTGTTATCTTTTGTAAGATAAGTGTCACCATAAGGCGCAATATTTGGATGGGCTGACCCCTGACGCTTTGGTAAATTCTTGGCTACCAGCCAATTGGTAGCCTGATTGGCAAGAGATGAAATTGCCGCCTGAATTAGGGATACTTCCACAAAGTCACCCTTACCCGTTCTTTCCTTTTTTAATAATGCCAACAGCAAACCTTCCTTTAGATGATGCCCCGCTAACACATCAATTAATGCCACTGGCATTTTCAATGGCAATCCGTTTGGATCTCCGTTTAGGTCCATAAAACCAGATTCTGCCTGAATTACAGCATCATAACCAACTCGTTCGTTGTCGGGGCCATACCCTGTAATTTGCCCATATATTAAAGATGGGTTCTGTAGAATAAGCGTATTATAATCAACACCCAGTTTTTCTGCATCACCTGGTTTGTAGCTTGCTATTACCGCATCGGATTTAGCAATAAGCTGGTGAACAATATCCCTTCCCTCCTCATTGGATAAATCAATGGCCAAGCTCTTTTTACCCCAATTCACTGAAGTATAATAAGCAGAGAGATCGTTGTCACCTTCATTCTTTCCTCTCCATGTTCGCGTGATATCCCCACCCGTTTTAACGTTTTCCACCTTAATTACCTGCGCACCTAATTCCGCAAAAAATTGCCCCACACTTGGCCCTGCGAGTACAGAAGCAAGTTCTACAACCTTTAGACCTGCAAACATTTCATTATTTTGCATGATTGTTTATATTTTACAAATTCTAATCACACTAAAGTATGAGGTTAATTCTAGTTCTTCTGTCTGTCACCCTTCTTTTTTCCTGTAGCTCACAACAAGACTTGAAAGTGGGGCCCTGGAGAGGAATTGTAGATATACAAGGGCATGAACTTCCAATGAATTTTACCGTGAATAAAGAAGGCGAAAAATACCAGGTAATTTTAAAAAATGCGGAAGAAGAAATTGTCCTTGATGAAGTAATATTAAAAGGAGACTCGGTAATTATGAACATGCACATTTTTGATACTGAAATCCACGCCAAAATTGACGGAAAATCTCTTGTTGGGTATTTTGTGAAAAATTATGAAAAAGATTTCAAGCTACCCTTTACTGCTACTTTTGGTGAAGAATTTCGGTTTGCTAAAGCCAACAACACTGCTACTGAGGATTTTTCAGGGAAATATGCAGTTGAGTTTATTCATGACAAAGACACCACTGTTGCAGTAGGGATATTTAATCAAACCGACAACGAATTGACCGGCACCTTCCTCACACCTACTGGTGATTACAGATATCTGCAAGGCAATGTGATAAATGGAGAAATGATGTTGAGCGCTTTTGATGGCAATCATGCTTATGTCTTTAGCGCTAAGAAAACAGAAACAGGGGCATTGAAAGGAGACTTTTGGGATGGTAAAGATTGGCATGAGACATGGACCGGGTTTAAAAATGATAATGCAATGCTACCGGATGCCGATTCATTAACTTATTTAAAGGAGGGCTATGACAAAATTGAATTTACCTTCCCTGATGTAGATGGTAAAATGGTGAGCTCATCGGATGAGAAGTTTAAAAACAAGGTCGTTATCTTACAAATCTTTGGTACATGGTGTCCCAATTGTATGGACGAAACAAAATTCCTTTCCAAATGGTACATTAAAAATAAAGATCGCGGTGTAGAAATCTTGGGCCTTGCCTATGAAGCCAAAGATGATTTTGACTATGCCAGTAGAAGGGTAAAAAAGATGAAAGAAAAGCTCTCTGTTCCTTACGATTTTGTGATTGCAGGTAACAAAGACAAAGAAGAAGCTGCCAAAACGTTACCCATGTTGAATCACGTACTTTCCTTTCCCACTACTATTATTATAGGAAAAGACGGCACTGTAAAAAGAATTCATACAGGATTTACAGGTCCTGGCACAGGTGTTTATTATGAGCGCTTTATTCAGCGTTTTAATCAGACTATGGACGCTTGCCTATCCGAAAGTATTTGACAGAAGGTCTCTGTGTTTTTACAATTTAATGAAGGGCAGGAACTTTTCACTGACAAATTAACTTCAATACCTTAGGTTTGCGGTTGCATTAAAAGGTTAATTCCTATCAAAAAAATCCATTAAAGTAATGTCAAAGCGAGTTGTCGTTGGTCTTTCCGGAGGTGTCGATTCCAGTGTGGCTGCTTTTCTATTAAAAGAGCAGGGCTACGAAGTAATCGGTATGTTCATGAAAAACTGGCATGACGATTCTGTAACCATAAGCAACGAATGTCCGTGGCTGGATGACAGCAATGATGCCATGATAGTAGCACAACACCTTGGCATTCCTTTTCAAACCATAGATCTCAGCAAGGAGTATAAAAAACGGATTGTGGATTATATGTTCGCTGAGTATCAACGTGGACGAACCCCCAATCCAGATGTGCTATGCAATCGTGAGATTAAGTTTGATGTTTTTCTACACGCTGCCACGAAGCTTGGTGCAGATTATGTAGCCACCGGTCACTATTGCCGAAAGGGTGAACTACACAAAAATGGGGAAACTATCTATCAACTCTTGGCTGGTAAGGATAGCAACAAAGACCAAAGCTATTTTCTATGCCAGCTCACCCAGGCTCAGTTGGCCAAGGCCCTCTTTCCTATTGGCGAGCTGACCAAGTCAGAAGTTCGTGCCATTGCCAAGAAAATGGGATTGGCTACTGCGGAGAAGAAAGATTCTCAGGGTTTGTGCTTTATTGGCAAGATACATCTTCCTGATTTTCTCCAGCAAAAGCTAAAAACAAAAAAAGGGAAAGTCATAGAGGTACCTCGTGATGCAACTATTTTCAAAAATGGATGGAGCAAAGAAGATTACACTTCTCTTACCAAACCATATGATTTAAGTAGTGAAATAGGTCAAGTAGTGGGCGAACACAATGGTGCCCATTTTTATACCATAGGCCAGCGCAAAGGTTTGAATATGGGCGGCTTTCCAAAACCCATGTTTGTCATTGGTACTGATACCGAGCAAAATTTGATCTATATGGGGCAAGGTGAAGATCACCCCGGCCTATACAGAAGTGGATTGTTTATTCAGAAGGAAGACGAGCATTGGATACGCCCAGATTTAACATTGAATGAAGGCGAATCAAAAAAATATAAAGTAAGGATTAGATACCGTCAGGTCCTTGAAAACGCTGAGCTCATTCAACAAAAGGAAGGTATCTATATCCTCTTCGATAATCCCCAGCGCGGTGTCGCTCCCGGACAATTTGCCACTTGGTATGAGGGGGATGAACTTATTGGTTCAGGAGTAATCAACTAAAGAATAAGGATCGGGCTGATTCGAAAATCACCCCTAATTCAAGGTGGTGAATGAAATTTCGTTCCCGTAATAAATTTTTGAATAATCCGGATCAGACGAAAAAGAACGAACGAAATATTGGGTATTGGGTGATAGTGATTCCAACTTGATACTAAACTTTTTCTTTTCACTCGCCTGCCCCAAATCCAACTTGTTGGCTGTGTTGAAGATGTTTAATCCAGGAGTTGTACTCCAAAAGAAGCCGTACCGAATAGGTCGTATGCTACCCGTCTCTTTAATCTCAGCTTCAAGTACCACGCTAGTGCTTCCGATCTGTTGTGCTGCAGAAGTGATTAACTCCGGGAATTCAGCTTCGTCATTATCACAACCAGAGAATATCAAACAAATCAGCACCAGGTGTAAACCGAACTTATTCATTTTCAAAATTAATAAAATCGGCTACAATTCCTTGAAGCCAGATACACCCCCAGAAACAATAAACTTCATTGCCGATGGCCCTGATATGGGGACAGGCTTCACACTGGATTTTGGGACCAGGAAATGGTTGCCAGAAATCGCATAAGAATGCGGAAAGTAAACAGCTACCATCTCATCCAAACCAAGATCAGACAGATCCTTTTGTGTGACAAATCCAATTTGATAAATGTCATTTTCCTTATTGATAGTGACCAAAACAGGCTTGTCAAACTTTTTCTTTTCACCCACAAAAGCTGAAAGTAAATCCTTTAATGAGGAATAGATCAACTTAACAAAAGGGAGTCGGTTCATCCCTATTTCAAATATTTCTACAAATGTTTGAAATGCGTAAGTGGAAGTGAGATAACCAAAAATACTAATCGCCACTATGATGATTAAAAAGCCAATGCCTGGGATGGGTAGGTTCAATAAGCTATCCAACCAGCTAAAGCTTACAAATATCACATAAGCTGTTGCTGTGAGTGGCACAATAAACAAAGAACCACTAAAGAAATACCTGGCAAATTTTCGGAATGTTTCGCGCATAGTTGTAAGTATAAATAATAAAAAAGGCTCCCAACTAAATTAGGAGCCCTTGAATTCATTTTCTCTAAGATCGATTACATGGCTATCCCAATAAAGGATTTAAATGCAATACCCATTAATCCTGTAATGATCATAGTCAATCCCAATCCCTTTAATCCATCAGGTACATTTGAATATTTCAATTTCTCGCGAATGGCGGCCAACGCTACAATGGCCATTAGCCAACCCACACCAGAACCAAAACCAAATACAGTTGCCTCAGCCAGGGTATAATCGCGCTGCACCATAAATAGGGCACCACCAAGAATTGCACAATTAACAGCAATCAAGGGTAAGAAGATTCCCAGTGAGCCATATAATGAAGGAGAAACTTTTTCTACCACCATCTCTACCAATTGCACGATGGCGGCAATAATGGCGATGAACATAATAAACTGAAGAAACTCCAGGTTCACCCCTTCAAACTGTGGGCTAATCCACGCTAGTGCACTTTCTTTTAAAATGTATTCCTGTACCATCCAGTTGGCAGGAACGATGATTGTCAAAACGAAAATTACGGCAGTACCCAAACCGATTGCAGTAGAAACTTTCTTTGACACCGCTAAATATGAACACATGCCCAAAAAATAGGCAAAGATCATATTCTCAACAAAAACCGCTTTTATTCCAATACTTACAAGTTCCATAGTTAAAATCGTTTACTTGTTATTGCTCCACATATCCTGTTTTGATACGTTGTATCCATATGATAATCGCCAGAATCATGAAGGCACCTATTGAGTCTACCATCAGGCCATTGTTTACATAAGGAATACCCAGCGCTTCAAAAACCTTAAAGTTCAATATAGATCCAGATCCCAAAAATTCTCTAAAGAAAGACACTGCCAGAATGATCCAGGCGTAACCCAATCCACTGCCCAATCCGTCCAACATAGAATCATAGGGCTTGTTGCCCATAGCAAATGCCTCCAGGCGCCCCATCACAATACAGTTGGTAATAATAAGTCCCACAAAAGCACCGAGCACTTTAAACATAGGGTAATTGTATGCCTTAAGAAGCTCACTTACTAGTGTTACAAAGGTGGCGACTACCGCCAACTGCACTATAATTCGGATACGATTGGGGATGAAATCCCTAATCACTGAAATGATAAGATTAGAAAACATCACCGTGAAAATTACGGCCAGGCCCATAATGATGGTAGGCTCCATTTTGATGGTGATTGCCAACGCAGAACATATTCCCAATACTTGAACCGTAATAGGGTTATCTTCATTAAGCGGGTCTTTAACGAGCTTCTTACGCCTTTTTGACAACAACGGTTCTGATACCTTCTTTACTATTTTTTCTTCAACTGCTTCTGTACTCATATGCTTATCTGTTAAAGCCCTGCCACGTTTTGTGACTTTACTTTTTCAAAATACGATTCGTAACAATCCAAATAATCCTTTAGCATTTTGTTCACCCCATTACCTGTCATTGTGGCTCCAGACATACCGTCCACATGGTGGGTATCCAATGGCAATCCTTTCTCCCCTTTCACCATATTTACAGAGACAAGCTCACCTTTATCATCATAAATCTTTTTGCCTACATAACGTTCGCTGATAACCGGATCATCAGAAATACGAGCTCCCAAGCCGGGGGTTTCCGACTTATGGCCAAATGAAACACCTTTTACGGTCTCCAGTTTATTGTCTAACGCTATAAATCCCCAAATTTTATCCCAGAGTCCATTTCCATATACAGGTAATATGTAAGCTTCAATCTGAGTTGAGTCCTTTTCGCTCACATATTTAAATACGGGAAACATTCTCTCTTCCGGCTTTAGCTTATAGTTTTTAGCTACATCTACTTTCTCTGCAATCAGTGGTTGTCCTTTGCTATCTGTCTTTATCTCTTCTCCTTTGTTGTTTACCACAAGGCTTTCAATTCGCTTATCATAGATTCCAAGCACGTCATCTTTTTTCGTGATTGTCATCACTGCGCTCAGAATCTGAGATTTGGTATCATACTCAATTGATATGGCTTGGCGAGGTCCCAATAAAAGGGAAGCAACTGCCAAAACTCCACCTACAAACACTGTAGTGATGAGGGTGAAAATAATGATGTAAGTATTAGACTGTCGCACGTTTTAATCTTCTTTTTTTGTTAGCACCAACTACATAATAATCAATTAATGGCGCAAAAACGTTCATTAATAGTATCGCCAACATCACCCCTTCCGGGTATGCCGGGTTAAAAACCCTGATTATGATCGTCAATACGCCAATAAGGAATCCATAAATCCATTTTCCGGTCTCTGTTTGTGAGGCCGTAACAGGGTCTGTAGCCATAAACACCGCACCGAATGCCAACCCACCAATTACCAAATGATAATGAGCCGGCATCAACATAAACTCGTTAACTCCAATCATATTCAGGCCCAAGGCCATGAAATAAGCACCTGCAAAAACACTTAGTATAATTTTCCAGCTCCCTACCCCGGTGGCAATTAAAATCACAGCACCAATAAGGCACATCAGTACGGAAGTTTCTCCGATACTACCGGGCATCACACCCATAAATAAGTTGGTAAAACTATACATACCATCCGCCCAACCAGCACCAAAAGCATTTAAGCTGCTCACTACGTTATGTCCACTTGTCAGTGAGGAAGCACCAATGGATAGTGGTGTTGCACCTGAGAATCCTGCTACAGGTGAAGCATCTCCAAAATAAGTCCATACCTCACCGGATATGTCTGAAGGGTAAGCAAAGTATAAAAATGCCCTGGCGGTAAGCGCTACGTTTAACACGTTCATTCCAGTGCCTCCAAAGGCTTCTTTTCCAATAATTACCGCAAAAATAGTAGCCAGCGCAACTTGCCACAGAGGAATATCTGGAGGCATAATTAATGGGATCAACATACCCGTAACCAGAAAGCCTTCATTAACAGGGTGCCGTCTTACTGTTGCAAAAATAAACTCAACTCCTAGCCCTACTGCATAAGTTACAATAACGATAGGCATGACTTTAATAATACCTATCCAGATTTGATCACCGAAGGAGGCCGATGCATCACCAATGGCAATAAAATGCTGATGGCCCACATTCCAAATACCAAACAAAAGACAAGGCACCATGGCGATGATTACTGTCATCATCAGGCGTTTCAAGTCAACGGCATCTCGAATTTGAGCGCCTTTTTCACCATTTACTGTATTGGGTGAGAAAGCAAAGGTGTCCAGGGCCTCATATGCGTAGAAGTATTTCTCCCACTTACCTCCCTTTTCAAAGTGATGCTTTACTTTATCGAATTCTTTGCGTATAAACTTCATACTATGAATCAGCTATTCTGTAATAATTCAATTCCATCCCTCAATATCTTTTGCACGTTATGTTTGGATACATCCACAAACTCGCAAAGGGCCAGGTCTTCTTCAATCACCTCATAGATCCCCAATTCTTCCATTTCATCAATATCTTCTGCCAAGATTGACTTCAACAGATAAGTGGGAAGAATATCCATTGGAACAACACGCTCAAACACACCTGTTTGAACAAAGGCCCTTGGTTCTCCATGCGTATTGGAGTCAACTTTAAATTCTTTACCACTTGCCAAAAATGACATTAATCCAAATGCCCGATGGAAACTTAATTTATTAACCGAAGGTGCAATCCATCCCATGAATTCGTAATAATCGCCTTCCGGAATTACGGTAACATAGCTGTCGAAGAAGCCTACGTAACCATCGTTGGCCACTCGGGTTCCGGTAAGCACGTTGCCAGATATCACGCGAACGTGATCGTTGGTGAGTTTACCTTCAATTAGACTTTTAATAGATGCCCCTGTATAGGTTTTATAGTATTGTGGCTCTTTTACCTCTGATCCTACCAGGGCAATAATGCGTGATGCATCATAAATACCATTAAGGAACAGCTTTCCAATTTGGATAACACCAAACGGATTTACAGTCCACACAATATCACCTTTATTAATTGGGTCAAGATGGTGAATCTGCACCCCCACACATCCAGCAGGGTGTGGGCCAGAAAACTTATTTAACTCTACACCAGAAGCCTGTGAAAAAGCTGATGATATTTCACTGGTGGTATGCAGGTTCAGATGAACTGATCCGGTTGTAAGTTTTTTTAGAATATCAAGACCTGCTTGAAAGTACACATCTTCCCCTTTGAAGAGCACACTATAATCAGGAGCCAAAGGGTGGGTGTCAAATGCAGAGATATGAATCGCTTTCGGCTTGGTCTCCGGATCAGCAATAAATCCAAAAGGGCGTTGGACGATGTTGGGCCAAACGCCTGCTTCCAGCATTAATTCTTTTGCCTCTTCTGCGCCTAGTTTGGCTATTTCAGAGGTGGAGTACTTTTTAAAAGGCTTATGATCTACCTGTTTGTCGGCTAATATCCTAATTTCCAGCAGCTTGCGTTTTTCACCTCTTTTTACTTCAACAATTTCTCCACTTACCGGAGCCACGTGTATCACGTTGGTGTGTCTTTTATCATGAAAAAGTGGTGTTCCCGCTTTTACTACATCTCCCTCTTTTACGAGCACTTTCGGAATATACATACCCTGAAAGTCAGGAGGCTTTACAGCAAATGTATCAGAGTGTTCAATCGGAGTGACTTTAGGAGCGGCTTTGCCCGCAAGATTGATATTAAATCCTTTCTTGATTCGAATGAATTTGCCCATGCTTAAAGTGGCAATTTATTTTGTTAGGCCGTGGCAAAATTAGTAATTTAATTCATTGGGCAAAGTTTAAAAAGATTTAAAGAATAGAACCGTAGGTTAAACGGAAAAGGAGAGAAAACCACTATGTAAAAGGCACCATTTTGCCAGTAGCCAGGCGAATCACCTCATCTACCTGTTCATCAATGGTAATATGTGTAGTATCTATAATTATAGCATCCTTTGCCTTCACCAAAGGGCTTACTTTCCGGGTAGTGTCATGTTGATCCCGATATTTTAAATTATCAATCACATCATCCAGATCCACCAACTCATCCCGTTCAAGGAGTTCTTTTTGTCTTCGGAAGGCACGCACCAGCAGATCGGCAGTAAGAAATAGTTTTAACTCAGCCTCTGGGAATACGACCGTGCCAATATCCCTTCCGTCCATCACAATTCCCTTCTTTTTTCCCAATCTTCTTTGCTCCTCTACCATAGCAGTGCGCACTTCTTTAATGGCACTTATCTGACTCACTTGCTCTGCTACTTCCATCTTTCGGATCTTACTTTCTGCATTAAGGCCGTTGAGATAGGTCTCTGTCATTCCCTGTGGGTTGATTTTACAGCTCACTTTTATATCAGAAAGCGCCCTTGCTACTTCCCGTGGATTGGTAATGGCAATATGGTGCTCCAGAAAATAGACGGTAACTGCGCGGTACATGGCTCCGGAGTCAACATATAGGTAACCCAGTATTTTGGCCACCTCTTTGGCCGTGGTGCTTTTACCACATGCAGAATGACCATCAATCGCTACAATAATTTTTCGCATACCTAGCAATCTTTGAGTGGACAAGGAATAGGCTTACCTGGTTTTAATTTTTTATTCTTATGGACGTGAGAGGAGGAGGCGCAAGAAACCAAAAAGACCAACGTCATCATTATCATTATTGCTTTCAATGCACTAAACACCTTCATAACACCTATTTATATAAACACATAAGCGTGTCCTATGTTTCCTAACTTCAATTGCTGGCATCTTCTAAATCTTTGAGCCTGGTTCGTTTGAATGACTCCTCTGAAGGAAAACGATTTCCGATGTCAATCCGTATGTCTATCACTCAATATCTATTGCCATTCATTCTACAGTACAATATAAGGATCAAATGGTCCTATTGCCAGCGTCTATTATTTTATAATAGTTTTTTAGTTAAGTTTGAATAGCTCACGCCTTAAATTTATAGCATATGGAAAAGAACAAAGAAGGAAATGCAGAAAAATTTTTTAAAGATTTCGGCAAAAAGGTTGACACGTTTGTAGTTGAACTCAATGAAGCCAACGATCGACTAAAGAAAGATTTTGAGGACAAATTTGAGGATCTAAAAAAAACAAGAGATAACCTCAAGAAAGAAGTAAAGAACAAGGAGCGATGGAAGGAAGTAGAGCAGTCATTAAAGAAAGCAGCCAATGAATTGGAGAATGCTTTTAAGGCAGCCTTCCAAAAGCAAAAGGGCAAGAAAGCCAAACCCAAACCCAAAGCTAAAGCTGAACCTAAGGCAAAGACGAGCAAAGCCAAAAAGTCAAGTAAAAAATGAAGGGGATCTGCACCTCCTAAAGGGGGTTTTGCTGTGAGATTTCTTCCATTGATCAATGGGTATTGCGCTTGCTGGAATTTCTATTCTTTTTGATCCGTATTTATTTGATCTTACCGCCCAAGAAGCACAAGACGAAAAACTTCAATATTTAAACATAACCCTTGTTGGTCTTGTCGTATTATTTCAAACCCCAGTCCTAAAAACAAGTATTTACTTTTATCCACTAATTATTACTCAATGAAATATTTTGCTTTATTATTCTTAATTTTTCTATCCGCACCCTCCTTTGCGCAATGGCCCATCGAATTGATGACCAAGCCCGAACGCACTGCTTATCGCGAAACATCTACTTATGCCGAGGTGATGGATTTTATATCCGAAGTCAAAAAAGGCTCTGATAACATTACGCAAATTTCTATGGGCAAAAGCCTGGAGGGAAAAGAAATTCCAGTATTAATTTTGGCCAATCCAAAAATCTCAACCCCTGCAGAAGCAAAGGCCAGTGGCAAGCCCATCATTTATATTCAGGGAAACATCCACTCCGGTGAAGTGGAAGGAAAGGAAATAATACAAATTTTAATGCGTGAGATTCTTCACGGAGACAAAGCGTACCTACTGCAAAATCAAATCATTTTGTTTGCTCCAATTTACAACACTGATTCCAACGACAAAATGGGGCCTGACACCCGACCCTCACAAGAAGGAAGCCCGATTGAAGCCGGTATTCGCCCAAACAGTCAAGGCTATGATTTGAACCGCGATGGAATTAAAATGGAGGCATTGGAAACCAATGGCCTTATTCAAAATATAATTGTACCCTGGGATCCGACTTTATTTGTCGACATACATACTACCAATGGAACATGGCATGGCTACTCATTAACATGGGCGCCAAGTTATCACTATGCCGGTGAGAAGGCACCCTATGATTTTACGTGGGACAAGCTCTTGCCTGAGGTAACTGACAAGGTGTTGAAAAAGAATGATATATACCTTGGCCCCTTTGGAGATTTCTACGGGATAAAGGAATGGCCGATCAAGAGGTTCTATACATACAATCATCAACCTCGGTATATGGTCAATCAGCTTGGGTTGCGAAACAGGATGGCGGTTTTGAGCGAAGCCTTTGCACATGAGCGATTGTATCAGCGCATCAATTCTACACATGCTTTTATTAATGAGATTTTGGAGTTCACCAATAAAAATGGAAAGGAAATGATGGCCATTAATGCAAAAGCTGAAAAGGATGCAATTGCATTGGTGAAAGAACAAGGTGGTAAAGTAAAGAAGGGCGTTCGTTATAAAATGGTGCCATTAGACAAGCCGGTTAATAAATACCGCACCTATGAATACTATTCAGTAAAAGATAAAGACGGGAAAACTTCCTATTTGAGAGGCCCTGGCATTGTTGAGCTCGATAACATTGAGAACAATAGTGCTTTCGAAGCCACGGTAGAAAGCACTTTACCAAAAGGTTATATTATTCCTGCGGAGTTTGAATTCATTGCGAAGCATTTGGAAAAGCAGGGGGCTACGGTAACTAAATTAGGCAAGTCAGCTCGTGCTACCGGAGAATCTTTTATGGTTGAAAAATATACACTGGCGGAACGTACGTTTGAAAAACATAATATGGCCACCGCTGAGGGTAAGTTCGTGTCGGAAACATACCGTGCAAAAAAGGGTGATTACCAAGTAAACCTTGCACAACCACTTGCGAATCTAATTTTTTATATGCTCGAGCCTCAATCCGATGATGGTCTCGTGACCTGGAATTTCTTTGACGACTATTTTAAAAAGAATGGAGTTGATAAAGGCCCGGTAAAGTACCCTGTTTTTAAGTATTTTGATATCAAATAGTTAAACCCTAACACTTAAAAGGCCACGGAATTCGTGGCCTTTTTGTTTATATACTAAAAAACAGATCATTGCATGGGAGGTGAGCGATCTGTAACTTACTTCAAAAATACCCATGCGCTGGAAAGGACTCAGAAAAAGTACAAACGTAAATGATCAACGCGGCCGTAGTGGTGGCAGAAGCAGTTTTGGTGGCGCAGGGGGTGCTGGATTAATCCGCTTACTGTTTTCAAAAACAGGAATCATTGTCATAGCTGTCGTTTTACTATTCAGTTGGATCGCGGGCGTGAATCCACTTTCATTTTTCATGGATACCGGCTCTGGTGGAGTTGGGATGGATCAATCTGCTCCCTACGAACCCAGTGCGAAAGAAGAAGAAATGGCCGACTTCACAAAAGCGGTACTTGGAAATACAGAAGATGTATGGAATCAGTTGTTGGATGGATATCGTGAGCCCACGTTAACACTTTTCACCGATCAGGTTCAGTCTGCCTGTGGGGGTGCCTCCTCGGCATCGGGTCCTTTTTATTGTTCAACAGATGAGATGGTGTATATCGATTTAAGTTTTTTTGATGAGATGAGCGCGAAGTTGGGTGCACCCGGAGATTTTGCACAAGCGTATGTGATTGCGCATGAAGTAGGGCATCATGTGCAACATTTATTAGGCATCAGTGATAAAGTGCTTGCCCAGCGCAGTCAACTTAGTGAAGAAAAATTCAACAAGCTTTCTGTTCGATTGGAGTTACAAGCAGATTTTCTGGCAGGTGTGTGGGCATACCATGCGCAAAACATGAACAATATTATTGAGCCCGGTGATTTTGATGAAGCGCTCAATGCAGCATCCGCCATTGGTGATGATCGATTGCAGAAAAAATTTCAAGGACGTGTAGTACCGGATGCATTTACACACGGCACTTCCGCACAACGCGTTCGTTGGTTTCGCAAAGGATATGAGACAGGAGACATTAAGCAGGGAGATACGTTTAATACGAATGATCTCTAATTGAATACCTGGCTGGCCGCTACTCTTGTGCACTGGATGGTTGTGGATGTAATTAAGTTTTTGTGCTGTAAAACCCGAATCCAAATATCCTTTCCAATCAAAAAATGGCTCGAATACCTCATGCTGCTGAGCCCTGCCCCACTCTGTTTATAAATTCTCTGAATTTGGGTTACCAAGCCTTTAGTTCTCTTTCTGCTCGCCTGGTTTCACCATGATGGGCTTTGCCTCTTTCTCATCCTCCTTTTTGTTTGTCATCAGCCCTGCCATCAACACCACGGCAGTAAGCACAATCACCTGCATCACCAATGATTTGTTCATGAGGGGGATGTTGGCCGAGACCGGCAGGGTAAAGAACAACAGTATCGTAATGAGACCCCGAGGGGCCACAAACAACAAAGGCCGAATTTTTATGCCGTGCAACTTGAGTTGAATGGCACGGATGCCAAAGATTAAAACCACAATACCCACGGCCCACACCAATGTGTCTGTATTAAGTATTTCCTGTGTTTCAATCAAATATCCAAATAGGAGGAAGAAGAGGGCACTCACCACAAATGCCGCCTCTACGGTGATCTCCCTGAATTTACTTACCTCCTGATCCAGGGCAGTGGCCTTTAGTTTTTGTACCCACTTGAATCCTTTCAACTCATCGAAGTTGCCCATGAATAATCCAAATATGATAATGAAAATTAATGCGGGCAGGTGGTATACTTCCGAGATGGCGTAGATGAGTATTACCAACAAAATAATGGGAGTATGTTTTACATGATGATCAATACGACTTAATAATAAAGAGAGGCCCACGGTGGCCACCAGGGAAACAATCATCATGACTAATAATTGCACACCAAAATGCCAGAAAGCCACCAGGTCGATGACTGCATTGAGTGCGATGAAATTAAAAAAGAGAACGCCCAGAATGTCTGACAAAGTACTTTCATATACGATAAACTCGCGATCTCCCTTATTTAGGTTTTTCACACTGGGGATGGCAATGGAACTGCTGATTACGCAAAGTGGAATGGCATTGAGTAAGCCTATTCGAAAAGATACCTGCCCGAAATATTGAAACAGGTAGCCCAGCACAAAGCCAAAGAGCAGGATGGGGATGAGCGCAATGAAAAATGACTTTTTAATAATGGGTCGCTTGCTTTCATTTAATTCCAGCTCCAACGCCCCTTCCAACACAATAAGAATCAATCCTATGGTACCCAGAATGGGGAGCAGAGGGGTTAGGTCCGGGATACTTAAGCTCAGCAAGTCAGAAACCTGCCGCATCGTCCATCCCAAGAGTAAAAGTAGTATTACAGCCGGGATTTTTGTCTTGGACGAGGTGACGCTAAATACATAGGCAATCAGTAAAAGTGCACAAATAGTAATAATGATTGCAAAGCTCATGAAAAGCTACTATTGGTATTAGTGAATAATCTTGGAAGATAATGAATTTGTTGAAATCGGGCTATTCCGAATTTATAGGTTGTGGGTGGGATGTATTTATCTCCCGGCCTACGTTTGATTTTAAGTGCGGCCTTGTGAGAAGATGGCGTGTACTTATACCGCGGACGAAAGTGGGGGACTCACACGTGACTTGCGATATCGGGAGAGGAAGTATTGTCGATTTCTATGAAGTGCCTCCTTACCACCTACGTTATCGGCAAGGATGAACTGCAATAGTTGTTGCCGTCATTCTGAGCCACCGAGCGATGGATAGTGGGTGGAACGAAGAATCTCAAGCTATTTGCAATTCTCATTCCGCCAGAGTCCCTTACAGGAGACGCTGCGGGAAAGTAAGCGCTAGTTAAGCTATACTATAGCAGATTCTTCAGTCGCCCAACCCTAAGACCCGCCTTGGCTCCTTCTGAATGACGGTTATATCTACGCAACTGGCGCGTGTGTTGTGCGGATGGAAGTGGGGGGCTCACGCGTGACTTGCGATATCGTCATTTTGACTATCCGCCTACTGGCGGGAGACACGGTGCGATGGTTGGTGGGTAGGGTAAAGAATCTCATGCTGTGCAGTCAGCCTGAAGACCTCAACAGATAGAGGCCCCTCACCCCAACCCTCTCTCAACCAGTGGGCGGACACGGCCCTGGGAGAGGGAGTAGAGAAAAGACTCATTCACATATATTATTCTCAAGGAGAAAGGGGACTCCAATGCATTACCCCTAAAATTGCTACTTCTTCACAAACCTGATTGACCGTTGCTCTTCTCCTACCCGTAGAAGAATAAAATACAATCCCCGTGAAAGGTTTCTTAAATCGAATGGTACCTGATGAAGATTCATACTCCCGCCATCATAACGTGCTTCTACCGACCCTGTAGGGAAATGAATCACTTGAAGTTGGATTTCCTTCTGCTCACTCAGTAGTACGTTCACATCAAACCTTCCATCATTTGGATTGGGATAAACTGAAAATTGCTGCACGAGTCCATCTTTATACCCTAACCTACCATTGGTGTTTTCTTTTTGATCTACCAGCACAACCAGTTCTTTTTCTCTGAAATCACGACATTCCGCCAGAAAGGATTGCATACCCACATTAAAAGTGCCTGGCTCAGGTGCTATCGCAAACAGAAAGTCAGGATTATCCGAAGGAAGTAAACTGAAAGAAGTTGGATGCGTCCATTCCACCTTATCAGGCAATGGCCATGAAATATCGATGGCTACCAAGGTATCTCCTGCCATCACCTCCGAGGGCATGATAAACTCAGCCTGAAGTAAATCCAGCGAAGTCGCCAATTTAAAAGTATCTATCCCAATGCAACCGATACCATCTATTGCCTCCAGGAAATAAGAACCTGGATCAGTAATGGTAATGATAGATGAAGCGCTGGTAAAACCAGATAATGAGGTCCAACTGACCGTAGCCCAACTGTTGCCAGCATCAAGCGTTTGGGATTGTCCTACACACAACGTTACTTCTCCGCCCAAATCGATGGGCAAAGGGTCTCCGGGTAATAATGTTTTCGTTTCTGTGGTAGCGCATCCATGTGCATCTGTCATTGTAACACGGTAATCACCTGGACAGAGGGTTTGATAAAGTGGATCCGTAGAACCATCCTCCCATTGAAACTGATAAGGACCCGCACCTCCCTGACCTGATACATCAATGCTGCCATCGCAACGACCGAGACATATAGGTCTGGTGAAGTCAGCAATAACTTGTAATGCTTCCGGATCCGGTAGATTAACTAGTTCTTCTAAAACACAATTTTTTGAATCAGTAATCCTGATGCCATAATCACCTTTGCATAAACCGTTGACCGATGTACCCGTTTGTGACAATGAAGTCCATTCATATTGATAAGGAAATGTTCCGCCATTGGCCACCACTGCAATCGCCCCATCACAATCGCCCACGCAGTTGGGTAGTGTTTTGGTATAAGTCGAAGTCATGGGTGCCGGTGATGAAATCACCAATGGTTTTATGGTTCTGCATCCAAGTCCATCGGTTACTGTGGCAAAGTAATTTCCAGCCAGCAGATTACTGGCTATTGGTTGGGTTTGTCCATCCGACCATGTATAGGAATAAGGTTCAATTCCAGATGAAACTACAGCTTCTGCCGATCCATCACTAAATCCATAGCAAGTTACGCCTACAATATTTTCTACATTAAAAACAGCCCCACCAATACTTGACACTGCCACCACATTTGATGCGGGGCAATTTTTTGAATCCAATACTTCCACTCTATATACAGAGGCAATTGCGTTTACCAAGGTTTCACCCGTGTTCATAGGTTGGTTCGAGGTGTCATCAAACCAATTATAACTATAACCTCCGTTACCACCTACCACCACTGCTCGTGCTGAGCCTACAGGGTCATTGCATTGGGCATCCACTATGTTCTGAAAACTGATGGCGATGACATCGGGTTGGGTCATGGTTTCTACTATTGGTACAACGCATCCATTCCCATCTTGAAGAAATAGGTTCTTGGCACCTATATCCAATCCTGCAAAAACATTGGAAGGTTGATAAGTTACACCACCCATAGAGTAAGAGTAGGTACCAGCACCACCAGTTCCTGATAACGATATTTGTCCATCTGTTCCACCAAAACAACTTACCGGGTTATCTATAGCAATTGCTACTTGAAGTACTGGCGGTTCAATCAGCGTAATAGAGCCACCATTTGGGCAGTTGTTGGTATCATGCACCTGAACAGTATAAGCTCCAGATGGTTGATCAGAAATAGTTGCTGTGGTTTGACCACCCGACCACAAATAAGAATAAGCACCAGTACCTCCTTCCAGAAAGGCCATGGCACTTCCATCGGCTAATCCATTGCAAGAAATATCAAATCCATTGCGATCAATGGGATGTTGAAGATCAAGTGTTAGTGGTGGTGGATTATTGATGGTTACGTTCTTGGTTTGAACACAATTGTTCTGATCTTTTACGGTGACTGAGTAATCACCAGCCATCAAACCGGTAATATTTTGGGTGCCACTCCCCTCAGACCAAGAGTAAGTATAAGGAGCAATGCCGCTAACAACATTCAATTGAATCTCCCCATCGGCATCGTTGTGACAACTTAAGTCTGCACCATTGTAACTGGTTTTTGTCAAATTCAATTGCATCGTTGCGGGGTCGCTGATTAAAAGTTCGTTTCTTGTTGAACAACCATAGTCGTCCGTTACCGTAACGGCATAAATACCCTGCCCTAATCCGTTTACTGTCTTAGTAGCCGGACCATGATCCCATAAATAGGAATAAGTTCCGAATCCATTAACAGGAAAAGCCTCCATTGCACCGTCCAAAGCGTCCGGGCAGCTAATGCTTTCGCCATTGTGATTAGAAATAATTTGAATATTAGGTTGAATGGCAGGAGGAGGAGTGATCACCAATGTGGCGTCATCACTGCATCCATTG
>JAHBUB010000044.1 GCA_019638285.1 Cyclobacteriaceae bacterium | reverse complement strand
TCCTTACAGTAACGCATCTTGTTGGGCTGTCTTCTCTTTGGCTTTTTTTTATGACCAAAATAGGCCGGGTTTGAGTACTGGGGCTTTGATAACTTTCTCAAAATTCGTTGTTTGTCCTTGGCTGCCAACTCTACTCTTTTGTAAAATTCATATTGGGCTGTGTGCTTTACCTTGCTCTTTTTATATTTTACAGCCTTCGCCCTTTTGGGAGAATAAAATTTACTGTAATGTTCCGGTCGATTGGTTGTTGGATCCAAGCTTGTTTGGGCAAAAGCCAATGAGCTCAACATCGCCAACAAGACAAAAATAAAAGGTCTTAGTCTTTCCATACTAAGGCTTTTAACGCGAGGCTGTTAAAATTATTTCCCTTTAGCTTGATTTAAAGGCTGAAGCATCGATTGGGCCCATCAAGAAGCCCGCTACCAAAGATTAAGTAGTTGATAAGATAAGGATGGAGTTATTCAACAAAAATTGAAATGAGAAAGCGGATTAAATAGGCAATAGCTACCACTATCATTAAATAAGCAAAGATTCTTGCCCTTTTATAGTAGCCTTTGGTTGATACCCCTCTTCGATCCTTTGATGTCATTGTCCTGTTTCAACAAAAAAACGAACCGCCAAATATATTAGCATACTAAGCCCAAGCATAATACCCAGTATCCTTGGTCTTCGCATGTAAAATCTCATCGGAAACATTTTCATAACCATCAGATTAATAAATAATTAAGTATCAAGATACGAAGAAAAAGTTTAAAATGAGTCTGAATTTAGACAAAATGACCAAAAACAATGTTCAATGGCATTAGAACCTTAGGAACTCAGGATTAATTCCATCCCGGCAAAGTATTTCCCGCATAAAAGAATCCAATTTTCAAGCATGGAAGGTTTCACTTTCGAAATGATTGAATCGATTATATGTACTAAACTTTTAGTTCTACCCTTTAAGAAGGACATCCATTATTTGCATAATCCAAGTAGGGGAAATATCGCCTCCTAATGATTTAATTGTAGCTACAAATGCTACTGCATCAGAGTTTGATTTGCATTTAGTCTTGAAAATTAGAATCAACAACTCTCAACATCACAGATTCTCAATGAATGACTGGTTCAATGCAAAACTGATTTGAATACTTCCTAAGCCTGATTCAATTACATATGAATAACTTCATCATAAGCAGCTGCAGCAGCTTCCATTACGGCCTCACTCATGGTAGGGTGAGGATGGATCGATTTGATGATTTCATGCCCTGTTGTTTCCAACTTGCGCGCTACTACTGCCTCCGCAATCATTTCTGTTACATTGGCTCCTATGTAATGAGCACCAAGCCACTCTCCATATTTTGCATCAAAAATCACTTTCACAAACCCATCTGTTGCCCCAGCTGCCTTAGCTTTCCCAGAGGCGCTGAATGGAAACTTACCCACTTTGATTTGATAACCCGCTTTTTTGGCTGCTTCTTCTGTATAGCCTACCGATGCAATTTCTGGTGAGCAATAGGTACATCCCGGAATGTTATTATAATCGATGGGCTCAGGGTTCTTTCCTGCAATTTTTTCTACACAGGTAATTCCTTCGGCTGAAGCCACATGTGCAAGTGCCTGACCTTTTACAATATCCCCAATGGCATAAACTCCCGGTACATTGGTTTTATAAAATTCATCTACAACCACATGACCCTTTTCGGTTTTAATACCTACTTCTTCTAAACCAATGCCTTCCAAATTGGTAGCGATACCTACGGCAGACAATACGATATCACATTCTATTTTAATTTCACCACCGGGTGTCTTTACAGTAGCCACACAACCTTTACCCTTGGTGTCTACTTGAGTCACTTCCGAGTTGGTATGAATCTTTATTCCCGACTTCTTAAATGACCTTTCAAGTGTCTTGGAAACCTCTTCGTCTTCTACGGGCACTATACGAGGCAAAAATTCCACCACGGTAACCTCCGTTCCAATAGCATTATAGAAATAAGCAAACTCCACCCCGATGGCCCCCGAACCCACTACCAAAAGGCGTTTCGGCTTATCTTGCAATACCATCGCCTCTCGGTATCCAATTATTTTCTTGCCATCAATTTTTAAGTTAGGTAGTTCGCGCGCCCGGCCACCTGTAGCAATAATCGTATGCTTGGCTTCATAGTCCGTTTTTTTGCCCTTGTCATCGGTTACTTCAACCTTACCTCCCTTTTTCAGTTTAGCAAATCCAGGGATATGATCAATTTTATTCTTCTTAAACAAAAATTGAATTCCCTTGCTATTGCTATCCGCCACATTTCTACTTCGCTTCACCATAGCTTTTAAATCCGCCTTCGCATCTTTTATGGTGATCCCATAATCCTCAGCGTGCTGCATATACTCGAACACATTGGCACTTTTCAACAAAGCTTTAGTTGGAATACACCCCCAATTAAGACATACACCCCCCAACTCAGCTTTCTCTATCACACCCACTTTCATTCCCAATTGTGAGGCCCGAATGGCTGCAACATATCCACCAGGGCCACTGCCGATGACGATCAGATCATATTTAGACATAAGAAAGATTTTTAGAATTCGGGCCAAAGATAAAGCCTCACGAGGCAATTGAAAAGAATAGGCATGCATATCCTTCAATTCGTAGTATTTAAATCATTTTTTGCCAGAAATCTCTATTTTTGATCATATCAAGGAAAGAATTCACTGAAACAACATTCATGATGAAACTACTAGAAGGAAAAAATGCACTTATCACAGGGGCCTCGAAAGGGATTGGAAGAGCAATTGCCATCAAATTTGCTGAACACGGGGCCAATGTGGCTTTCACCTATCTTTCCAGTGTGGAGCAGGGCCTGGCATTGGAGGGTGAACTACAAGCCAAAGGAGTGAAGGCCAAAGGCTATAGATCAGATGCATCTGACTTTGGGCAAGCCGACAAATTAATCAATGATGTAGTTACAGATTTTGGCACTTTAGATATTCTAGTCAATAATGCAGGTATTACCATGGACAATCTTCTCTTAAGGATGACTGAGGAAATGTGGGATAAAATTATGCAGGTAAATCTCAAATCTTGCTTCAATACCGTAAAAGCGGCAGCTAAACCAATGATGAAACAACGGGGGGGCTCTATCATTAACATGACTTCAGTGGTGGGCCTAAAAGGAAATGCAGGTCAGGCGAATTATGCTGCCTCCAAAGCCGGCATTATCGGTTTCACCAAATCAATTGCCCTTGAACTTGGTTCACGCGGAATACGATCCAATGCAATTGCACCGGGTTTTATAGAAACTGAAATGACAGGAAAGCTTGACGAAAAAACTGTTCAGGGCTGGCGTGATGCCATCCCCCTTAAAAGAGGTGGCCATCCTGATGATGTAGCCAATGCATGTGTTTTTCTTGGTTCTGATTTGTCGTCCTATATTTCAGGACACGTAATTCAGGTGGATGGTGGTATGCTCACGTAATTCATGGATCCTCTCGCGGGTATTATAAAATCCATACAGGATACCTATGATGGGGAACCCTGGCACGGTCCCTCCATCAAAAAAATACTTTCTGAAATTCCTGCCGAAAAGTGTGACTCAAGAATCGGGGGTGGGCATTCAATTATTGAGCTTGTTCTTCACATTACTGCATGGCGTGGTTTTGTTGTTCGACAACTACAAGGAAATCAAGATTTTGATATTACAGATGAAGCCAATTTTCCAAATGGAAAAGATTGGCATCAAGCAATTGAAGAATTAGATAAAAGTCAAGGGCAATTATTAAAGGCAATTGCCTCCTTCGACAAACAAAAACTGCAAGACTTTGTTCCGTCTCGCAAATATTCCTTCAGTAAATTATTGCACGGCATCACCCATCATGACCTCTATCATCTGGGACAGATTGTGATGATTACCAAGCAGTTCTGATTTTATTACTAACACTCGTCAGGGAACACCTTTTCCCTATAATGGCTTAGGGTTTAAAAAATTTTAAAATTTATTTTGGAAACTCTACTTCGGTAGCATACGTTTGTATCATCAAGTCGAGCAAGCAAGTGTCCGCTTAATCGATTTATAAAGAAGCGCTGAGAGACAGGCTCTATGAAGCGCTAGCAACCTATTCAGTTGAAATAAGGTGCTAATTCCTGATCCCAACAAGTGTTGGGAGAATATAAAACGATTAGTAAAATGAAAAACTCAAATTCGTTAGTACACCAACAGGAACCTTTGCCTGATGCATTAGTTCGATCCATCAATTCAAATATTTGCACACCCACACTTATGCGTTGCACAACGATGTGTACGTGTACGTGCTGTTGCTGCTAATTCCACACAAGAATACTCCGCAGTAACAATTTGACTCTGACAAGTCCTGTCACTGTTGTATTCCCACTATTACGTTTTCACTTTTTAATAACTATAAATAATTATCTATTATGTCAGACTATCGATTCGAAACACTTCAACTCCATGCCGGGCAGGAGGCTGATCCTACCACCCGATCTACGGCTGTGCCGTTGTATCAAACCAGTTCTTACACCTTCAAAAATTCCGAGCATGGCGCCAATCTTTTTGGGCTAAAGGAATTTGGAAACATCTATACAAGGATTATGAATCCTACTACAGATGTATTTGAGAAGCGCATTGCTGCTCTCGAGGGTGGTGTAGCCGCTGTTGCCGTTGGCTCTGGTCAAGCCGCACAATTCATCGCATTGAATAACATTCTTCAGGCAGGCGACAACTTTGTTTCTACTTCATTTTTGTATGGAGGAACTTACAATCAGTTTAAAGTTGCATTCAAGCGTCTCGGTATTGATGTTCGCTTTGCAGAAGGAGACAAAGCAGAGTCGTTTGAAAAATTAATTGATGGAAAAACAAAAGCAATATACCTGGAGGCAATTGGCAATCCCGGCTTTAACATCCCTGATTTTGAGGCCATTGCAGTGCTTGCAAAAAAATATGACTTACCATTAATTGTTGATAATACCTTTGGTGCTGCCGGATACTTGTTCAGGCCACTGGATCACGGGGCTAACGTAGTCGTTGCATCCGCTACAAAGTGGATCGGTGGTCATGGGACTTCTATTGGGGGAGTAATTGTGGATGGCGGTAATTACAATTGGGGAAATGGAAAATTCCCTCAGTTTTCAGAGCCCTCTGAAGGATACCACGGGTTAAATTTTTGGGAGACATTTGGTGACAACAACCCACTCGGATTGCCCAACATTGCCTTTGCAATCAGGGCACGTGTTGAGGGTCTTCGCGACTATGGTCCGGCATTAAGTCCCTTCAATTCATTCCTTTTCTTACAAGGGCTCGAGACACTTTCTCTTCGCGTGCAACGCTCAGTCGACAATGCCCTTGCACTTGCTCAATGGCTAGAGGAGAATCCAAATGTAGAAAGTGTAAACTATCCTGGTTTGCAAAGTAGCACTTACCACAAGCTCGCAAAAAAGTATTTACAAAATGGTTATGGAGCTGTGCTCTCTTTTACATTGAAAGGATCTAAAGAGCTGGCAGCCAAACTTGTAGACAACCTAAAACTAATAAGTCATGTGGCGAATGTTGGCGATGCCAAAACACTTATCATTCAGCCTGCGGCTACTACGCACCAACAGTTGTCAGACGAAGAACAATTGGCTTCCGGTGTGCTGCCTAATTTACTGAGAGTGTCTGTAGGCATTGAACATCTTGATGATATCAAAGCCGATTTTCAACAGGCTTTTGATTTAGTCCTTCAGCAAGAATTAGTAAGTCAATAAAATTGGACAAATGATCGCCAAAGATTACCTATATCAACACAATGAACATTTCAATCTGGAGTCTGGCAGTGCACTGCCTGGCTTCCAGTTGAAATATACTACACTTGGAAAATTAAATTCTGAGCAATCCAATGTGGTATGGGTATGTCATGCACTTACAGGTGATTCATCGTTCAATAATTGGTGGGGTGATTTATTTACTGAAGAGGGCCCTTTCTCACACCGTGAATATTTTATCGTTTGTGCCAATGTGCTGGGAGGGTGCTATGGGTCAACAGGACCTTTGTCTGTAAACCCCCAAACATCCGAACCTTATTATCATGATTTTCCAATAATCACCAATCACGATATTGTAAAGGCTTTTGATTTTCTTAGGGTTCATCTTGGCATTAAGCAGGTGCATACGCTCATAGGCGCATCCTTGGGTGGTCAGCAAGTATTGACTTGGGCCATATACAAACCAGAGATCTTTGAGCATATCATTCTAATCGCATGCAACGCAAAACATTCTCCCTGGGGAATTGCCATTAACGAGGCGCAGCGGATGGCAATTGCAGCAGATAGTAGTTGGGAATCAAAAGAGCCAAGTGCCGGGCTGGATGGATTGAAGGCCGCTCGTGCTATGAGCATGCCTACCTTCAGAAGTTTTGAGGCATTCGAAAGTCAAAGTGACACTGAAAATCAAAAGCTGGAAAGATATAATGCTGCCTCCTATCAGCGCTATCAAGGCGAAAAGCTTGCCAATCGGTTTAATGCATTTAGCTACTGGGTTCTTACTAAAACAATGGACAATCACAATGTGGGAAGGGAATTTGACAACATCCGCGAGGCATTAAATTCAATACAATCAAAAGCATTGGTGATCGGTATAGACAGCGATCTGCTATTCCCTGTTGCCGAGCAAGAATTTATTTATGAGAACATTCAAAATGCGCAATTCGAAATCATCCAATCGAAGTATGGGCACGATGCCTTTTTGATTGAAATCAACAAACTAAAATCAATTATTCAATTCTTCATCAAATCAAAATTCGTTTTACAAAATGAGTAAAAAGCTAAAACTAGGATTATTTGGCTTGGGTAGTGTAGGCCAGGGGTTCTACGAGTTATTGGATCAATCCAAAAGCCCAAACCTTGAGATCAAAAAAATTGTAATTAAAAACCCAACAAAGACGCGCACAATTGAGTCTTCTATTTTTAGCACTACTCCTACGGATATTTTAGACGATCTAGAAATCGACATTGTAGTTGAGCTAATTGATGATGCCGCAGTAGCACTGGAAATTCTGAAACAATCGTTGCAAAGACGCAAACCGGTGGTAACGGCCAACAAAAAAATGCTGGCTGAAAATCTGGAAGAAATATTTTGGCTTCAGAAAAAGTACAATACACCCGTTCTTTATGAAGGAGCAGTATGTGGCAGCATTCCAATTATACGAAACCTGGAGATGCACTACGCTTATGATGCCTTGGAAAGCTTTGAAGGTATATTCAATGGATCGACCAATTACATTCTCACTAAAATGATTGATGAGAAGATGAGTTATGAGGGAGCATTAGGTCAGGCCCAAAAACTGGGTTTCGCTGAATCTGACCCAACCCTGGACGTAAAAGGATACGATGCCAGGTACAAGCTTGCTATTTCCATTGCACATGCTTTTGGATGCTTTGTAAAGCCCTCGAATATTCTCGGCATCGGTATTGACAAATTATCAGCGTACGATATCCGTTTTGCAAAACAACAAGGGTGCACCATAAAACTTATTGCCAAAGCCCAAAAGATTGGGAATAAGGTGTTTGGCATCGTAGCCCCCACTTTGATTCCCCTTGAAAATCCACTTGCTAACATAAAAAATGAGTTCAATGGATTAACACTTATCGGAGCATCCACCGGATTGCAAATGCTTACTGGTAAAGGGGCGGGAAGCCTCCCTACTGGGCTTGTGGTGCTGTCCGATGTCGCATCACTGGCTTCAGGCTTCAAATATCCATATCCTAAAACTACCGATGATAATTCCGTTGCTTTTGAAAAAGACGCATTGATAAACGTTTATATCAGTTCAATCACCTCCGGAGTCATTCGAATAACCGATTTTGAAGAGTTTACAGGTGGGTATCAGGGGCAAGGCGCCCACTTTATGAAGGGTTGGATAAGCATAAAAAAACTTTTGGAATGGATAGATCGTAAAGACTTATCAGTTCTACTTACCGGTGACAGTTATTTCAGGGTTTATGAGCCGAAAAAAGCGCATGAATTTAGTCTTGCATAAGGAACCAGAAATTACTGCGACTGTTTATATAAGTGATGTAATTTTTATACCAACAGCGCCCTTTTTTTGGGTTCTGTCGATATATTTGTGGTTCTGATAAAAGCATATTATTATGTTAATAATTATTTCCATCGCAGCCTTTACTATTGTCATTCTCTTACTGGTTTTTGTGCTGTTATTCGCTCAAAAACGACTTGTTCAATCCGGACCTGTCAAAATTGTTATAAATGATGAGAAAACCATCACGATAAGTGCAGGCAGTACGTTACTTACTACCCTGGCCAATGAAAAAATATTTCTACCATCTGCCTGTGGTGGTGGTGGAACCTGTGCCATGTGTAAATGTGTGGTAGAATCCGGAGCTGGGGATGTTTTACCTACAGAAATAGGTCACTTAAACCGCCAGGAGAGAAAAGACCACGTTCGATTAGCGTGTCAGGTAAAGGTGAAACAAGATTTGGTTATCCGAATTCCTGATGAAATTTTCGGAATCAAAAAATGGGAATGCGAAGTGGTGTCCAATTACAATGTCTCTACTTTCATAAAAGAGTTTGTAATGAAATTGCCTCCGGGAGAGACACTAAAATTTGAAGCTGGTGGTTATATACAAATAGATGTGCCTGAGGTAAATGTTGATTTTAAAACCATTGACATTACACCCCACCCTGAATTAGGTCATAAGCCTGAAGTCTTCAAGGAGGACTGGGATAAGTTTAAGCTTTGGGATCTTAAAATGAAAAATGAAGAGCCTATTTTTCGGGCTTATTCGATGGCCAATCACCCAGCCGAGGGCAATATTGTTATGCTCAATATTCGTGTGGCAACGCCTCCGTTTGATAGGGCCAACAACCGTTGGATGGATGTAAATCCAGGCATTTGTTCCTCTTATATCTTCAGCAGAAAACCTGGCGATAAAGTAACTATCTCAGGGCCTTACGGAGAATTCCATATTAACAAGACAAACAGAGAAATGGTTTATGTAGGAGGTGGTGCCGGAATGGCACCCCTGCGTGCACAGATATTTCACTTGTTCCACACAGAAAAAACCGATCGGAAAGTTTCTTACTGGTATGGTGGTCGTTCTAAAAAAGAATTATTCTATACCAATCATTTCCGGGACATAGAAAAAGATTTTCCAAATTTCAATTTCTACATTGGATTGTCTGAGCCGCTCCCTGAAGATAACTGGAAGGTAAAAGAATCTCTGGAAGGTGAAGGTGATGGATATGTTGGATTCATTCACTCTTGTCTTTATAACAATTACCTGAAAGATCACCCAGCCCCTGAAGATGTTGAGTTTTATCTTTGTGGACCTCCGCTGATGAATGCGGCTGTCCTAAAAATGCTCGATGACATGGGCGTCCCAAAAGAGAATGTTCGCTTTGACGACTTTGGAGGGTAATTAAAAAAACTTTTTCGAAAGCAGTTGCCTTGGGTAACTGCTTTTTTGTTTTATACCAATCCAAAAATTCAAATGAGGGGTTGTTCGTTCCTCATTAATCAAATAGCTTTGTTTAAACCGCAATCCAATGGATTTAACCATTCTATTCTCACCCCTTGATGAATCCATTTACGAACACATTAACGACCCAGGTTCGCTTTACAAAAGCATAAGGCTATTTGGTGACAAAATGCCGGACTACAAAAATGCACATATCGCACTCTTTGGTATTAAAGAAGAGCGGGGCACCTCTACCAATCAGGGCTGTAAAGAAGGACCGGATGAAATTCGAAAGAAACTTTATCGGCTAAAACGGGGCACAGGCAAAAACAATATCATAGACCTGGGAAATCTTAATCCGGGAATTGATTTGGAAGAAACTTATGTGAGAGTAAGTGAGGTTTGTAGAATCCTTTTAGAGAACAATGTGCTGCCCATCGTGTTAGGCGGATCGCACGACCTTGATTATGGCCAGTACAAAGGGTATGAGGATATGGAGAAACTGGTGAATATGCTCAATGTAGATGCTTATCTGGACCTAGATGACACTAAAGAAAGCGCTGAATCTACACGGCATATCAACAAGATCCTTTTACATGAACCCAATTATCTTTTTGGGTACACTCATTTGGCTCACCAAACTTATTTAATTGATCCGATGGCAGTAGCCATTTTAGAAAAGCTTTATTTTGAAGCATATCGAATCGGCCATCTGAGAAGCAATATGGCAGATATGGAGCCTGCAATCCGAAATGCAGATATGGCATCTTTCGATATCACGGCCATCAAATCAGCAGATGCGCCTGGTAATGCCAATGCCCAACCCTTCGGACTCACCGGAGAGGAAGCCTGCCAAATATGTTGGTATGCTGGCACAAACGAAAAATTGAGCTCCATTGGCTTTTACGAATACAATCCAACCAAAGATGATACGCAAAAAAAAACAGCTTCCGTCATCGCTACCATGATATGGTATTTCATTGAAGGATTTTATCATCGCAAAAGTGAACAGGATTTTAAGAACAATGACTTTCTCAAGTACACGGTGTCTATGCCGGTGGAGCCAGAGACGCTTTCATTTTACAAGAGCAAGTTTACAGAGAAGTGGTGGATGGAAGTAAATCATCACCGTGCCAATGACCGTTATTCCAGGGCCAGTATTGTACCCTGTAGCTACAAAGACTATCAGATGGCAACCAATGGCGAGCTTCCCGAACGGTACATTGCCACATTATCTAAATTGATTTAGGATGTGTCGTCCAATAGACAAACTTTCCATTACTCAAATTGGTTAATTGACTACCATGAAATATTCTTCCTTACTATTCATTACCCTACTTAGTGTCTCTTTATCCAGTTGCGATTCCAAACTTAACGATCCCCAAAAAATTGTAGACAAGGCCCTTGAGACAGCCGGTGGAAAGAAGTACGATAATCTGAATGCGGAGTTCGATTTTAGAGATAAGCACTACATAGCGAAACGAAACGGAGGGGCATTTTCTTATGAACGTGTTTTTGACGACTCTCTGGGAACCATTCACGATTTTGTTACCAATGATGGATTTAAAAGAGAGATCAACGGTGTAGTGGTCGTTGTGCCTGATACCATGGCAGCAAAATATACCTCCTCCACCAACTCTGTTAATTATTTCGCGCTGCTACCTTACGGCCTCAATGATGCAGCAGTCAATAAAAAATACCTGGGAGAAACAACAATTAACAGCAAGTCGTACTACAAAATTCAGGTAACCTTCAATGCCAATGGAGGAGGGGAAGATTTTGAGGATACTTATCTGTACTGGATCAATCAGGAAAATTTCACTGTGGACTACCTGGCTTATTCTTTTGCGGAAAATGATGAAACCAGCTTTCGTTTTAGAGTAGCTTATAACCCAAGGGTAGTAAACGGAATAAGGTTTCAAGACTACATTAATTACAAGCCAAAAAACAATTCTTTCAGCATTGATCAGGCTGAGGAATTATTCAAGCAAGGTGAATTGGTGGAGCTAAGTAGAATTGATACGGAGAATGTGGTGGTAAATTAATCAGTCAAAATTAGAATCTCTTAGAGAACATTTCCCAACTGCTCTTTGATTTTCTCTAGTTCCTCCTTCATTATCACCACGTGTTTTTGAATTTCGGCATCGTTGGCTTTGCTTCCTATCGTGTTAATCTCCCTCCCAATCTCCTGGGAAATAAAAGCTAACTTCTTACCATTGCTGGCATTGCTCTTCAACACTTGATGAAAGTAATCGAGATGTGTTTTAAGGCGCACACGCTCCTCATGGATATCCAGCTTCTCAATATAGAAAATAATTTCTTGCTCAAGTCTGTTTTCGTCAAATCCTTCCTCACCAAAGAAGTCCTCTACTTTTCCTTTTATCCTATTTCTTACTTTCTCTATGCGCCTTGGATCCAATGTTTCAACGATGGCAAGTGCTGATGCTATAGAATCACAATACGACTCCAGTTTCTTTTGAAGTACATTCCCCTCAGCTATTCTAAAGTCATCACATTTCTTTATTGCCTCAATCACGCAAGCATTAATTGCCTCCCACTCAGCAGGATCCATTTCTACTTTACCCGTGTTTTGAATTACTTCAGGGGAATTTAAAGCAATTTGAAAAAGGTTTTCATAAGGCGCCATCACTCGGTCTGCCAACCGTTTTAGCTGTGCGTAGTAGGCAATAAACAACTCTTCGTTATAATGCTGTAAAACCTCACGCTTCCCCGCCCTCTCACAATCCACACTAATTGATATTTTACCCCTCTCTAAATAATCGGTAACGGTATTCCTCAGCATCAATTCTTTTTCCACATATATGCGTGGCAATCTGGTATTCAAATCCAGAAATTTTGAATTTAAGCTCTTTACTTCAGCATTGATTGTCAAGTCTCCAAAAGAAGAGGAAGACTGACCAAAGCCGGTCATTGATTTAATCATAACAGTAAGTTGTCTTGGGGTAGTTAAAAATCAAAACCTAAGGTAACAAATATACGCGGGTCTTGTACTCTGTAATTTTCTACAGGCCAGACTAAATCAAATTTCATATAGTATCCCAACATCATACTACGAAACCCAACCCCATAGCTGTATAACCAAGGATTGATAAAGTCTTTAATCTCCGCCCTAAATGGCCCCCCTTCCTCTATTCTGGTTTGCGTACTTGTGTTCGAGTTAATGGGTGGCTTCCCCGTCCAACTGGTGCCAATATCATAAAAACCCGTAAGCTGCATATTGCGGAAGAAATTTGAAGTAATTGGGCCGCCCGAAAGAGCACGAATTAATGGTATTCTCAATTCCGCATTGGCTATTGCAACACTACGCCCATATTGGGTAGCATAGTTAAACCCACGCAAACTGGTAGCAAATTCTGTAAAAATCAGATTAGGGTTGTATCCTTCGATATTCGCCAATGGATTGCCAGCCCCCTTTTCATTAATCCTATTCCCAAACCAATTGTCCATTCCACCCAATACATACGACTTGGGTGCATTGCCAAAGTATGTTCCTGCGTAACCTCGCACTGCAATCACGATTTCTTTATACAGTGGCTGGTAATGTCTGATGTCTACGGTGGCCTGAGAGAAGCTCGCTTGCTTGTTGCCCATACCTTCATAATGGGTAAAGTTTATTTTCCCTCTTGTTCCCTCGATTATATTAAGTCCGGTAGTCAAACTATTATCATACACCAACTCCATTTTGGAGCCAGCATAAAATTGTTCCGCAGGTGGAAGAAAGACAGGTGGAACGGAAGGATTCCTATCGCTTCCCCTATCTACAAATCGGGTATACCCAATGAAAGGCTTTAAAGTAACACGCGTACGAACCGTTAATGGCAGGGAGGCTCCGACCTCTACTTTTTGCCAGGTGTACTTTTGTTGGTCAACTGCTCCATCCCAGAAAATTACTTTCCTGTCAATTCGCGCACTATAGTCAACACGATGAGGCAAGTATTGAATTTCTCCATAAACATCACCACTTTTCCAATCGAAGGCAGTTTGTATTCCACCAAAGAAGCGGTAATTCTCCAACATGTCATTCATTTGTGTTTCCAGGCGTACGCCAAACCCACGCAATGGATCGATAACAAAATTAGTGATAAGATTTTCGTAAGTAAATTTTGGTTCATAAGGAAAAGGGCCTCGTATACGAGCAACCTCTCTTGCTTTTATATAACGGTTCAGAAATGTCTCTGAAGGCTGGGTTCTCGTAGCTTCATCCTCAAAAACATAATCCTTCGTATCTATCGTTTCCTTTACATTTACGTCAATCTCCACCCTATCACTTTTAGCTACAATAGTATCTTTTGGTAGTGCAAGCTCATCTTCAAATATGTAGTTGTCAGTATCTACAGAGTCAGCAGGCATTCTCCTTTGTTGAATACTGTCAATCGGTATTTGTGTGTGTTGTTTAACAGAGTCATTGCCGCGCAATCTGGAGTTGATCAATTCTTTAATAGAGAGTCCCTTCTGAGGTTCAGTTTCCTGTTTCCGTCTTTCCACTATTGCCTTGGCTTGCTGCACTTCTTTTCGCCTCGTAGCTGGCGTAAAAACCTGTCTGTTGAAATTAAATGGCTTTGTTAAGAATATATCTTCCTTCATCCCTTTATCCATCACCATGGCCAATGCACTATTCACAAAGTCAATATCATACTCCTTAATACTCGAGTTGTAATTGGTCACCTGCGAATAAATTTTGGTGCTTTGATCGTACTTAAAAATGTTTATGATACCTCTTTGATCACTGAGGTAATATATATTGTTAATATCCTTTGCCAATGGGTAATAATCTTTACTAAATGTATTTGTTAATCGACTCACCACATTGGTGGTGGTATCCAGATCGTACACATACAAATTATAATTTGCAGGAATCGCTTTTATTCCTTTCACTATAGTGTTAGTCGTGTCATTGGTTCTGTTAGAGCTAAACACAATTCTATTCGAATTAGGGATAAAAGAAGGATCAAAATCATCGTAAAGATCATTGGTAAGCCTGCGCGTACGATCCCTTCTGCTGCTGATAAGAAACAGATCGTTTTGACCTTCGAAATCAGCACTAAGAATAGCCAGTCTTCCGTTTCCTGAAAAATCAAAGCTTCGAATATTACTAAAACGATCCAGTTCTCTTGGCAACTTGCTTTTTGTAGTGAGATCATAGAGCCAGAAAACATATTCTCCGTACTGCACGCCTATTACCCCCAGTGTATTATTATCTGCCCAACTGATAAGCGGTATATTATGATTTATATCCTGCTCAAAAACTTTATTGCCACTGGTAAGAATTGTTATTTCTTTTCCATTATCTAACGATTTGATTTTTACAACAAAGTGCCCTCTGTCATTTTCTGCATACGCAATATTTTTCCCATCAGGGCTAAATTTCACTGTGGTAAAAATAATTTCCTTCCGATGTCGCCTACTCACCTTTGTTGAGTCCAAAGGAGAAACATAGCTCTGATTTACTTTCCCCTCCATTTCAGAATAATATTGCTCCCAATCGATGATCAACTGCTTGAAGCTAATTCCAAGTGTAATCAATACACTCTTCTGCTCATTGCGAATAACACGAGCATAATTTAAAATATTTGAAATGCTACTCTTCCCATATTTTTCAGCGATATAATTCCAGATGGACTGGCCTACCAATTCGGCCTCACCACCTGTAAGTTTCAGGGCTTTGTTGATTTTTTTCGTTCGTACCAACTGCCGGATATAATCGTCCATTTCGGCATTCCATCCCTTAGACACGTAGCCCGATGCACCTCTAATAAACCATTCCGGCAGGTTAAGTAATACTGAATTTTGAAACATGTCTTTTAGGCTTCCACCAAACATCATCTCATTGACCATTAATTCAGTCATCTTATAAATGAGTTGCTCTTTAAATTGATCCACCGTACCTGGATGAGCAATTTCTACATAAGGCTTCACAAATTCCGTTTCTCCTCCTACATTAAACTCAGTATGGTTAAGCCCAATATTGCTTTGCTGCATATCTGTGATGGAGTTATACAAAAAAACTTTTGTTTTTAAATAGGGGGGATACCCTATCAAATCGGTAATGCGGTCAAATTCTCCTTCGAGATATTGAATAGCCTCAGTCGCCACTTTTCTACGGTTGTCATAATAGTAGACATCAAAGTTTTCGGAGGAGAGATATTGCCAATCAAATTGCTTATACTGAATCCTATTCTTTCCAAAATTCTCTCGGGCCTGTTGTGCTTTCGTCTGAAAACTAAAGGTGGAGAGTACCAATATACTCAATAGAACATACGCCCACTTCATGCGGATACTTTTCATCAAATATGTATGGAAGCCCTCTTGCCTAATTATCATCGCCATCGCCAATCTGTAGCATGCGGTCTTTGTTCAAAGATATTGTGTATTAGTAGAACTTCGAATATAACGATTTAACACGAGTAATATTTGCCTCTTTGTCCAAATCCCCTCTACCCATTATGTAATCCGCAAGTTGTCCCGAAAAATACGGTGCCAGGCTCACACCTTTAGCACCCAAACCATTAAAAATTAAAATATTGTTTTGAGAGGGGTGCACTCCGATTATTGGACGCCTGTCCACTGTGGACGGCCTGATACCCCAATCTTGGTGAGTCACCTTAAACGACATGCTCAACAATTCCCTGACCTTTATTTCCAATTCTTTTCTGCCTTCCAAAGTAATACCCTCCTTCAAATTGGTAAGATCGTAAGTGGCCCCTGCTTTATATTCCATTTCTCCTGACTCAACAACATACGCTCCCCGGTTGTAAATGCGGCTTAGTGGCTTTTCGGTAGTAATAGTAATCACCTCCCCTTTCAGCGCTCTCAATGGAAGAGCATCAAAATACCTGCTTTTCAACGCATAGATGCCAGTACAGTAAACTATTTTCTCCGCAGATAAATTTTCATATTCCACACCTTCATGGGTTGAAATTTTCAGTTTCTCCTCTACCCACCACTCCTCCGAATAACTTTCCGTTTGCTCCAATAACTTTTTAACACCATCCAAAAAAATACCCGTATTGATATGCCCACAATGAGAAAGCAAAATGCCACCAATGGGGTCTTTTACTTCATGCCCAAAGGTAGATTGAGTATTTACCTGCAAAATATAATTCTTAATAGAATCATCAACACTTTTACTCATCCACTCATTTTGCTCCTCTACAGTTTGAAAAGGAATGTAGAGAGGGCAATCATAAAAAAACTTAATCTGCAGTTCGCTTTCTACATCGTGGTAAAATTTGAATAGGTAAGAAAATATCTCATCAGCTTTCCATGTTTTTACAATACGCTTGCCTGTAATTGGATTGAAAAGACCCGCTGCCACCAATGATGCTCGGTTTTGATTCGGGGTATTATAGACCATTATTCGCTTACCTCGCCTCAACAGCTGCACAGCCAAACAGGCCCCTGCCAAACCCAACCCTACAATGATATAATCAACTTTTTTTTGTGCCATAATACCCATCCAATGTGCTTACCGCTGTCATATGTCAATTTATAAATTTAACTTATGACTTACGCACAAAGATAATTGCAATGAACGTGATAACTTTACATTTAATTAAGAGATATGATTACGGTTAAGTCATTTGTTTTTAATCCATTCAGCGAAAATACCTATGTGGTCTATGATGATACCAGAGAAGCTATTGTTATTGATCCTGGTTGTTATGAACCACAAGAGAAAAAAGAATTGGATGAATTCATTAAATCAAATCATCTTACCGTTGCATTACTTGTCAATACGCATTGCCATATAGATCATGTGTTGGGCAATGACTTTGTGAAAGAGACATATAATGTTCCCTTTCTAATCCACAAAAAAGAAGAAAGTCTATTGCGTGCGGTGAAGACATATGCTCCTAATTATGGTTTTAGTGCCTACAAGGAAGCGCTGCCTGATAAATTTATTGATGAAAAAGATGAAGTAACGTGGGGAAAAAGCCAATTGAAAGTAATATTTCTCCCAGGTCATTCTCCCGGTCATATTGGTCTCTACAACCCTGAACAAAAAATACTTATTAGTGGTGATGTGTTATTTGATGGGAGCATAGGCCGGACTGATTTGCCAGGTGGCGATATGGATACACTAATCGATAGCATACAACAAAAACTTTTCATCTTACCTGACGATGTAATTGTTTACAGTGGCCATGGCGACCCCACTACCATAGGCAAAGAAAAAATAAGTAATCCATTTTGCGCCCTAAGTTCATAATGGCATTTGCACGACACCTTCCTAACCTACTGACTTTAGGGAATCTACTTTGTGGATGTATTGGGATATTGCTGGCGCGTGAATTCCCTCTAATTACACCTGCCTATCTTGTTTGGTTAGCTTGTGTTTTTGACTTTTTTGACGGCTTTGCAGCAAGAGCTCTAAAAATTACTTCAACAATTGGAAAAGAATTGGATTCACTGGCCGATATGGTAAGTTTTGGCGTGCTACCCTCCATCGTAATGTTTACCTGGCTGGAAAGGTCCGCACCAGAAAGTTATATTCCATACATTGCCTTTTTGATTGCTATGTTCTCGGCATTGCGTCTTGCAAAATTTAATGTAGATGAAAATCAAACAGATTCATTTATTGGTTTGCCGACACCCGCCAATGCGCTATTTATAACAGGATTGGTATTTTTGGATACTCCTTTTTATTTTATCACCTCGACTACAACCGGGCTTGTGGCGGTCAGCATCATATTCTCTCTGTTATTAGTTGCCCCCATTCATTTGTTTGCGCTCAAATTCAAAAACTTTAGCTGGACAGATAATAAATTGAGGTTTACCTTTATCGGATTGTCCGTATTATTACTTGGCTGGAAACAAGCCGAGGCTGTGCCTTTAATTATACTACTATACATCATTCTTTCGTTAGCTACGGGAGTATTTGCAAAGAAGTAGATTACTTTAAAACATTTCGTGAAGGCCAAGAAATTAACAATACTGACTGGAATCGCCATTTTGGCGCTTATCACAAATGCAAGAGCTCAGGTATTAGAATCGCCCTTGAGATCTGGTCAATGGGCAAAGTTTTCAGTATCTGAAGATGGGATCTACAAAATTGATTACAATTTGTTTAGATCTGCTGGTTTTGATCCTGACAAAATAGATCCTCGAAATATTAGCCTGTATGGAAATGGCAGTGGCATGCTACCGCAAGCAAATAGCGACACCGGATTCAACCATTTGCAAGAAATAGCAATCACAGTAGTCGGTGAGTCGGATGGTAAATTCAATCCCGGAGATTATATTCTTTTCTATGGGCAAAACCCCGATAAGCATTCTTATGATATAGATAAGGGAACGTTTCGCTACGAGAAGAATTTGTTTACAGAGAAGAATTATTATTTTATTACCATCTCCACTTATAGAGGCAAGCGAATAACAAACAACGAAACCCTGGTGGGTGATTTTCCAATCATTAATACTTTTAATGATTTTGTTTTTCACGAAAAAGAAAAGTACAATGATCTAAAATCTGGCAGAAAATGGTTTGGAGAGCAATTTGAAATTTCCAGCGACCTATCCCTGCCCTATACTGTGGAGGGTGTAGCAGTAAATAGTCAGATAAAAATCGTATCGAGTGTAATGAGCCAAAATTTAAATCCTGCATCATTCCGTCTTTCGTTAAATGGGATCCCTGTGATCGAGCAACCCATTGCCGCCATCACAAACACACAATATGGAATTAAAGGAAGAGTTGTAATAGATACGATAAGTGTGGAGGCGACCACCGTCAATGCGACATCAACTTCAACTCAAACTTTTAACTATCAATATACCAAAGGAGCTTCCGGAAAGTCAGTTGGTTATCTCGATTTCCTGCTAGCAAACTTTGAAAGAAATTTGTCTTTGTACAACAACCAAACGCAATTTACATCCGCAGCCAGTCTTGCAAATGCTGTGAGCACTTTTGAAGTAACTCCCTTCCCCTCTGATGGTTCTATTTGGGATGTAACTGATTCTTTTGATTGCCGAAATCAACAATTTCAATTTAGCGACAACAAAGTAATCTTTAGCACGACAACCCACGAAATGAAAACATTCATTGCCTTTAGAGAGAATGAATTTTTAATTCCCGTCTTTGAAAAGAAAGTGCCCAATCAAGACCTTATCAATAAATCGAACATTCAACTCCTTATTGTAACTCATCCTGACTTTAAGAACGAAGCGATACGCCTGGCCAATCATCGACAAAATACAAATGGTATCTCTACACAGGTAGTAACTACAGAGGAAGTATATAACGATTTCTCAGGAGGCAAACAGGACCCCACCGCTATTCGCAATTTTGCAAAGGAGCTTTATAAATCAGGCTTAAAAAATATTTTGCTGTTTGGAAGGTCCTCCTACGACTACAAAGACCGGGTGGTCAAAAACACAAATTTTGTTCCCACCTATGAGTCAAGGAACTCTCTTTCCCCCCTCGAAACCTATTCGTCTGACGATTACTTTGCTTTTTTAGAGATGGGTGAAGGTGATTGGCAGGAAGATCCTGCAGTGGCACACACATTGGACATTGGGGTGGGTCGGCTGCCTGTTAAAACAGTAGAAGAGGCTTCTGTGGTAGTGGATAAACTCATTGCGTACGATACCAATCCAAAATCTTTGGGTTCGTGGCGAAAGGATATACTTTTTGTGGCCGATGACGGAGACTTCAACCTTCATCAAGGTGATGCCGACAAATTAGCAAGAGATATTGAGGCCGATCATTATCAATTCAACACAAAAAAAATCTACCTGGATGCATTCAGACAAATCTCAAAACCAAGTGGTCAGGTTTCTCCAAATGCTCGAAGCGCATTGCTTAGATCATTAAATAAAGGGACACTTATTGTTAATTTTACAGGGCATGGATCAGAGCGGGTTTGGATGCAGGAACAAATTTTAGATGAACAATTAATCAAAGATTGGTCTAACAAGACGGCCTTCCCTTTGATGGTTACAGCTACTTGTGAATTCGGAAGACACGATGATCCATCACAAATCTCAAGTAGCGAATTGATATTGACAAAAGAAGAGGGTGGCGCTATTGGACTGGTGACTGCCACACGGCCAGTCAATGCATCTACAAATGCATTTCTCAATACCGCTTTTTACGAGGCTCTTTTTACTAGAATAGATGGAAAATACAGAGACCTTGGTGCTGTATTTAGAGAAACAAAAAATAACAGTATAAATGGGGTCTCCAACAGAAATTTCTCTTTATTGGGCGATCCCTCTATGTTCCTCGCCATTCCCAATGATGAGATTATTGCCACTCGAATATCAACCGTGACAGGATCAGACACACTCAAAGCGTTGTCTAGAATTCTTATTGAGGGCGAGGTTCAATCACAAGGGATTAAAAATGAAAATTTCAATGGCGTGGTGACTGTGGAATTAAAAGACAAAGAATTTGATTTCAATACACTTGGTGATGAAAATCCTGTTTTTACTTACAAGGAAAGAAGTAACACTCTTTTCCGTGGAGAAGCAACTGTATCAAGCGGAAGCTTTCAGTTAGAATTTATTCTACCAAAGAACATTGCCTATCAGGTAGGTTATGGAAAATTAAGTATGTATGCAAAAAATAGCATGAATACAAATGATGCCATCGGAGGAGCCATCAATTTCAAAATAGGAGAAAGCGAACTAGATAGTAACAGCGACAATAAATCTCCTGAAATTTCACTCTATATGGGGGACACCACTTTTATCAATGGCGGCATCACCTCTTCATCCACACAATTGGTAGCTCGTCTTTTTGATGCAAGCGGAATCAACATTGCCAATTACGGAATAGGAAACAGTCTAACCGTCATTTTGGATGATGATCAGATTTTCGAAGTAGGGGAATACTATTTGGCCGATCTGGATAATTTCACAAAAGGCACTATAACCTTTCCCATAGAACATCTTAATCCCGGCAAACATACCATTGAATTAAAGGCTTGGGATACCCACAACAATCCTTCGTCCGCAAAAGTTAATTTTGTGGTAACCGATGGAACGCAAATCGCTATACAAAAGCTTTACAACTACCCCAACCCATTCTCTAGCAGCACCACCATACAGTTTGAACACAACCGAGCTGGAGAAGACCTGGAGGTTTTTGCCACCATAGTTGACCTCTCAGGGCAAACAATGCATATGATAAACTATGAGGTGCCTTCAAGTCAATATCTGGTTACTTTACCCGAATGGGATGGTACTAATACTGCTGGAACAAAATTAGGCAATGGAATATACCTATTAAGACTTGCGGTTCGTTCACTAGTAGATGGCTCGAAAAATGAGCAAATTTCCAAACTAATTATTTTGAATTAACTATCTTTAAAGCTTAGAACTTGACTATGAATAAGTTAAGGATTATAACCATCCTATTATTATCATTTTTTATTACATCTAAAGGCTTTTCTCAGGCTAATCTTATAGGTCAGGATAGTACCAGGAAAGTAATAACTACTGCTGTTCCCTTTCTTACCATTACCCCTGACTCCAGGGCGGCAGCCATGGGAGATGCAGGGGTAGCCACTTCTCCAGATGCAAATTCTGCGCACTGGAATTCAGCCAAACTTGCCTTTATCGATAAGAGCTACGGGGTTTCTGGCTCTTATACTCCTTGGTTAGGAAAGATCATCAACGACATGTCTATATTTTATCTAACAGGCTTCTATAAAATTACGAGAGAGCAAACCGTGGCAGCCTCTATGAAGTATTTTGATCTTGGAGAGATTCAATTTAATAACGGACCAGGAGTAAATAATATTCTGGGTCGATTTAATCCAAGAGAGTTTGCCTTTGACGTAACTTATTCGAGGCTGCTCACAGAGCAGTTAAGTATAGGTGGTGCATTGCGATATATACACTCTAATCTTACAGGCGCATTTTCATCGGGAGGAGTGGATGCCAGGCCGGGCAATTCCGTAGCGGTAGATGCAGGCATCTACTATACAAAGCCTTTGGTATCAAAAAATTCATCACTTTCATTAGGTGCTACGATTACGAATATTGGCGCAAAGATTTCCTATTCTGATACCAATAATAAAGACTTTATACCAACCAATTTAAGGTTAGGAGGTTCTTATAAAACTGAATTGGACGCCTTCAATAGCTTAACATTTGCCTTAGATGTAAACAAACTATTAGTACCCAGCCCAACAACAGACAGTCGGGATAAAGCCTTATTGAGTGGGATTTTTGGTTCCTTTTCTGATGCTCCCGGTGGCTTCAGTGAAGAAATACGAGAATTTTCCGTTTCATCCGGTATTGAATATTGGTACAATGAAACCTTTGCTGGCCGCCTGGGATATTTCCTTGAAGCAAAGGATAAAGGGAATCGCAAGTATTTAACCGCAGGCGTGGGCGCAAAAATTCAAAAGTTTGCGATTGATGTCGCCTACTTGGTGCCTACCAATAGGAATGAAAATGCCTTAGCCGAAACGCTTCGTTTTACCATTACAATGTACTTTGATGGTAAGGTATCAGGTGAGGAATCTGTAACTGACCAGAAGTAATGTTGGACAGAGCCCTATCGCCTTCTTTCATAAAGTCAACCTCATTTCAATTACCCCCAGTCTCAAAGTCCCAGCTATCCAATGGTGTTCCACTACTCCACTTGAACGCTATTCAGCAGGATCTGGTTAAGATCGAAATTGTGTTTGACGCAGGTAAATGGTTTGAACTTAAGCCTGAAGCCTCGCACTTTACAGTACAGATGCTCGATAAAGGCACACGATCAATGTCCGCTAAGCAAATTGATGAATTGTTCGACCAGTATGGAGCACATTTAGAGCTGTCCAGTAATTTTGATTTTGCTTCAGTTTCTCTTTACGCACTCTCAAAACATTTGGCAAAGCTCTTTCCAATCTTCCTTGAACTAATTATCTCTCCATCCTTCAATGAGACAGAACTAAATCTCCTCAAGGGTCAATTTATACAAGGACTCAGGGTAAAAAATGAAAAAACCAGCTATCTGGCATCGAAACTGATACGCAAAAGGATATTCGGTTCTTCTCACCCGTATGGGCAGTCTGCCAATGAAAATGACGTTAATAACTTACAAGTAAGCGACTTGAAGTCTTTTTTTGATGAAAGAATGAAGCCATCGTTTGTATTTATTCTCGGGAAAATAAATGCAGACGATCTCAAGACCCTAAAGCAAGCCTTGGGTTCAATTGATATTAACACATTACCAGTTCCCGATTTCTCCTCATCAAAAGAAATAAGTACGGAAAGTCATATTGATAAAAAGGGCAGCCTGCAATCGTCCATTAGACTAGGAAAAAAAACCCTTCAAAGAGATCACTCTGATTTTGCTGGTATCCTAATTATTAATCACTATTTAGGAGGCTACTTTGGCTCTCGATTAATGAAAAATATAAGGGAAGAAAAGGGACTTACGTATGGTATTTCATCATCAGTAAATTCCTTCAAAAATGGCAGCATCTTGCTTATAGGTACAGATGTCAACAAAGAAAATAGGTTACTTGCCATAAGTGAAATTGTGAAAGAGATCGACCTACTTCAATCATCTATTGACAGTGAGGAACTAGAACTCGCCAAACGACATTTTATCGGAAGCCTTCAAGGTGAAATGGCCAGTCCCCTTTCAATCCTCGGCAAAGTAAAAAACCTAGAGCTCCATCAACTACCCAGCAATTACTATCAAGTTTTAATCGATAAAATTGACAAGGT
>JAHBUB010000043.1 GCA_019638285.1 Cyclobacteriaceae bacterium | reverse complement strand
GCGAAGTATTAGATTTTAATATTCAGAACAATCAGATTCAGACACTAACAACCAGTCAGGGAGATTATTCATTTGATAAGATTGTTCTAGCCACCGGATCATGGTCAGGCACACTTGCTAAGCGACTTAAACTTTCATTGCCCATGCAGGCAGGAAAGGGATATAGTTTTACACTGAATAACGTGGAGAAAAATATACGTATACCATCCATCTTTCTGGAGAGCAAGGTGGCTGTTACCCCAATGGGGAACGACTTACGTTTTGGTGGAACCATGGAGATTACTGGGGTCAATCATACGATCAGTATGAATCGAGTGAAGGGTATTGTGGAATCGATCCCTAAATATTACCCTGAAATGAAGGTGGATGTTCCTGCTAAGGAAAAAATATGGCACGGATTGCGGCCATGTTCACCAGACGGCCTTCCTTACATTGGCCGAAGTAAGCAAATCAATAATCTCATAGTTGCCACAGGGCATTCCATGTTGGGCATTAGCCTTGGCCCGGGTACGGGTAAACTGGTAGCGGACCTAGTGAATGAAAAAAGACCAGAAGTGGATTTGATGCCTTTCGACCCAGAACGCTATAATTAGGCCATATTACGTTCGATAGCGCACAAAATATCCGTATTCGGATAGAAGGCAAATTATTATTGGAACTTCATGCAACGTTTTTCCGTAAATCGAGTAATTGGTTATGGATAGGTTGATAATTCCTACCCTATTTTGCCACCTCAACTCTTGAATAAATGCTTAAAAACAATTTAAAACTTGCCATTCGGGCATTGTTAAGACAAAAGGGGTATACATTTATTAACATTGCCGGCCTTGCGGTTGGAATTGCCAGTTGTTTGTTAATCGCATTGTTCGTTCAGAATGAATTTTCATACGACAAGTTTTTCAAAGATGCGAATCAGATTTACAAAATGGTGCTGGAAAGAAAATATCCAGATCATTCTACCTATTACGCTACCATCCCACATTCCTTTGCCAGCGTGGCGGTGAAAGACTATCCTGAAATTGAAAGTGCGACCTTACTGGTGGGCCCTTTTGGGAATGCACTAATCTCCTATAAAAATGATCGTGATGAGAAGAAAGAGTTTGAAGAGAATTTTGTGTTTGCGTCAGACAGTAACTTCTTTTCCATTTTTAGCTTTAAAATTATTAAAGGTGACTCTTCTACTTTGTTACACCATGCCAATGACATGGTGATGACGGAGAGTACCTCCCGAAGGTATTTTGGTGATGAAGACCCCATTGGAAAAATTATAACAACGGGGTTTGGAGAGTTTACCGTGACGGGAGTATGTGAGGATGTACCCAATAACTCTCATTTGAAATTTGATATCCTTGTATCGCTACAGACCTTTCCATTTGTACAGGTTGAAAACTTTACCGGCTTCTCAGCGCACTGTTACTTTAAGCTATTCCCTGGCACTGATTCTAAAGCACTTGAATCTAAGTTTCCACAGATGGTAGACACGTATGCCTCTGCTCAAATAGAACGAGATCTGGGTAAGTCATGGGAGGACTATAAAAAAGAAGGAAACGGTTATCGGTATTTTCTGCAACCCATTACTTCTATTCATCTGGACCCCACCAATCTGGAAGGAAAGATGGAGCCAGGGGGTAACATTACCTCGGTTTATATCATGATGTCGGTAGCGTTATTAATTCTCTTTATCGCATGTATCAATTTTATGAACCTTGCTACTGCCCGCTCGGCAGAGCGTGCAAAGGAAGTGGGTGTACGCAAAACGATGGGCTCCTTTAAAAAACATTTGGTATTTCAGTTTCTTACTGAATCTTTTGTTTTAAGTCTTATGGGTGTTGCACTTGCTATCTTATTGATCCTACTTGCTCTTCCCTATTTTAATGATCTTACAGGTAAGTCACTTCGACTGGTATTCAGCTTTTCAAATGTCCTTATCCTGTTAACATTAACGGCTTTTGTGGGTTTTCTCGCTGGAATTTATCCCTCCTTTGTTTTGTCCTCTTTTAATCCTGTAGTGGTGCTGAAAGGTAATTTTACAGGTAATCAGAAGGGACAATGGATAAGAAATGGTTTGGTGATTTTTCAATTTTGGATTTCCATCGTATTGATGATAGGCACACTGGTGATCCAGCAGCAGATGACATTTATGAGGGAGAAATCGCTTGGGTTTGACAAGGATCAGATGCTGGTGGTGGAGCGTGTGTTTAATCTTGATCCCCAAATAGCCAAAACATACGTGGAGGAAATCAGACGCTCATCCCCATTTGTAGATGCCTCGGGAAGTGGTTCATTACCTGGACGACAAACGGATTTCTTTGGAATACAATTTCAACCAGAAGGTTCATCAGAAATACTTACTACCAAGTCAATGGTACTTAGCGACAGAATGCCGGAAGTGTTAGGGTTAAAATTACTCGAGGGAAGATGGTTTTCAGAAAAAACCAATGATTCCTTATCGATAGTATTAAATGAGTCAGCCGTGAAGGTAATGGGTTATAAAGATCCCATTGGAAGAAAGTTAAATAACATTCGCCAAACTCCTGAAGGGAATATTTCATTGAATTTCACCATCATTGGTGTGGTGAAGGATTTTAATTTTCAATCGCTCCACGATCAGGTTACTCCATTGGTTATTCAAAATGCGTCAAGTTTTGGAGGTGGAATGGGGTATGTGATGGCTAGGGTGAAGCGGGGTCAAATTCAGGAAGCGATTCAAGTGGCGGAAAACAAGTGGCGTGAGGTTGCACCAGAGCAACCCTTTAAGTATACCTTTCTAGATGAGGATTTAAAGGTTAACTACGAAGCGGATCAACGTACTGGCAAATTGTTTGCTGTATTTTCAGCGCTAGCCATTTTTGTCGCCTGTATTGGTCTATTTGCACTTTCTGCCTATACAGCAAGTTTGCGCACCAAAGAAATTGGCATTCGGAAGGTGCTGGGAGCAAGTGTTGGCCGGATACTTGTTTTATTAGCCAGTGACTTTACCAAGATGGTTTTAATATCATTTATTTTGGCCATACCGGTGGCATGGTTTGTTATGGAAAGCTGGTGGCTACAAAGTTTCGCCTATCGTATTGAAATTAGCTTGTGGACGATTCTGATTTCCGGGGCAGCAGCATTTCTGGTGGCATGGTTAACGGTGAGTTTCCAATCTATAAAAGCAGCTGTAAAAAATCCTGTACAATCTTTACGTAGCCAATAACAATGGCGTTGAAAAATAAAAAGCCGGATGGTAACCCATCTGGCTTTTATTATTGTTAGAGTATATTATTAATCCCGTCTGTATCCACCACCACCGCCATTTCCACCGCGGTCTTCTTTGGGACGGGCTTCATTCACAACAAGGTTCTTGCCCATGAAATCATGTCCGTTCAATTCAGTGATTGCTCTTCGAGCGGCATCATCATCCTTCATTTCCACAAAACCAAAACCCCGGCTTCGCTGAGTAAATTTGTCTGTGATAATTTTTGCTGAATCGATTTCACCGTATTCTGCGAAAAGCGCCTTTAATTCTTCTTCTGATGCCTTCCAAGGAATGTTTGCTACGTAAATGTTCATGGGTGTAGAGAAATTAAGTTACAATTTTTATTGACTTACTTTTAGAGAGACGATAAGGTAAATAATAAGTTACTGATATATCTATTCTAAGTTAAGCCTTAACAAAGGTATAATAATTTTTGTGATTTTGTATTCTCCTTTAAGTGCCCAAAAACAGGGTAAAAAGAGCTTTTAAGAGCTGTAGGCTGAATTCTTACTAATGAAACTACCAAGGTTCGTTTCGGCCATAAGTTGTATCTTTTTCTTCATAAATGGTGTCCATCCTAATAGAAGACCTGATAATCCGAGTGCCATTTGACTCCATTTCCACAAACTAAAATGATCTTTGTGCCTTAGTATCAATCCATCTTTAAAGATGAATTGAGCATTTATTTTATTGTGAACCGTTCTGCCTGTTTTGGAAAAAGGGTAGATCGCTTCCCAATGACAACTTCCTTTTTCAGAAGTGACGTGGATGTCAAAAAAAGTAAGGGTTAAGTCTTTTGAAGAGGTTACAAGCATGTGCCACATCGCTTTGACTCTTTTACCTTTTAAATCTGGAAAAACCGGGTCGCTAAAATGAATGTCATCGTGATAACATTGAAGCATGCCTTCCCAATCTTTGTTTTGAAAGGCAGTATAAAACTTTTCTACAACGACCGCATTATCCATTTATGTTTTTACTTTAAACTCAAAGATATCGGGCCGATTGTAATGACCGATTACATCAAAATCCATTTTTGATCTAATTATTTCTTTATGGTCAATTTCCGCATACAAGATACCTTCTTCATTGAGTAGTGGTCCAGCTAATGTTTTTCCCAGTGGTGAAATGATCACGCTTCCGCCACTGCACATTGGAGATGGAAGGTCTTTGATTTCTTTTTGTAAATATTCCGGATACTGTTCTTTGGTTACAAATTGATTGCAACCCAAGACGTAACACCTGCTTTCACAAGCAATGTGCTCCAGGGTGGCTTGCCAGCTTTGCCGACAATCCGCAGTAGGGGCCAGGTATATTTCCAGTCCTTGTTGATATAAGGCCATGCGCGCCAAAGGCATATAATTCTCCCAACAAATCAGCCCTCCTATTTTCCCATGTGAAGTATTAAATACAGTGAGGTCTTTACCATCACCTTCCCCCCAAAGGATACGTTCTGCTGCCGTAGGTTTTATTTTCCGATGTTTGCCAAGGTATACTCCTTTATTGGAAAAGTAGACAAGAGTGCAGTAAAGCGTATCACTGATAGTATCTTTTTCGGTGACACCAATAACAAGAAATGCTTTTGCTTTTTTGGCCATCTTTCCCAATGCTTCCATTTCCGGTCCGGGTATTTGGATAGCATTTTCCCAATAGTTAAGAAATAAATTCCTCCCTTCTTCACTTCTATTGCCTACCACCGTTCCAAAAGACAGCCCTCTTGGGTAGCCGGGGATGAAGACTTCAGGGAACAGGATCAGCTCTGCCTTTTTTGAAGCAGCATCACTTACCAATACCTCAATCTTCTCAATGGTTTTGTTTTTATCGAATAGGATAGGCGCAGCCTGCACTACTGCTACCTTGTAACTGAACATAGGATAGGTTGTTTTCTTCCAAGATAAGTAGGATCAGCCCTTATTTGCAAGATCGAAAAGCTGGACGGGTGCCTGAACTTTATGGCATTAGCTAATAAGCTCGATCTATGGTTCCAGATCCGTACACCTTCTTGGTCACTTTTTTGGTGTTTCCTTTGTGCTTAATCGAGCCACTGCCCATCATAAAAGCGTCCAGGTTATCTTCTACTTTTATTTCGGCCATTCCACTTCCACCTACGGTAATGTTGGCACTTTCCAACTCACAACCGAATGCGTTTAGGATGCCTGTACCACTCAACGAAATTTTGTTGGAGGTGGCATAACCCTTAAGTGTAATCGTTCCTGAGCCACTTAAATCGGTAGTTAATTTCCTGCCTTTTACATCTATGTCCATCGTACCGCTTCCGGTAAGGCCTATTTCAAGATCATCAGAGGCAATGGAGTTTTCTGAAATAATTTTTCCTCTTCCATTTACTTTTAAAACATTGATGTCTTTCATACTCACATATACTTTCATGGTAGGATTCAGCTTGATGTCGTCAATTTTTGCCCAAAGGCTTTTATTGGAGGCATCTGGCTTGCGCTCTACATTAATCATTAAGATACCATCTTCCACTTTTATTTCAGTAGCCGCATAAATATCGGCCAGCGCCTCCACCTTTACCTCCTGCTTATTGGTTTGCTTTAAATAAACTGTGTAGTTTGAGTTGACATAAATGCTCTTGAACTCTGGCAATTCCAGGGTCTTTTTGGTTACCTGAGCAAATGAACTTCCTGTAACCAGAAGTGTCAATATAAATGCGGTTGCGAATCTCATAATACCTTTTTGATTTGAATGACAAGTTAATAGATGAATATACCTAAAAATACTTCATTTGGGTGAAGGGTTGAAAGTTTCGACAAGAAAACTTTATCCAGGTTAAGCCAAAGGGAAATACTGGGTATCCTGGCTATAACTGAATATAGTCATAGGTATCCTGGCGTCATGTTTTCACTGCATCGGATCGTATCTTTTTTGTACCGATTCACGTTGTCATTTATTCCGGCAGGTAGTTGATTGGGTGAGGCGTCCACGCTGCTTAGGAAGGGTTGACTCTTAATTTTTGTCTTTAAAGATGTAACGGTAGATCAATACAAATAAAACCAGGCCAATGGCCATTACTACTAGAATAGAGGGGGTAACAAGGTCTACTGCATGCATAGTTAGAATCGAATTCTTGCCTGCAATTTAACATCATTCATTGAATTACCTTCAATTGTTTCACTGCCTGATCCTATGGTTTCCCGGTCCTCATACTGTATCCGCGACCACCTGACCCATAGATCGACATTTCTATTGAGCGCATATTGTACTAAAATATAATTGCGGATTCCAATTCCATTATAAAATGGAAAGGAATAGGCCAACCACACGTCCCTTTCGTAGATATACTGTCGGTTGTCAAAGTCATCGGTATCAAATAGCGCATACCGAATGGACAATGTAACTCGCTTAAAATTAAAATTAGCATCTTGTACCAATGCAAAGCCCGTAGTGAAACTATTTTCAAAATCATAAGTGCTGAATTGGATACGGGATTTCAAGCTGAGTTGTGGGCTTAGCTTGTAGTCAAGGTTTATCCAGTAGTTTCCCTTCGTAGCATTTTCATTACTATAGAGGTTTTTTGATTCATTGTAATTTCTGATTTTAGTTTCTTCACGGGCCTGCAAGTAAAAGAAAATTGTTTTACTGGGTTGGTAAGTGTATCGGATCAACCATTCATGACCTGTAGAAGGTGTATATCCTCGGTAGCGAAGCCAGGGGAACTGAAATAAATCCGAATAGCCGGCAACCATGTGTTGCTTATTAAATGTGTATTTCCAACCTAAATAATAGCCGGATTCATTTTGGACAGCAACATTTTCAGAAAATGCATTGCTATAAAAGGACTGGAAGTCTCTTGCATAATTTCGATACAAAATAGCCAGATCGAAATGGCGAGTCAGGCTTGTTAAGACACCTGCCACATAGGCATTCCCATTGCCTATGGTGTAAGCTGCTTCACTAAAAAATGCAATATTGTTCCATGCATAGTTCAAATACAAACTGACGTTGGTATTGTGAGTGCCCTGGAAATAGAATTGGTTATACAATGTAGGGCTTCGCATAATGGGTATACTGAAATGAGTTTCATGAAAAATAGCGCCCACCTCTAATGATCTATGCCTGTACCCGATTACCGCCCCATAGTTTGTCTCCAGCACAATTTTTCTTTTCTGAAGCTCATTCTCAGTTCGGTGCAAGCCTGTTAATGAGATGGATGATAAAAACAAGTTGGTTGTATCTGTACTTGAGGCACCATCCATCCAATTGCTTGAGAAGAAGGTTGACAGCATTAATTTATTTGCTGGTTGCAGGCTCACTGCAACTCCTCTGAAATACCCTGACTCGTTGAGGGAGGTGTATGGTAAAAAACCAATATTGCTTCTTCTAATGGTAGTAATACTTTCCGCTCCTTTACCTACGCCAAATCCACCTCCAAGAATCAGGCCTTGTCCGAATTGAGCTTGATAATCTCCTAGAATAATATTTTTAAATACACCCTTGTTTGCTATTTGTACGTGAAAGGAATTGTAGTCAAATCCATACTGTTTGTGTGTGGGCGACCAATTCAAAGTTTCGCCAGCATCCTTTTCTACTGTTAACCCAAAACTAAAGTCACCTGCTCTTGCTACTCTATATCGACTGTAGAATCTGTCTGGTGACCCTAGGTAGTTGGTGGTTGAGTTGGGGTTGTATAGGAATCCCCTCTTATCCTCAAGGGTTCTGTTGTATCTCATCAAGAGGTAATCATTTTCCTCATTACGAATTCGCTGGAGTAATGATTTCAATGCATCAGTGTCCGAATTGATTCTAACGAAGGGAATTATTTTGGAAATAGTGCTTTCATCAAATCCATCGATTACCTGTAGTTCATACACTGACAACAGGGCTCCATTTTCATTTCGAAACGCGATAAAGTTTTTGATCTGAATTTCATTGAGAATGTAGAGTGATCTTAATTGGTCTTCTGTGGCCGTATTCAGATCAATTGGGTTGGATAGTATCTGAGCAAGATTTTCATAGAGTATTTCATAATTGATGTCCTGATCTTGTATGGCAAATATTTCTTCTAATAACTGCTCCAGATCATATTCCCTTTCAGTGTATTCTTGTGCAAAGCAATATCTAGTTACACAAATAAAAGACAAAATGATAAATGTGATTTTCATGCTTGTTTCTTCCTTTTCGTAAACATATAGCTGGTTGATAGCTGATAAGAGGTCTTAATGACAGGGTTATATTGTAAAGCATAATCTATTATAAGGCGAGTCGATTGGTATCCGATCCCACCATGAATAGAGTTTGGATTAAGATTAAATCCAGTGCGGGCTTTTACTTTTTTATGGATCCCAAATTCTACCCCACCTTTTAGGGAGGGCTCATAATGAATATCTTTTTCTATTTCCAACAAAAGGATAAGGCTTTCTTCAGGATGAAATTGGACTCCGGTGACCAATTTGACAGGAAGTTTTTCATCCGTATCTAAAGAGATTTTCGGTTGATTCAAGTTCATTATGTATGCGCCAACCAATACTTTTGGAGAGAGTTCTGCGATACCACCAAAGTGAATGCTTAGCGCTGAGCGCGTACCCAATCCTTCTGCTTTGTATTGAACATAGTTTACCTTTATTCCTAGAGCTGCAAGGCCAAGTTGATTAGCATATCCTGCTGAAATAATCTGTTCGCTATACAACTCATCTCCAAATTTGAAGACACCAGTTCCAAATACCCCAATTGAGGCAGGTAAGGTGATGGAGGCTGCCATGCGGTTGGCTCCGGGTAGGGCAGGGCTGATCGCGTAAGCAAAGCTTGCGGTTGTTGACTCTGCTTTTGAGATACCGGCCATATTATTGAAAAGCGACCAGTTGTCAGAAATCGTAGAGGTTGCATTGCCTAATGCCGCACTTCGTCCACCCATAAGTGTTGAAACACTTTGAGGTTTTGTAATTTTGGGGATAAGTATCAAAACAAGCGCCAGAGCCATTCTCATGCGAATCTTGATTAATTTAGTTAAAAGTTAAATAAATAGAATTGAAAATACCTAGTCTGAAGTGGTTAATAATTGGAATTTCCTTTGTCGGGAATGCCCAATCAATAGTGGTGGAGCATTATGATTCGGGGAATGAAAAGGGAAGAGGCTTTATTGAGAATGGACTAAAAATAGGGGAGTGGCGGTATTTTTACCCTTCTGGATCCCCCAATTCAATTGAAAATTATAAAAACGGAGTGCTAAATGGTAGGGTGATCTACTTCTATCCCTCTGGGAACAGGCAGGGGCAGGAGCAATGGAGGATGGGCACTATTGCTGATTCAGCTTTTTATTATTATGAAAACGGAAAACTGGATAGGAAGGGAGTGTATTTGAATGGCAGTTATGAAGGGAAGTGGGTTCACTTTTTCGAGAATGGTAATTTGGCAAGAATAATCAATTATGAAAATGGATTACCCGAAGGAATCACGCTTGTCTATAATGAATCAGGGATACTTGTTCAAGAGGGGGCCTATCATTTAGGGAAGGAACATGGCATATGGAGGTTTTATTCCGATGATGGAGTCCTGAAGTATAAAGGGAGTTACAATCAAGGAAAGCCTTCTGGTATTTGGCATTCTTATAATAAAGGAAAGGAGAAGGTGTATAAACGCTACAAGGACTAAAATTCCTTTTTGACATTGAAAAAGAAACCGTGGGTACCTTCACGGGTAAAGCTGTACTCAAACCTGAGCACAGTATCATAAAAAGTAACTACATCAATACCTCCTCCTGTCCCGATCAGAAACCTGTTGGACAAAGAATTATTAATATGCAATTCTTCGTAACGCTTGAAGTTTTCCACATAGCCCACATCTACATAACCTTTAATATAGATGGAGAGTGGAAAATAACTGAATTGGTCATTGGACACATTGGCCAAGTGCCATCCTCGCGAAAATATTTTTTTCTTAAATGTTGTTTTGTTTAAGAAGAAGCGAGAACCCTCAATTAAGGATACTTCATAGCCTCTTAAAAATTGTCTGCGGTAGCCAATGGCATTATAAAATGAGTAAGGTTGAGATTGAGGGGTGCTTAAGTAAACCGAGGAAAAATTGGAGAAATAATACCCATGCTTTAGGTCAATATATTCTGCATGTGTGAGATTAAGTTCAAATTGATCCACATCACTGCTTAGGCCAAGACCTATTTTTTTGAGGTAGATGTTAAATTGATATCCATTGAGCGGATAGGCGAATACATCGCGATGATCAGAGTTGAATGAGTAAGTGATGGATTCATACTGCTGCTTTGTATCACCATTGCCATAATAGTTTGGATTGAGTAGCGCAATGGTGTCGGCTATTTGAGAAGTTCTATATTCAATACCAAGATTGTGGGTCTCATAAAATGATTTGCGATAGGAATAATTAACCGCGAAAAGTGCATTGGTGCGCAACACCTTATCTGATTTTAAGTAAAGCAGTTTGTGATCCTCCGTCAAGTAAGACAAGTTTTTGGGCTGTGCATAAGAAAAAATGAATGACAAACCCTGTTTTTGATGGCGATCGATATTAGGTATCTGGTAGGCCAAATCAAACCGTCTGGAGAAGCCAAATTGTCCAGTAAATCGTAGTGTTTCGTTTCTTCCTCTGAAATTATATTGATACAGCCGGATTCCGTAGTTTACTCTTCTGAAATCATGATTATAGGTTTGCCACCACTCGTTAAAATTTCTATCGGATAATTCAAAAATCGGTACAGGGAAAGTATACCAACGCTCTGTTAATTCAATGAGCAAATCTACCTTCCCTTGTGATAGAATAATGGTGCTAATGTCAACTGTATTGAATAGCTTAAGGTTATAAATTTTGTTTTTATCTTTTTGGAGTACCTGAATGATTCGCTTGTTGTTGATTGTATCTCCCGGACTTAGACTTAACTCCCGAAGAATAATTCGCTCCTGAGTGGTTTTATTGCCTACAATAAGGATGCGGTTAACTTCCAGTAGTTCAAATTCAACAGTATCATTTTGTGAAACGACTCGACCCACTTCTTTGCCTTTGCGGCTATTCATCTGTTGCGACCAACCTTCTGATCCGCACAAAATAAAAACACCAATCAGTATAATGGCCAGCCCTCCTCGCATTCTGTCTTTGCTCTTCTGTAGGTCAGGTTTTGGTTGAGTTGCGTTTCGACCATATCAAAACGCCAATCCCAATAAGTATCATTGGGATACTAAGTATCTGCCCCATGTTTAATGTGAGACTATCTTCGAATGAAACCTGATTCTCTTTCAGGAATTCGTAGCTAAACCTTAATGTCCATAAGATGACCATGAATAAACCGAATATTTTTCCGGTGGCTATCTTTTCTTTTTCACGGTTCCATATCCAGAACAAGAAAACAAATAACAATAGGCTTGATATAGATTCGTAAAGTTGAGCGGGGTGCCGTGCTATGCCAAATGTATTTACCTTGGCAACCAGCGTACCTGATTTTTCCTTATATAATTCAAACTGTAGGTCTGTGCGGGGAGGCTCATCTACAAACTCATATAACTTCGTGAGATAATATTTTGTGTTGGTTCTGCAGAACTCTCGGGCTACTTCTAATTCTGTTCCTTGTTTGAAAAACAAGTAAATGTTAATGGGTACCCTACCGTGCATGCCATTGGGCAATTCTTTGTTTTTGACTATGCTTATGGACTCTACCGGATTTTCTCCCATATCATTTCGCATGAGTGTCTCTTCTACCCGGCCTACAAATACCACGCCTACTCCGGTGTTCGTAGGTTTTCCGATAATTTCTGAATTAAAATAGTTACCTAAGCGGATAAGACACCCGGTGAGGGCTACGACAATTACAATCCTATCTAGTACTTGTAGGTAGTTTTGTCCTGGCTTTTTCTTCCTACTGTAAAGCCATAATGCAAACAAGATTCCGATAGCTGCACCATGGCTAGCAAGTCCTTGTAGTCCGGTGAATCGAAACTCTGGCGTAAATTCAAATGGAAGAAATACACCCAAAGGATTCTCCCAAAGCAACTCTGGCTGATAGAAGAAGATATGTCCCAGTCGAGCACCTATGATGGTGGCAAGCACCATGTAGATGGTGAGTGTATCGACATCTTTTTCTGGTTTGCCTTCCTTTCGATAGATGTAGTAGAGTATTTGCTGACTGATTAGGAAGCCAAGTGCAAAAAAAAGTCCGTACCAACGAAGGGAAAATGATCCAATTGAAAATATTTCAGGACTGGCATTCCAAATAATATAACTTAACATCTATCAGTGATTAAGATAATAAAAGCGCTTTTGCGACCCGCAAAGATATTAGCTTACGGCCAACAGCCAAAGAATTATCAATTGCCTAACGCTGCCAGTTCAGCTTGAAAGCCCCCAGAAAGAATGGGAAATCTACACCAACTTCGGGGGTCAATATTTATATCGTCCAGGTGGAATGAAGGAGCAATACGCTCTCTCTTCCATTGATTTTTGGCCCAAAGCCTGAAAAACCTAATAATAGAGGCCTTAAGAAGGGTTTTATCAAATTCTTCTGAAAGGATATTATATACCTCTGTGGGGGATTTTCGATCCCTAATGGATAATTTCTCTATTCTCACCAATAGTTGATAAGGCATCAGATCTTTCTCGTCAGTTTGGTCAGATCCGGCAGGTCGAAGCTCTGCTGTGGGCTCCAGACTGTTCACAAGGGCAAGATCTGCATACCCGAGGTTCTTCTCAGCCCATTTTAGCCATTGTATAATAAAAGGTTTATCCACGCCAGCGATGGGGGCCAGACTCCCGCTGGTATCTCCATCCATGGTCGTATACCCCACACCCCCCTCACTTCTATTGGAGGTAGTCAATAAGATGGCTTGCTTAATATTGGCGAGCATCCAGATGATGGGTGATCGTGATCTTGCCTGAATATTTTGAAGAGCGATATCATCTTTGTCCCAATTCAACGGTCTGTTCAGTACCCTCTCAATCTTTGATGTGTAAGAGTCCACCTCTTCATCGACCTGCCAATGATGAAATGAGGCTCCAACCGACTCAGCCAGAGTCTTAGCAGCATCAAAAGTCTTTGCTGATGAATTGCGTGTGCCCTGATAGGCACAAGTAAGCAAGAGTTGAATTGCCTCTTTTTCGCTTTTAACATTAATATTTAATAATTCAGAAAAGCGACCCCATCCCAGTTGAGTGCTTGCGCGCCTTATCATTTCTGTTACGATAATTGCACAACACGATGAATCGGCTCCTCCGCTTAGACTTAATACAAAACCACGGGATTTACTTTTTCTTAGATAATCAAATAAGGCGAGAGTAGTGGCCTGTGTAAACTCTTCGTTCTTTTCTGTAATATCAGGATGAGGGTGATATGTCTCTTTATTATTATCATCAAAATCAATGTCGCATGATTGTATAACGAAGGGTTGAAGCGATAGCCTATGATTGCGAATGATTAATTCACCATGCCTCGCAATTAGGATATCTCCATCATAAATCATTCTTCCTGCTTCATTCCCCAGCAGGTTTACATATAAGTAAACACAATTATATTTAGAAGAACTCTTTTTCACCAGCTCGTCTCTGGAGAGGCTTTTACACATGGCAAAATGGCTGGCGCTAAGGTTGAGAATTAAATCTACTTTAAGGTTTACCAAATTATCAGCAGGTCTTACTTTGCGCCATGCATCTTCACATATTTCAAATCCAAAGGATACACCCTTACATTCGAAAATAATATCGCCCACATTTACTATCCGTCCACTTCGTTCTATTTGTTTGATATTGTTGGCAGACCATGGCTCAAACCAGCGTGGCTCATAATGCACACCATCTCTGGCCAAGTTTTGTTTTAGGGCTATCCCTAGTATTTCTTTATTGTGGATTACACAGGCGCCATTGTAGGTGGTGCCTTTTATTCTTATGGGCAGACCCACACAGATCATTATGTTATCCGTTTGCGAAACGATCTTTTCCAATTCTGCCCAGGCATTTTCAGCCAACCAATCAGTAAGAAATAAATCTTCACAGCCGTAGCCGGTGATACAAAGCTCTGGAAAACAAAGCAGGTCTATCTGTTGACTTTGAGCCAATCGAACGGATTGTATGATGTTATTGGTATTATGGGACCAATCTATCGGGGTTTGATTTACGGTAGCACCACCTATTTTTATTTTTCGGCTCATTGTCAGTGCTATTCAATATTTAGCATTAGACAGGTCTTTTGTGCGGCATCCTGCTCTGCCTTCTTCTTGGTATAACCGAAACCCTGGCCATAAGGTTGCCCAGCAACAAAGAGTTGAGCAATGAACTCTTTTCCTGTTTTTCCTTTTTGAGTGGTCTCGATCTCAAAGTTTATAGGAGTGTTGTTTCGCTGAGACCATTCAATGATCATACTTTTAAAATTGGTATTAGAGTTAACAACCTCTTCAATATTAAGATACGGCTGAATGAGCTTATCCACCACGAATTTTTTGCAGCGGATATACCCTTTATCAAGATAGATGGCACCCACAAGGGCTTCCAGCGCATTGCCAAGGATTACTTGCTGTAGTTGGTTATTCTTTTTGTCAGATTGGACAATAGCAGGAATGCCCAATTTGCGGGCGATTTGATTTAAAGTCTCCCTGTTCACAATTCTGGATCTGATCTCCGTAAGGAATCCTTCGTCTTTAAAAGGATACTTTTTGAATAGATAGTCTGCCACTGCTGCACCTAAGATGGCGTCACCGAGGTACTCCAATCTTTCATTGGATTCTTTGAAGCCAGCCACTTCCCTGGCTTTGGAACTGTGAAGTGTGGCCAGGCGATAGAGTTCTATATTAGAGGGCGTAAAACCAGCAATGGTACGTATGGCTACAACCAGCCTTTGATTTTCTTTCTTATTTTCCCTGGTTAATTTTAATAAGCCCCACACAGACTTGTGCTTACTCTGCTTTTTTAAGGATAATTGAGAAATTATGTCCTCCGAATCCAAACGTATTACTTAAAGCTATTTTTACATCTCTCTTTTGAGCAGCGTTAAAAGTTAAGTTTAGCTTAGGATCCAATCCATCATCATCAGTGAAGTGATTGATGGTAGGAGGTACAATTCCTTCATTGATGGCCATAATACAGGCAATTGCCTCAATGGCTCCCGCTGCCCCCAGTAAGTGGCCGGTCATCGATTTAGTAGAACTGATGTTTAATTTGTAGGCATCTTTTCCAAATACCTTTTGAATGGCCTTAATTTCACCGATATCACCTAGCGGAGTAGAGGTGCCATGGGTGTTTATGTAGTCGACTTCAGCGGCCTTTATACCAGCCTCTTCCATTGCGTGCTCCATTACTTTTACAATACCAGCTCCCTCTGGATGGGGTGCAGTAATATGATAAGCATCAGCTGACATGCCGCCACCCAATATTTCAGCATAAATTTTTGCTCCTCTTTTTTTGGCGTGCTCGTATTCTTCCAGAATCAAGCATCCAGCTCCTTCACCCAATACAAAGCCGTCTCTATCCTTATCGTAAGGTCTTGAGGCTGTCTCTGGTGAGTCATTGCGTTCAGACAGTGCTTTCATCGCATTGAATCCACCCACACCAGCTTCACAAACTGCCATTTCAGAGCCGCCAGATACGATAATATCTGATTTTCCGAGTCTTATATAAGTAAAGGCATCGTAAATAGAGTTGGTAGAAGAGGCACAGGCCGAAACAGTGGTAAAATTGGGTCCCCTAAATCCGTATTTAATGGAAATATGGCCCGCACTTAGATCGGCAATCATTTTAGGAATGAAGAAGGGATTAAATCGGGGCGTTCCGTCACCGGCAGCAAACGACTTAACCTCTTCCTGAAATGTTAGCAACCCTCCGATGCCTGATCCCCAGATTACGCCTACGCGGTCTGGATTTAGGTCGCCAAGGGGAAGGTGAGCATCTTTAATGGCTTCGTCTGCCACCACCATTGCATACTGAGCAAACGGATCCATTTTGCGAGCTTCTTTTCTATCCATAAAGTTGCTCACATCAAATCCCTTCAATTCACATGCAAATCTTGTTTTAAACTTTGACGCATCAAACCTTGTAATGGGTGCGGCACCGCTCTTTCCATTGCGCAAACCTTCCCAATACGCTTCTCGGGTGTTTCCAATGGGGGTTAAAGCGCCTACACCGGTAATTACTACTCGCTTAAATGTCATCGAATAAAAAAATTAGTGGTAAGGAGACTTCGTCTCCGGATTACTTCTTCACATTCTCCTCAAGGTAAGAAATCGCCTGCCCAACGGTGGCAATGTTCTCAGCCTGGTCGTCCGGGATGGAAATATTGAATTCTTTCTCAAATTCCATGATCAATTCAACCGTATCTAAAGAGTCGGCACCGAGGTCATTGGTAAAGGAAGCCTCAGGTGTAACCTCAGATTCCTCCACACCCAGTTTGTCAATAATGATCTGTTTTACTTTTTGTGCGATTTCAGACATGTTTTATAAGTTTAGAGTATTCAAAAATCTGTGCAAAGAAAGAGATTTAGTGCAATATTGTCAAACTTTTTGCAATCGTTAAGATGTTGGTTGAATAACTCTGTATGAAGAAGAAGCGACTGGATATTGAATATAGTTATGATTTTGAGTTATTCGGAGTGATTTCTTCAGCCAAAGGTTATAAGCTGGCTTGGGATATAAATCGCCAATTGAGTGTTAGGTTAGTGAAGCAGCCTGACGTGCATATCCAGTTTAATAGTAACGTAACAGGCACCTATGCCCATTTTTCCCATGAAACGCCCCTGAACATATTGAGGCTTTTTAGAAATAGACCCAATGAAGTAGATGCAGCCAAGAGTTTTTTAATTCAAGAATACCCTCATCTTGACTATGTGGTGATGTCGCAGGGGGCGGATAAGTTTGAAACGAACCAGCTACAAGAACACTTAAGAAATATTTCTTCTGTAGAAATGGTGGCTTTCATACCTTTAGACACTTTAAAGTCAAGAGACTATTTTATTTTTTAGATCATGGAAAGAGTAGCGTATAACAGAACCAAAATAGTGGCCACCGTAGGACCCGCTTCCAGCTCAAAGGAAATGCTAAGAGCCCTGGTTAGGGAGGGAGTGGATGTATTCAGGATTAATTTTTCGCATGGCACGCATGAAGATAAGCAATCGGTAATTGACCTGATCCAAGAGATCAATACTGAAATGGGAACTCATGTGGCCATATTGATGGATCTTCAGGGGCCAAAGATACGCGTCAACAAAATGGAGGACAATGTGGTGCTGGCCCACGATCAGGAGTTAGTGATCACTACCCGTGAACTGTTGGGCAATCGAGAGATCGTGAGTACTTCTTATAAGGACCTTCCTAAAGATGTAAAGCCAGGTGAAAAGATACTGATTGATGATGGTAAAATCGAGTTAAAAGTATTGGAGGTGAGAGACATTGACATTGTGACCACAGTAATTTATGGTGGTCCACTTACTTCACGAAAAGGAATCAATCTTCCCAATTCAAGGGTATCGGCACCGTCTCTTACAGAAAAGGACTTAGAGGACCTTGAATTTGGGCTCAAACAAGATGTAAATTGGGTGGCGCTATCTTTTGTAAGAAAAGCACAGGATATCATTGCTTTAAGGGAGATTCTTAATAAGAACAACTCTAAAGCGAGGATTGTTGCCAAGATTGAAAAGCCAGAGGCACTAGAGGATATTGATGCTATCATTGATGCAACAGATGCAGTAATGGTGGCACGTGGGGATTTAGGAGTAGAGATTTGGATGGAGGATGTACCCATTGTTCAAAAGAATCTGATTGAAAAATGCAATAAGGCATCAAAGCCGGTGATCGTAGCCACGCAAATGATGGAAAGTATGATCGAAAACCCCAGACCTACAAGGGCTGAGACCAATGATGTGGCCAATGCGGTAATGGATGGTGCTGATGCGCTGATGTTGTCGGCAGAAACAGCTTCAGGTAAATATCCACTTGAGGTGGTGCGCAGTATGGTGCGCACAATAACCTCTATTGAAAAGCAACCGACTATTTATTATAAATTCAGAGCAGTAGATCCGAAATCCCCTGTTTTTATTCATGATTGTTTAATACTAGCTGCCTGCAAACTGGCACAGGAGGTGGGAGCCAAAGCAATCGTGGGTATGACTACTTCAGGTTACACTGCTTTCGAGTCTTCTTCTCACAGGCCCGATACAAACATCTTCGTGTTCACAAGTAACAAATCTATTTTGGAAACCATGAACCTAGTGTGGGGGACACGCGCTTATTACTATGATAAGCAAACCACTACGGATGAAACCATTGAGGATATTTCGGAGATTCTAAAAGCGGATGGGCATGTAGTAAAGGGAGATATTTTTATAAGTCTCGCCAGTATGCCTATTCATGAAAAGCACAGAACCAATATGATGAAGATCAATGTGGTTGATTGATGTGATGATTACTTGATGTGGTAATGAGATGATCGATTATTTAATCAATTCATAACTACATCAATTAGTCAATTTAGGTGTGACCATTATTACTTTTTCTTTTTCCACAATAACGGCTCCAGGGAGATCACCCTTTCTTTTCCGTACAAATTTTTTCTGTGTATAGGCGACAGGGCACAGCGATTCTGTTTTTCTTTTGGAATTGTATGCAGCCAACTCGGCTGCCCTTTCAATTACCTCTTTGGGTATTGTTTTACCCGATTGATTCTTTACCACTACATGAGATCCTGAAACATCTTTGGCGTGTAGCCACAGATCATCTTTATGTGCGTACTTCAGCGTGAGTAAATCGTTATTCACAGCATTTCTGCCAATCCATATTTTATATCCCATGTATTCCACCTGGTGGAAGGGGAGTGGTTCTTCTTTTTTGGATGCTTTTGTTTTTGGTTCTTTAAAAAGCATTTTAAAGTCAGCTGATGTCTCTACCGTATCCAATTGTTTGAGTTGTTGGAGAGCTGCTTCCATTTCATTTTGCTTCTGAGCGATGGAATCGGAAAGCTTTTTTATTTCTATTTCCTGATTCTTTGCCTTTCTGTAGAATATCTGTGCGTTTTGCTGAGTGTTTAATTCTGGTTTTAATTTGATAGTAATTTTATTTCCGGCAAAGTCGTCTAATTGTACCTCTTTGTTTCCCCTCTCAACCTGATGGATGTTGGCCATTAAGACATCTGCCCATGTTTTGTATTGGGTTTCAATAGTGATTTCGTTAAGCTTTTTTTTTGTTTTATGAATGTAGTTCTGACAGGAATCAATAGTGGAGGTTAATTGTTTTTGTAACGAAGTCTTTTCCTTTTCCAATCCTTCGGTACTGGTATAAAGAAAAAAATAAGCGTTGATGGCCTCAATGGGATCATTAAATTTTTGCAATACTTCCTCCCATTCGAAAAGGCTCAATCTGATTTGAGAATTTTGTTTGATAAGATAGAATGTTGGGTTTTGTAATTGTTGAAGTGCTTCGTTGAAGAGTATCCAGTTTTTCTCTTGATTTTCAGTATTAAAACCCTTTTCGATAAGGTAACTCCAAACCGACTTGCCAAGGGTCGGGTAGGTTTGATTTAAATTATCCCCATTCTCAATAAAAGCCTCTTTGCTCCAATCGATAGTCCGGTTAAGTTCCGTAATGGAGAGGTGGTTGTCCGCAGTGAATTGATGACGAAAAATTTGAATTACCTGCTGATCCTTTGCAAGAAGGATATTGGCGCGATTGCCATGCATTTTAAAAATTACCGAATAACCTTTTTCGAAGTTGAGAGCGAAGCTTCTCTCATTTTCAAATTGGGTGACATCAACAAATTTTTTCAGAATGATCTCATTGAACAAGTCGATGCTATTTTTTCTTGCCCTGTTAGAATGATGAGGAAAGGAAAGGCAAGCGAAGGAAAGTAGATGTGCCTTTACGAAAAAAGACTCTTTTTCATTATTGAGTTCAATGATTAGCTCATCTTTATTTTGGCTAAAGCAAGACACTACGGAATAACCATGGAGCCTTTTGTTAAGTGCAGAACTAAGTTGTCTTAAGAAATAAAAATTGTTGTGCATGGTTACGCGGAGATAACCAAACCATCATAGGCAAGCTCAATTGAAGGAGGTAATTCGTTGGCGACCTCACAGTGAAGTCCCATCTTATGACTCACGTGCGTAAAATAAGACTTCTCAGCACCCACTTTTTGAGCGACAGCTATTGCTTCTTCAAGATTAAAATGAGCGATGTGAGTTTCTCTTTGTAAGGCATTAAGCACAAAAACTTTAGTCCCTTTCAACCGCATGAAGGTTTCATCAGGTATATGTTTGGCATCAGTGATATAACTGAAGTCTCCAATTCTGAAGCCCAGAACAGGCATGTGCAAATGAACTACGGGTAGAGGAGTTATCTTTATTCCGCTTACTTGAAAAGGATCTTCGTTGATTTCGTTTAATTGAAGCTGCGGAGTACCGGGATATTTCTTTTCAAGAAACGCATAGTAATATTCGGTTTTAAGCTGATGCAAAACCTGAGCAGTACCGTATAAGGGCATGTCCATATTTTGCTTAAAGTTGAACGCTCTCACATCATCCAGTCCGGCAGTGTGGTCTTTATGACTGTGGGTGAAAAGAACAAAGTCCAGCTTTTGTGTGCGTTCCCTAAGCATTTGTTGCCGAAAATCGGGCCCGGTGTCAATGACGATGCTTTGGTTGTTCACTTCAAGGTGTACCGAACTCCGCAGACGTTTATCACGATAGTCAAGAGATTGGCACACTTCGCAGTCACAACCTATTACAGGCACGCCCTGAGAAGTACCCGTTCCGAGAAAGGTGACTTTCATAAGTTCCGCTTGTTTTTAGTGGATGTATGTGTGGGTTTGATTCCCCCATTTAAACCATACCAAGCCTCGAAAGATTTCAAATGTTGATTTCAGTTTGAGATAGTTCCTCGTAAAGTTTTTTACTCTTTTCAGAGAATCTAGTGGTTTCGAGGGTTATCAACTTGAGAATATCCAGTAAAGTATTGATTTTGCCTTCGGTGGTGTAGAACTTATTTATGATCATTATTTTTTGTTCCCTTAGCAGGCAGTATCCCGACTTAAAATTACCCTTTTCGTACCTTAGGATGTAATCAGATTCTGCGATAAGATCCTCAAGTTTGGCAAGAAATTGATTGGTGTACTTAATCATCTGTAAAGTCTAAAAATGTAGTGGCTTTGAGTGTGCAAGGTAATTTGAAATTGGTACATAGGAAAATAGATTTGGAAAGATTGTAATTTGAGGCCATGTCTGATTTTATGAAGAAGCGGTTAATTGTAATTGTAGGCCCCACTGCGGTAGGTAAGACAAAAATAGCCATCCAATTGGCTAAAATCTTCTATTCAGAGATCATCTCGGCTGACTCGAGGCAACTTTACAAGGAAATGACCATTGGCACAGCCAAGCCATCTGCTATTGAACTAGGAGAGGTAAGGCACCATTTTATTGATCAGGTACCTATAGAAAACGCCTATGATGCTGGCCAATATGGCAGGGATGCGCTTGATTTGATATCCGTAATTTTTCAAACGAATGATACCCTGATTATGTGTGGAGGATCTGGACTCTATATTAAGGCCGTATTGGAGGGTTTTGATGAGATGCCGGATATACCTGACGTAATCCGTCAGCAAATCATTGAAGAGTATAATGCGAAAGGGCTAGATTGGCTACAACGGCAGGTTCAAGAAAACGATCCTGAGTATTTTGATGTAGTGGACCAAAAAAATCCACAACGACTGATGCGTGCGATGGAGGTGATCAGGCATTCAAGCTTGCCTGCCAGTTCATTCCGTAAGAAAGAAAAGCGCGAACTTCCATTTGAAGTGGTAAAGATCGGTTTGGAGTTGGATCGTGAGGTGATTTATGATCGTATCAATCAACGAGTAGATAATATGTTTGAGGCTGGATTGCTTGAGGAGGCCAGAAAATTGTACCCCAAAAAATCATTGAATGCGTTGCAAACAGTAGGCTATCAGGAGCTGTTTGGGTATTTTGATGGCGACTATGACTTGGAGGAGGCTGTGAGGTTGTTAAAAAGGAATACAAGGAGATATGCCAAACGTCAGATGACATGGTTTAAGAAAGATGAAGAAATCAAATGGTTTCATCCTAACCAGTTGGATACAATAGTGAATTTTATTAATGCAAAATAAAAAAATTCTTATCATCACTTACTATTGGCCTCCAAGTGGAGGAAGTGGCGTACAGCGATGGTTGAAATTCGTAAAGTACCTGACTCGCATGGGTTGGGAGCCTTATGTGTTTACACCCGAGAACCCTTCGTTTATCATCAAAGATGAATCCTTGGAAAAGGATGTTCCGAATTCTGTGGAGGTGATCAAGCTTCCCATTTGGGAGCCTTATCAACTTTTCTTCAAAATCCTGGGACTATTCGGCAAAAAGGAAATAAAGCAAAGCGACTTTATCGCTACAGAAAAGAAGAGTTTTTTGCAAAGCATAAGTTCCTGGATTCGTGGCAATATTTTTATACCTGATGCCCGGATCTTTTGGGTGAAGCCATCCGTTGCCTTTTTAACTGAATTTATTCAGGCCAATCAAATTGAAAAAATTATTACTACAGGTCCGCCCCACAGTATTCATTTGATCGGACAGCGGTTAAAAAAGAGGCTGTCCAACGTAATGTGGGTTGCAGACTTTCGCGATCCGTGGAGCGAGTGGGATTTGCTGGATACGTTATCACTCACTTCATGGGCAAGGGCAAAACACCGTAGGCTGGAGTGTGAGGTTTTATCTCAGGCTGATCAGGTGATCACCATTGCTCCTTATCATGTAAAACGATTTGAGTTACTTGGTAATCGTAAGGTGGAGCTCATTACCAATGGATTTGATGAGGAAGATTTTAGTTCAATCCAGCATTTTAGAAATGATAGGTTCACTATCAGGCACATTGGAATTGTGGATGAACTTCGCGATCCAAGGCCGGTAATGAATTCGTTGAAGGAAATGCTCTTGGCCAAAACAATTTTAACTGACACTATTGAGATTGAGTTTATCGGCAATGTAAATAGTTCGTTTAAATTATTTGTAGAACAGGATGATGTCCTCTCCAAGGTGACAAGATTTGTAAATCAAGTGCCTCATGCAAAACTGTTGGAAATTTACGGACGCACTGATCTGCAGTTGTTGGTGTTGGCACATACAGCCATTGCACCAGGAAATCTACCTGGTAAATTTTTTGAATACCTGGCCTCGGGCAATCCCATTTTGGCCATAGGTCCTGTTGATGGAGATGCAGCCGAAGTTTTGAAGGAAACCAATGCAGGATTAATTCATGAACGAGAAGATGAGGCGGGACTTAAGTCTTCTTTGAAAATATTTTATTCCAATTGGGAAGAGAACAAGGTGAGTTCAGAGCGAAATATAAATAAGTACAGCCGCAAAGAATTGACGGAACAATTGGTAAAACTTTTAATCCAAACAATTTAAGACTTGGTGATGCCCACAAAAACCAACACCTTCTTAAACACCTGATTGCCATCCGGTGAGGCTTTGGAAATAAAAACCAGTGAAGTGTAGACGAGGGTAATAGCTACTGACCTAACAACAAGATCGACAAATATGAATTCCATCTGAGGAATAAGATAGTTACAACCCACTGCAATGCCGACTATTGCAAGTACTTTGATGGTAGCCCAGGAAAGGGGTTGCATTTTTAGTTTTATGTAGATGAAAATGTACTTCAAAACATTGAACAGAATCAGCGCCAATGCTGATCCGATAGCTGCGCCATTGATACCATATTCCGGAATTAGGATGTTGTTGGCGATCACTATTGAGGCAGCTAATAATAGGATTAGAATGATGTTGAAGGCGTAGTATTTAGAAAGAACAATAATTTCACTGCTAGGGCCAAACATCATATCGAGCAGCTTGCCCAAACCAATGATGATTACCACATACTTGCCGGCATCATAGATTTCTCCTCTTGGCATGAGGGCATGGATATTCATTTTGGAAATACATTTGATGTAATTGGTTAGTGTTATTGGTTGAGTAGAAATTTGAGAATCCAATTTTTGAGATTTGTTCGATTTTATTTGAACCCACTTAATAATTGATTTTTTTATGAATTGACATATAGAGAATTGGGCTAAAATCCTACTAGGGCTTATCTATCCATTTTTATTACTAAAAGTTGTATTTTTTTAATGGATTGCTCCCTTAATTGAAAGCGGTGCATTCGAAAATGATACATGAAAGCGTAAATTGTGCTGAAAGTTGACATATTTATCATCTATAATACATGTATAAATAATTTCATAATAATATGTTGAAGATTCAAGGTCAAGTTATAACTATTTGAAAATTAGCTATTTAGATATTTTCAATTCAATCTATTACAAACTATCCCTAATTAATTTACTTGTGTATCTAATTATTAAGTTATCTGCATAAGGTTTTAGCTACATAATTATGAAATAGTATAAAATACAATATGTAGGTTTATTCCAATCCATTTAAGTGATCATATCCTAAAATTCAAACCCACAACACCATGAAATATTTCTTTACTCTGATGCTCTGTTCAGTTTGTATTTATGCTTTTTCACAGAACACGTTTCCGTCAAATGGTAACGTTGGAATTGGAACAACAAGTCCGTCCTCCCGACTTGAAATTCGCGGTGATGGCGTAAATGCCTTCCCGCTTATTATTAAGAACAATACATCGTCAATTATAGCTGCTTATGCAGCGAATGCCAATGGCACTTATCATGCCGGTTTTTTCAATTATAAATCTCGTGGAAGTTACACTTCACCAACGGATGTATTTTCAAATGATAGGGTGGGCGGATTCTATGCATTGCCCTATATCAGTGGTGGCTATAGAGCGAACGCAGCAATTGAGATGTATGTGGGTTCAGGGCCAAGCTCTGCAAGTTACCCATCTTACATTTTGTTTGGAACAACACCAACCGGAGGCACCACTCGCTTTGAAAGAATGAGGATAACGGAAAGTGGTACTGTTGGAATTGGAACAACTTCACCCAACACCAGTTTCAAACTCGATGTAAACGGAATTATCAATGCTACAGGCTTATATGTAAATGGCTCTCCATATACAGGCGGAGGTGGAAGTTCGCAGTGGACAACTTCAGGTTCAAACATTTATTATAATTCCGGAAATATAGGAATTGGAACAACTAGTCCATATTCATCATCTAGAGTTCATGCAAAATCATCTGGTGCAAATCCCTGGGGGATATTAACTGAGGCAAGTGCAAATGATAAGGTAATTGCATTGGGTCACGATGGAGCAAGTGGAGTTATTGCAACAAGTTACTTGAATACAGGGGGGTGGAGCCCACTTGAATTGAGAACTCAAAATTTACCTAGAATGACAATTTCAGTTGCTGGTGATGTAGGAATTGGCACTTCATTGACTTCTAATCCCAACAATTATAAATTAGCCGTTAACGGAACCATTGGATCAAAGGAAGTTAAAGTTGAAACAAGCAGTACTACTTGGCCAGATTATGTATTCAAAAAAGATTATCAATTAAACTCAATAGATCAGGTTGATGAATTCATAAAAGAAAACGGACACCTCCCTGGTGTGCCTACGGCAAAAGATATAGAACAAAACGGTCAAGCCCTTGGAGAAATGAATACTGTTCTCCTGAAAAAAATTGAGGAGTTGACACTATATGTCATTAAGCAAAATGAGTTGATTAACAATCAAAATGACAGAATTTCTAAACTAGAAAAGAATGAAAGATTTAAGAAATGAGGGGTATAATGAGGGACTCATTTAGAAAAAATAATTATTAAACATTGGAGATTTGAATTCATAAATACAAAATGTAAGAACAGATATGTACGCTCAAAAGATTTTTCTAAACCTTCTTGCTTTTATTTTTTTTGTAGCGGGTATTGTTGTTGGACAACCACAGGGCCCTATGAGCGGTGCTGCTCCCAAATCATTTACCACCTTGCCCAACGATGTAGGGTTTCTGAATAACAGTATTAACATGTTTACAGGGCAGGTACAGTTTTCCCTACCTATTATGGGCTTGTCAGGAAAGGGAAATGCAGGATATTCGCTGGCTCTTAGTTACAGTTCTGCAAACGTGAAATATATTTCCTCAACCTGGAATCAGGAAGCTCCCACAGGAGTGATGGGGTTGGGCTGGAGTTTTGATATGCCAAGAATTGTAGCCGACTACAAAGGGACAGGTACAAGAGATGATGATGATTTTTATATTATGGAAGGCGGGGTATCATCGCTATTAATCTATGATGGACTGGATGGTAGCGATTGGAAGTATTATCCAAAGAATTACCAATTCTGGAAAATCCGTTACAGTCCTTCTTCTGAAAAGTGGACAATCACTAAGGAAGATGGCACCAAGTTTATATATGGAGATGCAAACAGCAACAGAAGTACAGTTCAGAACATGGTTAAGTGGGGAAACTGGATAGGCAACAGCTTTAATGGAAGCGGACAGTCATTGATGGCCTACGTGTGGAACCTCTCAGAAACGATTGATCTATGGGGGGATAAAATCACGTTTGAATATCAACTTGACAAAGAGCGGGTAGGGCAAGGTATAGGGTTTATGGACCATACCAAGGCCTCTTATTTAAAAGAGGTAAGAAATCTCAACGGGGAAAGAATTTCATTTAATTACCTCGATAAGATTAATACTGGTGGACCAATAGAGTTCGTTGATCCTCATACAGAATCAGCAGAACCAGATGCGTATCAGGAAAAATTTGAATCTAAATACCTGGATAAAGTGATCAGGTATGATGCCTCTAATGCGGTCATGGGAGAAATAAGATTTGGTTATGAAATCACTGGAGTTGGCAACATGGCCAAACGTAGACTTGCTTCCATTATTCCGTACGCTGCAAACAGTACTTCCACAAAGGGCTATGCATTTCAGTACGAAGCGAATGGTTCTGATGAATACAATACCGGAGCGTTGACTGCGGTTATTACTCCAACAAGTGGTTCCATATCTTACAACTATCAGAAACAAGAGTTAGCCAATACTCAACTAGATTATCTTGTTTCTCCATTTAATGCGTACAAAGAACCCGCAATTTGGGTTGGAGATGATTTTGTTGTAATCGCCCGTAGAAATGTTCCGGGAGGTGGCTATTCTGATCATAGTACTGATCCGCAGTCAGTAATATTAGATGTCTTTACTTGGGATGGTGGTAAATGGATAAAACAGAGTCTAGGAACGTCTTATAATTCCACAGGTACTTTATTTGGAGTTAAAGCTAAAGATTTAGGAAACGGTTATAAATCACATGATTTGCAATTTGTAGCTGGAAAAGGTTTTTTTGGTTTTTTGAATAGGCAGGGAAATACTAATACTTATAATTTAAATCTATATACAAAAAATGAAAACAAATCGGGAGAGTGGGATTCTCAACTTTTTCAATTTGGAAGAACTCTTGCTGTTGTAGATTCAAATTACCCCTGGCATATCGATCTTGGTGACGAGCCAATACTTTTAGCGGGAGATGAGTTTGTATTGATTGGGACACAGGCATCTAGGAATTTTGCTTTTAGGTGGGATGGCTCTGTTTGGTCTGAAACGTGGGAAGCAAATTCAAATGGTGACTATCGTTATGCGGCTGCGAATAACTACTCTGTAATACATAACAAAAATGGTAGTGGGACGGATCTAATCTCTTTTAAAAACCTAGACAAAAGCAAGGCGTGGCAGACACACACCTTACCTTCAAATCAATCTTTTAATTCGGAT
>JAHBUB010000042.1 GCA_019638285.1 Cyclobacteriaceae bacterium | reverse complement strand
TTCTCATTTAATATTTGCAAGTAAGGTCTTAGTTGGGATGCGCCAAGGGCACAATTGAGCCCTATACTGAGTATGGGCACATGCGACACTGAAATTAGAAATGCCTCTGTCGTTTGGCCTGATAATGTCCTTCCGCTTGCATCTGTAATGGTACCAGAAACCATGATAGGAACTTCTTTTCCCATCTCTTCAAAAAGCTCCTGAATGCCAAATAGCGCAATCTTTGCATTAAGGGTATCAAAGATGGTTTCTACCAATAAAAAGTCAACACCCCCATCTATTAATCCCCTTGCCTGTTCCTTATACGCTTCCTTTAATTGATCAAATGTAATGGCCCGATATCCTGGATTATTTACATCTGGCGAAAGCGAAGCGGTCTTATTAGTTGGCCCAATTGCACCCGCAACAAACCGGGGTTTGTCCGGATTTTGCCGGGTCGCTTCGTCTGCCACTTCCTTCGCAATTTTTGCTGACGCAAGATTTAATTCATACACAATGTCTTCAAGGTGGTAATCGGCCTGTGCTACGGAGGTGCTGCTGAAAGTATTGGTCTCGGCAATGTCTGCACCCGCTTCAAAATATTGCTTGTGAATATCTCTGATGAGTTCAGGTTTTGTGAGGGAAAGCAAATCATTGTTCCCTTTAAGTGGGTATTTATGGTCCTTGAATCTCACTCCACGGAAATCTTCCTCACTGAGATTATGACGCTGAATCATTGTGCCCATGGCACCATCCAGCACCAGTATTCGCTTTTTTAGTATTTCTTTAATTGTCACTCTTCTGGTGTTTAATCCTACTTACATCCAGAAAGAGCCTTTAAGTGAATGGCCGCTCATCTTCTCCGCCAGCTGGCGGATGGGAGTTAGCACAACATTCTGATCCTGATAGCTATCGGGAGGCGAACAAGTTGCTAAGACATCACAGGGCCCAGTCCCTCCGTCTTTCTGGATAAGCATTGCAAAGAAATGCAATTACTTATTAAAAATGAAGTGGTAAAATGCTTATTTTGTTAATTGAAATGAATGATCACACTATCGCACACTTTTGAAGCTCGCAGTCATCGACATTGGGTCTAATGCCATCCGTTTCCAGATATCAACGGTGCTGGCCAGTGGACCAAAAGTACTTTTCAAGAAGTTAGAATACATCCGATTTCCTCTTCGATTGGGACATGATGTTTTTTCCACAGGAAAGATCAGTAAGGAGAGCATCGTAAAGTTCATGAAACTCATGAATGCTTATAAAACCATGTTGGAACTTTACGAAGCAGACGATTATATGTTTTGCGCCACATCTGCCATGAGAGAGGCCGAAAACGGGAGGAAACTGGTGGAGAAAGTATATAATGAACTAGGAATTACTATTCAACTGATTTCAGGAAAGGAAGAAGCCGACTTAACCAACCGGGCCATCAGCTCATACCTTACCGACCACACTTATCTTCACATTGATGTGGGGGGTGGAAGTACCGAACTCAATCTTTACGTACACGGGAAAAAAATTAAAACACGTTCGTTTAAAGTAGGTTCTGTAAGGGTGCTGGAGCGCTCTGACTTACCTGTGATGTGGACAGACATGGAGAAGTGGATCAAATCCAATGTGAAGAAATCCTATGGACGCGTAATTGCAGTGGGAACCGGTGGAAACATTAGTAAAATATTTGAACTGGCGAAAAAGAGGCCCGGAAAAACCATTAGTATCAAAACGGTTAAAGAAGTAAGAAATAAAATTGAAGGATTAACCATGGATCAGCGGATCTACGAACTTCAAATGAATCCAGATCGGGCAGATGTAATTGTTCCTGCCAGCAATATTTACATTAAAGTAATGGAGTGGGCCCACGCGCAAAGCATAATCGTTCCTGATGTAGGGCTCAAAGATGGTATGCTGCTGTATTTGCTAGAGAAAAATCAGAAACAACAGAAGATCAAATTCTAGTATTATGGTAATGGGATTTGAATAGGGTCTATGTAATGGATTCTCTCAAAATGAGAGACGCTCTGGACCCGATCTCCTATCAAAAAAATTTAGAAGAATTATCTTCTTATCTGCCACTCTATAAAAAAGTCGATTATGCTTTGTTAACAAAAAGCCACGAATTCTTCTTTCATCGTTTTCGAGCGTTCCAAGTCAGGTTGATCAGAAATCAACTCGATAATATCGTATGTCTTTCTTACGAAACTTTGGGTTACATCTGACCCCCACTCACGGTCTAAATAATCAATGATTTTGTTGAATTTATTGGCCGCTCTTCTTGTCCAAACCATTTTTCTAGCCATTTATTATGTTCCTGTTTAACATCCTCATGGCTGATTAAATTTTCAAAATTAAAGCTTTCCTCGTAGGAGAGTATAAGTTCGTTCTTTTCGTCAGATGTTAAAGCGTTCCATAGCCTACCTGTTTGGTTACTATTAAGCCTTAGAATTAACTCAAAATAACCTTTAAGGATTTCTTCATTTTCAATTTTGTCAATCTACTTGTGAAACGCTTCTTTGGTTTTCATATTTATCAGTTTAGCCAATATCAATTTAACCGATTATAACAAGATTTAAAAAAATCGTTTATATTTTAAGGTTTTGAAATTGAGATGTTTGCAATGTGAATGGAAAATAAGCTTCTAAGAAATTAGAAAAGCTTCACTCCTTCGATTATCTCTCTTGTCACGGTATAAAATTCCTTATGAACATTGAAAGGGGGTTCTCCAGCAGCCTCCTTCACAGTAAAATCCCCGCTCTCTTTCATCACATAAGTATTCACATTGTCCTTTAAATTGTACCTGAGAATATTCATTGCTTGCTTTTTAAGAATTTCAGGTCCTAACAAAACAAGTGATTCAATTCTCCGGTCAAAAGAACGCACCATTGCATCTGCACTTCCAATATAAACCTTGGGCTCTCCCTCATTATGAAAGTAGTAAATTCTAGAGTGCTCCAAGTATTCTCCTACAATAGAGATTACCTCTATATTTTCGCTTAGGCCCTTCCTACCAGGTCGCAGGCAACAGATACCCCTCACGATCAACTTAATAGGAACTCCAGCTTGCGAAGCAGTATAGAGCTCATCAATCAGTTCTTTGTCCTGAAGGGAGTTTAACTTTAACACAATTCCAGAAGGGTTGCCATTCCTTGCATTTTCAGCTTCTCGCTGAACAAGATTGCATAACTGAATGCGCATGTCCCTTGGTGAGGTGATTAAATTGCGATAGGTGGATGGTAGAGAATGTCCGGTGATTACATTGAAAAACTCTGAAACATCATTCGCATAGGCTTCATTGGTGCTGAGAAGGCCGATGTCTGTATATAATCGCGATGTGATTTCGTTATAATTTCCCGTAGCCAGGTGAACATAACGAATCACCTTATCATCCTCTTCCTGCCGTACAATCAGCAATAACTTCGTGTGCGTCTTTAGACTGCTGATTCCATATATCACAAAGCAACCCGCCTTCTGCAATCTTTTCGCTTCTCTTAAATTATTCTCTTCGTCAAATCTTGCTTTTACTTCAAACAACACAGACACATGCTTGCCATTTTCTGCTGCCCTAAGCAATGCTGCTGTAACGCGCGATTCCTTTGAAACCCGATAGATGGTAATTTTGATAGACAACACTTTAGGATCCTCTGATGCTCTTTCAAGCAGTTCAAGAACAGGTTCAATTGAGTTGTAGGGGTGATGCAGCAGAATGTCACGCTCTTTGAGTACTTCAAATAAATCCCGCGTGCCCAATTCTGGAAATGAAGCCGGTGGAACAGTCGGGCCACCCTTAATTCGCTGATCTTTAAAGTCTGTGTGGTTAATGATTTGTAAGAGTCCTGTAAAATCTAACAGCCCCTCCTTCGGAATGGTAATGATGTTTTGATCATCAATGTCCCATTGTATTTTCAATACCCTCAACATCCAGGGGTCTGCATTTTCCTGGACATCCAGCCGAACGACACGGCCCGATTTTCTAGTCTGTAGTTTTCTCCTTAGCTCTTCTAAAAAATTTGATTCAATGTCCTCACTCTCTTCCAGAGTAAAATCCTGATTTCTATTAATTCGAAACAGATTCACACTCCTGATATCCACATTCCTAAAAAGTATCTGTATGTTTTTTCTGATGATCGACTCAACAGGCACAAACAGTATCTTACCATCTGGCCTGACAATTTCATAGAATCGGGATATGTTCCCAGGTACCTGGATAAAAGAAACGCGTTTATTGTTATTTGTTTCTCCGTTTACTCTCGTTACTACCCCAAAAAGTAATTGATGGTTTTTAAGCACAGGAAAAGTATGATAGCTATCGAAAACCATCGGGGTGAGCATCGGATAGATCGTAAGGGAGAAGTATTTGTCCACACGCTCACTCTCCTCTACTGTCAATAAATCGTAATCTGCTATGAGGAAATTATTTTCCTCAAAATACGGTTTCAGATTTCCAATGTAATATTCATTCTGGTCATCAACGAACTTTCTTATTCCTGACAGCAACAAACTCCTGAATGGATTTTCACGCAGACCACTGTAGTCAACTCTGTCTTTTCCGTAATCCACATAATTGTATAAGCTTCCCAAACGAATGGTGCAGAATTCGTCAAGATTGCTGGCTGTAATAGAGAGAAACTTCAGGCGATCAAAAAGACTCCGGCTAGTGTGTTTGGCTTGATCAAGCACACGGTAATTAAATTGCAGCCAACTAAGATCACGGCTAATATAATTACTCTCAAAAACCTGACGAGCAATTTTATCCTCTATCTCCGTATGTTCATTGGTCAACCCGATACTCATTTTAAATCAGATGTCAACGCGCGCATATTTTGCGTTTTTCTCAATAAATTCCCTTCTGGGAGCTACCTCATCTCCCATCAACATGGAGAACAAGTGATCTGCCTCAACGGCCGACTCTATGTTTACAATCTTGAGTGATCTTCTCGCGGGGTCCATGGTGGTCGACCACAATTGTTCAGGATTCATTTCACCCAATCCCTTATACCTTTGTACGCCTATATTTTCCTCTTTACCGTCTTTGGCCATTTCTTTTACAAAAGCCTCGCGGTCCGCCTCATTCCAGCAGTATCGTTCTTCTTTTCCCTTCTTTAACAAATAAAGGGGTGGCAATGCAATGTATACATAACCCTGTTCGATCAACTCACGCATGTAGCGAAAGAAAAAAGTCAGAATCAAAGTACGGATATGGCTACCATCCACATCCGCATCCGTCATGATGATCACTTTGTGATATCTCAACTTCTTTAAATTCAACGCTTTTTCATCCTCCTCTGTTCCAAAAGATACCCCCAAAGCGGTAATCATATTTTTAATCTCCTCATTCTCGTAGATCTTATGTTCCTGGGCTTTTTCTACATTAAGGATTTTACCCCTTAGTGGGAGGATTGCCTGAAAACTACGATCTCTTCCTTGTTTTGCGGAGCCTCCGGCTGAATCTCCCTCCACTAAGTACAGTTCACAGATGGCTGGGTCTGTACTTGCACAGTCCGCCAACTTTCCCGGTAGCCCTGTGCCAGAAAGCACGTTTTTGCGCTGTACCATTTCGCGTGCCTTGCGTGCGGCCAGCCTGGCTTGTGCGGCCAGAATCACTTTGTTCACAATTTGTTTTGCTTCACGCGGATTCTCTTCCAGGAAAATCTGCAGCATTTCTCCCACAGCCTGATCCACCGCTCCCATTACATCTGAATTACCCAGTTTCGTTTTGGTCTGTCCTTCAAACTGAGGCTCCTGCACTTTCACAGAAATAATTGCCGTAAGTCCTTCACGAAAATCGTCTCCGTTTATCTCCACTTTTGCCCTTTCTAGCAACCCTGATTTATCTGCATAACTCTTCAGCGTTCTTGTCAATGCCCTGCGGAAACCCGCCACATGGGTTCCTCCCTCATGGGTATTGATATTATTCACGTATGATACCAAATTCTCGTTATAGGAAGTGTTGTAGCTCATGGCTACCTGAACCGGTATTTCGCCTTTGTCACTTTCAATATAGATAGGGCTGGGAATCAATTTTTCCCTTGTGGCATCCATGTACTCCACAAATTCGCTCAAGCCACCTTCAGAATAAAATACGTCTGATTTATGGCTGTTGTCTTTCTCATTCTTCTCCCTTAAATCCTTTAATGTAAGCTTAATGCGAGGGTTAAGAAACGCTAGTTCCCTTAATCGCGCAGCCACGGTTTCGTAATTGTATTCCGAAACGGTGAAAATAGTGTTATCTGGTTTAAAATGTACGGTGGTCCCTGTCTTTTCCGTTTCTCCAATTTCACGCACTGGGTATTTGGGAATCCCTCTTTCATACTCTTGTTCTGAAATTTTCCCATCCCGGTAAACGGTAACCTTAAGCATGGTAGACAAGGCGTTAACACAGGATACACCCACTCCGTGCAGTCCACCGGAAACCTTGTAAGTATCCTTATCAAACTTTCCACCTGCGTGCAGTACTGTCATCACCACCTCCAGTGCAGATTTTTGAAGTTTGGGTTGAATGTCTGTCGGAATTCCCCTTCCATTGTCCTCTACCGTCACGGAGTTGTCGCTGTTGATGGTCACTTTGATATCATTACAATACCCACCCATCGCCTCATCAATAGAGTTATCAACTACTTCCCAAATCAGGTGGTGAAGCCCCCGCACACTCACGTCACCGATGTACATGGCGGGTCTTTTTCTCACTGCTTCAAGCCCTTCTAAAACCTGAATATTGCTACCGGAGTAATTGCCTTTATTTTCGCTCATTTTGGGGGGTTTATAAGAGGGCAAAAATAAGCTTTTTTGAGTCGTTAACTGAATATTTTACCACTTATTCTCGTATTATTTTACCCCTGAAAACAGGTGCGTTTTGTGAGTCATTTCCGTTCAAAATGAGCGCCCTCCTTAGGCTGCTTGTACATCCATTCGAGATTGCTCAATTGACTGGATTACGAAGATTGTATCCGTTCCGCTTTTCAATGGTTTGTTCTCAATGGTCAGCATGGTATTTAAAAAGGATCGGTTGCCTATCTGTTTACAGTATCTACTTTTGAATCACCTTTGCAAGCTTCACAGTTGATTTTGTATTCCCTGATTTAAGGATACTACTCTGCTAACAATTGTGCCTTGGCCTTTTGAAGATCTGCCTTCTGGGCCTCTGTGACAACGGGATAATTCATATCCAACTTACTAAATGCACGGTGGATAATGGATGCAATGGCCAACCGGGCAAACCATTTATCATCTGCGGGTATAATATACCAGGGTGCATATTTTGTGGAGGTTGCAGTGATTGCGTCCTCATAGGCTTTCTGGTATTCATCCCAATGGGTTCTCTCTTTTAAATCAGCACCTGAAAACTTCCAGTTTTTGCTGGAGTCCTCTATGCGTTCCAAAAATCTTTTCTTCTGCTCTTTTTTAGATACGTTGAGAAAAAACTTTAATATCAACATGCCATTTTGTGTGTGGTTCTTTTCAAACCTCCTGATTTGTTTGTACCGGGAATCCCAAAAATCCTTATTAATATCTTTGAGGGATTCAATCCCTGGAATATTTTCTTTTAATACATACTCCGGGTGCACTTTGGTCACTAAAACATTTTCGTAGTGCGATCGATTGTGAATCGCAATCTCTCCTCTTGCAGGCAGTGCAAGGCTGTGCCTCCAAAAGTAATCGTGATCAAGTTCATACGCATTGGGGGCTTTGAAACTATGCACTTTTACACCAAGCGGGTTAAATCCTGACATAATGTGTTTTACCGCACCATCTTTTCCTGCCGCATCCATTGCTTGAAAAACAATCAACACACTGTGCTCGTTGTGGGCATACAACATGTCCTGAATCTCGGCCAATTGCTTGCGCCCTATTTCAAGCATGGCCTCTGCCTCTTTTTTATTTAGGGTTTCCCCATCATACTCAGTCTTATGGTCTTTGAGATTCAGCGAAGTCCCAGGCTTTACTTGCAGGGCATTGATTTGAATGATTTCTTCATCGGAAAACATAGCCAGTAGGTTGTTATTACCTAAAGCTACAATGATTTGCTGGGTTCACCCTATGATATGCATCAGTTTTAAGCCAGTGTTCAGCACCTAAAATATGCAATAGAAAGGCACCTTTTGTCCGAAAAGTTGGGGCAAATATTCAATATCGCTCAAAACCAGGCAGGTTTTCATAGAAATTACATTCATAAAAAAATGATAGCAAAAAGTTAAAAGAGATAGGTTTAAACCCTCAAAGTAAAGCCGAGTAAGAATCTAAAATTGGTTGGTACGAAGGAGCACCAGAGTACAGGCCTCTTCTGCTTCAATTCCTGCCTCTTCTGCTTTCTTTTCAAATTCAGGGTTTTCGGCACCCGGATTAAAGATGATCCTCTTGGGTTGCAGGCTGATGAGGTAATCATACCACTCCGGTTGATGTTGCGGTCCGATATAAAGAGTGATGGTATCCACATCTTTGATTACCGGCTTTTGACGCAAATCTAAAATGGTTTCACCAAGTACTTCGCCTTTTTTTATACCTAACGGTACAAAAGGATGTCCATGATCTTTTAGCATAGAAGCAGCCAAGTATGCATATCTTCCCTGATTGGTGGTTGCTCCTACTATAACCGTCTTTTTCATTTGGTTTTATTATTAAAATACAAATTCACTACCGCCTCCGCACACCTCTCTCCATCCATGGCAGCAGAAACAATTCCCCCCGCATAACCCGCCCCCTCCCCCGATGGAAAAAGGCCCCGAAGATTTGGATGCTCCAAAGTTTCTTTGTCTCTCGGTATTCTTACAGGAGAGGATGTCCTACTTTCAACACCAACTACCTGCGCTTCGTTCGTTAAGTAGCCTTTCATTTTGCCTCCAAAGCTTTTAAAGCCTTGTCTCAATCCTTCCATCAAAAAATCAGGAAGCACTTCATTTAGGTTAGCAGAAGTAAGACCCGGTTGATAGGAAGTCTCTAATAACTGAGAAGAAAATTTACCATCTACAAAATCCATCAATCGTTGGGCAGGAGCTTTTTGAGAATTCCCCGCCACCACACATGCCCTTTGTTCAATTTCCTTTTGAAAATACATTCCAGCCAAAGCACCGTGCTTTTCAAATGCTTTAAACCTACTTCCGTCCACCGCCATCACAATACCGGAGTTGGCAAATTTAGAGTCTCTCCGAGAGGGGCTCATTCCATTCACCACCACTTCACCTTGAGCTGTTGCCGAAGGCACTATAAACCCCCCCGGGCACATGCAAAAGGAAAAAACTCCACACGCTGTTCCTTCCACCTTGGCTTGATGCACAAGTGCATAAGAAGATGCTGGTAAATAAGGATCTCGTGTAGCACAATGGTATTGTATCTGATCGATCAAAAGCTGACTGTGTTCTACCCTCACTCCAATCGCAAAAGGTTTTGCTTCTATATAAATACCCTTTTTGTACAATAGCTCATAAATATCTCGTGCAGAGTGACCCGTAGCCAACACAACCGCATTGCCGCTCATCTGTTCACCCGACTGCGTGATGATCCCTTTGACCCTATCTCTGTCAACTACGAAATCAATTACTTTGGTATTGAAATGAATTTCACCACCGGCTTCAAGAATACTTTCTCTCAAATCACTAATGATGGTGGGTAATTTATTCGTACCAATATGTGGGTGGGCCTCAAACAGGATGTCTTCTTTTGCTCCATGTGCCACCAATATTTCGAGAATTCGTTTTACATCACCCCTCTTCTTTGACCGGGTGTATAGCTTTCCATCAGAATAGGTACCGGCTCCACCTTCCCCAAAACAATAATTGGATTCGGGATTTACAATGTGATTCTTGTTTATTGCTGCCAGGTCCCTGCGTCTGGTTCTCACGTCCTTGCCTCGCTCTACCACGATGGGCTTAATTCCCAATTCGATGAATCGCAAAGCAGCAAAGAGACCCGCAGGCCCTGCACCTACAATGATCACTGCCGGAGCATTTTTTACATCTCGGTAAGCCTCTTTGATCGCTTGTTCTGAATTTAGTTCACGCTTTGAGGTGAGCTGAACAAGCACCCTCACTAATACTTTTCCTCCACGGGCATCAATAGATCGCTTGAGGGGCACAATGACTGTGTCTTCCGCGTTTTGCAGGTTTAGTTTATCCCTAAGAATAGAGGGGAAAAGTTCTTCATTGTAGGCCTCTTCCGGAGAGAGCACCAGTTCTGTTGTCTGTACCAAGTATGAAAGGTTTTTATCCTTTAAAATTATCTCCTTCCGTCAAAGGAGAATGAGTATCCAAAATTAAATCCAAACCTAAATGTATGCGCAAAGTCATTGCTATTAAGCCCTGAAAATACATTTTCAAAAATGGGCTCCACATCAAAGCTACGGTATCCCACATCATACCCTACAAAAGCATCTATGGTAAATCCATTGCCGTTGTTCTTTTGCATCAATCGCGTACCCAACAATACTCCGTATTCTGCTCTTTGTTCTGATGCGCTGGCAGTAATGGGTATGAGTTGTTGTTGTGAGAAGATCAAATTAGAGAAGTACCCCACATTGGTAAAGCGAACTTCATGCGCAAAATACCACATTCCTGTTTTCATTGGATTGTAAAATTTTTGCTTTACGGTAATTGCATACCCTCTTTGAAATATTTTGTTTTGTGGTACTTCACTATCGGCTGTAAAAAACGGATCTCTGATGCCCTCAAACTCGAATTCATGGCCTAACCGTTCCTGATTGTAAAACTCAATCGCTATGGGAAAGGAACCAATAAAGGTGGCAAACGGGTTTCCCTGAACAATCACACCATGATACTCCGGAAACCGCTCTGTAAAATAATAGAAACCTTTTTTTGCATTTTTGGATACAGTAACAGTTGAAGGTGAAGGTTTATTTAATAAGGAATTAATCTCACTCACCAGATTGCTGTCGTCATAGAATGGTTTGTAATATCCAGTCAAGGTGCCGTCTTCAGCATATAGTTCCCAGGTTCCCACTCTCAAATCATCCTCAATGACTCCTTTTGTCTGTAAAGTTCCGCTTTGGTAATAGCCGTGGTACGTTCCTTTCCCCTTGTCGAACTGGCAGTCTCCTTCCAATTTTCCATTTTCAAAGTAATATTTCCATGGCCCCTGATTCTTGCCCTCTACGATTTTTCCTTTCACCTTCAATTTGCCTCCTTCGTAATACTCGCGGTACTCGCCCGTTCCCTCCGTATAAGTAACCTCACTCTTGAGGCTTCCATTTTGATTGAAAGCACTCCAATACCCATTCTTTTTACCGCCCACAAATTCTCCCGTTGCACTTGTTTTCCCATCTTCAAAATAATAACTCCAACTGCCCACCGGCAAATCATACTCGTAATGCCCGGTAGCACTTACTTTTCCAGAGGGATAATAATAATTCCATTCTCCGCTTTTCTTCCCGTTGGCAAAGTCACCCTCTCCATTCAGGGTCCCATCCTCTGCATAATAGCGCCAGTGCCCTACATTTTTCGTTCCTGATCTTGGGCCTTCCGCCATTACCTTTCCGGAATGGTAATATTCAATGAATCGGCCATTGTCATCGGTGTATTCAATTTCACCTCTTCGCACCCCATCCTCAAAATAGGTTTTCCATAGTCCATCCCGCATATCTCCTTTGTAATAACCTTCTTCTTTCAATTCACCGCTTTCATAAAATATCTTCCACATCCCCTCTCTCTTTTTTTCATTGATCGTGCCCTCCATGCTTTTCTGCCCGCTCTCATAAAAGTATTCCCACAAACCGTAGTTTGAATTCTTACGCAAGACACCGCGCATTTTTAAATTGCCGGTTTCATAAAAAAAATCCCATACTCCCGTGGTTTCATTGTCTACGAAATACCCTTTGGATTCAGTGTTTCCATTTAAAAAATAAGAGATATACCTCCCCTGCAGGATATTCGAAATGGTATCCTTTACCTGATAGATCTCTTTCAGATTTTTCTTTTCACTGTCGTGATAGGTATAGCGGGTGACACCCTGTGCACAGATTTCGACACTGCTACAAAGCGCCAGGAAAGCCAATAAGACAATGGACTTATTCACGCTCAAACAATTGAAAAGTAAAGCTAAGGAGAAATTACCCAATTTCTAACGATTAAAAGATACTGGCACGGCCTATTCATCAAGTGATTACCTATCCCTTTTGTTAATTTCAAGACTTTGGTGCCAGAAGAATATTTATCCCTATAATTCTCAATACTTGATTAAATTTGTTGGAAAATTAACAATATAAATTGCACGCAGCGAACTTCTTCGTGCTTGCGATCCGAAACAAAAAAGATACTTATGTCAACATCGGCAACAACCCAGGGATCGAAAACCAAAAAGTCAATGAAGCAGGATCAGTTTGACCATCCTGATTTTTACCTATTGGATGACTTGCTTACCGAAGAGCAAAAACTCATTCGCAGTTCGATCAGAGATTTTGTAAAAAAAGAAATCTCCCCCTACATCGAAGATTGGGCAGAAAGAGCGCACTTTCCGTATGAAATCGTGAAAAAATTCGGTGACATTGGTGCTTTTGGGCCTACCATACCTGAACAGTATGGAGGTGGCGGATTGGATTATGTCTCCTATGGATTGATTATGCAGGAAATAGAGCGAGGTGACTCAGGAATGCGGTCTACCGCTTCCGTGCAAGGCTCATTAGTTATGTACCCCATTTACAAATTTGGCAGCGAAGAACAGCGCAAAAAGTACCTTCCTAAATTGGCGTCTGGTGAGTGGTTGGGTTGTTTCGGATTGACAGAGCCTGATCATGGTTCTAATCCCAGCGGCATGGTGACTCACTTCAAAGACATGGGGGATCATTATCTACTCAATGGCGCAAAGATGTGGATTTCCAATTCGCCCAAAGCGGATGTGGCTGTGGTGTGGGCAAAAAATGAAGCAGGCAGAATTCATGGGCTCATCGTAGAGCGCGGCATGGAAGGATTTTCTGCTCCTGAAACACACGGCAAATGGTCGTTGAGGGCCAGCACCACCGGAGAGTTGGTATTCAACAATGTAAAGGTGCCCAAAGAAAATTTATTGCCCGGTAAAAGTGGCTTGGGTGCGCCCATGATGTGTCTTGATTCTGCAAGATTTGGTATTGCCTGGGGTGCTATTGGGGCTGCTATGGATTGTTATGATTCGGCAAGAAGATATTCACTGGAAAGAATTCAGTTTGGCAAGCCCATCGGTTCTTTTCAATTGATACAAAAGAAACTTTCTGAAATGCTGACGGAGATTACCAAAGCACAACTTCTCAACTGGAGATTGGGTGTACTTATGAATGAAGGTAAGGCTACCACGCCCCAGATTTCAATGGCCAAGCGAAATGGTGTAGAGATGGCATTGAAAATTGCCAGAGAAGCCAGACAAATCCATGGAGGCATGGGAATTACGGGAGAATATCCGATGATGCGCCACATGATGAATTTGGAGTCGGTAGTTACTTACGAAGGAACACACGATATTCATCTGTTGATTTTAGGGCATGAGATTACGGGGATACCGGCATTTGCATAAAAGTCCGATTCTTCTAAAATGAAAATCGTAACCGTCCTGGGTGCACGTCCGCAATTTATTAAAGCTGCGACTGTTTCGCGCGCGCTAAAAGAGAAAGGTGTTTCTGAAGTAATTGTTCACACCGGTCAACATTTCGATCACAATATGTCGGAGGTGTTCTTTAGCGAAATGGATATCCCTCGGTCTGACTACCATCTTGAAATCAGCGGACTGGGCCATGGGGCCATGACAGGGCGTATGTTAGAGCAAGTGGAGGGTGTTTTGCTTAAGGAAAAACCGGATTGCGTGCTGGTGTATGGCGACACCAACTCCACATTGGCGGGCGCACTGGCGGCTGCCAAACTTCACATTCCTGTAGCCCATGTAGAAGCAGGTCTGAGAAGCTTTGAAATGAAAATGCCGGAGGAAGTGAACCGCATACTCACGGACAGAATCAGTCAATACTTGTTTTGCCCGACAACTACGGCCGTAGAAAACTTAAAAAAGGAAGGATTCGAATCATTTGGGTGCGAGATCTCACAGCCGGGGGATGTGATATACGATGCGGTACTTTTTTATAAAGAGAAAGTATCAGAAAAATCAACGGTCCTTGATCGGTTGAAAATTACAGGCCAGCCCTTTACACTGGCTACGATTCATAGGGCTGAAAACACCGATGACATAGAGCGACTAAAAGCCATCTGTGGAGCACTCAATTATATCAACCAGCACTCGAAGGTAATTCTCCCCCTCCATCCCCGCACCAAAGGAATCCTTCATAAAAACAATATTAAGTTGGACTTCACCCCTATCGAACCCGTGGGTTATTTTGACATGCTGGCTTTGTTAGAGGGCTGTGACCTTGTACTCACCGACAGCGGAGGCCTTCAAAAGGAAGCTTACTTCTTTTCTAAATATTGTATCACGTTGCGCGACCAAACGGAATGGGTGGAGTTGGTGAACGCAGGGGTAAACTCAATTGTGGGTGCACGCAAAGAGAAAATAATTAATACCTACGAGCAGGTAAAGGGCAAAAAACTAAACACCTCCATCGCATTATACGGTGATGGTACAGCCGCTCATAAAATCGCTCAACGACTAAGTTCAATTTAAATAGGTAAAACGGTATAGTTTCTCTGTTAGCTTGCTTTTATTTGCAGCATTATGTCAAGAATATTAACAGGAATACAAAGTAGTGGCAAACCTCATTTGGGGAATCTGTTGGGGGCCATTATTCCGGCCATTGAACTTTCAAAAAAATCGGGAAATGATTCATACCTCTTTATTGCTGATCTGCACTCACTCACTACCATCAAAGACCCTAAAGAAAGAATAGAAAACGTGCGTGCAGTAGCAGCTGCCTGGCTTGCATTTGGATTTGATGTCGACAAAAATTGCTTTTACAGACAATCCAGAATCCCTGAAGTCTGCGAACTTACCTGGTACCTCAGCTGCTTCACACCCTATCCCATGCTGGCGAATGCCCACTCATTTAAAGATAAATCTGACAGGCTTTCGGATGTGAATGCCGGCTTATTTACTTATCCGGTATTAATGACTTCAGACATCATCATTTATGATGCAGAGTTTGTTCCTGTAGGCAAAGACCAGCAACAGCATGTGGAAATTGCCCGTGACATCGCCTCCTCATTCAACGCGCGGTATGGAGAAACATTTGTATTGCCGGAAGCAAAGATTGACGACAACCTGATGACCATTCCCGGTACTGACGGACAGAAAATGAGCAAATCGTATGGCAATACCATTGATATTTTCTTGCCAGACAAAGAACTCAAGAAACAAATACTCTCCATCGTTACAGACAGTACACCCCTGGAAGACCCCAAGAATCCGGACACGGACAATGTATTTGCCTTGTATAAATTGTTAGGGACAGAAGCACAAACTGAGGCCCTGCGTCAAAAGTACCTGGCTGGCAATTTCGGTTATGGTCATGCCAAACAGGCACTGTTCGAACTCATTACGGAGAAGTTTAAAAAAGAGCGCGAGACCTTTAATTTTTATATGGACAATCCTGACGAGTTGGAAAAGAAGCTTGTGCAGGGTGAAGCCAAAGCACGCATTGTGGCCACTAAAGTACTCAACAGGGTAAGAGATAAATTGGGTTATCGATAATTATTCAACTGGATTTAAAATCCAGTTATTCAACAGACCACACAATCTCCTGTTGGTCTTCACCTATATTCAAAATTACACGTAAAGGATTGGGGGCGATGACCAATTTGGTTTCCTTCCGTGGATATTTGTCCATTTCTACATACACACCATCTGAAAAATCCACAATAAATTCATTGTCGGAACTCACCGCATAGGCTTTTGCTATGTAAGCAATGGGATGCAACACATCGGTATCAGGGCAATGCTGGTCATGCACTTTCTTCAAAACGCCTCCAAGATATTCACCAAAGTGATCCTGAAAATCATCCTCCAGATCGTGAAGCTCCTGCTCAAGCACATCGTATTGAGGGTTGTTGTAATCAAGGTGCTGGAGTAAGTTGCGTTTTGCAATAATTTCCTGCAGGGCTTTGTCCAATGCTTTGATGTCCATTAGCGTTCCTTTTAAGTTATTCGGCTCAGAATTGAATACCAAATTAAATACAAAAGCCGGATAATGCTTAATTTAGCATTCATTAAACGATCTTAAGTTATGGAACAGGATTTCTTGCCTATCAATGGTACCGACTATGTAGAGTTCTATGTAGGAAATGCAAAACAATCTGCACTGTACTATCAGTATTGTTTCGGCTATGCGCTGGTTGCCTACGCGGGACCAGAAACTGGCTTGAAGGGAAAGGCCTCTTACGTACTCCAACAAGATAAGATCCGGTTTGTACTTACTTCCTCATTAGAACCAGATTCTGTAATTTCTGAGCATGTAAAAAAACATGGTGATGGCGTGAAAGTATTGGCCCTATGGGTCGATGATGCTACAAAATCATATCATGAAACCATGACACGCGGTGCAGAGTCGGCCATTGCCCCTCAAACCTTCAAAGATGAATTTGGAGAAGTGACAGTGGCCTCTATAAAAACTTACGGAGAGACCATCCACACATTTGTGGAACGAAAAAATTACAAAGGTCCTTTCTTACCCGGGTATCAAGCGGTAAAGAGTACCATCAAAGTAGCGCCCATCGGACTAAAATATATTGATCACTGCGTGGGTAACGTGGAGCTGGGACAAATGAATAAGTGGGTGAAATTCTATGAGGATGTCATGGGCTTCAAACTACTCATCACCTTTGATGACGAAGACATCTCTACAGAATACAGCGCACTGATGTCAAAAGTTGTTTCCAATGGCAATGGCTACATCAAATTTCCAATCAACGAACCCGCCAAAGGAAAAAAGAAATCCCAGATTGAAGAGTACCTGGATTTCTACCATTCAGCCGGGGTGCAGCACATCGCCATTGCTACCGATGACATTGTATCTACCGTTGGTGAACTTAGGAAAAGAGGTGTTGAGTTCTTACGCGTCCCCAACTCCTACTATGAAGATGTATTGGAGCGCGTGGGGAAAATCAATGAAGACCTGGAGGATTTAAAAACCCAGAATATTCTGATCGACAGGGATGAAGAAGGCTATCTATTACAAATCTTCACCAAACCTGTTCAGGACCGGCCCACCCTGTTCTTTGAAATCATAGAACGCAATGGCGCAAAATCTTTTGGAAAAGGAAACTTCAAGGCCTTGTTCGAGTCCATTGAAAGAGAACAAGCACTGCGCGGTAATCTCTAGGTGACCCGCGCAGTGTTTTTTTGTGTGAATGCTATCGCTTAAAAACATACCGGGTGATATAGATACCCTCTCCGTCCTGTTTTCCGGCATCACTCTCCACGCCACTGGTTACAAATACAAGGGTCCAGCCTTCTTTGGCCATTGCACTAAGCTTTGAAGACACCACTGCATCATTTGAGGCAATGTTTTGAAAGTTAATTCCGACTGCGCTGTAGAAGTTAAGCAACTTGGTCTCTTCGAAATTTTCAATTTTTACATCTCCTCTCTTTACATCTCCCAATTCACTTTTCTTCCCATTGGTTCTTTCTGTCGTTAGGTCTTTGTAACTCGCCTCCTCCTTAGGATCCATCATTCTTGAACGTCCCATTCCCAAAGGAACTATCGATTCAACTGTGGTAATAATTTTATACTCCTGCGCCCACATAGTCATTGTGATACAGGTTGCAAGAATTGTTAACAAGTACTTTTTCATTTGTTTATTATTAATTTTTGGGAGTATACGGGTAAACCATCTTTAGGTTGGAGATTTATACCCAAATTGTATCTTCCCTTTCGTTATTTTTGCGCTATGGGTTTACTGGAAAACGCAACAGCGACAGCCGAAAAGTGGCTTCACGAGAAAACAATTGACGATCTCACCAAAACAGAAATAAAGAAACTGCTTGACGGGTCAGATCCTAAAAAATTAATTGACGCATTCTATAAAAACCTGGAATTTGGCACGGGGGGTTTACGGGGTCTAATGGGAGTAGGTTCCAATTGCATTAACCAATACACCATTGGTGCGGCCACCCAGGGATTGTCCAATTACCTTAAGAAATCATTTCCTCACCAAGGCATTAAAGTAGCCATTGCATTTGACCCAAGGAACAACAGCCAGGCATTGGCCAGGATCACTGCAGAAGTATTTGCCGCCAACGGCATTCATGTATTTCTTTTTCCTGAATTGCGCCCCACTCCCCTGCTTTCATTTGCCATTCGATATTTAAAATGTCAATCTGGAGTGGTGATCACCGCCTCCCATAATCCTAAGGAATACAATGGGTATAAAGCGTATTGGACCGATGGTGCACAACTGGTTCCGCCCCATGATAAAAATGTGATTGAAGAAGTCAATGCCATCACGGGGTTTGACCAAATTAAATTCAGCGGAAACGCATCCAATATTGAATTGATTGGTGCCGAGGTGGAAGCAGCCTATTATGCCGCAGTAAAAAAACTCATTCCTTCACAGGATATTATAAAGAAACAAAAAAACATTCCTATTGTATTTTCCGGAATCCACGGAACAGGAAATACGATGGTGCCCGAATGCCTTAAGCAATTGGGTTTTGAAAACTGTATGGTTGTAAAGGAGCAAGCTCAGCCCGATGGCAACTTTCCCACCGTTGAATCGCCCAACCCCGAGGAGAAGGAGGCAATGAAGCTGGCACTCGAACTCGCCAAGGAAAAAAATGCCGAGTTGGTGATGGCCACAGATCCTGATGCAGATCGGGTAGGAATTGGAATTAAAGATAGTAAGGGTGCATTTTTCCTTTTGAATGGCAATCAAGCATTCAGCCTGATGATTTGGTTTATTTTAAAGAACCTCAAACACACAGAGAATTCCTATATCGTCAAAACCATCGTTACCACGGAACTGGTGGATGCCATAGCAGGGAGATTCAAAGTAGATTGTTACAATACATTGACCGGATTCAAATACATCGCTCAACTCATTAGGGATTTTGAAGGGACAAAGACATTTATTGCTGCAGGTGAGGAGAGCTATGGCTATTTGATTGGAGACTTTGTAAGGGACAAAGATGCAGTGTCTGCGTGCGCTTTTTTTGCCACCATGGCTGCCGTGGCCAAAGATGAGGGGGCTTCGCTATATGATTGGCTGATCCAAGTCTATTGCGAATACGGTTTTTACAAAGAAGGGCTCGTCAACCTTGTGCGCCAAGGCGCAGACGGGACCCAACAGATAAAAGACATGATGCATCACTTCAGGAACCATCCTCCCCTTACGTTGAACAATGAAAAAATTATCAGGATACTGGACTATCAATCAAGTAAAGAATTGAATGTACTAACAGGTGCATCCAAAAAGATTGATCTGCCCAAATCAGATGTGCTTCAATATTACACTGAACATAACACCAAAGTGTCGGTGCGCCCCTCGGGCACTGAACCCAAAATAAAATTCTATGTGAGTGTAGTGGGTAAGTTAAATAACAAGGACGAATTTGACTCACTCAACCATGCACTCGATGCCAAAATAAAATCCATTGAAAACCAACTCACCCAATGAATTCCATTATAAGCATATTACAAAAACTCTTTTCCAAAGAATTGGATTTACTGACCACTGAGATCAACGCCTACCCTACTGAAGAATCACTTTGGGGTGTTGATGGTAACATTAAAAACCCGGGAGGAAACTTATGCCTGCATTTGTGCGGCAACCTTCAGCACTTTGTAGGAAATGTATTGGGCAAAACGGATTACGTAAGGAACCGGGAGGCTGAATTTGCAGATAAGAATGTTCCAAAAGCAACACTGCTCCAACAAATTCAAACCACGAAAGAAAGTGTGAAGGCGGCCCTTGCCCAACTTCCTGCTGAAAAGCTCAATGAAGAATACCCTATTCAAGTATTTGGGGAGCCCATGACCACAGAATATTTTCTCACACATTTATTGGCACACCTTAGCTATCACCGTGGCCAAATCAACTACCACAGGCGGTTATTGGGTGAACGCTGAAAAGTTGAAGGAGAGTAAAGACTCTTTTAATATAAAAGGGAGCATTCCTTTACGGGAAGCCTCCACAAAAGGAATATTTTCTGCATTGAAATCGTCACCCATTCCTCTTAAAACCCTATGATCATTATCTTTGCATTGAATTATGAAAAAGGTCGCATTTTATACACTGGGGTGCAAGCTGAACTATTCCGAGACCTCCACCATTGCCAGGGGTTTTGAGGAAAAGGGTTACAAAAAGGTAGATTTTACAGACACTCCGGATATTTTTATAATCAATACGTGTTCTGTGACTGACAACGCAGACAAGAAGTGTCACAAGCTGGTAAGAGAGGCCCGCAGCATTTCACCGGATGCTTACGTGGCCATTATTGGTTGCTATGCGCAATTAAAGCCCAAAGAAATATCAGAGATACCGGGAGTCGATGCCGTTTTAGGAGCTGCTGAGAAATTCCGGTTGATTGAATTGCTGGATGGTTTTGTGCGACCTCCCCAACCCCAAGTTTTTGAGTCAGAGATCAAGGAGGTAAAACGATTCAACACCGCCTACTCGATGCAAGACCGCACCCGTACCTTCCTCAAGGTGCAGGATGGATGCGACTACACCTGTTCATTTTGCACTATTCCTTTGGCGCGAGGGGGAAGCAGAAGCGACACCATCGAAAACATTGTTAACGAAGCCAGAGAGATTGCACGCAATGATGTAAAAGAGATTGTGCTTACGGGAGTAAATACGGGAGACTTTGGTCTGCAAGACGGAGCACGCAAAGAGCGATTTATAGACCTTATAAAAGCCCTGGATGAAGTTGAGGGTATTAACCGCATTCGGATATCCTCTATTGAGCCCAACCTGCTCTCCAGCGAGATTATTGAATTCGTTGCTTCCTCTAAGAAATTTGTTCCACATTTTCATATTCCGCTACAGTCCGGTTCGAATAAGATTTTGGGACTGATGCGCAGAAGGTATCAGCGCGAATTGTACCAGGAGCGCGTGGATAAAATCAAGTCGCTCATGCCCCAATGCTGTATTGGTGTGGATGTGATTGTCGGTTTTCCCGGAGAGACCCATGAAGATTTTTTAGAGACCTACAAATTTCTGAATGCGTTGGACATCTCCTACCTGCATGTATTTACTTATTCCGAGCGAGACAATACCCATGCGGTCACGCTGGAGGATGTAGTGCCCGCCAAGCAGCGATCTGAACGATCCAAAAGACTGCATATTTTATCCGATAAGAAGAGAAGGGCATTTTACAATTCACACCTCGGTAGTGAGTTCACCGTACTCTTTGAAAATGATGTAGAAGACGGTATGATGCAGGGGTTTACAGAAAACTACATTCGGGTGGTTGCGAAATACGATCCTATCTTAATTAACACTGTCAAAAAAGTAAAACTCACGGCTATCAATGACAAAGGGTTGGTAGAGGTTCAGGAGGTGGAGGAAGTGGTTGGTATGCACTAGTTGGTTGCCAGTCGCTGGTTGCCGGTTACCAGTTTCAGGTTACATAGGTTACAAGTTACAAGTCTTAGGTTTCAAGTTTCAAGAAACGATTACTCCATCTTTCATCTCCAGTTTTCGGTCGGCCATGTTGGCAAACTCCATATTGTGAGTGACGATCACGAAGGTATGTCCTAAGTCTTTCTTCAGTTTAAAAAACAATTCATGAAGGTCCGCTGCATTCTTAGAATCCAGGTTTCCACTGGGCTCATCGGCAAACACGAGTGAAGGTGAATTGATCAATGCCCTGGCCACTGCCGTTCTTTGCTGCTCGCCCCCCGACATTTCTGAGGGCTTATGCTCATACCTATCTCCTAATCCTAAAAGGTTCAATAGGTCCATTGCCTTGTTTCGCACCTCTTTTTCATTTGTGCCTCCAATGAGACCCGGCATCATCACATTTTCTACCGCTGAAAATTCAGGGAGGAGGTTATGGAATTGAAAGACAAAGCCAATGTTCTTATTTCTAAACTTGGCCAGGTCGCCCCCGCCATTTGCAAATAAATCCATACCCTCTATGTATACCTTGCCCTGATCAGGCGTATCCAACGTGCCCAGTATATGCAGGAGCGTACTTTTTCCTGCTCCTGAAGCACCTACGATGGCTACCACCTCTCCTTTTTCTACCTGAAGGTTGACTCCTTTGAGCACCCTTAGCGATCCATATGATTTTTGCACTTCTACAGCCTTCAGCATAGTCGTTTGGTTTAATCCCTTAGCGGTTTTGTCCGGAATTATCTTTCACAGGTAAAATTGTCATTCCTATTGACAATTTTGGGATAAAAGCACTAAAAAAAGTAGCTTGCCCAAAAATACACATCCATGAACATACACGAATATCAGGGCAAAGAGATTCTAAAAAAATATGGTGTAGCCATTCAGCGGGGTATCGTAGCCGATACGCCAGAGAAAGCATTGGCTGCAGCCAAAGAACTTCAGACAGAGACAGGGACCAAGTGGTTTGTTATAAAAGCGCAAATCCATGCAGGTGGACGTGGGAAAGGAAAAGTAAAAGAAACCGGCTCCAATGGAGTTGTACTTGCCAAGGGGATTGATGAGGTGATGGCGAAGGCCAAGGCCATTTTAGGAGGTACTTTGGTGACCCATCAAACAGGTCCTGAAGGAAAAGTTGTCAATAAAGTATTAATAGCCGAAGATGTTTACTACCCTGGTAAATCCGAACCCAAGGAGTATTATATGAGTATTTTGCTTGACCGTGCTACCAGCAGGCCAGTGGTCATGGCTTCCACAGAAGGTGGAATGAACATTGAAGACGTAGCGGATGCCACTCCAGAGAAAATAATCAAAGAATGGATCGATCCAATGATGGGATTGCAGCCCTTTCAAGCCCGTAAAGTGGCTTTTGCATTGGGGTTAGAGGGACAGGCATTCAAGGAAATGGTGAAGTTTATCCATGCCTTATATGCTGCCTACATCGGATTAGATGCTTCTATGTTTGAAATCAATCCTGTGTTAAAAACATCGGATGATAAAATCCTGGCTGTTGACTCTAAGGTAAACCTGGACGATAACGCCCTTTTCAGACACAAAGATTTAGAAGAATTAAGGGATATTTCGGAAGAAGACCCGTTGGAAGTGGAAGCCGGAAAGTCTGGCCTCAACTATGTAAAATTAGATGGTAATGTGGGCTGCATGGTCAATGGAGCCGGGCTGGCCATGGCTACTATGGATATCATTAAGCTTTCGGGTGGTGAACCCGCCAACTTCCTGGATGTAGGAGGTGGAGCCAATGCGGAGACTGTGGAAGCAGGATTCAGGATCATTTTAAAAGATCCCAATGTGAAAGCGATCCTCATCAACATATTTGGTGGAATTGTGCGCTGTGACCGCGTAGCAAGCGGTGTGGTGGAGGCCTATAAGAAAGTAGGCAACATCCCTGTTCCGATTATTGTACGCCTGCAGGGTACCAATGCGGAGGAAGGCGCTAAAATTATCCAGGAATCCGGGTTGAAAGTGTTTTCTGCCATATTGCTAAAAGACGCTGCGGCTAAGATTACGGAGGTATTGGCCTAGTTGTAGGGTTTCCTTATTGGCATTTATTGCATAAATTGGTGGTTCAAGGCCTTGGTATGAGAAAAGCTGGTGCTTTTGTATTTCTAATTACCCTTTTTGCTTCCTATGCGGATGCCCAAAGCTTCTATGCCATACGGAGAGAAAGGTCTATGATCGCGGTGGGTGGCATTGGGACATCCACTTACTTGGGTGAACTATCGAATAAGGGCGACTATATCGATGCCAAGCCCACCATCAACATGGGGCTTCAATACTATTTCACCAACAGCATTGCCTTACGATCTGAATTAACGTGGTATACTTTGAAGGGAGACGATGCAAAGGCAGATCCGGAGTCCGGAAGGTCACCTCGTAATTTATCCTTTACCTCCAGCAATTTTGAATTCAATGTAACAGGAATTGTTAATTTCTTTCCTCAGGGAAGGCGTTTCTATCAAAGACCCGGATTTAACCTTTATGGGTTTGCAGGAATTGGTGTTACTTACTTTAACCCCAAGACTATTTACCAGGGAAAGAAGGTTGCCTTACAGCCCTTACAGACTGAGCTGGTAAAGTACAGCAGGATAGCACCCGTTATTCCCTATGGAATTGGTGCCCGATTTAAAGCAGGCCCCTTCTTTAATATTGCAGTAGAGGGTGGATTAAGAAAAACATTTACAGACTATCTGGATGATGTCAGTACGGTTCATCACGATGCTTCCAAGTTTAGCAATCCTTTAGCAGCAGCCTTGTCTGACAGACGACCTGAGATAGGATTGCCATTGGCAGCTGATGGATACATCCGAGGAAACCCAGACAAAAAGGACTCCTATCTATTGTTCACCGTTAAAGTAGAATATTATTTGCCTGATAATTTCTTTGGTTCCGGAAGCGGTCAAAAGAAACTCAATAGGAACAAAAGAAAAGCCTTTTATAGATACAACAAAAGGCGTGGCGGTTTAAAACGATAATCTTTTATACGCCCTCTGGTGCTTTGTCCAGTATTTCATATCTGGAGTAATTGCTCTTGTATTCCGGAACCAATTCTTTCATCAACGCCACCATTTTCAATTCATTCTTATCGTAGACCAAATCATGAAATAGGTCAACAAATTTATTGATCTCCGTAAATTGATATTGCTGCACCTTTGCGATAAGAATTTTTGCGTGATGAGTGGGTAATGTATTCTCTGAGGTAGCTAATAATTCCTCGTAGAGTTTTTCACCTTCACGGATTCCGGTAAATACGATTGGAATGTCCCGTTCTGGTTCATAGCCAGATAATCGAATCATTTTTTTGGCAAGATCCAATATCTTCACTGCCTTGCCCATGTCAAAGATAAAAATCTCTCCACCCTTACCCATGGTGCCTGCTTCCAAAACCAGTTGGCAAGCTTCTGGAATGGTCATGAAATAGCGAGTGATGTCCGGATGTGTTACTGTGACCGGACCATGTTCCTTAATTTGTTTTTTGAACAATGGAATTACCGAGCCATTTGAACCCAATACGTTGCCAAATCGGGTGGTTACAAAGACGGTATTTCCCGTTCCTGTTACGGCAAGGTGCTTGCTTAAAGATTGAACATAGATCTCGGCAATCCTTTTAGAGCAACCCATTACATTGGTTGGGTTGACCGCCTTATCTGTGGAAATCATAACAAATTTCTTGACACGGTACTTCACTGCCATGTCAGCCAAAATTTTGGTTCCCAAAATATTACATGAAATTGCCTCAGAGGGATTGCTCTCCATCATGGGCACGTGTTTGTAGGCCGCTGCATGGTAGATTAAATCGGGTTGAAATTCATTAAAAACATATTCCAATCGTTCCTCATTCGTAATGTCTGCCAGATAAGGGATTATTTTGATCAAACTGAAACGATCCTTGATTTCTCTTTCTATTTCATACATGGCAGATTCAGCCTGGTCTACCAGAATAATCAACGAGGGATTGTACAGCACCACCTGCCTTACTAATTCTGCACCGATAGAACCCGCTGCACCCGAAATCAGTATTTTTTTTCCTGCAAGATCTGTCTTAACATTTTCATTGCTCAACTTAATGGACTCTCTTCCCAATAACTCTTCAATATTAATTTCCCGAATCTGGCTAAAGCTCAACTCACCCCTCACCCATTTCTCTACAGCCGGAATTGTCCGCACCTTTACTTTGTTTCTGATACAGACATCCACCAATTCATTTTTCCTCTCCAATGATATCTCTTTCACTGTTATTACCAGCTCATCGATGTTCATATTTTTGAACAGCAGATTCAATTCTTCAGGTCTGGCACTATAAATTCTTGCTCCATCCAATACTTTTCCCACCTTGTTCACATCATCTTCCAAAAACCCTACCACCTGCATGCGCGGTGTGGAGTTAATCACATGCCGTGTTACTATGCCTGTTTGACCGGCTCCGAAGATGATCACCCTGAAGTTTTTAAGGATTGCATCCTTATAATAGGAGAAAATATGCTTCACCAATAATCGGTAATTGAATAAAAGTAAAAAAGAAGAAAGGAAGGCGATCAGGATTACAGAATAAGGAATGATATTTTCTTTGTAATTGTAATAGTAAATCAAATTGGCAAAGCCCACCAAAATCATATTCAAAATTACCATGTAGAAAATACGAGCACCGTCTTCCAACCCAGTGTATCGAATAATCCCCTTGTAACTATTGGTTATCAAAATTGAAACCAGCGCCAACGCCAGATACAAGGCAGTGCCTTCCCAATAATTATTGGCCGCAAAATCAGTAGTGTTGAAATTAAAACGAAGGAGATACCCCAGTATGCAACTAAACCCAATTAAAAAAAGGTCAATAAAGATAATGACCCATCTTGGTAAGATTTTAAGGTTTTGGACAAATTCAATTATCAAAACAGCTTATTTATCTTTTTTACTTTTAAGAAATTTACCCAATCCCAATGACGCTCCTATTCCAATCAAGACTTCAATTCCGGTGATAGGAACAGGGTTAGTCGGATCACCTGGATCACCCGGCTGAGCCAAAAGTGCAAACGAAACAAAAATCAGACAAACAACTATAGTTACTCGCAGCACCTCAGTGAATTTATTTTTTAATTATTCTTTTGGTTATCACCTTGCCTTCTTTGTCGGATACCTTCAAAAGATAAATCCCACCCGGATGGCTTCTAAAATCAAAAGTACCTACGAAGCCATGCGCTTGTGGTTTCATGGTCAAAGTTCCTAATTCTCGTCCCATCATGTCTACGATGGAGGAATTGAGTAAATCCTGACTGTTGAATTTAACTGTTAACACATCTTCCACCGGATTGGGATAGAAGATCAATACCCCAGACATGTCCTCATCTTCAATACCGGTTATCATCACTGTTCTCTCTGCCGATGATATGCAAGTCCCAAATGCCACTTCCACTTTATAAACCCCTGATTCAATTGGTTTATAATTTTGTCCAGTGGCTCCCGGTATCAATACTCCGTCTTTAAACCATTGGTTGTTGTCCACATAGCTGGAAGACAATGTGCCATTCTCCAGATCAGACAGCACTACTTCATCAAAGGTAGTTACTTGTGCCATTACCGGCACGCGCGCCCCTTCACAACCGGCAACACTCACGGCCGACACATAGTATGTTTTTGATTTCTCCAAAACAGGGGTAATGAATTCTGAACTGTTTTGGCCTGCGATAGCGAAAGGATCGGTTTCATTTTCATACCACCTGTAACTTCCTCCAGCAGGTGCTCCCTCCGCACGGATCGTCACTGCACCTTCTTTACAGGATGTACCATTTGTGGTCGATGAAATTAACAAGGTAGGATCCACAGTAGTGTTGATAATGTTCAACTCAAAACGGTCTTTGTAAGAAGACTCCTCTGCAGTCACCTGAAACTCATAAGTAGAGGTGGTTTTAACATCAATTTTTTCGCCTGTTTTCTTGTCGAATAAAAATATATTCACCGGAGTGACAAAAGATTCAAATTCTGTAAAATCCAACTGGTAAGCACCCACACTTACATCGGTGATACTGAGGTTGAGTGATTTGCTGCACTCCAACATGGGTAGGCCATTGATGGCCAATTTATCTCCCAGAGGAGTCACTGTCGACAAATTGAAAATGTCATTTTTTAATTTGTATGCATCTTTGTTTCCGTCAAACTCTTCCGTAGCGTCTTCATCAAAGTATACAACGATCTCGTCCCGTTTCGACCCACTGCGCAAGGTAACCCGCATTAAATCGGGTGGAGGTGTTGTTCTGAAAAAGGTAGTTGTATTTCCGGGTGCCTTCACTGCCTCTGTGGCCTGGAACGTAGGCGCACTGTTTGCCTTTACCCAGAAAGCCTGACCTATAGGGATGTACCTGGAACCACCATTGGCCCCAACACCCCCTACAAAAGTAGCATACGTACCTGCGAGGGCTCCATTGTCCTTCATATAAATAGCATCATCAATCCCTGTTTTTGTCCAGCCACTTGCTGCACTCCAGTCAATGGTAGAAGGATAAGGATTTCCTACTAAATTCCAACCGTCATTGGCTATACCATTGCCTGCAGTAAATGACACCCCTGCGGTAGTTACAAAATCGATGGTGCCAAAGTTAATCGGGTTTCTTACCGACCACTTTGCATTTCCTGCGGTGGATACCGGAGGTACATTGCCCCAAACAAACATGGCATACCCTCGTCCAGAAGATAAAGTTTCTGCATTGGTAGCCACTGGAAAACCTACATATCCATCGTTAAGATCTGCCAATCCACTATTATTTGAGTCTGTAATTTCAGTTTCATTATAGAGAAACATAGAAGGTTTTACTCCACAACCAGTACAAGTGCTTGAGCCTATAAAAGCTCCGGTAATTGGATTAAA
>JAHBUB010000041.1 GCA_019638285.1 Cyclobacteriaceae bacterium | reverse complement strand
TCGATTAGCTGAGCGATAGAATCGCGGAAATCATTCTCACCAAACCCTTCCCTCCGAAGCATATTGAGCGAGTCGCGCTGGTACTGTCCACCGGCTGTGAATGTACCGAGGGCATTCCCGCTGTTGGATTTGTAGTAGGCATTGATGTTGACTTCAACTGATAATCCCTTGTCATCGGGCACATTAATTTTCTCCGACTCAATGAAAAGGTTTTCCGAAGGCGATGCATTTCGCTTTTGCGCGTTCCTTCGAAGCAGGATAATATCTGTGACCGGAAACGTTCCTGATTCTGCAAAGGTGTCATTAGGCAAACGGACTGCTGAGATCAGATCGGCATTCTTCATCAGATGCTCCCGGATCTCGCGATTACCCGGACTATCCATCAGGCCATTGGTAGAAACGAAGGCGAGGATTCCACCACTCTTTAAATTATCGAACGACTTGACGAAGTAATAGTTGTGGATGCGTGTTGTGGCTTTGATCTTCACCGGGATGGCTTCGCGGAAGATCTGATCGTCATACACGCTGGTACTTCCGAATGGAATGTTGCTGACCACCAGATCAAAGTTCCTGTTCTTAAAATTCTCATATCCTGAATGAATGACTTCAATGTCCGGGTGTAGCTTTTTCAATGCCTCAGAAGCCAGGAGGTCTTTTTCGATTGCCGTGATGGAGCTTTGTGGAAAATACTTCTTCAGCGCATTCACAAAATTTCCCGTCCCTGCTGCAGGCTCAAGGATAGAGTCAATAGATTCGCTGTTACGTTGGATGGCTTCAACAATAGGCTCGGTGATAAATGCCGGAGTATAAAAGGATGTGAGTATACTGTTTTTCAGGGAAGACACCGCTTCATCATAGCGGTTGCCAAAACCATTTTTCAAAAGTTCGTGGAATCTTTTGACCTCCGGCTCATACCGTAAATCTTCCGCACCCCAGGCAGACCGGTTGTCCATTGGCAACAGTAATTCCTTCAATGCGCCAAATCCATTGAACTGCATATCCGTGAATCTGCCATCTGATCGATCTGCTGTAAGCAATTCTTCCAACAGCACCAGGCCTTTTTCGTATGCCTGCCGTTTCGAGAACTTATTCATCACCTTCGCTGATTCCGGCCAAACATTCTTTCAAGGCGATTTCTTTTGCACCGGCTTCATCGTAGCCGTTGTGCATCGCGGTCTCAAGCGATTTGAGATAAATGTCAACACGGTGGCTGACGAACTCATCTTCCGTCATCCGGTGGAGGATTGTTTTCTGTTGTTCTTCCGGCAAATCATGAAGGGATGCACGGACGGTGTGACCTACCGGAAAATCAAGATTGGATATTTCGTTTGCGTTGTTCATAGTTAAAAGAATAATGACTGACGATCAGATCAGGGAAAAACTGTCTCAAACTACAAAAGCGAAGATGGGATTTGGACAATTGTGAAACTCACAAGTTGGTACAAAGGTGGGTGGTTTTTAGTGTAGCGAAGATTGATTGTGGGTATGGGTTCCAAATGTTTTTTGGATATATTGGTAAGGCATTCATCATTTAAAAAATACGTGAAAATTAGGATACGAGGGTTAAGCGTAGATACGAATTTGTTGTTTCGGGTCGAATGGAAATTTCCTTTACCCAAAATTTATCTCCATGAGAGATTTGAAAGCGTTGCAAAATGGACTTCACGTATTATTATTGGTCTTGGTATTAGTGCAAGCCTCTTGGCTCTTCCCACATTTCTTGATTTTTCAGTTGCCATATTACTTCTCGGAGTGGAAGTAATGATCGAAAAAATTGTGTTTGAGTATAGCGTATTAATAGTTCAACCTCCTCCGAATTTTGTAGTGGACGAAGATCAGTGGATCACAAACGGATACCTTTTTCCGGAGCCACAATACAAACAGCAGTATGACTTACAGAATCATTTTGGTCCTGTTTACAAGGATGAAGGATACGGGAAACAGTTTTTTGACTACTTGAAATCCTGGAACACGAATGATCCAGATGATGTAGACAATAATATTTGCCTATCATTTGTTGTGGAGGAAGATAACTCGTATACAACATATATCTATGCAAATCCTGATCGAAAGTGGCTTGATGCTGCATTCAATCAATACAGAGAAAATGTGAAGTATGAAAAATATGGAAAGGTTCAGCAATCAATGGTAATGCAGATGGTTTACTGGAAGACACTACCAAATCTGAAAGGAACATTATTTTATTCTTTCACATCTGTACAGGAACGAGATAAGAAATTTCACTTTTGCCCTTTCTACATGGTCAATGAGAAGCCTGTTGCTATTTATAGCCACATTATTACGAAATACCATTATAGCTTCAAAAAGCGTGAGGAAATTACAGATCGAGATTCGGAGTTCTACTACGGCCCAACAATAAAAATTGACCCTGATGTCAAACGTAGTATTCCGTCAAATCCGCAGGAAGAAGTCAATAGGCTTTTTAGAATTGACATGGAGACCGCAATTGACACCGCGGTCAGTATTGAGTTTGCGCTTTCAGAGAACTATGAAAAATCGCCACCTGTAATCTATATTATCTTCGAGACAGCCGCTCTTGCATCAAAAGCTTATGGGCTTTTCCTTCGAAGATTTTCAAGTTACAAATGTAGTGCAGAAATCCGAAAAGATAGAAAAGGGTTAGCCATCAAAATCAGAGAAACAGAAGAGTTATTTGCAGAAAGTAAACCCCTTAATTATTCTAAAGACAATTATGAAAACTTTAAGAATAGTGAGCAAGCTAACAATAAAATTGTATTGGCATTTGGTTTTAAAGATGGAGGCCAGCCGATAATAGTTCATACCGATAATCCATACATTCCATTTGTCATTACTAAATGCTTATTTAGAGGCCGATTAAACTGAAGGGTTCTGCTTTGATTAGCTACAAATTGCTTCAGGCCACGTTGGAAAATGAGACGCTCGTGAAGGATAACTATTCACCCAGGTCGGTCGATCGTGAGTAAGATGCGTTTGATTGTGTTGACAATGTAATCAACTATCTTGGCAGGCAACTCGTCAAGGTAGTACCTCATTCTGTATATAATCTGCTGATAAACCTCTCTTTAAGAGTGTCCAAAAATGGTGTCTGGCTTCTCTTACGGATTCGCATGTCCTGGAACGTCCGATAGTAATCACCCAGACTTATATTGAACACATCTTCAAATGCAGAGGCGATCACCTTGATATTTGCCGTGCCATTATTGAAACCTTCAACACTATGCAATGCATAAATCAATTCAATGAGGTCGGTTTTTGAACCCGTCCACGTCAGGGTTGTAGATGTATCGGTTGAACGATCAGCCTGTGACTTTTTGAGCAGATCAAGAATGTATTTTTTCAGCAGCTCGTTGGCGAGAATTTTGGCGAGCTTCGTGTCGTAGCCCGTTGAAAACTTTTCGTCCATGTCAATCGATTTGTGGTTTTGCCGGTTGCGCGTGAAGTAATGCTTATCGAGATACGCGGTGTTGGTCATGCAATACTCATAGAACTCAAGATTCTTCTGAACGAACCGCTCAAGTTGTTGAAGAATTTTGTAGTAATTCGCCTGTCTTGTCTTCAAATCCTTGAATGAGTCAAACAACCTGAGTTCGAATACCTTTTTATAGTAAAAGAAATGGCTCAAAAAGACAGGTTTTATCTCCTTGAAAAATTTGATCTCTTCCGATTCATCGGTGAACTTGTAGCTGCTGCAGAATTGCTTCAACTCAGCGATGATCTCGCGGATAAAAGTCAGGACATGGCCGGCTTTCAAAATCTCGTCTTGGTCTGCACTGAACTCATTCAGTCGCTCCTTCATGCGGCTTTCAAGTTGTTTTGAGTATGTCAGTATATCCATATCGATACGGTTTTCATCTATTTGACATTGAGTTTATCTTCTACGATCTGGGTGATCTCCTTCTTGATCCTGAAATAATTCTCCTGTATTTCGTAGGGCGTGATCTTCCGTATGGCGGGGATGGACCTGTAGTTTTCTTCTTCCTTTCGGATGGCCACATGGTCATTTAATATCTCGGCATGAAATACTTTCAGGTCGATCTTTTGATCGGGATCATCTGCCACCGTACCTACAAACTCACCCGATGAAAGGGTGGCAATCTTTGATGGCGGAATAGCCGATTCGAGCTGTGTGGAACGGCTGATAGAAGTATCGGAAGTATTGATCGAAATGCTCTCTCTTTCCTGCACGATCTTTCCAAAGCGTTCTGACAGAAGTTTGGCAGTTTCACCCACCACTTGGCCACTGATCACATTGCCCACAATGTTCATGATCACTTCAGCCTGATCACGGCCGTAGTCTTTCTTCAACTGGCTGTAATCCTGCACAGCCAAACAAGTCGCCACTTTATTGGCACGGGCCGTTGCTATCAAACCATCAATGCCATTGAAATAGATCGTAGGAAACTCATCGAAAATCAAGCTGCACTTCTGCTGGCTCTTCTTGTTAACTAGCTTGATGACCCGTGAGATATAAAGCGAAAGCACGGCACCATATATTTGCTGCTTCTGCGGATTGTTACCCATGCAGACGATCTTGGGCTCTTTAGAGTTATTAATATCAAGGGTGAAGTCATTCCCGGAGAGTACATAGTAAAGTTGTGGAGATGACAGCCTCGCCATGCCAATCTTCGCACTGGCGATCTGACCTTCCAACTGCTCCATTGCTTCATTCCGGAAAGCTGATTCAAAGGGGTTAATCAGCACTTCAATTTCCGGCTCGGTTCTAAGGAGTTTGAACAGTTTGGGGTAATCGAGTTGCATCAGTTCGATTACATGTGGAAGCGTGCAGTACCTGCCTTCTTCGTGCTTTCTTAAAAACCAGATAATGGCGGTCACGAAGTTGATAGGAGATTCTACAAAGAAGTCACCCTGCTTTTTGATCCAGTCGCGGTTGAGCCCGAGCATGATCGTTCGGGAAGATTCTGTTGCATCAGTTATGTCCTCCATCGTAGCCGGGTCAAGCGGATTGCATCGGTGAGAACGTGAGAGATCTTCAAAATTGATAACATAGAACCTGGGCAGAACAGGATACTTCCGGGCGTTCCTAAGCAAGTTGTTGTAGGCTATTCTTGACAAGTCATCGTATTTGAAGTCATAGATAAACATGGTAAAGGCCTTGCGAATATGCTGGGTGATAATGTGCCTGATAACGAAATAAGATTTACCTGCACCAGGTGTGCCGATTACCAATAATGAGCGGAATGGGTTGATCACATTGATCCAACTGGTCCTTCTTTTCCCTCTGAGGTTATAGGCCGCTGGCAGGTTGATGGAAAATTCGTTTTCAAGCAGTCGCTCTTCCTGCGGAAAAGATTCATTCATCCGGTTGAAAATGTCCTTCCTGAAATTGACGTTGATCAGACGCGACAGCCACGTGCCACCAGTAAGTATCAGCAGGTATCCAAGGGAAGTAAGACTGATATATGATCCTACCAGGACGATGCTCTCAAATGGAGCCAGGAGTATGAAGTGGCAGAAAAAGAAGACTAACAGCCCAGTGATAATGTAAAGGAAAGCCGTCCTTACATTGATCTTTTCGTCTTTCTTTCCCTTAGCCCCGATCAACGAAACAGCAAGTAATCCGAACGAAATCAGTTTGGCATGATAGACACTTCTGAATATCCCCGTATTTCTGAGTCCATAAATGATTCGGTCGATGAACTCCGATGTGAGTCCCCAACTTTCAAAAGCCCGGTAGCAAAAGAAATAGAAATGGAATAAGAGCACGACTATGCTCAAGAGCCTGATGAAGTCAATAATCTTCCGTAAAGCTTGTTCGTTCTCGCCTGTGCTTGCCATAAGAAATTATTTAAAGTGTACGGCCTTTTCTCTTTCTTTTCTTCCTTCGTTTTTTCATCGCAGCCTCCGGTGATGTGAAATCGTATGCTTGTGCTGTCACAAGGTCTTTCAAAAGTTCATTTATATGAAGGTCAACTTCAGCCGTATCTTTTACTTCTGCGTGATGAGACTGTGGCTGAATACCAGACGAGGATGTGTCGGGAGCCTGGGTTAACTTTTCGAGAATTGCCTTGGCACCGTACGCTTTGCCAAGATCGCTGCCATTGAAGACAACCTTATTCTTGTTGTCCACGAACGTGATCCCATAAATTCGGCCTTCGTGATTTTCGCGAAACAGCACGAACACGCCTTTATTGACAAGCGTCTTAACGAACGCATCTTTTGACAGCGGCTTTTTCAGGACTTGATCGATAGTGGTTTTCAAGCCTTCACGGAAAGGCTTTCGCAGGGCTTCATTCAGCTTGAATTGTTTCTCAAGATTGACCAGAATTGGTTTGCCATAAATTGAACTTGCCTTGATAGGTACACCAATCTTTTTACCTTTTTCATCGAGAAGACTGTACAACAGTCCTTTCTTGTTGTGCATCTGGCTTCCCTCTTCGCCACGATCCGCGATTACATTGAATTGCCTTAGTACCGCATTCAACTCAGGCAATGAGGTGTATTTGTACAACCGCGTGACTATGCGTGCCACATTGGATATGCTGCGTTTGGTTTCTGATTTTCCATATACCGCTTTATCAATCTGAACGGGTTCCATCTCCCGTTTTTTCTTCCGGCTTTCTGCGCGGACTAATTCATACGCAACCTCTATTTCCTTTCTGGCTTTTTCAGACTGGTTTCTTCCGATGTTGTGAATGTCAATTCGCTTGCCATCACTCTGCACGTTGGTTGTAATGATGTGTACATGGGGATGGGCGGCATCGGTATGCCGATAAACGAGATAAGGTTGTTCACCAAATCCGATTCGAGTCATGTAGTCGGAGGCAATGGTGTGTAACTGTTCGTTGGTCAGTTTTTCGGTGACATCAAAGTTCAGGGAGATGTGGATAGCATTGGTGCGTACTTTTGGATTCAATGCCGTAGCCTTGCGGAAACGGTTGAGTTTATCTGAAAATGTCAGCATCAGTGGATCGCATCCAAATCTGCTGGCGGCTATGCACTGGGCAACGCCTTCGTTCACCTTGTTCTCATTGTAATTGAGCAACCCCCGTATGTTCTTCCCGCTGATCACTTTTGCAACCATTTTTTAGCCAGTAGTGAAATCTCGTTGAGCAGTAATTCTACCTTATCACCAACCTTGTTGTATTGCTCGGCCACCTTCAGGGCATGGAACAGCCGCTGGTCGGAAGTGGAAGCATTGTGAAAGTGGCGTGTGACCTGGTTGATATTTGTTCCGATAGCATTGAGTTCCTTCCGGATGGCGATTAGTTCTTCCATCGCAGTATCCATTGAGCCGTCCTTAAGCACATAGAGAATTTTTTCTTTCGAAAGTACCCTGCGGGCAACTTCACCTATGGAGTGACAGTCGCCATGTCCAACAAATGCGTTGAGCCGGTTGTAAACCGATTCGGTGACCCTTGTACGGACCGGGCGGGTGTATAACGTTGACTGGTCGGTGGCCTTCTTTCTGGACATACACCTACGGATTAAAGATTAGCCTTGATGTGATAGGAATATCTGTCAGTTCAGGGAAGCCGAGTTCCGAGGCATTCCCATTCTCCGAGCAACGCCAGGCGCGAGGAGCAAGATTATTTTTGTGGACAAAAATACATCTTGCTGATACTGCAAAGCCGGTATCGATGTTGTCAAATCTAGCCTGAAGAGTCTTGAAAATTAGTTTAGCCATGTCAAAGGGATTTTGGATTTTCGAAGACAAAATCACGGGTATGCTTATGGTCTTGAATCATCTTTTGGATGTCGTGATAATCGTACAAAATGACTCCGCCTATCTTGGTAAAGGGTAGGGTTCCGGTCGTGCGTAGGTGCTGCAGAGTGCCCTGCGAGATGCCGAGAAGTTTTCGTATCTCATGGGACTTATACCACTGTTGCGCGGGTGCGGTATTTCGTTCCGAAATTAGTTTTCTGAGGTCCTCCAAAAGTTCCTGCTTGAAAGCCTGTAAGTCCTCTGGGGTGATAATTGTTGCTGCCATAAATCATTGTAAAATGATGATGGCACAAAGGAGGGTTTCAATCCGCTTCAAAAACAGTCACAGGGGTACTGGTACCCCTGGTAACGCTTTCATTATCAGGGAGAAAAAATTATTCACTATCAGATTTCAGGTTAACCGTTATTCATTATGATTAAATTTTTTCATGATGTGGGCATAGGAAAACTCTCCGGATTTTGGAGTATAACAGTAGAGAATAATATCAAAATGAAACGGCACCAATATAGACCCAAACCTCATGAAGACAGAAAAGTTATTCTCCGTTTTATCCTCGATTCATCCCGTAAGCACCAACTTCAGACAAGCCGTTGAAAAGGTTATTACGCCTCTTTCACTTCCCAATTATTTTATGCTGCTGGAAGCGACAAAAGTTGCAGAATGTGCCTACTTCCTTGATGAGGGCTTTGCTATGTCCTACACGTTTGTGAAAGGCAAAAAGCAGGTGGAATGGTTTTGGCGCACAGGTGAGATCATGGTATCGACCAAAAGTTTCTTTGAGCAAGTTCCGTCCCAGGAATTTATACAACTTCGTAACCACTCGGAGTTGTTTTGTGTCACCCACAATAGCGTGCTCCAGTTGTTTCAGACTTTCCCTGAAGCACACTTCATTTATCGTGTGATCATGAATCAATACTATGAGCACAGCCGTGAGCGAACACGCGACATGCAACACCTCACCGCGATCGAGCGATATGAAAAGTTGATCCACATTTATCCCCACGTAGAGCAACATGTTACCCAAGAGCACATTGCCTCGTATTTAGGTATTGCACCACAGTCATTCAGCAGGATAAAAAGGCGTAAAACATAATCTTAACAATTGTTAATCACACTTCTAAACCTATGTTGCTGCAAGTCTGAACAAGGGTCAATGGATTTTTCCTAAAAGTCAAATTACTTTTATTATGTAATTCAAGCCTTTAAAAATGACCCGCAAATTGATCGTTGATATTATCATATTTTTATGCATCATGTTACTTGTCTACGCAGCAGTAAGTAAACTGTTGGACTATACGAAGTTTGCGGTCCAACTCGGTCAATCACCAATGCTTACACACTATGCACGGTTGTTGGCATGGGCAGTTCCAGGAGTTGAGTTTATAGTATCCGTTTTGTTGATTTTCCAAAGTACCCGAATTACGGGCTTGTACGCTGCATTTGGTTTGATGACAATGTTTACGACATACATCATCCTTGCATCGCGCTTCAGCGATTATGTACCGTGTTCTTGTGGTGGTATAATTCAAAACTTAACCTGGACACAACACCTCATCTTTAACCTTATATTCCTATCACTTATTGTGATAGCCATACTGCTGTACACAACTACATCCAATCATAAAGTTCTTTCACATGAAACGAATGAAGTGGTTCTCTAAAAAAATGTTGCCTTTAAGGCATAACGAACTGGCCGGTACTGCAACTACCAGCCAGAATTTCCTGATCACCCTGGTTGCAGAAGGGTGAGTGTTCTTAAAGTATGTTCAACCTAAAGTTTTTCAATTGCTTTTTGATTTATAAAAGCAGTAATATTTATGAAGAACAAATTTTTGTTACCGCTATTTGCGGTTGTTTTCGCAGTAGCTGGAGCATTGGCTTCACCGATGTTTGTACAAACGGGATGGTATGATTCAAATGGCCCGGTAGCTGGTGGTGGATTGCAGGGAAGTATCACAGATCCTCCGGGAAATACTCCTGTTTGTTCCACCAGTGCCACAAGTCATCAATGCATGATTGGCGAATTCGATGCCTACAACACCAAAGCCAATGCCGAATCCGCGAACTCACTCGGGTTGCTGCGGTACAACTAATTTCCCTTGGAAATGGCGGCCTATTGGCCGTCATTTCTTAACTACCGAAACACAAAATCATTCAAAGCTTTAACCATTATCAGGATGAGACGGCTGGCTGTATTGATAATTATATTTATTGGAAGCGTATTTTTCATGCTTTTTCTCAACTACGTCAGCAAAAAGAAGGTGGAGTTGGATTTTGTTCGAACGTTGGTTCAACCCACCATCCAACCTGAAAGGCATTGGGATATTCGCTCCAGAACGCATTACATAGCAGGGAAAGTGTCGACTAAGATATATCTAGGCAATAATATCGCACCGAGGAAGATCACAATTGTTGAAACGAATCTGGAACCAGCCATTAAAGAAGACACCATCAAAGTTTCAGAAGGCTTAAGAAAAGCCTCATTCATTACAGTCGATTCAAACGCGTTCACTGTGTTCGATTTAGTATCATACTCTGTTTATAAAGGATCAACAATGGATTGGAAGGCAACGCGATTTATGACCAATAACTCTTTTTATGCCGAGGCCGTACCTATTCATCATAACACCATCATTGTGCGAACTTTTCGAGATACTGTCAGAGAATATGTACTGGCAAAAAAGACGAAATCTCCTCCCTTAACAGAATACAAAACCACGTTACTCGAGAAGCAAATTGATGGTTTATTCTGCACAGACGGCATGTTGCATTTCAATGAAAAAACCAATCAGGTAGTTTACGTCTATTATTACAGGAATCAGTTCATAACCATGGACACCAGCCTTAACCTTTTGTATCGAGGGACAACAATCGATCCGGTTACAACGGCAAGAATTAAAACAGCACGCCTTAAAGACGGTTCTGTCACCTTAGCCTCTCCACCCTACCTTGTGAATAACAGAAGTCATACCAACGGTAATTACTTATTCATCAACTCTAGAATCAAAGCAAAGAATGATGATTCAGAACTCTTCGCCAAAATAACGGTTATCGATGTTTATGTCTTACTCAACGGGACCTACGTGGGGAGTTTCTACATACCTGAATTCCTTGGCCATGAAATAAAAGAGTTCAAAGTTTTTGATAGCACCCTTGTAGCTATACAAGGGCACTATCTGGTAACCTATACCTTACCTAACCCTTTTAAGGAGTGACTAAACAACTTTGGAATTATCCCTTCGGATCGCGGATTACCACCACTCTCATTTTTCTCTCTGATTGCTTCAGTTCAAACCCAATTTCTTCCAGCCATTTTTTATAATCAGGAAATGTATTCCGAATGTTTTTTTCTTCCAGGAGTTTTGTGGCAAACGCTTCATTGTATGAGTAGTCAATATCACCTGTGATCCCTGTGGCATCAAAAAATGGAGGCTGTTTATCCGGGTGATGTGTCAGGTTGCCTAACGGTGAATTTCCAAATCGACTTTCCAATTGGAATATGATATCACGAACTTTTGCATTGGTAATGTAGGTTATCCCATTTTGATTGACGGTCCTCTTGTAGGGTTTCCCTTTAGTCTTGGTTATCAGTCTTTCCATGTTCTTTTCCGGCACTGTTAATTCCCAACATGGCATCATCTTTTCGATTACCAATACTTCATAGCCAAAACATACCTTTAAGGCATGCTGCATTATTTTTTGTAAAAAAGATGATGAGGCTTTTTCTAAAGGAACCTTGACGATGTAGTTGAACCTGTTATTTGGGGAAGTGTAGTTTGCTTCAAATAATGATGAGTCTTTCACTTCCAGAATTGGTCTGTACCAATACTTGCCATAAGACCTGCGCTGATGTGGGTTCTTAATCGTATCTGGATAAATACCAGAATAAGGTGGATACATTTGAGGCGGTCTGTTCCAAAGCGTGTCTCCGTATGCCATGTAATAAAGTCGTCTTAAATTTTCACCCAACACTTGAATTCTCCCCTGACGTTCTTTCAATTCCGGGTCTTGTGCCCACCTAAAATTTTCTACGAACGGATAATTTTCAATGCCCACTTGATTACCTTTATAAATCGTTACCTGTGAAAAATAAAGAAGACGATCAAGCGATTCGTTGTCCATTAACTGCAGCGGGTTATATTCCACTTGCATTGAATTGATAAGGCTATCCCTCTTTACCATTGATGAGATGGTATAGTTAGACTTCAGCATTTCTATGATAACTTTTTCCGCTGCTTTCGGATTACTTCCAATCCAGGCGATTAATCCGTTCCTGTCAACTATGAAGATATGAGGCACACCAACTTTGCCGGCAGCATCGATCCAATCTTTCTCGATTGTTCCAGCAGCATCATCTACAGCTACCGTATACTGCATCTTATCCCACTTTTTCTCAACATACTTTTCAACTTTTAAAACATACGAGGGCACTTTTGTATTTGGAGGATCATTTTGTTCTTCCATTACGAAGACCTCCATCACGGTGGCGTCTTGGTAATTTTTAGCAATGGCTGTAAGATCCGGGATGGCCGCAGCGCATGGCGCACACCAGGTCGCACCGAAGGAAACCAAGTGGATTTTCCCCTTCACAAAGTTCGTAACAGAGGGCCCTTTGATCCACTTTAAGGGCTTGAGTGCCGGGGCTGCGTCACCGACACTTAGGTTAGTTTTTTGTTTGCTTTGTTGGGCGTTGCCAGGACTCATAAGGCAAAAGACCAGCCCTATCAATATGATAAATATTGTGTATTTCATGATCGTAAATTTTTAGATGACGAACCAAACGAGCGGATTCACCTGCTCTGGGTCAGTTCAATGATTTAAGTTTATAGAAGTTTCCCATTTAGTAACTGGGGTTTTGCGTCAATTGAGGGTTAACCAATCTCTCCGACTCAGGTATAGGATAGAGTTCGTCAGTATCCTGCCAATCTGGTTTCGATGCAGCAAGAATTTGACCTGCGCGTTCAGTTCGTTTTAGGTCAAGCCACCGATGTCCCCATTCGGAAAACAGTTCAATCTTTCTTTCCTGCTCAATTGCCAATAAGATATCATTCTTGCTTATTGAAGGATTGGTGTCACCAATTAGAGAAAGGCCGGCACGATTACGGATAATATCTAAATCTTGAATTGCGTCAGACAATTTATCTTGATAAGCCTTCGCTTCCGCCCGGATCAGGAATTGTTCTGCAAGACGTAATACCATTGCATGTTCGGTTATTGTCTCCGTAGAGTACACTTTGTATTTGTACGGGAAGTAATAGGTTTGATCATCTTGTTCAAACGAGCCAATCCAGTCATCCAATCTAAGGTCGCCAGCTTCGAATGAATCAATCAGTTGACTGTCGAGTACAACATCACTCGGTGAAGCCTGGAGGATGAATAACCTTGCTTGTCCAGTACTCAATTCCGGAGTAACTGGCTGCAACTGCCAAATAGCTTCAAGGCTATTGGCGAGAAACACATCACCTAAATTGGCAGCTAGCGAATAGGTACTGGTGTTATCAATTAATTTTGTGGCATACATTTCAGCTTTTGCCCAATCGCCCAGATACAGATAGACCCTGGCAAGCAGGGCATTTGCAGCCCCTTTGTTGGGTTGAATTCGCTGACCACTAGAGAAGGAATAGTCCTCTTTGAGGAGAACCTCTGCCTCAAGTAAGTCATCCAAAACGCGCTCATATATTTCCGATACTGGCATGCGAGAGGCAGTCGCATTTACCCTGTAATCCGTAGACGTAATGTATGGAATATCACCAAATAGATTTACCAGATAAAAATGACAAAATGCACGGATGAATTTTGATTCTCCTTCGATCTGCTGCTTTACATCGGGGCTAATTGACGATGATTTGGCCAAGCCTTCCAATATGGCATTAGCATTATTGATGTAAGAATATGCTTCACGCCAGAACACACCCAACACAACCTGGTTGGAAGAAGAAATTGAGTTGTACTGAAATTGTAGCTGCTCATCACTTCCCGACACGTCTAATAATTCATCGGCAGACAAGCCACAATACTTTTCAATATTGCCATTCGTAAAGCTCTGGTTCGTCATCATTAGGCTATATATTCCTCTCACAGCAGCTAATGCCGATGCGTTATTTGAGAAAACTGTTTCAGAAATGATCTCGGTTTTGGGAGGATCTATCTGTATAAATTCCTCACAAGAACTTGACAGCATCAGAACCAGTATCAGAATTCCGCTGACTTTAATTTTTGTTACTCTATAATCCAAGTTTGTAATACTCATAAGAAATCAATTTAAAGTGTTAACTGAAATCCAGCCGCTACAACACGGAGAGGAGGAAGAAACGATACATTTTGACTTTCAGGGTCCATACCCAAAAAGTTGGTGAACGTAAGTAGGTTTTGTCCCTGGACGTTTACCTTGGCTCCAGTGATCTTTAGTTTTTTCATCCACTTTTCCGGCAATTGCCACGACAGGGAAGCATTCTTAAGTCTGATGAATGAGGCATCGGAGATTACATTGTCCGAGAACCTATTATAGATATAGGGTATTGAAGTGATTGACGAGTATCGCTGAATTATTGCATTGTCTCCGGACTCCTGCCAACGACCCAACACAACATTTGGTTGATTGGAAAGCATTCCCGGGCTGGAAAATGACTTCATATAATTACTCCCGGTTTGGTTAACGAATTGGAAGAAAATGTCCAGTTGTACCCTTCCGAAACGGATGTGATTGTTTATGCCTCCATAGTAGCTTTGTGCGATCTCTTTTAAAAACAGCCCATCTTCGTCAATCGAAACACTGCCATCTTCATTCACATCAGCAAAGGTGTAAGAACCAGTGGTCGGATCGACCCCATTGGACTGAAGCGTGCGTTTCAAGAATAACGAACTACCTTCTTGGTAAATATTATTGTATGCCGGAAAAGCATCAAGGTTCGGGAATTCTACCAACTTGTTTTTCGGAATTGTAACATTGAAAGTTGTTAGCCACTCAAATCGGCTGTGCTTCACATTGACCGTGTTGATTTGCAGTTCCCACCCTGTATTCTCTACGGTTGCCGGTAAATTGAATTGCACGCTGGATTGACCTGTGATGACTGGCAGAGGTAAGCCAACCAACTGGTTTGAGGATCGGTTCTTGTACCAACTTGCCGAAAAAGTAATTGCATCCTTAATAAACCCAAGTTCAATACCGAGTTCGAGCTTTCTATTTGTCTCCCATGAATAGTCTGGATTAGCCAATCGGGATATCACCAATCCACTGGTGCCATTATAAGGATAAGTAGTTGATAAATACGAGTTGAGATATTGATAGTTGCCAATGGCATCACTACCTGTACTTCCATAACTCGAACGGAGTTTTCCGGAGCTTAAAAATGGTAGCCCGCTTTTGATAAATTGTTCGTTTGAAAAAATCCAAGCAAGACCAATCGCTCCAAAATTACCAAACTGTTTTCCAGGACCGAAACGACTGGAGCCATCTCTTCGTCCGGTTAAGTTCACAATGTATTTTTCCTTCCAGATGTAGTTTGCCCGACCAAAGATGGCAGCATAACGGTATTGCGTGTAGTTAGAACTGGCAACATTCACGTCCGTGGCGGCAAGAATATTTTCCAGCAAGGCATCGCTTGTGTAACCAGTTGCTTGAATTGTTTCGCCCTCTTGAATAGATTCCTGGAACGTGGTGCCCATCAGGATGCTAAGATTTCCCTGACCGATTTCCTTGAAGTAATCGAGTTGTGGTTCAACAATCCACGTTTCAATAAAGGCATTGCCGAAACTTGATGATCCGGTTTGAGTTGATAGGAATTGAGGTGGTATTGCGCTTAACGGATTTGTTGATATCTCATTCACCGCCATTCGTGTATAGCCAACACTTGTTTTCGCATGAAGCCCAGGAATAATTTGATAGCTCAGCAAAGTACTTGTTACCAGATTATCGGTGTTGTTTGTGTATTTCCTTTCAAGGTGTGCAAGTGGATTCTGTATGGTTGTATTTTTCCAATTCCAATTGATCTTTTGGGATGAATCATAGAGAGCGGGTGCATTGGGAGGCAACGTAAGAGCAATTCCCGTTAAGTCCTGACTGTAGAGATTATTGGAACCTCCTGTGTAATTGGCCGATACATTGAATTTGAACTTTCCATTAGATGACGTATGGTTTACATTCAGAGACCCTGAGAATCGTTGGAAATAAAAATTACCGGGAAACACTGTGGTTTCCTTATAATAACCGCTGCTAAATGAGAACTGTGTGTTCGCGTTGCCGCCAGAAACCGAAAGCGAGGTGTTGATGGTATTGGCTGTTCCTCCAATCAATTCTTTTTGCCAATCTGTATACCGTGTAGTATCCCAAACCAAAATATCTGGCGCTCTCAAAACCGTCATCAAACGATTGTCATTCTTAAAAGCCTCCTTTCTCATTTCGACATATTGTGGCGTGTTTAGGAGATCCATTTTTGTCGCTATCGTTCCAACACCGGAGAGAAAAGTAAAATCAACTTTAGTTCTCCCGGACTTGCCCTTTTTGGTAGTAATCAAGACTACACCATTGGCGCCCCTTGAACCGTAAACAGCTGTTGCATCTGCATCCTTGAGAACTTCAATACTTTCGATATCATTAGGGTTTATGGCGGCTAATGGATTGCCTATGCCAACAATAGTCCTTCCTACCGTTGTCAGGGAAGTTGATGTGAATGGAACTCCGTCAATGATGTAAAGAGGATCGTTGCCTTCGTCACGTAAGCTGTTACGGCCCCTGATCTGAATATTGAATCCTCCTCCTGGCACACCTGTACTCTGCTGTACATAAACCCCCGGCATCCTTCCCTGCAAAGCCTGAAGTAGATTATTCACAGGCTGCTTTTGTATCTCTTCATAGGTAACCCGGCTGATATTTCCCGTGCGCTCCTGATCCTTTACTTCCCAGTACCCGGCATTGACTACTACTTCATTAAGGCTCAGAACATCCTCCGTCATAGACACATCAATAACCGATCTTCCGCTCACCGTAATTTCAACTGCTGCATACCCAATGAATGAAAAAACAAGTATGTCATTATCCTCGGCACCCAGGCTGTATTTTCCTGTGGCATCGGTTGTCGTTCCATTCAATGTTCCTTTTACGAGTACGTTCACACCCGCCATCGGTGTTTGGGTGGAGGCTTCGGTTACCGTGCCGGTTATTTGAATCAGCGCACGATGCACACTATAGCCATTCGTACCTTCATGAACTGAGGACCGTTCTTTGTTGCCCTCACCGTTAATCTTTTTTAGTGTAATGGCTGCTTCCTTCTCATGCACCTTGTACGATATTTTGCGCGGTGCCAGCAACTCGTCCAACGCTTCGCGTAATGGGCGCTTGTCAATCGCGAGGGATACGTTCGGTTCATCCTGCAACTGGCTGATGCTATAGGCGAATTTCACTTTCGCAATAGCTTCAATTTCGTGCAAGGCTTTTTCAAAAGGCAAATCGGTAATGCTGATGGATACTTCCCTGTCCAACAGTTGCGCGTAGTTAGTGTGGGCTATTGTAACTCCGCATAGAGTGATGGCTATTATTCCTTGCACCGCGCATATTTTCATAACCTTCCAAAGTTTTGCGGTAAAACTTTTTTTCATAACTTTCATTGTTTTGTTCTGGTTTCGTTACTGAAATAAGACAAAGCAACCTCGCATCAACCCCGGCAAAGGGTTGTGTCACAGCAGAGGGCAATAAGCAGGAGTGGTCGAATCACTCCTGTTTTATTTTTAGGTGGAATCGAAAAGTGGGGGGAGACTCTGTTTCATAGTTAATCGGGTTTAGGGTCTTACTTACATCCCGTACCGGTAATCGTTACGGTGTTATCTTTGATGGAGTAGGTTACATCCAACACCTCTGTAATCAATTGCAATGATTTTTCCAGCGATTGGTCGGTGAAGTCCGCAGTAATCTTGCAGTCACGTATATTCTTGTCAGACAGTTTTACAGAAACATTGAACTTGCTTTCTATCCGCTCAATCACATCATCCATCTCGTTGTTTGTGAATTGCATGTTGTAGTCTGTGTTCTTTGTGATGGAAGCAATCTCTTTCTGGTTTGTTGAAAGTTTTTCAAACTCTCCATTGCTTTTGTAGATCACTTTTTCCTGCGGTAACACGTCAATCCCTTCCATGTTGGTTGAAGAAGAGAGGTTCACTTTTCCGGTGAGTACAGTTAATTCTACATGCTCCGGGTTTGTTTTGATGCTAAAACTTGTGCCCAACACTTTTACTTTTACATCGCCACACTGTACAATGAAAGGATGACTGGCGTCTTTCACTACTTCAAACAGCGCCTCGCCTTCAAACGTGGTATAACGCGCGCCATCATTTTGCTTCTCATAGTACATCACTTTACTTTCACCACGCATCCACACCAACGATCCGTCATTAAGAATGATTTTTTCAATGCCATTTTTAGATACTACTTCAAGTTGGTTTTCAGTTGATTCCGTGAAGTACCACGCGGTGTATGAAACGAGTGAAACGATCACCAACGATGCCGCTATCCGCAACATCCAGCGGTCAAGGCGCGCTTTTCGCTTCGGGTGCAGGGCCACCACATCATCAACCGTGGTCTGGCTGCTGGTGAGCTTCTGAAATATCCGGGCTTCATCCTCGTCACTCAATTCCAGATCGGTGTTGTCCTCGGTCTTCATCACATCGAGCCAGGCTTCTATTTTTTTTCGTTCCTGTTCGGAGACTTTCCCCGTAACATAACGCTCCATTAATTGGTCAAAATCTGATTTTTGCATGGGCAACCGTGGTTTTATTATATATCTACTAATTTAAGCAAGGGTTTGCCTCTTTACATTAAAAAGTGACGGTATCTGAGCCTTTACGTATTCTGGCTAGGGTAAAAAATACCCGTTATAAAAGCTAATTGGAGGAAGAATCGATTTATTCTGCCGGTTTGTAAATCTTATCGTAGGAGGCACGCAGGTGGCTGAAGGCCCTGAATATATAGAGTTCGGCTGTTCGTTTGTTGATGTTCATGCGGCTGGCAATCTCCCCGTTTGATAAGTTTTCTGTGATGCGCAACCGGATGGCCTCCTGGCACCTCTCCGGAAGGCCGTCAAGGTTTTGAAGAAGTCTTGCATGCACTGCTTCGGGATCCTCGCTTTGTTCGGCCTCCAGCATGTCGTACTCTGTTTCAAATGCCGTGTAGTGTTCAACAAATTTCCGCTTCACATCGCGGTGGCTGAAAGAGCGGATAATCATGTACCGGATGGAAGTAAACAGGTAGTGCCTGAGCGAGGTGATGTTTAGCGACTCTCTTCTTGCCAGGAGCGACTCAAAAACATCGTGCACCATTTCTTCACAGTCTTCTTTTGCTTGTACGCTCTTTCGCGCATAGCGGTACAGGTCTTTAGCATACCGGTGATAGATTATCTCAAACGCCAGTTGATCGCCCAGTTTGAACAGGTCCACCAGTTCCGTATCCATATGGTTTTGATACGGATTCAAGACATGGCAAAAGTTGGGTGAAAACAAAAGTCCATGCGCTGGAAGGCGAAACCAGGCATGGACGATGTGGGCTCCTTATAAATATTTTTTACCAGGAGGTACGCAACAAATATACGAAAACACCCGCGAAGGGCGAGTGTTGAACCGGGTGGCATTGAAATAAGTGCGGGGCTTTGCTTAAGGACACAAATACCTACTCGGTAAAACGTAGTTGAACACGTCTCAATGTAAAGTAGTAATAGAGTAAGTGCCAAATGAAGCCCCATTTCATTTTTATAAGAATGTCTTTCAAATTTCAATGTGGATTTTGGCCTAAACAACCGAATTTTGGCATAGTTTAGGAGATTTTGTGTAGCTTTAGGATCAGAAATCTGATAAAACGAATAAGGTATGTCGCACTTAAAAGTACTCAGGGAGGTTAATAACTATACACAAGAATACGTTGCCACTAAAATTGGTGTTGATCAAAGCACGTATTCGAAAATCGAGCGCAACCCAAAAAATCTGAAAGCTGACCAAGTCGAAAAGTTGGCCGAACTTTACGATGTCGGTGTGGCTGATATTTTATCTTCTGAGGGATTGACGATCCATTTTTCTGGTCACATTGAGAAGAACAATGGCTACGTAAATAATAACTACGAGATGCAACGGGAGGTATTGGATAAAATCTATGCGGTGAAGGACGATGAGATTAAAACTTTAAAAGAGCAGGTCGAGTATTTACAAAAGCAAAACGATCAACTTTTGAAGATGTTAGAATCGAAAGCGTAAATCTGATGTTCTCGTCAGATACTGATATCTGAAAACATTTTCGATATAAATAATATCATTTTCAAGTGTTTACTCTCCACATTGAATAGAAGGACTTTGGGTTCAGCAAGAGAATAAAGTGAGGCTAATCATTTGGGTCGCTCATCCTCCCACACGTAAGGCAACGTACACCGCTCCATGGACCTAGACTCCCGCAATAAGGACATGTCCAACTAACATCAGGATTACTTGCCGTTGGAGTAACTCCTACAAAGTGCCCATTCGAAACAACGGCCAAGTTACTGTTCGTGCTAATGATCTTCCATTCGCCAGCAATTTTGATTCGAATTTCAGAGGTCTTAGTTTCAACTTCCTGAATATTGCAAGTATCTTTTAATAGTAAAATTAAATCTTCATTTGTGATATAATTTTGTTCTAAGTCGGAAACAATCTTTCCAATGATCTTGTCCTTGTTTCTTTTTACAACAAGTTTAAGATATGTATTTCTGGCTTGATCACTCTTTTTGATAACATCATTAATAAATGCAAGGAAAGCAGGTGAATTGTTAAAGATAGTATGACCCTTTTTACTATTGCAGTTATTGTGAGTAGGCACCCAATTGCAGAAATCATTAATCTTAAATGTTTCGGGCAATAAGTAATGATTCTTTATTCTCTGAAATTCATCTGGCTTATCAGTCAAACTCTCTGGTAGTAAGTGGTCAATGGAAACATGCATTAATTCCAAGGGCACACCACACCAGTAACATTTGAATCCGTGTGTTTGCCATACGGAGTATTTTTCGGTGTTATTGAATTTATACTTTGATATCATAAGTAATAAAGGAATAGGTTTTCTCAGGGCTCACTACCTCCTGGATAATGTCCACAATGCGCCTGATCTCGTATTGCTTGTTTTCGGAAAGATGGGAAAGAAAAGTTTTCATACGTTAAAACTTAAAATTTCTTTTCGATTCTCTGAATACATCATCAAATTTCGGCAGCTCGTCCATTTGGTTTTCCAATTTCCTTTCCCAGTCTTTTTTAAAGTTCTTTTCCTTGGCCAATACTTTTTCTTCCAACTTCGTGGGATCATGCTTTTTGTTCGTGGCCTTTCGTTCAAACTCGCCACGACAGTCTTTTGGTTTAAGTCCATCGTGCTCAGTTAGGTACCAGAAATCGTAAAGATCTCTTGGTTCGGTACGCCCCATCAAGGCGGCCATTTTTTCCACCAACACTTCCTGGATCGCATAACACTTCAACAAGAAAGAGTCTTGGGGTAAATCAGAATAGGTAATGATCAATGGCTTCGTTTCAATTTCAAATTCCAGTATTTCTCCGCGTGTGATATCGATCTTGATATCGCGGCTGTCAATATTTGCCTGAAGCGGCCCAACATAATTTACGTAAAATACAAGACTACCACTTTCATGCTCATCATGTTCTTTGAATTTCAGCGAAATATTGGCTTCCTGTTTCACAAAAGCATATATCTTTTCGAATTCTTTGAGTAATTCTACATTGGTAATTTTTTCATCTATAAGGGTGAAGTCAAGGTCTTCCGAAAACCGGTAGTCTTCAAAGTAAATTTTCTTTAATACGGTGCCGCCCTTAAACACAAGGCTCTTAAAAAGTAATTCATTCTTTGAGATGCCATAGAGAATCCAGGAAAGAACATAATCCTTTTCCACCTGGGTATCCTTCAGTTTGTATTTGGCCGCGGCCGCGCTCAGTTCCTTAGGTGTTATCATGTCAGCTAAAAATAGGTGATAGAATATCAGAAAGTTCCATGTTTTGCCGCACGTACCAGGTGCCGTTCATCTTTCCTTTTTTCTCGTACGAAGGTTCCAGCAAAATGTAAGTGGGCGTTATCATAGCATGGAGTTTATCTGATATCGGATTGTTAATTTTAAGTAACTCCAGCAGGAATCCGAGCCGTTTAATAACCGACTGAGCCTTAAATCGTTCGCAATAATTCAGAAGTTTTTGGTAATCAATTTTTTCCCGCGACTTGTAGAGAGCCTTGGCAATTTCACTAATGCCACCCGCATAGTCCGGTTTATAAAGGCAATCGATGAAAGTCTTTTCAAGATCGGAACAGGCAGCCTTGTTGAAACTATCAACCCACAACTCGGATGCTCCGAAGTAATGGTTACGGTTATGGTATATAAACTGAAATTTGTGTCCTTTTATTTTTACGGATGACGGCTTGACCTGCCTGTTTACCACAACCTGTTCCCTGAACGAAGGCTGCGTGATAAGGCTGTGAAGTTCCAGCGCACTGTAATAGCCGATATAGAACCCAACGTCCCCGACCAGATATTTGACCACCAGGTGGATGTTAGGAAAATAGGCGTTGGGGTCTTGATCATACGGAATAATCCAATAGACCCCCTCTTTGAGTCTTAGCAAGAGCCCGCGTTTAACCATGCCGCTAAGCAGTTTTTTGGCTGCCTCCCTGGTGGAGTTTTTAAGCACTTCAGCAGCTTCCTGAAGAGTAAATGCCGACCGGCCAGTATCATTAAAATGCCGCAGGAGTACCGAACCCTGGGTAAGCAGCGTTTTCGTTTGAATATTTGACGGGTTGGTATATTTCATATCTTAATAGGGATTTATTAGGTCTCTAAATAGATACGAAATATAATTAAGTTACATTTCATATCCAAATAGGGACTCATTAGGTCTCTAAACGGATATGAAAGATAGTAAATCTTAAATAACCCAGTTTTCAGGCAGATCGTGGATTTTATTAGTCGGGATGTGCACTGGAAAAATTAAATTCAAGATATGAACACGATAATTATACTCGGAATTGTCTGCCTGTTCTTGTCTATCGCGATATACATCTTTGTAGGCAGGCGGAAATTCTACCGCAGAAATCAAAGCGGCATTGAAACATTCCGGACATATTCAAGTTCAGTACTCACCCCCCTGGGTGAAAGAATTCTCAAACTTGTAAGTTTTTTACTTTTCATTGCTGGCCTCTTGTTGTTTGTGGTCGGGTATTTTGCCAATCAACATTAGATGTAACATTTAACTTTTGAACGACTATGGCAATTTATGGTGCAGGATCCAATTGGAGTGGCGATGAGATGAAGGAAAGTTTTTTCGAGCAAGGAAGATTTATCATTGGCTGGAACGATGCAAGCGCTAAAGATTTATATGAAGCAGTTTCATTACTTAAAGTTGGTGATATACTGTATCTGAAGGCAAACCAACCCGGCTCACGAACCATTCGGGTCAAGGGGGTGGGCGTTGTTGAAAAAAGCTTCATACAATCCTTGATCGATGAGGGGCTTTCTCATGAGGTCATTTCTAATTGGAGTAATTTCTACATTCGGATAAAGTGGGTGGTGCGAGACGAATTTTTTATTGAAATTCCTGAAGACGAAGGCAAACTCACCAATATCCGGGCGGCTACTTTCTACGAAGAGAATCTTCCATTTGTCCAGGCAAGAATTCTGGAGAAGTTGTTCAGCTAATTTTGCAATCTGGTTTAATACTACTCATCAACTTTTTTGTGGTTAAGTACTTCTGAATTTTTTAAAGAAATTCAAACTGCGGGCTGTGTATTGACCGCGCCCCCGTCACTTTGTAATTGTCATAACCCCCATAGCAAACATTCAGGGCCGGATACTGCGGAGGCATCCGATAGAAATTTCTTCATACGTTTAGGTTAAGGAAATAGTCCGGTTCCTGTTTGTTTCGTATGGCTACATTAAAACGCCTTTTACTAACATGATAGATCACGAAAAGCTGTCTAAACTAATCGAACGGATGCAGCGACTTGCTACTTATCTTAATGATCGAAATGATTTAGTCACTCACCAGCAAGTGAATCAGTTCTTTTATATGCAAAAAACAGAGGATTTCCTTCCTGTACTATATGGGGCTTGCCCAGAGGAAAGAAAATTGGTTTGCATATTAAAAATATTCTCATTTTCGAGCCAACGATATGAGTTTTATCTCTTCCTGTCACTTATTAAGTGTTAAAACCCATAGCGAACATTAAGGGCCGGATACTTTGGAGGCATCCGGTAGAAATTTCTTCATGACGAGAAATATATTTCGTGTTTTGAGCAGTGGCGTAGAGACGCCCGATGGTTAAACTTGTTTAAATTGAACGAGCGGTCAAAATCAATTCTCTAAGCTCTATCAATATATTGGATCATGGAAACCAGCATGCTTCTAACTGATTCTTTTGTACCGGCTTCAACGCTGTAAAATTTTGATCTAAAGCTTCCATAAGAGATGGTTTCGGAACGTTTTGTTATTACGTATTTCACAAGAAAGTGGAGCACCTGGCTTAAATTGTTGTTGATGATAAATTTTGTTTCCATGAAAATCCTAAGCAGGTAAGCCAGTTGCGAAACAGAGGCTTCAAACTTGAGTTTGAAACCTGGCAGGAACGAGTCTGGCGATCTGTCAGATGAACTATTGCTCAGTTGCTGCAGTCTTTCCTGGTAGTCAATTTCTTCTGCAATGTAAATGTTCAGTTGATCCTTCAGAGGACTGCCGTTCTGGTTATACCGTATTCCCGGTTTCACTTGCGACTGATTGATCTTCTTTAAAACAAAAGACAACGTCTCGATCTTTTCAGCCCGTGTTTCCGATCGATCGAGAAGAGAGGAAATGTAGTGAGCGTGATAGGTGAGCACTTTCACCGAGTTGTAATTCAGGTAGTACATAATTTGTCGAAGTTCATCGTCCCAATCCTGCACTTCACTTTCTCTTTCAATTAACCGGAATAATTCTTTTTGCACTTCCTTCGCGTACATTACTTTCCGATGTAATTCCCTGATCTGATTTGCTGTCCACAACTTTTAAGAATGTGCGGCGAGAGGTCAATCAAGCGTTGGTCTGTTTGCTTTGCACCAAACGCTTTTTGAATCTTTTTCTGATATTGGCTCTTGCATCCTTTCGGGCCATATCGATGTAACCCTCAGGTGCCTTGGCATCCTGATCAAAATATTTCTGTAAAAGTGCCGCTCAACGAACAAGAGGAGTTCCTCCAATCCTGAAAGCTATAGAACACTTCATAGAATTTTTTGCGTTTCTGATCTGCTGGACTTTCTGTGTGGATGAACAATGCTGATTTATCCATTAACCTGATCAATGCTTGTTGGTGGTACTGTATGTAACGCTCCAGATGACGCTCATCTTCGAAGCTGAACACCTCGTGCACGAATGTTTGCTTTATTCTTTCTATCTCGCTTCCAACTGTGTCTTTTAGGGCAGAATGTTGCTTTTCATCAAGGATTGTTTGATCTCCTGATGAAATGAGTTTTTCCAACTCCTGCAATTCATATCTGACACCTGGGTGCATGGCCTGTAAGACCGGTTAGATGAGCCGGTATTTTCAATCATATCGATACTTAATATCCTTTGCGTTAATCTAGTCCTTCATAAACTTGAGCACCCGTTTCCAACTAAGTTGTACTTACGTTTGCTTTGGGCGATAAATGCCACATCCAGTGAGTGCTCAATGGATCGCAATGCTGTTTGCTTGTCTTGAATCTTGTGAAGAGTTGCCGTAAAATGACACTTTAACAACTCTGGGTTATTCACCTCGATTTGGATATGATATTTATTCTCAAGCATCCTAATTACGTCTTTCATTCCTGTATGATTAAATTGTACTCCATCCGGATTTCTTAACCAGGTTTGCCTGAGCAGCAAAAAGAAAAGAACGGCAAGAGTGATAACGATACAAGTATAGAGGACAGCGCGAATTTGCTTTTTCCTTCGGAATCGCTGTTGAATGCGTTGCCGGATTTTGTCAAAACCATTTTCATCTTGCTCAGCGTCCGAAGGTAATGGCGAAATTTCCCAAAGTAATTTGATATCCTCGAACTCTTCCCTGTTGGTTTCGCTTTTAGCGATCCATTCATCCAATTCCTGTTTTTCGTCCAAACTGGCTTCCCCAGACAGGACTTTGTAAATAAGTGCAACTCTGTCCATAGTGGTGGCTTCTATACTATTTACTCTAAGACTAAGCCTGATTTCCTATGCTCGGGCTAAAATATTTTCAGGATTTAGCCTGTAAGTGTCTACGGAGTCGTTTTTTACCGCTCGTCAGGCTTCTTTCTACAGCCTTCATACCCACACCAAGCCGGACCGAGATTTCTTCATTGTCCAACTCCTCTTCAATCTTCATCGTTAGGCATTCGCGCTCTCTCTTGGGGAAACGTGCTATTATGGCGAGGATTTCCTGGGTTACCTCAATCTGAATGATCCTTGATTCTATTGAGTCTTGCGCCAGGTCATATGTGTGGCCGTTTACAAATCGTATTTTCTTTTTGCTGAGTTGTACATTTTCATTGTAGTAGGTTATGGATTTGTTTCTCACAATCCTTACCAGGTAATGCTGAATGGATCGTTCATGATAGTTGCCTAATTCTTTAGCATTTTGCCAGACATAAGCGAAAGTCTCTTGCACAATATCTTTAGATGCCTCCTTATCATGGGTTAGGTTAAATGCAATTCGCACAAGGCTTTTGTAATACTGATCGCACAAAATCCTAACAGCTCTTCTGGGATAGGAAAGCAACAATTTCCGAATTTCATGATTATTAACATGACCTGGCATCTTGCAAGTGATTTCTCATAAGATGATATTTGGCTAATAGCAATAACCGCAAGGCAACCGTTGGTATTTAACCACCTTGTTAATCCAGTAAAAAAGGACAGTGCTATTAAAAATTAACTAAATAGCCTCCTTAATTTAAGGGTTACCCCGGTAAAAATAAAACTTTCTTAGTTCTCCGCACCGAATAAAAAGGGGGCGAGACCCCCTTCGCATGCATTAGCAGGTGAAACCAATCTCTTCGTTCAAAATCTTAACGGTATAGTTTCTTTCAACTAATTCTTTTTTGGAATGATCGTCCCATTTGTGGCAACCTGATTCAATCGCCATCATATACTTTACATGGAGTTGATCCTCATCGTCATAGTAAAACCGGATATCGAGATATGTACCAAAGTCGTGCGGACAACGAACAACTTTGAAAAACGATCCTTCCGGATTAATGCCGAAAGAACGCTTTAATTGATCAATATATACACGAGTTTCAATCCGCGCATTTGCCATATAATCCTCGGACCCCAACTGAGCGCATGGCTCATCGCATGGCGTTGTTTGTGAAAGATAGATGTAGTCTAACATAGCTGTATTTGTTTTAGTTGAACATCATTTTTATGCTCAACCAAACCGGACTTTTCCGGAACGGCTATCGCGGGTGGATTTATGAGGAAGCCAAGAGGAATCGGAATAAATGGGATGGCAGGCCGTAGGCAGGTGCCCGTTTATGCCGAAGTCTCTTGGCGGAGTTCCGGAATAAGCCCGAACTTTGCTTAAAAAAATGAAGGAACTTAAATAGTAATTTGAAACACACTGGCTGTCCGCTGTCTGGCTAACCCTTAATAGATTTTAACCACATCTCGATTCGCTCGACCAATGACTTTGGATCCTGGCTAGTATATTTCCGTTCAATGTATTGTTCAAAGATCATTCTGGTTTTTAAATCTGTCCATTCCTTTACCGTTAGACTAAGCAAGGGCCACTTCTTTTGTTCGACTATGAACCCATACAGGGGGATATAAGGAGGCGCATAATGAAATGAGTTATCAATTAGTTTGCTATAGAGATCCGGCTTCAGTGCGAGTTTTAAATCCTGAACGATGTCGAATAGTATTTTTCCTTTGCTTCCATCTGTGATCGCGGTGGCCAATGCGGGCATTCCTTTATCACTAAAGAAGGTGAGCAGGTAATCGCGGAACCCATCCTCGGTTATATCGCATAGATCACGGCAGTAGTACAAATACAATTTCTTGAATCGATCTAAGGAAAAATCATCGATCGTTTTGTCAATTACAAATTCAATCAATTCATTCTCCATCGCAACTACGTGCTCAACAGTAGGGCTTTTCTTCTTACCCGCAGCAAATAGCAGGTATCTGGATTTGGAAAACAATTCAAAATAGTAGCTCTTGAAGAATATAGATTTGCGGTCGAATGTCACTTGAACGTAAAGCGGATGAGTGACTTTACCATGAAAAGAAACCGTTTTGAGACGTTCATTAAAATAGGTCTTGTAGTTAACCTTATAAGCTCGTGTCATACCTGTTCAGTTCAGTGTTTTGTCAATCAGATCGGCATAAATTATTTCATTTGGCATCATGCGCGGATCAGTTGAGAAAATTATCATGCTAAACTATTAAAAGTTTTGCTAAATACTATGTTATCAAAACATATATTTTTATATTAGCGTTACAGTGGTACCGCTACTGTGTCTTTGATCAAACACAGAAGAGTAAGGAGGTACCAGATGGAGAAGTTGAAGCCGGAAAGAGTAGTGGAAATGCTCAAAGCCAAAGGTGTGAATGTGACTGTAGAACAGGCCGCTTCAATTCTCGAATTTCTTCGGAAGATGGCCAGCATTGTTGT
>JAHBUB010000040.1 GCA_019638285.1 Cyclobacteriaceae bacterium | reverse complement strand
AGGCGCCTCCGTCCGATTTTATCGCCACCAGGTTTAGGAATGCTGGCTTTTCCATAGCGTGCCAAAATTGGACCGAGCAGCATAATGGAGCCACGCAAGGCAGCCGCCTTTTTTTTGTATTCTTCTGTTTTTAAGAAATCTACGTTAACAGATTGGGCAGTAAACCGATAGGTATCTTCCGAAAGCTTTTCTACAGAGGATCCTAGGTCTTTTACTAAATCAATAAGCTTATTGACATCAAGTATATGAGGAATATTGGAAATGGTAACAGGTGCGGAGGTCAATAACGTAGCACAAATTACCTGTAAGGCTTCGTTCTTTGCTCCTTGTGGGACAATCTCTCCCTTCAAGGGGTTACCACCTTTAATTCTAAACGAACTCATTGATCTCTTCTGCGATGATGTTTTTTCCCGTGTCCGCTTCTTTTGTCATTACGAGGTCGCTCGTTTGGATTGCGCGGCTTCTTCTTTTCGCGGTACAATTTCTCAAAAAGATTTTCCTCCCTCACCTTATCCAGGTTCAGGGTTAACCTTCCGTCTGACATTTTTTCAATGTCTTTGATGATAACAGAATCATCGATGGTTTCCTTGTTCCAGTTGCCATAGAAGGTCTTCATGAGCTTACCCAGATAGATGACTGCATCCTCTCTCTCTTTTGGGTCTTCTTTTGCCAGTGCCTCTACAATCAGCTTTTCAATATTTTTACCATAATGCTTGTAGCGTACCTTGCTCTGAGGATAACCCATAGGCCTGGGTTTTTTATGCACTGTACTTGCATCGGGCACAGGGTAGGGGCTGTTAATATCAAAATTGAAATCTGCTATGATGTATAGGTCGTCCCAAATGCGCTGAGGGTTTTCAAAGGCCTCTTTTACAGTAGGGGCCAATTGTTTGATTAATTCAATCAGTGTGGTGGCCATTTCTGTGCGCTTTTCCTTATCAGGATTCGTACGAATAAAGTTGACAAGCTTCTGCACGTTGCGGCCGTACTCTTTCAGTTTAATTTGCTCACGTTGGGTATTGTATTCTGGAATCATGTGTATTGAATGCTATTCGCATTTTTAAAAGTAATTCTTATTTATGATTATATGCTGTTCGATTGTCGCCAAATGAAAACCGTATTTCAGGAATACTACATTCATCCAGGGGAATGCTCAAGGGAGGTTTTAGCAAGGGGTGCTAATTCTCATGAATCTTAAGCTTGGCAAAGCTAAGTAATAATGTCTTTTCACCAAAATCGCTAAATTTTATCTTGGCTTTCCGATTGGCACCTGAGTCATCCATGGCAGTCACCACGCCAAAGCCAAATTTGGGGTGTTCTACCTTCATGCCCTCTTTAAGTCCTGAAGTATCACTGGGGGCAAAGTCTGCCGGTGGCTTATAAGACGATTTTACGGGCTGTGCACTTACGGTTTTTTTCAGGCCGCTGACAAAGCTTTTGGCATAGTTTGGATTGGGCGCAGACTCAAGGCCACCCACACGGGCACTTACCTTTACATACTTTGCATCGATATCATCCAGGAAACGACTGGGTTCACAATTTTTGAGGCGGCCAAACCGATACCGCGTGAGGGCATAGGAAAGAAAGAGTTTCTTTTGCGAGCGGGTGATGGCCACATAAAATAACCTTCTTTCTTCTTCCAGTTCAGCACGGCTGGTGAGCATCATTTGAGAGGGGAATAAATCCTCTTCCATACCCACGATGTACACATATTTAAACTCCAGGCCTTTGGCCATGTGAATGGTCATCATGGTCACTTTCTCAGGGTCGTTGTCTTTGTCGTTATCCTGACCCGTCACCAATGAAACTTCCTGTAAGAAAGCAGCAAGGCTTTTGTCCTCCCTTTCGGGGTCGTCTACATATTCCTTAATGGCATTGAGAAGCTCTTGTACGTTTTCATACCGATTGAGACCTTCTACTGTTTTGTCCTCATAAAGATCACGAAGTAATCCAGAAGATTTCGCAATCTCTGCGGCAGCCTCATAGGCATCTTTACTCTCTACTTCAATGGTAAATCGTTGAATCAGAGCCACAAAATTTTCAATGGTGTTGACAGCTCTTCCACCCAAAAAACTGGTAGCATTTTGAAGTACCTCCCAGATGGAAATGGTGTGATCGTTAGCAGCTACTATTATTTTGTCTACAGTTGAATCTCCAATGCCTCTCTTAGGAAGATTGATGATTCTTCTAAAGGAAGCCTCATCTTGCTGGTTGATCGTGTAGCGAAGGTAAGCCAGGAGATCCTTAATCTCTTTACGTTGATAAAACGAAAGCCCCCCAATGATTTTGTACTTGATGTTCATGCGCCTTAAAGACTCCTCAAGGGCACGTGACTGACTATTGGTGCGATAGAGGATCACGAAGTCACTGAACTTCAATTGATGCTGCATCTTCTCTTCGAAAATGGAAGTGGCTACCAATTTTCCTTCTTCATTGTCCGACACTGCTTTTATAAGCCCAATGAGATTTCCTTCTTCATTGGAGGTCCAGACATTCTTTGGCAACTGCGCCTTATTTTTGGCAATGACAGAGTTGGCGGCATCTACGATTGTTTTTGTAGAACGATAGTTTTGCTCCAGTTTGATAATTTTCAAATCAGGATAGTCTTTCTCAAAATTGAGGATGTTGGAAATATCTGCCCCCCGGAAGGCATAGATACTTTGGGCGTCATCTCCGACTACACATATATTTTGTGTGACGGCTGCCAGCTTTCTAATAATAAAATACTGGCAAAGGTTTGTATCCTGAAACTCATCGACCAGGAAATAACGAATCCTGTGTTGGTATTTGTTGAGCACTTCCAGGTGTTCTTTGAAAAGCTTGTCGGTGTTAAACAGGAGATCGTCAAAATCCATCGCCCCAGACTTGAAGCAGCGCAAACTGTAGTTGCGGTAAATGTTTCCGACCTCGGGCCTCATATTGGAGGCATCATCGGCCAGAAGTATGGGATTATTGAGGTATTCCTGCCAGGAGATCAACCGGTTCTTTGCTGCGCTAATTCTGTTGTAGACGACATTGGCTTTGTACTGTGTTTCATCAAGGCCCATTTCTTTTATAATCGCCCTAAGAAGTGATTTTGAGTCATCCGTGTCGTAAATGGTAAAGTTATTGGGATATCCAATATGGTGTGCTTCTGAGCGAAGGATGCGGGCAAAAACAGAGTGAAAAGTACCCATCCAGATGTTGCGGGCATCCGTGCCAATGACACCCTCAATACGATGACGCATCTCCTTGGCGGCCTTATTGGTGAATGTGAGGGCCATGATGCTGAAAGGGTCTACCCCCTTCGTGTCAATAAGATGGGCAATTCGATAGGTGAGTACCCTCGTCTTTCCCGAACCAGCCCCCGCAATGATCATGCAGGGTCCTTCTGTATTAATTGTAGCCTCTAATTGGGGCTCGTTGAGCGATTTTAAATAATCCATTCCACTAATCAATCTGCAATATAGACCCGATCGTACTGGGCTTGCAAATTGAATTGAACATTACTGACAGCAATCAAACATGCATTTTTAACGTCAGGTTCAACGAATGATTAACCATGTGTTCTTGATCTCGCTGGCGCACTTATACTTAGGCTTGTTTTAAGTTTTTGAATAAAAATTTCTTCCTTTTCTATTTTCTCAAAACAGCATAACTTTGATGAAACCCAATGGATTGAAGGATAAAACATTTCCGGATTTACTAAAAATCCCCGATGATGGTTTCGCCATTACTACTGCGGAACCTTGGGTCAAGCACAAAGTGCAGGTTGTTCGCCAGTATTTAACGGCATTTGTGACAGCACTGGCCGGCCAGGTGGATGAGATTGTGTTTGTGGACTTGTATGCCCGCAATGGCTTGTATTGTCTTGGGGCTAAAAAAGATATTTTTCCAGGAATACCCTTCATGGCCCTTCAGCAGGATTTGCCCATTTCCAGGTATGTACTCTGTGAAGGAGATGGGGAGCAGGCGCGCGTGCTAAAAATCCGAATGAACAAGCATTTTAGAAACAAGAATATTGTATTGCTCAATGGGAAGCCCGAAGAATTAATTGATAAAATTAAAATGTATGTATCGGAACCAAGAAAAAACCACAAGGTGGCTACCTTCTGTGTAGCCGATGCATTTGGGCTTGAACCGGGATTTGGAACCATCAAACAACTGAACGATTACGACTTTACTTTTCTGGTCCCATTCACATTTCATTTGGGGACAAATATTGGTTACCGGTTTTATTTGGGACGTGAGCGAGAGAAATTAACCCATTTCCTGGGGGGAGAGGTACAAGAAGGCCTGTCTGAGAAAACCATTGAAAGTAATAGTGTGTTTTACAAACAACTCCTTCAAAACTGGGAACACAAAGTAGAGAAGTTGGGTATGAATACGGCTGTCTCTACCCATAAACTAGATTCTGGATTAATGGAAATGCCAACCTATAGCATTTGTTTGGCTGCCAAAAAATATTCGGCCAGGGCCATTCAATTGGATGCCTTGGCCGGAAGCCATATTCAATTTGCATTATTTAATCAAAATTAGAAATGATCAAAATAGGAGAGGTGCTTGTATCGGATGACGTCAGAGATGTGGAGTTTGTTTGCAATCTGGGGAAGTGCAAGGGAGCCTGTTGTGTAGAGGGTGAGTTGGGTGCTCCCCTGGATGATGATGAGCTTCCCATTATGGAGGCCATCCAGAAGGATATTAAACCTTACATTACAAAAGAGGGGCTAAAGTCCATCAAACGTCACGGGCCTTACCTGCTGGATGAAGACGGTGACTATTCTACCCCGACCATCAATGGCAAGGAGTGCGCTTATGCAAATTATGATGAGAAGGGGATTCTTAAGTGTGGTATCGAACAGGCTTATTTAGACGGCAAGATCACATTCAGAAAGCCGATTTCTTGCCATCTGTATCCTATTCGGGTTACAAAGAAAAAGAACTTTGAGGCCATCAATTACCACAAGTGGAGTGTGTGCTCAGCCGCTTGTGTGTTGGGAAAATCGTTGGGCGTACCGGTATATAAGTTCTTAAAAGACCCGCTAATTCGCAGGTATGGGGAAGTTTGGTACAAGGAGCTCGTCAGAGAAATCGAAAACGAAAAGTCCTTAAAAAAGAAACAAAAAAAAAGGTGATCTTTTATTTCTCACAGAATTCACAGACAAACACATAAAAGTTATGAGGTGATGGAATTGAACGACCTGACCTATAAAATAAGAGGGGCCATATTTACTGTTTTCAATGAATTGGGACCAGGTTTATTGGAAAGCGTTTATGAAAGTGCTTTGGCGCACGAATTAATGAATTTAGGTTTGATGGTAAGTACACAATTACCTCTACCCGTCATCTATAAGGATATAAAACTTGAGGTTGGATTTCGTATCGATTTACTTGTGGAGAACCAGGTTATTATTGAAGTAAAGTCAGTAGAGACGCTCCATGATGTTCACAAAAAGCAATTACTGACCTATCTGCGATTGTCAAATAAAAAACTCGGCATACTTGTCAATTTCAATTCGTCCAAGTTAGTAGATAAGGAAAGCATTATCCGAATTATAAATTAATTATCTGTGCCCATCCGTGCTATCTGTGAGCCCTTAAAGAAGTATAAAGGTGACTCTTTTGTTTCTCACAGATGCCTCAGATAAACACAGAAAATCTATGATGCAATAATATTATCTGTGCAAATCTGTGTGATCTGTGAGAGATAGAAGCTGTATAAAAGATGATCTTTTGTTTCTCACAGAATTCACAGACAAACACAGAAAACCTATGATGCAATATTATCTGTGTAATCTGTAGGCCATAAAATAAGCAAAAAAAAGGTGATCTGATTTAGATCACCTTCCTTAAAATGGTTAAGCCTATTCGGCTACTACATTTACTGCAATCTCGTGCTTCACTTCTTTATGAAGATCCAGCATGATGGTATAGCTTCCCAATTGCTTAGGGGCCTCCTTCATGATTACCTTCTTGCGATCAATGTCAAAACCTTTTGATTTTAACATATCTGCAATTTGGTTAACGGTGATGGCTCCAAAAATTTTACCACTTTCACCCGCTTTGGTGCCTATTTCGATGGTCAACTCACCTATTCTCTCAGCAAGTGATTTTGCATCCTGAATCAACTTCTCGGCTTTATGAGCTGCCTGACGAATGTTCTCATTGACCATTCTTTTGTTTGAGTCAGTAGCAATCATGGCGGATCCATTGGGGATCAAAAAATTCATGCCGTATCCGGACTTTACCTTTACGATATCGTTTTTGTAGCCCAGTCCTTGAACGTCCTGTTTAAGAATTATTTCCATAGTATTTTCAAGTTTCGGTTATTTTAATGAATCACCTACGTAAGGTAGGAACGCCATATGACGTGATCTCTTTACTGCCTGAGAAACCCTTCTTTGGAATTTCCAGCTTGTGCCGGTTAATCTGCGGGGCAACAACTTGCCTTGCTCGTTAACAAACTTCATAAGGAAATCAGGATCTTTATAGTCGATGTACTTGATTCCGTTCTTTTTAAAGCGACAGTATTTAGGTTTAATCTCTGCCCGCTTAATGGGTTCGTTCATTAATGTCATGCTGGTAGCTCCTCCTTGGCTGCGCGTTTTTCTTTGTTTTTCTTAAATTCTCCTTTGCGTCTGCGTGCATTGTATGCAAGCGCATGTTTGTCCAGTACGGTGGTTAAAAAACGCATTACTGATTCGTCCCTTCTGTACTCTGTTTCCAAAGTGTTAATCAATTGGGGGTCTGCCGTAAATTCGAGTAGGTTGTAAAACCCGGTGGACTTTTTCTGGATTGGATAGGCCAGCTTTTTAAGTCCCCATTGCTCTACATTGATCACCTCTGCTTTTGCATCGGTCAACACCTTCACGAACTTATCGACAGTATCCTTTGCCTGATCTACAGACAAAACGGGATTCAAAATGAATACTGTCTCGTAATTTTTCATTGTTATTGATAAGTTTTTAAAAATGAGGTGCAAAGATAGGAAATCGACTTCTTTTCCCAAAAGCGGAATAAGATCATTTAATTATCTCAAAGGACCAATTTCGGCTCTTTTGGATGTTTTTACAGCCTAAGCGTATTTATTTCACCTTAAATTCTACTTGCCCCATCTTGTAGCCGTCTGTATAGATGTCAACAGTATAGGTTCCGGAAGCGTATTCAGAGCCTTTTTCATAAATAAAACTCAACTTCTGGCGGGTATTGTCGAACAAAATTTCTTGTGCCACGGTATAGAATTCCTCTTTTCCATTGAGCATAAAAGTGCCCGATCCCTTGGCGACATCGAAAATCACCTGTCCGTTTTCATCCGTTACTTTGATCATTATCTTTTTTCCTTCTACGGGTGCCACTTTGTTTTCAGCAATGTTGAAATCCACTTTTAATGTCTCCAATTGCTTGCTTCTGAAGGGCGAGGTGCGCTCTTTGCCTCTTCCGGTTACAGAAACCACCTCAATGTTTTCTGCCTTTAGCTGGGAGGCGATGGCCACCTTGTTGGCCAGTACATCGGTATTCTTTGACAACCTGTTGATGGAGTCACTCAGTTGGTTTTGCGTGGTCTTCAGATTTCTGTTTTCTGAATATAGTTCTTTGTTCAGTGACTGTAATTTTTCCAACTCCTGGTCTTTTAATTTTAGAAGTTGTTCATAACCGTCCACACGATCTTTCAGTTCTTTGATGTTTTTGCTGGTTCTACTGCGGGTTCTGTTCAATTCGGCATCCACCTCTGCCTTGGCTTTCTGAAGCTCTGTAATATCTCCACCCAGCTTCTCCAAGGCTGTTATCTTTTGGGTCAGCTCTATGCGGATATCTTTGAGCTGCTGCATGGTGGTGGCAAGGTCTTCTTCCGTAGTGGCCAATTGTTGGTTTACTTCTACCTTCGCCTGATAGTCCAGATAGATTTTTATACTCTGAATGATGACAATAATAGAAAGCAGTGCAATGATGATGGCTGTTCTGTTATTGGGCTTTTTGGGCGCTTCTGCTTGGGGTTTTACCTCACTCATAAGTTCTTGTCGTTTGCGAACGTAAAAATAGGGCTTATCCCGGACTATTACAGCGATAAGATAAAATGTTGTTTGTTGAGTGCGGGATCAAAGAACAAAATCCCACAGCGATAAAGATCAATACTGCCGTACACCAGCTCATGCTGAGAGAGTTCTTTCCATGCTTTTTCCATCTCTTCCGACCAATGAATATCGTCTATCACCAAAATAGATTTGTCGTTGAATCGCCTTACCAAAAGGTTGAAATAACGAAGGGTGGGTTCATAGCGGTGGTTGGCATCCAATAAAGCAAAGTTAATTTTCACCGTGCTTTGGAGAAATTCCGGAAGGGTAACATCAATATTACCTTCAATCAATTGGATGTTTTGCTTCTCAAAAAGTTCAAAGTGCGTGAGCGCGATTGATGCCAATGATTTACTTCCTTCAAAAGTAAATACCCTGGCATCATTATTTTCAGCCAGGTAGAGCGTGTTCAACCCCATGGAAGTGCCAAGTTCTACAATGTATTTTGCGTCATTGTAGCGAATGATATGTTGGTACAGATGGGAATACTTCGAGGGACTCAGGCTGTTTTTGGCGATTTCAGCCAGGGATTTCTTGCTTTTTTTGTGAATGCGCGATCCGGCTCCAAGGTCATCTATAGTTACCATAGAATTATTTTTGAGCAGCGAATTCCTGAGCACTTCAATTTTATCATTTGCCCCTGCTTTCCTGCTCTTTTTAATTGTGTTTTTATAAAAATCAAAAAAGAAAGGAGAGTGAATGGAATGTTCATCCACACGGTGCAACCAGTGCGAAAGGTATGATTGAATGGGTTGTATTTTCAAGGTGAGAGGTGCAGTTGCGCTGTTGGGGCAACCTATTAATTTAATCGCAATGGCGCAATCATGTGAAACGCTGGAACTGCCACTTCAAATCGCACGCCATCTACGATACGCTCTATGAGATAAGTGCCTACCATCTTTCCAATTCCTGATTTGAGGTTGCAACCCGAAATATAATTGTGAGACTGGTTGGGTTCTAACACCGGCTGTTGGCCAACTATTCCTTCACCATCTACTTCACGGGAACTGAATCCGGCATCAAATATCTCCCAGTGCCTTCTTAAGAGCTGAATAGTAAACTCACTTTGATTTTCTATTGTAATTTTATAGGTAAAGACATAGTGGTACTGACTGGGACTGGAGTAGGAAGGCTGATACTCCGTTTCCACACTTACTTTAATACCTTGCGTGATTTCAGTAACCATTTCGTCCAAAAATATCAATTTTTTCTATTTTACTACCCTTTATACTTTTTTTATATAAAATTCCAATAATCAATAAATAGTTGCATGCGTGTAGAAATCAATATGGCTCCTTCATGGAAAGAGCGACTCAGTGCGGAGTTTAGGAAGCCTTATTTTCAGGAACTTACGTCTTTTGTAAGACAAGAATACAGTGCGCACACCGTTTTTCCGCCCGGAAAGGAAATATTCAGAGCATTTGATAAGTGCGATTTTGACAAAGTAAAAGTCGTAATTATCGGGCAAGACCCCTACCATGGCCCCGGACAGGCCAATGGGCTGTGCTTCTCGGTGCGTGAGCGGGTAAGAATTCCCCCCTCTCTGATAAATATCTATAAAGAAATTAAAAACGATCTGGGAAAACCGTTTCCGGTTTCTGGTGAACTCGAGCGCTGGGCCGAGCAAGGGGTGCTGTTGCTTAATGCCACATTGACGGTACGTGCTTCTTCTCCCGGCTCTCACCAGAAAAAAGGATGGGAGATTTTTACTGACGCTGTGATTAAAACGGTATCGGACGAAAAAGAAAATGTGGTATTTATCCTTTGGGGTGCGTATGCCCAGAAAAAAGGAGAAGTAATCGATCGCTCAAAGCATCACGTGATCATGTCTCCCCATCCTTCTCCTTTCTCTGCCGATAGGGGCTTCTTTGGAAGTAAGCCGTTCAGTAAAACAAATGCTTTTCTGAAAAGTAAGGGCTTGATTGAGATTGATTGGTGAGAAGAACGTCATTGCGAAGAAGCCTCGATGACGATCGAGACGACTGTGGCAATCTCCATTTTGATCTATCAATTAGAAGATTCTTCGCAAATGCTCAGAATGACGTGCTTTGTTTAGTTAATCATCTTGAAGAACCGCTTCCAGCGAATTCTGTCAAGGAACCCGCCATATTTATTGATCGACAACCAGATAAAGAAGGCCTTACCCACAATGTGGTCTTCAGGAACAAATCCCCAGAACCGTGAGTCCAAAGAGTTGTGCCGGTTGTCTCCCATCATAAAGTAATAGTTCTGTTTGAACGTATATTGTTTTATTGGTTGGCCATCAATGGTAAGAGTGCTGTCAGTGAGTACTACATTATCATTGTGATCATACAGCTTAATGGTGTTACCATAAAACGCCAGCGTAGAATCATTGATGTGGATGGTCATTCCTTCTTTTGGGATGGTGAGTGGCCCATAGTCGTCTGCATTCCATCTGCTGTATTTCGATTTAGGAAAAATCCTCGGGTCGGCATTGCCACCCATGCGGTAATCATCTGCCACTGAAAGAATATAAGACAATTTACTGATTTCATCTGCCATCTTTAAAGTGAGGAACATTTGATACACTGCCTTTCCTTCCTCCGGTCTTCCAAGAAATGTGTAATCTTCAGGATCTATCCCAAGATTATTGAGATTGCGCTCATTGATTTCATCTTTTGCAGTGACCAGGTAGCTGTATTCCATATCCGGTGGGTTGGGCAATGGTTCGCCATTCACAATCACTTGTTTGTTCACAACACTCAGCACATCTCCGGAGATACCTACGCAACGCTTTATGTAATTGGTCTTCAAATCTACAGGGTAATCAATCCCATCATTAAGTTCTTTGGGGGGCACATTAAAAACCACGACATCACTGCGATGTACTTTGCTGATGCCGGGCAATCTATATTGAGGCAACTGTACCCAGTCAGAGTAGGAGGGCAAGTCGGTAAACCATATTTTCTGATGGGTCAAAGGCACCTGCAGAGGAGTTCTGGGAGTCCGCGTGCCGTAATGGAATTTACTTACAAACAAGAAGTCTCCCACAAGCAATGAGTTTTCCATAGAGGGAGTGGGAATGGTATAAGCCTCCATGATCAACCAGCGGATCAGGGTGGCAGCCACCACGGCAAAAGCAATGGCTTCGGTCCATTCTGATGCTGCAGATTTTTTCACTTCTTTAAGTTCACTCAACTTGCCCAGGTAAGTGACGTCTTTCTTAAATCCGAGGTAAGGAATATAAATTGGGGCAATGAAAATGATGAGAAATTGACTCATCAGGGATTTCTTTCCAAAGCAACGCAGTAAGTCGAATATCAGCACGTAGAAGGCGAATATGTTGAGCAGGGGAATAAAAAGGTAAAGCACCCACCAACCTGGCTTACCAACAATTTTAGTTACCCAATACTCGCTGTAGATAGGGATCAGGGACTTCCATCCTTCTACATGGGCCTTTTCAAATAACTTCCAGTATCCGATGGTAACACCAATTCTGAAGATAAGTAGTATAATGATGATTGCAGTCACAGTGTCTTGAGGGTTAAAGCTTGCAAAGAAAAGTATTTTTTGTTGTTATTGTTAACGTTTTAGGAAATCACCCATTTGAAGCACTCCCTTTTTATCCTGAATCCATTCTGCCACCAGCAAGGCACCCAGCGCAAAACCATCCCTGGAGTGTGCAGTGTACTTAATTTCAATGGTATCAATGGGGCTGCTGTATTTCACCGTATGGGTTCCGGGTGTCGGATCTTTTCTATACGAGTGAATGGCAAGTTCCGTTTCGTTGGAAGGGTCTTTATTCACCCAATTCTTCTTTCGTTCCATTTTGTGGAGTATGCTTTCAGCCAATGTAATGGCGGTGCCGCTGGGGGCATCTTTTTTTTGCGTATGGTGAATTTCATCAATCTCCACATCGTAGGCTGGGTATTTGTCCATCATAGTGGCAAGCCTTTCATTGAGCTCAAAAAAGATATTGACACCCAGGCTGAAGTTGGAAGCATATAGAAATGTGCCATTGTGGGTGCGACAGTAAGCTTCAACCTCATTTCTATTTTCTAGCCAACCGGTTGTGCCACAAACCACCGGTACGTGTGCATCAAAGCATGCCTTTAAGTTATTGACCACGGCACTGGGCTGGGAAAACTCAATGGCCACATCTGCCCCTTTAATTTTTAATAGGTCGGCAGGGTTGTCTGAATCTATCGTGGTAACAATGGTATGATTTCTTTTCAATGCAAAAGCCGCGATGGCTTTTCCCATTTTGCCGTATCCTATTAACGCAATCTTCATCAAAATTTGAATTTTAATGCAAGCCCTGCACTCTGCCCATTCATGGGGTTGTTATCAATGATAGGCTCTAGCCGCACTTGCAATTGAGGGTTAAGGTCAAATTCTTTGAGATGAGCATCTACGTGGGCATCCACCAGTTGAAGGATGTACCAGAACCCGGTAATGATGGTAAAGAAATCCCGTTCCCTTTTAGCATCGTCTACAATTTTGCGAAGCTGCTTCTCATTAAAACCGGAGGGAGCCGGAGATCCATCACTCAGTAAACCAAATAACTCTCCTTTGTAGGTCACGTACCGGTCCTGATAAAAGGAGATAAAGAACACACCGGTGGCGAATCCGCCATAGACCAAAGGCACTTTCCAATATTTTTTGTTGTAGGCCTGACCGGCTCCCGGAAAAATGGCAGAATAAAGCAAGGCCTTCCTGGGATCAAATCGGTCGGCATAGGATGCGATCGTAATTACTTTCTTACCGCGCTCCTGTCTCAGGGTATCAGAGGGAATGGTTTGTAATGTATCCTGGGTGACTTGCCCAAACCCCAGAAATGAACTGAATCCCAAAAAAATAATGAAAACTGAACGCATATTTATTCATTTTCAAGTTTACACTTTGAAGATTTCCAATATTCTATTGAGATCTTCTACAGAGTAAAATGGAATTTTTATTTCTCCTTTTTTACCATCACTTTTTATATTCACTTTCGTGCCAAAGTGAGAGGAGAGGGTAGACTGAAGCTGCTTTATTTCCCGTGATGCTGTCGGAGCACTTGTTTCAGGTGTTTTGGAACTTACCTCTTTGGGTGAACTCATCATCTGCCGCACCAACTCTTCCACTTTGCGCACCGACAAATCTTCCGAAATCGTTTTCTTAAAGATGTACAATTGCGTATCGGTATTGTCCACATTAATAATCGCCCTGGCATGGCCCATGGATATCTTGTTGTCGCGAAGTGCAATCTGTATGGCAGGCGGCAATTTTAACAGGCGGAGGTAATTGGTCACGGTGGATCGGTTCTTTCCCACACGCGCTCCAAGTTCTTCTTGTTTTAAATTAATCTCTGAGATCAGCCGTTGATAACTTACAGCAATTTCTATGGGGTTGAGATTTTCTCTTTGAATGTTTTCGATCAGGGCCATCTCCAACATTTGTTGATCATCGGCCGATCGAACATATGCGGGTACTGCCTTTAATCCAGCCATTTTAGAAGCCTGAAACCGCCTCTCTCCCGAAATCAACTGATATTCGTTTTTGGAAAGTTTCCTGACGGTGAGCGGTTGAATGATACCGTGTACTTTGATGGACTCAGACAATTCTTTCAGCGCGGTTTCATCAAAGTGCTTGCGGGGTTGAAATGGATTAACCTGAATTTCAGAAAGAAGAATTTCGTTTACACCTGAAGTGGAGGCTACTGGTGTGCTTTCATCCAGTTTTTCACTCTCGGTTGTGTCACTGAGCAGCGCGCTAAGCCCTCTTCCTAATGCGTTTCTTTTCTTACTCATTTTGACAATCCGTTTTTGTTCAGAATTTCGTGCGCAAGATTTAAATAACTGATGGCACCCTTGCTTTCAGCATCATGGACGATGGCAGGAAGACCAAAACTGGGCGCTTCACTCAATTTTACATTTCGTGGAATAATAGTTTCGAATGCAATGTTTTTGAAATGGGTTTTTACCTCTTGCACCACTTGATTGCCCAGGGTAGTCCTTGAATCGTACAACGTAAGCAAAATGCCTTCAATCTCTAACCTGGGGTTGAGCCGGGTTTGAATGATTTTAATGGTGTTTAATAATTTTCCCAACCCCTCCAAGGCAAAGTATTCACATTGCACAGGGATGATCACAGAATCTGCGGCAGTGAGTGAATTAATGGTAATTAAACCAAGGCTGGGGGAACAGTCGATGATGATGAAGTCATAGTCGTTTCTGATTGATTCGAGTGTATCCTTCATCCGTTCCTCCCTGCGTGCTATGTTCACCATTTCCACCTCAGCACCCACAAGATCAATATGAGAGGGAAGAATGTGCAAATATTTTAAATCATTTTGAACAATGGCGCTGCGCGCATCGGTACCATCCACCATGCACTCATAAATTCCGGTCTCGATTTCTCTGGGATTCAATCCAAGTCCTGAGGTAGAGTTGGCTTGTGGATCGGCATCGACAAGCAAGGTTTTGTACTCCAGCACAGCCAGACTTGCAGCCAGGTTAATGGCTGAGGTAGTCTTGCCCACTCCTCCTTTTTGGTTCGCTATGGCGATAATTTTTCCCATTCGTGTAAGTTGCCGTAATCGTAAATAAAAAAGCCCCAATCCTGTTTTTTCATGGGATCGGGGCTACAAATATAAGCTTATCCACGTATGTTAATGGATCGGTTTTAATAAACTTTGGACGCGCCTCAGCGGCTATTTCTTCCCTTTTTTTCTGGCTTCCTCACTGGCCTTCATGGCTTCTTGCAGCTTGGTCATAAACTTCGATTTCTTTCCGTCTCCCGCTGCAATGCTTTTCTTGTGCTCTTCCATCACTGCTCTAATCTTGTCCTCATCCACAAACTTTCGAATGATGGCCTGCTGGGCAAAAGTGACCAGGTTGGAAATGAAGTAATAGAAACTTAAACCTGCAGCAAATGAATTGAGTACAAACATGAAAATGAGGGGCATAAAAAGCGACATGGACTTCATGGGGCCGGTAGCTCCTGTCATTTGGTTATTTTGCCAGGTATAGATCATCGTGGAGGCAGTCATGAGCAACACAAATAAACTCACGTGCGATCCATAGAAAGGAATGGTAAAAGGTAGGTTGACAATAGAGTCGTAGGTGGAAAGATCTTCTGCCCATAAAAAACTCGATTGCCTCAGCTCAATGCTTACAGGGAAGAAGTAAAACATGGCAAACAGGATGGGCATTTGCAACACCAAAGGAATACAACCGCTGAATGGATTTACTCCCGCCTGTTGATACAGCTTCATTTGCTCTTGCTGTATCTTGGTCATGTCATCCCCATATGTTTCTTTAAGAAGATCCTGTTCCGGCTTCAACAGTTTCATTTTAGCCATACCCAGGTACGACTTATATGAAAGTGGAGACAGAATGAGTTTTACGATCAGCACAAGGATCATGATGATAATCCCATAATTGCTGATGTATTTCTCTAAGAATTTAAAAATCGGAATGATTAAAAATTGGTTCACCCACACGATAGGGGGCCATCCGATATTTAAATTTTTGGAGAAGCCCTCTGTGACCTCACCGAGAAGAGAATATTTGTTAGGTCCAAAATAATACCGGAACTGTGCGCCAGGGCTGGCCACATCCTGTCTGGGGACAAACAGTTTCATGGTAGCATTTTTTACAGTGGCTGTGTCTGCAGCAGGCACAGAGGTGGTCACCTCGCCACCCGAAAAAGAACGGTTGGCAATAATGGCGCTGATAAAAAATTTCTGCTTAAAGGACACCCACTTGAGTGGATCAATGACTGCCTCTATTTCGGTATCGTTAGAAGCTTCTTTGATATTATCGAAGCCATCTTTAAAGGTATAATAGTTCACAGAGGTTTTTCTGCGGCTATCGGTAAGATCTTTTTCCTGACTGGGTACTTTGTCATTCCACTTAAAAGTGAGTAAATCTCCTGTAAGGCTGGTAAGGCCTGCCACCTCAAGGGTATAACCGATTTCATAACCCGATGAAGGAATGGAATAGGTGTGCTTGACAAATGAACCGGGGCTTAACTGTGCAGTGTAGGTAACCACGGTGGAGTCTCCTTGTGTGCGGGTTTCACCCTGATAGTAAAGTTTGAACAAGTCAACTTCCCGACCTTCATACAAAGCAAGAAGTGAGAAGGTGTTGGTTTGTGGAGTGACGAGGTAAAGCGGCTTCTGGTAATAGGTTTTGAATTTTTTTAACCGCACCTCGCTGAATATACCACCGCGACTGGAGAGGGTGACGGACAAGTCGTTGTTTTCAACGGTAGTAGTTTTTTCAGTGCCATTGATAAAATCAGACAAACCTCCATACTGCTGTTGCAGCAGGCTATCATTGGGAGTGACTGCTTCAGTAAGGGTGTCAACGGACTGCTGGGGTATCTGATGAGTAGAAGAATCAACCGCTGTTACCTGACTGGATGCGTCTACCGGGGGAGGAGGAGTCGGTGAGAAATAGTTAAAATATAACAGTAACAGAACAGCGATTAACGTCAGGCCGATGGCGGAATTTCTATCCATGATTTATGATCTAAAACTTATGAATTCTTATGATTAATTGATGCTTCAACAAACTTGACAAACAAGGGGTGTGGATTAAGTACGGTACTCTTGAGCTCAGGGTGATATTGCACGCCAATAAACCAAGGATGATCCTTTAGTTCTACAACCTCCACAAGGCCCAGTTCGGGATTCATCCCTACTGCTTTCAGGCCTGCCTGCTCCATTGAATCCAGGTACTTATTGTTAAATTCATACCGGTGGCGGTGGCGCTCTTGTATGATGGATTCACCATAGGCACCATACACTTTTGTGCCCTTCTTCAATTTGCAGTCATAAGCACCCAATCGCATGGTACCCCCTTTATCGGTTATCTTTTTTTGATCGGCCATTAAATCAATGACCGGGTGCTTTGTGTCCGGATCTAACTCGGTCGTGTTGGCGTCAAGGTGCAACACATTGCGGGCAAACTCGACCACTGCACATTGCATACCCAGGCAAATTCCCAAAAAGGGGATCTTGTTTTCACGCACATACCGGATGGCCTCAATCTTTCCTTCCACGCCCCGCTCACCAAAGCCCGGGGCCACCAGTATTCCATCCAGGTTCGATAATATTTCTGTGACGGTTTCTGATGAAATATCTTCTGACGAAATCCATTTCAGGTTTACTTTACAGTCGTTATAGGCACCCGCATGGATAAAAGATTCTACAATGGACTTATAAGCATCGGGAAGGGAGACGTACTTCCCCACCAAACCAATATTCACTTCGTCAATCGGATTCTTGAGTTTGCCCAAAAAAGCCTTCCATTGCTCCAGGTCGGGATCGTTCTTGTGCGGAACTTTTAATTTTGTCAATACGCGCTCGTCCAGCTTTTCTTTCTTCATAAGCAACGGCACATCGTAGATGGTTTCCGCATCAATGGCTTCGATGACCGAGTTGAGATGCACGTTGCAGAACAAAGCAATTTTTTTTCTGATCTCCAGGGGCAACGCCATCTCACAGCGGCATACGAGAATATCCGGCTGGATCCCCGCCTCAAGCAGTTGTTTTACAGAGTGTTGGGTAGGTTTTGTTTTTAACTCCTTGGCCGCCTTCAGGTAGGGGACCAGGGTAAGGTGAATAACGATGGCATTGTTGGATCCGATGTCCCACTTTACCTGGCGCACGGCCTCTACAAAGGGCAATGACTCAATATCACCGATCGACCCGCCTATTTCAGTGATCACGAAATCGTATTTCCCGCTTTCACCCAGCAGGTAGATGTTTCTTTTTATTTCATCGGTGATGTGGGGCACCACCTGAACCGTTTTGCCCAGGTACTCGCCCTTTCTCTCCTTGGTGATTACATTATTGTAAATACGTCCCGTGGTAATATTATTGGCCTGGGAGGTAGGCATGTTCAAAAAACGCTCATAATGGCCCAAATCGAGGTCAGTTTCGGCCCCGTCATCGGTTACATAACACTCTCCGTGCTCATAGGGGTTAAGGGTTCCTGGGTCTATATTAATATAAGGATCAAACTTCTGGATAGTGACAGAAAACCCCCGGGCTTGTAGAAGTTTGCCCAAAGAGGCAGAAATAATACCCTTCCCAAGGGAAGAAGTAACACCACCGGTTACAAAAATGTATTTCGCAGACGACATTAAATCAATTGTTAGTGCTTATGTCAGACCGATGACAACGATGCAGAAGTAACCTTTTCCACCGGAGCCCGGCCTGCCAACCGAAGCGTGAATACGGTTGGAAATTCCGCGGGCAAAGGTAGGGGATTTAAGGCGTTTACAAACTGGCGCGATGGGGTTTTTAGTGAAATTTTGGCACTTGATGCTGGTACTTGATGCTGGATTCGGGCAACTGGCAACCGGTAACGGGCTAACTGGCAACCTTAATCGAAGAAACTCAACCCTATTTAGGACTCTACACTCTACAAACCTTAAACCAGAATCCCTCAACCATTTCATTTTAGAGGATTTTGATCTAAGTTTGGAGCTACGTGTTTTCACTCAAGTTGGTTACACTGTATTTACTAACTGTATATAAGAGTTGATAAATAAGCATCTGTCCTCCTCTATGAACCAACGAATGTGGCGCACCGTCTATAAGTCTCTTATTCTTACCGTATTGGCGCTGGGTTTTGTGGCGGGGGAGGTGTTTGCCCAAGCGACTTTTGTTTCAGCAAGGCACGAGACACTTTCACAAAGAGAAGTAGACGTCACTTTTAATGCTGGAATTACCTTTAGCGGGGCACCAACCGCTGTCGGTTGGACTGTTCAAGTAAACAATATTGGTGTTCCAATTACAAACATTGGTACTTTTGGACCGAATGTGGTGAGGGTACAATTTGATGCCAGTGCCATTGCGGGTCATACCGCTGGACAAAATTTCTTAAAGCCAGGAGAGGTTCTAACCGTAAGATATACTGGCGGAGGTAACTTCACTGCACCAGGCGTGAATGCATTTGCCTTTCAGACATCGCAGAATAACGCACCATTCACCTGTGCTGAAATGGAATTTTATCAACAAGGTAATTTTGCATCGGTAGATGTGTGTTCACCCGTTGTGATGGACTTTAGGCAATACCAATATCGGGCAAGTCTTAGATTTCGAAATAGTAGTTTATTTGATTTTAATCGTTTCAGAGTAAATATCCAATGGGGTGATGCTACATCATCTAATGGACTAAATTACTATATTTCTGATTTATTAGGAACACCAAATGTAAATTTCATTGACAATAATGGTTTTTCTGGAGGTAATCCTGGTTTAATATTTACAATAAGACCTACAAAAAATTACCCAGCCGCAAATCCAACAGATTGTAGTTTTGATGCCACTATTACGCCATTTTACGTTGGTGCAGGAATCTGTCCTAGTATTTCCACTACAACGATTTTCCCAACCTATGACACCGACAACGCCAACTCTGGAACCTTAGCACTTCAACCTTCCCCACTTCCTACCTCCAACCAGGTGTGTTTGGGTACAAACGTAAACATGCAATTCAGCGATGCTACTTTATTGAATTGCAGGGCAGCAATTGAACCAATTGTACCCAATGAAAGCCAGCGTCACATAAGAATAGTGTACGGCAGTACGAACAATGGTGCACCGGGCAACATCCCTGATATTCGGGTAACCCTCCCCGCTGTTTTGGGAGGAGGAACAACCATAGTAACCAACAACAATGCGACTGGTACTTTTGTGGCAGGAGCGTTTACTCCTACCAGCGTGGGGGCTGCGGATTTTAATGGGGTTATTCCAATAGCATCTCCCGTTACTGCCGCTACGGGACTTACCTACATGGGGCAAATCACCACCACCCAAACAACCAACCAAGCCGTGGGTCAACGGTTTTATGTGCGAATCGATTACTGGGATATTTGTAATCCATACAATGCAGGGAACCCCGCCAGCCCTGCTCCGGTTTCGATACAAAATTGGGTAGAAATTGTTGACGCACCACCTCTGCCCGTAGTTGCCTACACCGCAAATCATTGCGACACAGATGGGAATGGCACGTTTACAATCACAGCAACACGGACGCAAGCGGGTAGTACCCTCCGTTGGTACAGGGATGCTGCCTTGACTGATTTGGAAAAATCCAGTACTGGCTCAGCTACCTTTAATCCTATCACTGAGGGAAGTCCTGCCTTGGCCAAGGCAACAACCAATGCCGAGCGAGTAATCAACTACTATGTAACAGAACAATGGGGTACGGGTCTAAATTGTACGAGCCCGGTGCGTACGATCACATTTAAAATTACAGATACAAATAATGGGGGAGTAATTGATCACCCCAATGAAATTGGCACAACCCAGGTGGTTGCAATTTGTTCTGGGGACAACCCTCCTGCTTTCACAAACACCACGAGTGCTTCAGGTGGTGATGGAACTAACTATGCTTACCAATGGGAACAATCAACAACAAGCGCGGTAGCGGGTTTCGCCAATATTGGTGGTGAAACGGGCACAACTTATAATCCTCCTGCCTTGGCCCAAACGACATGGTACAGAAGGAGGGTATCTTCTGGGTATTGTAATGACGCCTATTCTAATGTATTCCAGATAAGAGTAGATGTTCCCGTGGTGGCAGGAGCAATTAATGGGACGCAAATAATTTGTGAAACGCCAGGGAACCCGGCAAACCTCTCCAACAATACGCTGGCTTCTGGTGGTGATGGTAGTAACTATGCCTACCAATGGGAAGAGTCAACAACGGCACCAGGAGTTCCTCCATTCAATACGATTGTAGGCGCAACAGGTAGTTCCTACAACCCTCCTGCAGGAGTTTCTGTAACTACGTATTATAGAAGAAGGGTTACATCTGGGGTATGTACTACAGGAAGTAATAACATTGCTTACTCCAATGTAATTACGGTAACGGTAGATCAGGATATCAACCCGGGCTCTATTGGCAATGCACAGGTAATTTGTAGTGGGGATAACCCAACAGCAATTTCATCGATTACTCCGGCAAGCGGTGGAAATGGATCCACCTATGGTTACCAATGGCAACAATCCACAACGAGTGCCGTTGCCGGATTTGCAAACATTGGTGGGGCAACGGCTACCACCTACGATCCTCCTGTGCTTGCTCAGACTACATGGTTTCAGAGAATAGCATCTTCAGGTGTTCAATGCGCGCCAGAAATATCAAATGTGATTGAAGTGACAGTAGAACCGCTTCCCACTGCTTCCAACCCAACAGGTGGTGGAGCGGTGTGTGCAGGCAATCCGGCACCGGATATTGTGTGGAACTTGACAGGTAGACCTCCTTTTCATATTCATTATACGGTAACCTTGAATGGAGGTACAGTCTTTGATGTGGACCTTGCCAACTATACACCGCCAGAAGCGCTTCCTCCTTACACATTCACCATTACCAATCCCAACCCTCCGGTAACCTTCGGGCAACCTCCTGTTGTGGGTGATAGTTATGTATACCAAATGACGGTATTGGATGATGATGTGTTGGCTGCAACTCCTTCATGTACGGCAACAGCACTTGGAAATACGAGAACAGTATCTGTCGGTGGTACTCCACCTGTCTTGGATCCGGGAACAGCCTTGTCACCCAACAATGCGTGTGACGATGGGGCATCAACAGCAAACCCTACACTCAATTTTAGTTTGGACGCTGGCTCTGCATCACAAGTTGGATTTATCCTCAACTATACAGTGGATGGTAGCACCAATAGAACAAAAACTTTTAATACCGATGCGGCTGGTGACCCTACAGTGCCCATTACATTTTCTGATGCGGAATTAAACAACACAGCCGGTAGTCCCCATACGGTTCGGATAGTTTCCATTCAAAGCCCGGCTGGCTGTTTGGGGCCTGTGGGTTTAAACTTAAGTTTTACAGTCAATCCTCGTCCCGCGGCTCCTATAAATCCGGTCAACGCCAATGCGTGTGATAATCCGGGAACAGGGGTGGCCCTCTCTGTGGATGATCCGGGTGCCGGATTTGAAATTGAGTGGTCTACCGCAGGACCTGCCTTGTCTTCGTTTGCAGCTGCAGTCCCCGGTTCCGGTGCTGAAAGTGGTACAAGAAACCGAACCTTTACACCTACTACCTCTGCAACAGCAATATATTATGCCTTTATAAGGAACACAACAACTGGGTGTTTTGGGAATATCGGAACGGCCGTAACCCAAACACAAATATTAAAACCAACAGCCGCGGATGCGGGGTTAGCCCAAGCTGACTTATGTACTACCTCCACCACATTGGCCGCCACAGCAGCGGACAAAGGGGGATCTGGGGTCTGGACAGAAGTAGGAGGGCCAACGCCAGGTCTTGTAATTACTACTCCTACAAGCGCTGTTTCAACGGTCACTGGACTTCCACAAAATGCACCGGGTGGTGCTGCTACCACCACTACCTTACGATGGACTGTAAGCAGCAGCGTACCCGCGGCCTGCGCTACATCTTTCGATGATGTAGTACTTACTGTAAATGCATTGCCCAAAGCAGTCAGCCTCACGCCCAATCTTTGCGAAACAGTGGCAGGTGGTAATCAGGTAACCAATTTCGACCTCACCACACTGGATGCGACAGTTACTGACGGAGCGGCTGGAGTGACCGTAAAATGGTTTGCTGGACCCGGATTGACAAACCAAATACTTCCTGCCAACACACCACAGACAATCGCCAACGGTGGCGGCTTCAATGATTTCTTTTTCCAACTGTCCACAGCAGTTCCATGTACAAACGCTGGTAGTGTGGTGTTTACAGTAAATTCCCGACCTGCAGCGGCACCGCAATCCTATACTTATTGTGAAGATGCTCCTCCTGGATCCCTTCAGGCCTCTGGAATTGACCTTACAACAGCTTCCATAAAAACAGATATTATCAGTGGGGCTCCGGCAGCGCAACGCACCATTACCTGGCACCCTACGCTAGCAGATGCCATTGCCAACACCAACTCATTGGCCAGCCCTAATAATGTGACAATTACCGCAAACACAGACGTATTTGCGCGGGTAGTGAATACGGTTACAACCTGTGAAAATCAGGCGAAGGTCACCTTGCAATACCAGGGGCGACCCATCGATAACAGAATTAAAGATGCCATCGGCAATCCACTGACAGACATTACACTTCCACTGGATGGAAATATTACTGTCTGTGCGAGTAACTCGTTAATATTGTTTCAGTTAGACCCCTCGTTCAACCCGGGAGCTACTGCGGCATGGAATATCCCCCCCCCATCATATACGGTTCCTGCGAATGCATTTGGCCCTGGAAATCCTGCTGCACCGACTCCTGAATTTGAGGTGCTTTCACCAGTCAACAGCTTCTTCGTCATTTTAAGATTCAATTATTCCGTCTCAACACCTCCTGCAACATTTACCAGTTTGTATGGTACAGGCATACCTATAACGGTGGCGGAATCATTCACAGGAAGTTGTTCGGGGAACCCGATTACTTTAACGGTAGATGTGGCCGCATCACCGCCCAAACCAATCATTGCGGGGTCAGCCAGTGTATGTGCCAATCAGGCGGGAGTAGTCTTTAGCGTAACAAATCCAACCTCGGGTACTTACAATTGGACGGTACCTGCAGGTGCTTCCATCATTGCAGGCCAGGGATCCAGCTCCATCACAGTGAACTGGGGTTCCTTCAATGGGAATGTCAACGTAAACCATACCAGTGGATCAGGGTGTACGGCACCTCCTGCGGATCCATTTGCAGTAATAGCCAACGGAAATCCAATGTTAGACCCTACACTGAGTACTTCTGTGTGCAGCAATGACCCCATTGGGATTATACTGGCGTCCACAGGAGGCATTGTAGCTACCAGTTTTAAAATCACGAACGTTTCAGTGGCTCCGGGGTTAACACCTTCCTCGCGGCCGGTAATCAATCCGGTTACTTCCACTGAAATTCAAAATGATGTCTTTGAAAACCTCACCGGTGGAAATTTGAATGTGCGGTATACCGTAATTCCTGTGAGTGCAACAGGTTGTGAAGGACCTCCTGTGGATGTAACAGCCACCATCAAGCCGCAGCCTATTCTCGACCCTGGATTGGGAAAAACCATTTGCAGTAGAACGGCCACGGGCATTGTTTTAAAAGTAGCAACTGGAAGTTTCCCTGCGGACCAGTACGAAATCACTCAAATAGATAATCCTGCTGCACTGGTGGCCACTGCGGGCAACCCGATTACAGGTATCTTTACACCAACAGAGATTGCAGATGACATTTGGGTGAATACCACCACCGCTGCTGCTACCATAGGATATCACATACGCCCCATCAACTCATCCTCTACCTGCATCGGTGCAACGATAGTGGTGAATGTGGTAGTCAATCCCGAACCTGTAGTCAATCCTAATGGAACAACCATCTGCAGTGGCGACATGCCAGGAATTACACTTACCTCCCCGCTGGCTGGAAGTACATTTGCGTGGACAATAAAAAGCATTTCAGGGGCCATCACAGGAGCATCCAACGGAACAGGCGCAACCATAACCAATACATTGGTGAACAGCGCCTTGGTACAGGGCAGCGTGACCTATGAAGTGAAGGCCACGGGCGCTTTAGGAGACGGTTTTTGTCCCGGGCAACCCATTGATGTAACAATTCTTGTCGATCCTTCACCCATTGCCAATGACATTTCACAAACAGTGTGTTCAGATGCTGCAGGGGGGTCAACATTTAATATTGATCTCACTACCCTCGAATCAACCGTAAACAGCACAGGTACTGTAACATTCAGCTGGTTTCAGGACATGGGCAAGACAACACCAATCGCAACGCCAACCAATTATAACCTCTCCAACAATATCCCCGTGTTTGTGGAGGTGGACAATGGGTCATGCACCAAGCTGGCAGCGGTAACCTATACCATTAATCCATTGCCTGCCGTATCGGCTACAATTACTTCCGCTTACAATGGTTTTGATATCTCTTGTGTTGGGGCCAGTGATGGACAGATAACAGCGGTTCCGACTTTAGGAACTGGCCCGTATCAGTTCAGTATCAATGGAGGCGGCACCTTCTTTAACACAGGTGTATTCAATGGATTATCAGTAGCGGGTAATCCCTATGTGGTGCGTGTGAAAGATGCCAAGGGATGCATCGTGGATTCTGCTCCGATTAATTTAACACCACCTACAGCAGTCACAGCTGTGGTAGCAAAGACAAAAAATTACAATGGAGAAGATGTCTCCTGCCAGTCAAGTGCCAATGGGGAAATTACAATAACCCCTGGGGGAGGTACTGGAACGTACACATTTAAGCTATTGGAACTTCCCAGCAATACGTCTGGAGATGCATCGGGTATTTATACCGGACTTCGGGCCGGAACCTACACCTTCGTAGTCAAAGACAATAACAATTGTCAATTTACTACACCTACGATCACCATCACCGAGCCTGCGCCAATCACAGCCTCTGGTACCCTCACCTCTCCGGTAAGTTGCAATGGTGCTAGCGATGGTGTAATTACAATTACGGCAAGTGGTGGAACCTTGGTCGGACCGAACTATACGTACACCCTCAACCAGGCACCGGGTACGATAAATAATACGGGCGTGTTCTCCGGATTAGCAGCAGGCAACTACACCGTAACGGTAGAAGATGACAATACATGTACAAAAGTGACCAGCACGGTTTCGGTGACACAACCGTCTCCGTTAACCGCCTTTGCCTCCGTAAGCAGCAACTACAATGGTGCTAAAATAAGCTGTACCGGTGCGTCTGATGCTGTGATCACAGGAGTAGCAAATGGTGGGAATGGAGGATATACCTACGTCTTGGACCAAGATCTTTTGAATACAACCGGAAACGCAACTGGCATCTATACAGGAGTTGGACCAGGTAATTATACAATTACAGTAACCGATGCGGGTTTATGCAATGTGACCTCCGCTTCTGTGAATGTAACGGAACCTGCACCCATCGTAGCTTCATCGCTTGTAACAGGGGCAATCTCCTGCAACGGAGGCAACGATGGTAAAATTACAGTGAGCGGGAGTGGCGGAACCGGAGCCTACACATTTATACAAATAAATCCTGCGGGCCCTACCAATGCTACCGGAATATTTACCGGACTGGCAGATGGTACCTACGACTTTGAAGTACGTGACCTGAATAATTGCTCGGATATAACCTCCATTACAATCAATCAACCGGCCCAGGTGACCGCAACGGCAAGTGTCACCAGCAATTACAATGGTTCTGAAATTAGCTGTAACGGTGCGAGCGATGGTGTGATTACAATAACAGGAGCGGGGGGTACAGGTACACTGCAGTATGTATTTGATCAGTTCCCATTGACAAACACGACTGGTAAATTCTCCGGCACATTCACGGGAGTCCCAGCAGGTACTGGCTATACATTCACAGTGACCGACTCGAAAAGTTGTACCATAGTGACACTGCCGGTGGATATAACGGCTCCCGCTGCCATCACAGCAAATGGCACTGTCACCAGCAATTATAATGGAGAAGACATTAGTTGTGTGGGGTCTACAGATGGCCAGATTACGATTACCGCAGGAGGGGGAACGGGGGCCTATACCTATCGCATCGATCAGGAACCCCTTAATACAAGTGGAAATGTTTCTGGAATATATACGGGATTAGGCGCTGGGATATACACCGCAACAGTGCGTGATGCCAATAATTGTTTTGTGGTTACCGCACCCATAACCATTACACCACCACCTACACTCACAGGCTCGGCAAGTGTAACAAGTAATTATTTTGGAAGACAGATAAGTTGCAATGGCGCAAGTGATGGGGAGATTACTGTCACTGCAGGGGGCGGTGTACCAGTGTATGCCTACGAATTGGTGGAGATACCACTCAATACCTCCGGAGCGGCTACGGGCGTATTTTCAGGAATTCCTGCCGGTACCTATACTTTTAAGATTACAGATCAAAATTCATGTACAAAAATTACAACTCCGATAACCATCAATGAACCTGCTGTACTGGCTGCTTCCGCAACAGTGACCAGCAATTTCAATGGACAGCAATTGAGCTGCTTCGGTGCCAGTGATGGAACAATTAAGGTCACAGCGACAGGAGGAACTACTGCATATGCATATTCATTGGTGGAGATACCTGGAAATACTACAGGATCTGCGTCTGGAATATTTACAGGGATTCCATCTGGAACCTACACCTTTACTGTGACGGATGTCAACGCATGCAATGTGGTAACGGCAGGTGTGACAATTACGGATCCAACACAAGTCACCGCCTCTGCGGCAGTGACCAGCAGCTACAATGGTTCTCAGGTGAGTTGTAATGGGGCCAGCGATGGAGTGATAAAAGTCACTGCCTCGGGAGGCACAGGATCACTGCAATATGTATTTGATCAAATTCCGGGAAATACCACAGGACAATTTTCGGGAACCTTCACAGGGGTGCCGGCAAATACGGGTTATACCTTTACAATAAAAGATGTAAATAATTGCGCTGTAGTAACAGCACCCATTGATGTGACTGAACCCACACTGGTAGCGGGTAGTGGCACGGTGACCAGCAACTACAATGGAGAAGACATTAGCTGTGTAGGATCTACAGATGGCGAAATAACAATCCTTGCCAATGGCGGTACCGGTGCGTACACCTATCGCCTGGATCAGGCACCACTCAATACAACAGGTAACATTACTGGAGTATATACAGGACTGGGTGCGGGTGTTTATACCGCCACCATACGCGATGCCAATAGTTGTTTTGTGATCACTGCCCCGATCACCATTACTGCCCCTCCCGCCTTAACCGGTTCAGCGAGTGTCACCAGCCTTTACAATGGGCGACAAATCACTTGCAATGGGGCAAGCGATGGGGAGATCACGGTCACTGCAGGCGGTGGTGTCCCTGGCTATGCCTATGAGTTAGTGGAAATACCCACCAATACCACAGGAGCTGTAAACGGAATTTTCACAGGAATTCCTGCAGGAACCTATACGTTTAAAATTACGGATCAGAATAATTGTTCCAAGATCACAACTCCGGTAACAATTAGCGAACCGGCTGTACTGGCGGCTTCCGCTATGGTAACAAGTAATTTCAACGGCCAGCAGGTGAGTTGCTTTGGTGCCAGTGATGGATCAATAAAAGTAACAACCAGTGGCGGTACCACTGCGTATGCTTATGTGTTGGTGGAAATACCGGGTAATATCACCGGTGCGGCTTCGGGTATATTCACAGGAATCCCTGCGGGTACCTACACAATTGATGTGACGGACGCAAACGGCTGTTCCCTCACAACAGCGCCTGTAACAATATCCGAACCAACAGGAGTAACTGCGTCTGCTGCAGTGACCAGCAATTACAACGGGCAACAGGTAAGTTGCAATGGGGCAGACGATGCTACGGTCACCATCACTGCGGGTGGGGGAACAGGCACCTACATTTATGAGTTTGACCAATTCCTGGTTACGAATGTTACCGGTAAATTTTCTGGAAT
>JAHBUB010000004.1 GCA_019638285.1 Cyclobacteriaceae bacterium | reverse complement strand
TTCTTGGCCACCTCCTTGTCGCCTTGTTTTTGGCTGATCTCACCCAAAGCAATAAGGGAAAATAAATAATAACCGGAGTCGGTAGCGTCAATTTCTGTAGCGTATTTTAATACCATCTCATAGTATTTTTTCGCCTCCTCTTGCCGATGCTGCCTTTCATACATCTGTCCCAGATAAAATGCGGCATATCGACCGCTGGTGGCCTCGTAGCCCACCATTCCGCTGTCTATGCGATGAATGATTTCTTTGCACTGAGTTTCCAGCTCCTTAGTAAACCTGCCTTGACCGTACAGCATTCGGGCATAGTAGCGGTGGAAATACGGATTGTCAGGATAGGTCTGATAGAGGTATTCAGACAACTGAAAGGCCCTGGCCTGCTTATTCTCATAACTGTTGAGGATGCGCATCAACCATACCATTGCCTCGGTGCGGGTGTAAAATGCGTTGTACGAAACTTCCGTCAATTGTTCTAACCCAAGTTGCTTGTCTCCTTTTCTGAAGAACCACAGCAACGGTTTCAGTGCAGGGTAATTTTCCGGAACCCAAACTGAAAAATAGTTATATAGCGCATCTCCGAATAGCAGCTCCACGCTCAAATCCTGCTTTTGCTTACTCTCTTCCAGGTAGTTCAAGGCAGTTTTCCCTGCTACAGCGGCTTTTCGCCAATCCTTTCGCTCTTCATCTGAATACAATCGCCCTTTAAAACCGTAGGCTGCAGAAAGAAAAAACGCTGCTTCTATTCTATACTCTGGTGATTTTTTATGAAGGTTTTCAGCTACCAAAATTGTACTGTCCATGTAGGCCAAAAACCTCTCATCATGTTCCTTATTCTTGGTGTTGGGCATAATCTTCCACCATTCACTTAATCCCATCAAAAAATAGGGAAGCGGATGCCACGCATACTTTTGCTTAAACCATCTAAACTGTTGCTCCGCTTTCTCAAATTTGAAATTGTATAAATCATTAAGCGCCTGGGTGGCCTCTATCTGAACGCGTATGTCATTGATAAGAATAAGGGTAGTATCCTTTTTTTCCTGAGCATACGCACTCGTGCCCACAAAAAGAATTGATAGAAGAATGGATATCTTAATATTGCTCACCTTAGCTTTGAATACTTAAAAAAGGCCTCAAATAAACAAAATATAACGCCTAAAAAGTAAAAACCATTCATGGAAACGACCACAGCGCCCAATTCGTTTTACGAAACTGATAAAAGGTTGGCTTTCCTATTGCTTTGCCTCCTCACCTTCCTTCTTCTGTATACAAAGAAATCCTTTATTGAAAGTGAAACTGCTGTATTTGAATTTTTGCAGGACCGCCCTGAGGGTAGTTTTCTTCAAATCTTTACAACCCTACAATACCTTACTATCCCCCTTGTTTACATGTGGAAGTTCACCATCATTTCTTTTGTTATCTGGGTAGGGTGCTTCATGTTTGGTTACAAAATATCCTATAGCAATTGTTGGTCCATCGCGCTTGTCTCAGAGTTTGTTTTCATCATTCCTGAATTCATCAAGATTGTTTGGTTCATGGTCATCGATACTGACCCTGATTACAATACCGTTCTCCACTTCTATCCGTTGGCCGTCATTAACCTGTTTGATGTGGAGCTTCTACAAAAAAGGTTTGTTTATCCTTTAAAGGCCTTAAATCTATTTGAAATCATCTATTGGATGGCATTGGTGTATGGGGTACACACATTCGCCAAAAAGAAAATAACTATTGCGGTCTATATTGTGGCTTCTTCCTATATTCTGCTATTCCTTCTCTGGCTAGCCTTCTATTCAATAGTCTACAATTAACTATTACTTACTTTCAAAAAATTCTTTCACCTGATTTACTACCCACTCTACCTGTTCACTTTCTAAACCAGGCCACATGGGCAAGCTCAAAACCATCTCAGCCAGCTTTTCGCTCACTGGAAAATCTCCTTTTTTAAAATTCATTGATTTGTAAGCACCTTGTAAATGTGGCGGTATGGGATAATGTACCATGGTGCCTATTCCTTTTTTAAAAAGAAATGATCTGAGGTCTTCCCTATGCTGTGTTCGAATCACAAACAAATGAAATACACTGGCATAGCTTTCTGTTGGCAGCATAATATCTCCTACCCCTTTCAATTGGGTCAGGTAGGTCTGCGCAATGGCTCTTCTTTTTTCATTCCACTCATCCAGATATCTTAGCTTGATTCTTACCGCTGCAGCCTGTAACTCGTCCAGACGCGAATTGATTCCCAACACCGGATTTGTAAACCGATCGGTAGAGCCATAATTTCTTAGACTGATGGCCTTTTCGGCCAATTCCTTACTGTCTGTCGTAATAGCGCCACCATCCCCCAGCGCACCCAAATTTTTGGTGGGGTAAAAGCTGGTCGCATTGCAGTCTCCAAAAGATCCCGTCTTTTTGTCCTTCCAGGTGGCACCATGGCCCTGCGCATTATCTTCAACGATATAGAGGTTATTTTTTTTCGCTATAGCAGTTAATTGCGACATATCGCAGGAAGCCCCATAGAGATGTACAGGCATAATGGCTTTGGTATTCTTATTAATCGCCATCTTTACGTGTGTTGCATTCATTAGCATGGTGCCAGGATCCACATCTACTGGGACAATTTTGGCTCCTGTACGGGTTATCGCCAGCCAACTGGCAATGTAGGTATGGGCAGGCACAATCACCTCGTCTCCCGGACCAACACCTAAAAGGTGCAAAGAGAGGTATAAAGCATCCAGGCCACTGGCAACTCCTATACAATATTTGGTGCCACCATATGCAGCATATTCTTTCTCAAATGCCTCCACCTCCGCTCCCAAAATGAATTGACCCCTACGATAAACGGCATTAATAGCCTTCTCCACATCTCGTTTGATCTGGTCATGGGCATATTTTAGCGAACAGAAGGGAACCGACATCATACTTTTACCGTACTAATGGGTAATTTATACCAAAATCGTCATATGGAATGACAATTTTGCCCTATGGTTGATTTTTAGGTGATTAGATAATAGGTACTAAGCGACCGAAACCATAAAATTCGTCTCAAAACACTGTGAACAATATTCCTTATTTTCGCCCTTTTAAATGACCTTTTGATTTCATCCCATGAATTTTCAAAGAACGAATAACATTACAGGCTGGATCGTATTTGCGATAGCCCTACTCACGTATTGGTTCACTTTCGAAGAGACTGCCAGCTATTGGGATTGTGGGGAATTCATTGCAGTGGCTTATAAACTGGAGGTTCCACACCCTCCAGGTGCTCCCCTTTTCTTGTTGCTGGGCCGCCTTTTCTCATTTCTGGCATTGGGGGATGTTACCAAAGTAGCATTTTGGATCAATTTCTTAAGTGTTTTGTCCGCTGCATTTACCATCCTGTTCCTTTTCTGGTCTATCACTCTTTTTGGTAGAAAAATGGTCAACATCAACAAATCAGATTCATCCACTCCAGCTAAAATACTTCTTCTAATGGGGGCTGGGCTTATTGGTGCCCTCTCTTATACCTTTTCAGACTCATTCTGGTTTTCTGCTGTGGAGGCAGAGGTGTATGCCATGTCATCCTTTTTTACCGCTTTTGTGGTTTGGGGAATCCTGAAATGGGACGTTATCGAAGATGAAAGCAAGGCCAACAGATGGCTCATCCTGATCGCCTATATGATGGGGCTTTCCATCGGTGTACACATGCTCAACCTTGTAACAATACCCGCCTTGGGGCTAATCTATTATTTCAAAAAATATAAACCTACCCGGTGGGGCATCGCTGCCGCATTGGTGCTAAGTTTTTTCATCATCATTTTTATAAATGATTTTATTGTACCTGGCTTACCGTCCCTCGCAGGAAACTTTGAGGTGTTTTTTATAAATACTCTTGGACTGCCTTTCGGATCCGGGGTAATTGTTTTCTTGATTATTATTATTGGAGGTTTGGTTTATGGAATCCGCTATAGTCACATCAACAACAAATCAATGCTCAACACATTATTGTTGTCTATTACATTTATCCTGATTGGTTATTGCTCTTACGCCACCATTGTGATCCGATCAAACTTTAATCCACCGATCAATGAAAATGCGCCACGTGATGTAATGAGTTTTGTGAGTTATTTGAAACGTGAACAATATGGAAGTCGACCCTTAATGTTTGGACCTTTGTTTACTTCGCAACCCATTGATATTAAGTATGGCGCCCCACTCTATCGAAAAGGGAAAGACAAGTACGAAATAGCTGACAGGAAATTTGAATACGTTTACAATCAGGAGACTTTCTTTCCTCGTGCCTGGAGTTCTGATTATGCTGATTCATACAGAAATATTATTGGCTTGAAAGAAGGTCAAGTGCCTACCTTCTCTCAGAATATTTACTTCATGTTCAAGCAGCAGATTGGGCAGATGTTTATGCGCTATTTCATGTGGAACTATGCCGGCCGTGAGAGTGATGAACAAGGGGCCGATTGGCTCGGTCCAAATGCATGGTTTGAAAAGGTGCCGACAGCATTGGCTAACAATGGTGGGCGGAATAACTTTTTTATGATTCCTTTTGTGCTTGGATTGATAGGAATGTTTTTCCAGTTCTCAAAAGACACGAAAAATTTTGCCGTAGTGGGACTTTTGTTCGTGATGACGGGAGTGGCCATTGTAGTTTATTTGAATTCACCCCCCGTGGAGCCACGAGAGCGTGACTATATCTATGCTGGCTCTACCTATGCCTTTGCTTTCTGGATTGGGTTTGCCGTGATCGCAATTGGTGAAGCATTGGGTAAATTTATAAAAAACTTAAAAGTTGCTAGCATGGTTGCTATCCTTATTGCAGCCTCCGCACCTATACTGATGGCCACTCAAGGTTGGGATGATCACAACCGATCAAACCGCTTCTTCTCTGTAGACTCAGGAAAAAACTACCTCGCATCATGCGCTGAAAACTCCATTCTGTTCACAGGGGGAGACAACGACACGTTCATGCTTTGGTATGCACAAGAGGTAGAGGGATTTAGAAGGGATATGCGTGTCCTTGTATTGAGTTATTTTAATACCGACTGGTACATCGAGCAATCAATGCGAAAAATGAATGATAGTGAGCCGATAAAGTATACTCTCTCACTCAACGACTATCGTCAGGGTGGCCCTAATGATTACTTGCCTTTTGTAGACCTTAAGCTCAATTCAATTGATCTAGTGCAGTACCTGGATTTGCTTAAAAAGAATCATCCGCAATTGCGTAATGACGATAGAAACATTGTACCCAGTAAATTAATTACTCTAAAAGTGGATAAAGCAAAAGTCCTTGCCTCCGGTATAATTCCTGAAGGGATGGACAGTCTGATAGTTGATCAAATGCAATTCCGTCTTACAGGTGGAGGCCTGGAGAAAAAAGACCTCGCGATGCTTGATGCGTTAGCGACTAATGATTGGGAGAGGCCCATTTATGTCAATCACACATCTCTTTCGCAATTCAAAGTGGACTTAAGTCCTTATGCTATTCAGGAAGGTAACACCAGCAGAATCCTTCCCATACGGAACCCGAATCCAAAGAAAGAATTTGTGAATGCTGATTTGAGTTACGACAATTTGATCAACAAGTGTTCATATCGCGGGTTGGACGACCCCACCATTTATTATTCCGAAGATTATAGAAACTTTGTATTGAATCACCGCAGTGCATTTAACTCGGTAGCACAAGCGCTGATTGATAAAGGTGAGTTGGAGAAAGCCAGAAAAGCATTGCTGTTCAGTATTGAAAAAATGGCCGATGTGGCCGTTCCTTATGACCATACTACTGTCGAGACGGTTAATCTTTTATTCCAAGTGGGTGAAAAAGAGAAAGCTGTTGAAATTGCAAACACGATAGGAGACCGTGCGGATGAAATGGCGGATTATCTGATTAGAAAAAATTACGGCCTTACTATTGATCTAAGAAAAAATATTTACATCCTGGGTGAGTTGCAGAGTATTCTTTTGGAAAATGGAGAAACAGACTTAGCCACCAAATTTGAAGAGATGTATGATAAGCATGTACGCAATCTTCAGATCAACGATACAGTGCCGCAGGATTATTAAAGCAAAAATAAGAAGTCAGTTTACCAGCGAATTAGTTTTGAAGGAATAAACTCTATGATGGCCAATTCAATATCGGTTTCAATAAATACCACGGTATACTTTTTTCTAAATGAGACGCACTTAAACCCCAATGCCGATCTATCTGGATCTCTGCAAAGGCGATGTGATTTTCGTTGATCTGCTAACTTTTCGATAAAATCATAAGATGCATCTGCAAATTGCTCAGCGGTAGCGAACATTCCTTTCGATTCAATGTACCACGAAATTTTTGCTATACTTTCTGCCGCTGATTGCCTTATTACTATTTGTCTTTTGCCCACTTCTTAATCAAGTCTTTAGATAATGAGCGTGCTTCAGTAATTGATAGTAATTTGTCAGTTTTAGTCTTCATCGCAGCCTTCCTCTGCAATAACTGATATTCGCTCCGTGGGATTATGACATATTTCTTCTTATCAATTGTTACCTCATTCATGGCTTAACTTTGATTAAAGATAGGTTAAACAGGAGATATGAGCAAAATGGCCCGAGAGAACCTCCTATTTTTCAACCATCAAAAACAAATCCAAAGCTTTGGAGGCCTCATCCGTTACTGGGTAATTCTCGTGAGTAATAGAAGCTACTAATTGATCATCTGCATCTTTCAATTTGTTCCTGTTCCAACGGTTCAATAGCTCATAAGGAATTTTGTACAGACCTGCAGGTAATCGTTGTTGAAGGTTCATAAAATCAAATCGTGCTATTTTCTCAACCGCTTTTTTATTTCTTTCATAGTAGGCCATCACCTTATCATCCCCAGTAATTCCTTTCATGCTTGCCTCGGCAAAATGTTTTTGAGCCAAGGACAGCAATTCGTCAGCAGTATATTCCCTGATATGCCAGGGGTTGCGGGTGAGCGACATCACCCTGTTTGGCGTAGTGAGATACGCTTTGCCACCTGGTTTCAAAACCCTGTTTATTTCCTTTAAAAAAAATACATCATCCTGTATGTGTTCTATCACCTGAAAACTAATTACCGTGTCGAAGCTATTGCTATCGAGGCCTTTGAATGGCGGAATGTTACTACTCAAAAACCTGCCTTCAGGGTATTTCACTTTCAGTTTATTAATGACTTCTTCAATCTTATCTATAGCTGTATAGCTTTTGGCTTTCTCCATTATCAATTCTATTCCCCTCCCTTCACCACACCCTATCTCAAGCACATTCCCAACAATGTAATCTTCCACGGCAACATACGCCTTCAATAATCGTTGATGAAGTGGATTATCCGAGGGAAGTTGATCCGATGTGATCTCAGTGGTAAATACCTTACTCATTCAAATTATTTATCTTCAAAATTAAGCCAATCCATTAGATTTATCGTTGTAATTTTAAAATCGAACAAAGCGGTATCATGAAATTTAACTTCGCTTTTTTTCTCCTCCTCACGCCATTCATTGTCAGGGCACAACCCATTGCCAATGAAAATCTTAATCATCTATACGACCCAACCGATGAAATTGATTTTGAGTGGGCTATGGTAAAACAAAATGGGCAAATGACCATCAATTATTCCCTTACAGCTACCAAAGGCTCATCTCCTGAGATGTACCTGATGCAATGGGATGAAAGGGATTCCTACTCACAAAGAGCAGGTAAAGAGCTCCGCTCAGATTCCGTTTTACTTTCGACTGGCACGAAAAAGGTAGGTGAGTTCGCAGTTGCTGTAAAGAATGATCCCTGGATGTTATTGTTAAAAATAACCAAGGTAACCACCTCCAAAATATGGTCTTATCCATTTTTGATTGAAAAAAATTATCCGGTTAATGGATTTTTAAAAGACGGGGATCAAAAAGTATTAGTACCGTATTTAGATATAAAAAAGGAATATACCATTCAGGGCCCTCCAACCACAAGTCATCTTTTCATTTTTAGATACAGTCAAAATTTTAACCCGCCCTTTCCGCCCTTTTCAAAAAATACTGCTGATTCAGACCCATTATTGCTGCCCGACTCGACCTTCACACTTACTAACGGACAAAAGATTTCCTTTTCCAAAGAGGGTCTATACCTCGTACAGTCAGACACAACCTCCGCTGAAGGCTTCTCCTTCCTGGTGAATACTCCATCATTCCCTCGATACACCCGTATTCAGGATCTTATTGATCCTTTGGTGTTTATAAGTACAAAGGATGAGTTCACACAACTAGAGCAATCAAATGGTGACAAGGTGGCCTTCGACAAAATCATTATTGGCATTACAAGAGACCGAGACCGAGCAAAGCGTTTTATGAAGAGTTATTATACGAGGGTAGAACTGGCCAACAGGTATTTCTCCTCCTATAAAGAAGGGTGGAAAACAGATCAGGGTATGATCTTTATAATTTTCGGTTTGCCAGATGAAATCCGAAAAACCAGTCAAAACGAAATTTGGTACTACAAGGATTCGAGAACAAAATTCGTATTCATAAAGAAAGGCAGCATCTACGCACCTAATTATTATACATTGATGAGAGATGACAGGTTTACTCAGTTGTGGTACAACAATATTGACCTGTGGAGAAAGAGCCGATTCTAGTTTAAAATCCACCTTGCAAAGGAATGTTTGTTTTACGTTTTCCTTTTTGGAACTTGCGGATCAATGAAGAAAGCAGAAATGATCTTTGGCACACGTGCCGTAATGGAGGCCATAAAGGCTGGCCGTGAAATCGAGAAAATATTTATCCAGGCTGGCCTGAACAATGACCTGGTAAAAGAACTGATTACCATTGCCAAAGAGCACGAAGTGCCCATGTCTTTTACTCCTCAGCAAAAACTCAATAAACTCTCTTCTAAAAACCATCAAGGGGTTATTTGCTTACTTTCTGCCGTAAAATATGCGGTTGTAGAAGACCTTATTGATCAGGCATATAGCGATGGCAAGGAACCTTTTTTCCTTATTCTGGACAGAATAACCGATGTAAGGAATTTTGGAGCTATTGTGCGCACCGCTGAATGTGCGGGCCTCACTGGTGTGATTATTCCTGACAAAGGGAACGCCCCCATAACTGCAGATGCGGTAAAGACTTCGGCCGGAGCATTGAGTTATCTCCCGATTTGTAGGGTTCGTGATCTCAAAAAGACCATTCAAACTTTGAAAGAAAACGGAATTCAAATTTTGGCTTGCACTGAAAAAGCCTCCCAAGCTCTTTATGAGGTAGATATGACATCTCCCATAGCTTTGTTACTTGGCTCTGAAGAAGATGGCATTACACCCATGTTGCTCAGAGATGTGGATCATCTAGTAAAAATTCCAATGTTTGGAAACATAGGATCATTAAATGTCTCTGTCTCCGCAGGAATTGCACTGTATGAAGTAATCAGGCAAAAAAACTACAAATAGTCATTGCCGTTAGGTTTTGCCTTTAAATCGTTCACAAATCTCCTGAACAAGTCTTCCTGATCTTTTTGGCAAACAATAAAGACATTGTCAAATTCTCCCACTAGGTAGCCGTCCAACCCTTGAGTGACAATCAACTTATCCTTTGAGCCCTTTATTACCGAGTTACGCGTATCATACACCATTGCATTGGCATCGATTACATTTTTGTTTTCATCCTTTTTGTATAGTTCGTGCATCGAGGTCCATGAGCCCAAATCGGACCATGCAAAGTCACTAAGCCAAACGTAGACATTATCGGCTTTTTCCATCACGCCATAGTCAATAGATATATTCTTACTTTGAACATACGCTGTGTTAATTGCTCTTTTTTCTTGATCAGTATAAAATTTAGAAGAGGCTTCTTCAAAAACTTCTGCAATTTCAGGTTGGTGCTTTTCTATGGCCGCTATGATGGCTTTAACGCCCCAAACAAAAATTCCTGAATTCCACACAAAATCACCACTATCAATAAACTTTTTCGCCAGTGAAAGTATCGGCTTTTCAGTAAATGTTTTTACTTTTTTAATTGGCTTCTTACCGTTTATGTATTGTATATAACCATAGCCTGTTTCAGGGCGAGTGGGTTTAATTCCCATCGTAATGAGCTTATCCTGATCTCTTGCGTAAATAGTCGTATCATTTATAGTTTTTTGAAAAGTACTTTCATTTAATATTAAATGATCAGCTGGGCTTACCACAACGACTGCATCAGGGGCCTTTAACGCAATGCGATAGCATGCGTACGCAATACAAGGAGCTGTGTTTTTTCGCATCGGTTCTACCAAAATCTGAGCATCATCAACACCTAGTTGTTCTTTGGTGATGCTGGCTAAGTCTTCATTGGTTACAATGAAAATATTTTCCTTTGGGCAAAGTGGCAGAAATCGCTCATAAGTAGATTGTATCAAAGTTTTGCCAGTACCTAAAACATCCAAAAATTGCTTGGGCTTTGCATTGCGGCTGTATGGCCAAAATCGTGTGCCCACTCCACCTGCCATCAGCACTACAAAAAGTTTCTTATCCATGAAGTATAATAAGTTGGAGTAAATGTCTCAGAATAAATTTTTAAACGATCCCTTCTTTCAGAAGATCGTGCAAATGAATAAAGCCTTGTACTTTATTCTCTTTCACCACCACCAGTTGAGTGATACTATTTTGTTGCATTATTTGAAGCGCCTTTACTGCCAGTTCACCTGAGTCAATGGTTTTGGGGTTTCGCGATAAAACATCGATCGCCCTGGCGCTTTCAATCTGAATCTCTTTTTGCAGCATCCTTCGCAAGTCCCCATCCGTGATAATTCCCAAAAGAGCCCCGTTCGAATCAACAACTGCTGCGGCACCTAACCGTTTAGATGAAATCTCCAGAATCACATCTTTGAGTGAAGTACTTTCCTCTACCAGCGGAATTTCTTTGCTTATCATCACATCATCTACTCTCAGGTAGAGTTGTTTACCCAAAGCACCCCCTGGATGAAATTGTGCAAAATCTTCGCTTGAAAAATGCCTAAGGTTTAGCAGGCAAATCGCAAGTGCATCCCCCATGGCCAAGTGCGCGGTTGTGCTAGTAGTCGGTGCTAGGTTATTGGGGCAAGCCTCCTCACCTATGGTAGCGTTCAAAACATAATCTGCATGTTGTGCTAAATAAGAATCAATATTGCTTACCAATGCAACAAGTTTGAAGCCTCTCCGTTTTATTAAAGGCACCAGCATCTTAATTTCTGGAGTATTGCCACTCTTTGACAAACAGATTACAATATCATTACTCTGAATCATGCCCAAGTCGCCATGTATGGCATCTGCCGCATGCATAAAAAGAGAAGGGGTTCCTGTAGAATTAAGAGTAGCTACAATTTTATTTGCTATTATGGCACTTTTACCAATACCCGTTATAACAACTCGCCCATTTGATTGAATAATTTCATTGACACAAGCTTCAAAATCATCATCAATGAATTGGGTTAATTTTTCAATAGCCCTGGCCTCATTTAATAGCACATCTATGGCTATTTTCTTAATATTTTTTATTATATTCAATGCTCTTATCTAGTTAGAAAACAACGGATGCAAAGATAAGTATTTCATTCGTTATTATGTTTCGTTATTTATGATTGTCGCAGAAGAGAAAGATACTTTACGGGAGAAACTCAAAGAATTATTTGGCTACACTACATTTAGGGGGAATCAGGAAGTTGTAATAAAAAATATTCTTGAGGGAAAAAACACATTTGTCATCATGCCCACGGGCGCTGGAAAGTCACTTTGCTATCAGTTGCCGGCCATGATTAAGGATGGCTTAGCCATTGTAATCTCACCACTCATTGCCCTGATGAAAAATCAGGTAGACCAACTTAACGCCTACGGAATCAATGCGCGTTTCTTAAACTCCACACTCAGTAAGTCTGAAATTACACGACTTAAAAAGGATTGTATCAATGGAGAGGTGAAGCTTTTATATGTGGCTCCTGAGTCGTTGAATAAGGAAGAATATATTGAATTTCTTACCAAGGCAAATGTTTCCTTTGTAGCCATTGATGAAGCCCATTGTATTTCTGAATGGGGCCATGACTTTAGGCCTGAGTATCGAAAGATAAAAACAATGATTGCCCAATTGGGTAATATGCCAGTAATCGCGTTGACTGCTACTGCCACTCCAAAAGTTCAAATCGACATCCAGAAGAATTTGCAAATGGAGAATGCTGATATTTTTGTTTCTTCCTTTAATAGGAAAAACTTATACTATGAGGTACGCCCAAAGAAAGAAACTAAAAAGCAGCTCATAAAATTTTTGAAGGAGCACAAAGGAAAGTCAGGGATAATCTACTGCCTTAGCAGAAAAAAGGTAGAAGAGATTGCTCAACTTCTTAATGTGAATGGATTTAGTGCGGTCCCTTACCACGCAGGACTAGATCCGGATGTACGCGTAAAAAATCAAGACGGATTTCTCAATGAAGAAATTGATATTGTGGTGGCCACAATTGCTTTTGGGATGGGAATTGATAAGCCGGACGTGAGATTTGTTATTCACTACGATGTGCCCAAATCACTTGAAGGCTACTATCAGGAAACAGGTCGGGCCGGAAGAGATGGATTAGAAGGCATTTGCCTGATGTTCTATAGTCACAACGACTTGAGCAAACTGGAAAAATTTAATAAGGACAAACCTGTACAGGAAAGAGAGAACGCCCGCATCCTTCTGCAGGAGATGGAGTACTACGCAGAGTCACCCATCTGCAGAAGAAAACAATTACTGCATTACTTTGGTGAAGAGTTTAAGGTGGAAAACTGTGGGGCATGTGATAACTGCGTACATCCACGAGAACGCTTTGATGGAACCGAATCAGTAAAATTGGTTTTAGAAGCCGTTCAACAAACGAACGAGCGCTTTGGACTTAACCACCTCGTAAATGTAATCAGTGGGACGGAAGATGAATACATAAAAAGCTATGGCCATGAAAAACTTCCCATCTATGGTAAAGGTGCCGATGAGAATGCAGATTTCTGGAAATCAGTAATAAGGCAAACACTTATTTATCAGTACCTGGAAAAGGATATTGACAGCATAGGTGTACTTAAAATTAAGGAGAAGGGAATAAAATTTCTGAAGAAGCCCGAGCCCATTGAATTGGCGCGTGACCATGATTATACTTCTGATGGGGATGAGGAAGAATCACCAGACAGAGTGCCTTTAAACTCAAAAGCCTATGATGTAAAGCTTTTTGAGATGCTCAAGGCACTTAGAAAACAGATTGCCAAAGAAAAAAAATTGCCTCCCTACGTCATCTTTCAGGATCCATCCCTGGAAGAAATGGCTACTACCTACCCAACCTCAAAAGAAGAGTTAGCTTCTGTTAACGGTGTGGGGATGGGCAAGGTGCAGAAGTTTGGTAAAAGCTTCCTGGATCTTATCAAAGATTATGTAGAGGAAAATGAAATTGAAACCGCAGCAGATGTGGTGGTGAAATCCTCAGTCAACAAATCCAAAATAAAAATATTTATCATCCAACAGGTTGACCGTAAAGTTGACCTGGAAGAAATCGCTGAGTCAAAAGGAATCTCCTTTGAAGATTTGCTTTCTGAAATAGAGAACATCTGTTATTCAGGAACCAAGCTTAATCTGGACTACTACATCGATGAAATGCTGGATGAAGACAAGCAGGATCAAATCTTTGATTACTTTCTCAATTCCGAAACAGACAACTTGGAAGAAGCCCTGCAAGATGAGACCATGGAAGACTTTTCAGAAGAAGAGATTCGCCTGATGCGTATCAAGTTCCTGTCAGAGTACGCCAACTGATTTTCAAGCGATTACATTCTAAATTACCTCAAAGCAGTTATCTTTGAGGCTTTTACTTATTAGGTGGCATCAAAATGAACATACTGGTAATTGGGAGCGGAGGCCGTGAGCATGCATTCGCCTGGAAAATAAAACAAAGCAGACACTGTGGACAATTGTATGTAGCTCCCGGCAATGCAGGAACATCAACCATAGCTCAAAATATAAACATTGCTGCAGAGGACTTTAAAGCCCTTGCCCAATTCTGTAAAGAGACAAATATAGACCTCATTGTAGTGGGTCCTGAAGCTGCCCTTGTAGAAGGAATTCGTGATTACTTCGAAGCAGACTCGGCATTGAATAAGATTCTAATGGTGGGCCCCGGAAAAAGCGGAGCGAGACTAGAAGGAAGTAAAGACTTCTCAAAACAATTCATGGTTCGAAACGGCATTCCTACCGGAAAAGCAGAAACTTTTGTTGCCAATCAGTTAAATGAAGCACATCGTTACCTTGATGGAATCAAACCTCCCATTGTATTAAAGGCTGATGGGTTGGCTGCCGGCAAAGGCGTAATAATTTGCACATCTATTGAAGAGGCAAAGGATGTAATTCAGGAAATGTTGGAGAATAAAAAATTTGGAGAGGCCAGCAATAAAGTGCTGGTAGAAGAATTTTTAGATGGAATAGAACTTTCGGTATTCGTCATGACCGATGGAAAAAATTATGCCATTCTCCCGGAAGCAAAAGATTATAAACGAATAGGAGAACAAGATACCGGACCCAATACAGGGGGTATGGGTGCAGTTTCACCTGTAATATTTGCCGATAATCTGTTTTTAAAAAAGGTAGAAGAGAAAGTAATAAAGCCCACTATTGCCGGACTGGCAAAGGAAAATATCCCATATAAAGGATTTGTCTTTATTGGATTGATGAACATCAAAGGGGAACCTTACGTAATAGAATACAATGCACGTATGGGTGATCCTGAAACCCAAGTGGTGTTACCCAGAATAGACGCAGACTTTGTGGAATTATTAGTTGCAACTGCAAAAGGAGAACTTACTTCACAGCCTATCCCACAAAAAGAGGAGGTTGCTGTGGCGGTGGTGATGGTTGCAGAGGGTTATCCAGAAAGTTATGAAAAAGGGAAAGTGATTCATGGAATAGATAAAGCAGAAAGTGGAATAGTATTCCACGCAGGCACAAAAAGTAACGGAAATGATGTAGTAACCAATGGCGGTCGGGTGCTGGCAGTCACCGGGACAGGAGCTTCTTTAGATGAAGCATCAAAGAAAGCTTATAAAGCCGTTTCGGGTATTCAATGGGATGGATTATATTTCAGAAAAGATATAGGAGAAGATTTAAAAAAGTGGGCTAACTCACTTTCATAAAAATATAATTATGGGTTGTGCTTGTGGAACAGAGAAGGACGGAAAAGTAAGCGGTTGCAATAATAATGGCGCATGCCAAACCGGTGGATGCAATAAAATGAATGTCTTTGACTGGCTTTCTAATATGGATATGCCAACCAATGACCGAATGGATGTTGTGGAGGTTAGGTTTAAGGGGGGGCAAAAGGATTTTTTCAGAAACACAGATCGCCTGGATCTGACAACGGGCGATGCCATCATCGTAGAAGTGCCCAATGGTCATCACCTGGGTCATGTGTCCATGCAGGGTGAGCTGGTGAGATTGCAGATGCAAAAAAAGAAAATTCCCAATGACAACTCGATTAAAAAAATTTATCGAATTGCCCACCAAAAAGACCTCGAGAAATACGAAGAAGTAAAAAAAAGAGAATCTCCCACACTATACCGTGCTCGTGAAATTATTCGCCAGATAAAGCTCAATATGAAACTATCGGATATTGAGTATCAGGCTGACAATACAAAGGCTACATTCTTCTACTCAGCCGAGGACAGGGTGGATTTCAGAGAGCTAATTAAAGTACTTGCCACAGAATTTAAGATTAGAGTAGAGATGCGGCAAATTAGCCTCCGGCAAGAAGCAGGAAGACTTGGTGGTATTGGAGTTTGTGGAAGAGAGCTGTGCTGCTCTACATGGTTAAGTGAATTTAAGAATGTTGCTACCAGTGCCGCTCGCTATCAAAACCTTTCACTCAATCCAAGCAAGCTGTCAGGTCAATGCGGAAGGTTAAAATGTTGTTTGAACTACGAGCTTGAAACTTATATGGATGCCTTGAAGGACATTCCTAAAGTGGAAGCACCTTTAAAAACAGAACAGGGAGAAGCCGTTCTTCAAAAGACGGATATCTTCCGAAGGATAATGTGGTTTGGTTACAACAGAGAGAGCACATGGTTCTCCATAAACGTAGACAGGGTAAACGAAATCCTCCAAATGAACAAGGAGGGAAAAAAGCCCGCAAGCCTGGAAGAAAATGCCGCAGCAGAAAAAATACCTATCTCCTCATTGAACAGCGATTTGGAGAATATGGATAGGAAATTCAGCTCCAAGAGTAAAAATAAAAAGAGAAAAAAGAAAAAACGAAAACCAAGGCCAGGTAACAATCATTCAAATCAGAAAAAGGAATGAAACGATTTCTAATGTTAGCACCCCTGCTGGTTTTATTCTCATGTGACCCGTCTCGAATTTATGAGCAGCACATTGAATTCGAAGAAAAAGCATGGCTGGTACAAAACAAGCCGCAATTTGAATTTGAAATAAAGGACCACACACAAAACTATAACCTTTATTACACCCTGCGCAATTCATTGGATTTTCCGTTTTCAAGAATTTTTGTAAACTATCAGTTAGAAGACTCTACCCATACATTACTTCGCAAAGAACTTCTCTCTGCTTATCTATTTGATCCAAAGACGGGAAAACCATCTGGCGATAGTAGCATAGGCGATCTATTTGACCACCGCCTTCCTATTGTCACTGATTATCATTTTGAGAAGCCCGGAAAGTATATTATAACCCTTGAGCAATTCAATCGGTTAGACACTCTGAAAGGCATCCTGGCAGTGGGTGTGCGGATAGAGGTCACTGGTAATAAATAAAAGGAGTAGCAATAAAAACGGCCTGCTATGCAGGCCGTTTTTATTTAATCTATAATAAATTTTTAGGCAGCACCCGCAGTCACTGCCTGTTTCTTTTCTCGTTGCTTATCCAGATCGTATACTACCGATGCTGCAATAAAAATAGAAGAGAAGGTTCCAACTCCTATCCCCACAAACAAAGCAAATGAAAATCCTCTAAGTACCTCGCCTCCAAAAAACAGCAAGACTACTACCACAATCAAAGTAGTACCCGATGTAATCAGCGTTCTACTTAAAGTACTATTGATGGCATCGTTAAATACTTTAAGCCTATCGTGGGTTGTGCCCAGTACGGTATATTCCCTGATCCTGTCAAAGATGATTACTGTATCATTGATTGAATATCCGATGACGGACAAGAGAGCAGCAATAAATACCTGATCAATTTCAAGGGAAAACCCAAAGGCTCCTGCTATTCCAAATATTGCCACTACAAAAAGCGCATCATGAGCCGTGGCCACAATTGCCCCCATACTAAATTGCCATTTTTTGAATCGAATCAGAATAAATATAAAAATCGCGATTAGTGAGTAGAGGCCTGCTTCAAAAGCAGAGCTTTTAATATCATCTGCTATTGTAGCTCCTACTTTTGATGAGGATAGAATCGAGAAATGAGTACCATCAATCCCGGCATCATTCTCTGCATACTGAAGTCCTGTGAATTTTTCCAGTCCGTGTATCAGCGCATCTTTCACCTTTACATCTGCTTCGCTCGATTCATCTTCAACCAAATAGGAGGTGGTCACTTTAACCACACTGCTGCTTCCATAAGTTTTTACTTCAGTGCCCTCACCTTCAAACTCTTCAGTAAGCATAATCCTCATGTCCGTAGCTACCACCGGGGCATTGAAAGCCACTACATATGATCTTCCACCCTTGAAATCAACACCTAGGTTCAAACCATTAATGCCAATAAGAACAAATCCAATTATTGTAATCGTACCTGAAATGGTGTAGGCAATTCTTCTGTGTCCGACAAAATTGAAGTACTTGCGTTGGCGCACACCCTTTGCAAGAAAAGAATCAAAAGTAATTTTGGACTGATCCCCCTTTCGAGTCATCCACTCCACCACCACTCTCGAAATATAAACAGCAGAGAAAAAGGAAGTTGCAATACCAATCATCAATACGATGGCAAAACCCTTAAGTGGCCCCTGTCCAAATACAAAAAGAAATATTCCTGTTAGCAAAGTGGTCACGTTTGAGTCAAAAATGGCATCAAAGGCCCTGCTATAACCTTTCTTAATGGCCTCTTTGAGCATAACTCCTGCTTTCAACTCTTCTTTTATCCGCTCATAAATAAGTACGTTGGCATCTACCGCCATACCCATTGTAAGCACTATACCCGCAATACCCGGAAGGGTAAGGGCGGCACTTAGCTGCGCCAAAATCCCCAGGATGAAAAATATATTGAATAATAATGCAAGGTTAGCCACCCAGCCTCCTTTGGAATAATAGGCAACCATGAACAAGGCCACAATGATTAATCCACAGGCCATAGAAATTATACCTTGGCTCTGGGCCACCTGGCCCAAAGTAGGTCCAATGATAGCTTCCTCCACAATTCTTGTAGGTGCCGGCAATGAGCCAGCTTTCAATACGTTGGCAAGGTCTTTCGCCTCTTCCAAAGTAAAACTTCCTGTTATCTGAGAGTTCCCATTAGGAATTTCGCCCTGCACTGTCGGGGCTGTGTATACATAATTATCAAGTACAATCGCTACCCGACCTGGAGGTGACTTCGCTGCAGCTGCTGCCGTAATTTTTGCCCATGCACGCGATCCGGCCGCATTCATTGTCATGCTCACTGCAGGTCTTGCAAATTGATCATAATCAAGTCGGGCATCATTAATTACCTCGCCTGTTAACAGGGGCTTACCATTTCTTGGAACACTGATAAAATTCAAACGAAGGGCATCCGCCTTCGGTGTAATCGCCACCTCTGGCTTTACATCCCAACGGTAACTAATGTTGCGAGGCATCAGGGCCCTAATATCCGGCCTTGAAAGGATACGGTTAATAGTTGCCGTGTCCTTTACATCATATAAGAATGGAATGCCAGGATTACTGAGAGAAAATAGCGGGGACAGATTTGAATTCGTAATGGAATCCAATGGATTGCTTGTACTATCCTGTGTCTGACTTAACTGTTCTTCTAACTGCGACTTTGTGCTGTCACTGGTATCAACCAGCGCATCTTTCAAATCACTGGTAACATTTGTTGGTTGCAGCGCTTTGCTGGCTTCCTGCTCTTTCACCAATTTCTGATTGATGGCAAATAAGGATTGATTCAGTTGTTCGTCATTGTATTCAATAACATCCCAAAACTCTAGTCGGGCTACACCCTGCAATAATTTCCTCACCCTGGCTGGGTTGTCGGCACCCGGGATTTCAATTTGAATTCTTCCTGTGCCCTGTAGTTTCTGGATGTTGGGTTGGGAGGTTCCAAACTGATCAATCCGTGTTTTAAGAATGGTAAATGAACGATCAATTGCGCTTTCAATTTCGGCATTCACAAAAGCAATTACCTTAGCATCATCATCAGAGAGACTCACACGATCCTTATTAGCCGCTGATGCAAATAGATGTGCGAGATTTTGTTCTGGATTAGCCTCCTTATAAGCCTTAAAAAATAGGGCACTAAATCTTTCCTGACTGGATTTTTGCATCTCAGAGGCCTTATGAAGTGCCTCCATAAATGCAGGATCTTGGTTATTTCCACTTAATCCTTTAATAATATCGATCGGTGAAACCTCAAGCGTAACATGCATTCCGCCCTGTAGGTCAAGGCCAAGGCTTAGTTCATTCTCTTTTACTTCTTTGTAGGTATATTCTACACCAAATAGATTGTACACGGGTTTACTCCATAAAGAATCCATGTAAGATTGCTTTTTGGACAAATCCACGGAACCATTCGGGCTAGTGGCATGTGCGATGGCATCTTGCTGCACTTTCCTTGATACCAAGGTAAATGACAGGTAATACAAACACAGCGCGGTGATAATTATAGTAAGGACTACTACTACTCCTTTGTTACGCATTGTATATAAAAATTAAAAAATGAAAATGTTATGAATGAGAAAATCAAAGAGGGTTGGCCAATACCAACCTAAAAGGTTGTTTTATGGGGCGTTGGGCGAAATGATAGCCCTGAAGAGTATATTGAAGTACTCCGATAGAATGTGGGTGTCACATTCAAATTTCAAAGCCTTAGGTTCTTCGTTGATGAAAATTTCTAATAAAGACCTGTCCACATCATTTACCTGAACAACGCCACCCGGAACCACATCAGAAGGAGCAGAAATGATTTTTAAATCGGCATTCTTCTCCGCTTGTTCCGTTTTTTCCTTTTGGGAGGGCTGCTTCAGGAGGGACTGAGAAAGTATAATGGCAATGGTGGACGAAATACCCACCACAATCATAAATGCCCTGAAAAAAGATCTATTCCGCATAAGGGCTACAAAAGTATGGAATCGCTGTCAATTTGCAATACCACTTATATTATATCGAAGTACCCATTGCAGCCTCAAAAACACTGAGATTCGTGTTACCAAATCAGGGTTGTGTTTTAAGGCTATGCTTAGGCTAAATGTATTCTCCTCTTCTTTCCTTTAAAAAAGCAACAAGCTTTCGAATGGCCTCTCCACGATGACTAATGGCATTCTTTTCATCAGTAGTAAGTTCTGCCATAGACTTGTTCAAACCTTCCGGTAAGAACAGCGGATCATAACCAAAACCCTCTCCGCCCCTTTTGCTTTTCAATATCTCGCCATTGACAACACCTTCAAATTGATAGGTTTGGCTTTCTAAAATCAAAGTAACTACCGTCCTGAACCTTGCCTTACGTTTGGATTCGTGGTTCATCCTCTCCAAAAGGAGATTCATATTATCCTCACTATTCCGTTGCTCACCCGCATAGCGCGCAGAATAAACACCCGGAGCGCCACCCAATGCCTCTACCTCCAGGCCGGTGTCATCAGCAAAACAATTGACATTAAATTTGTCGTAAACATATTTTGCCTTTTGCAATGAGTTGCCCTCTAATGTATCCTGTTCTTCAGGAAGCTCCTCCGCACAACCAATTGCCTCAAGACTCTCCACTTTAAATGAATCGCCTAACAACTGACTTACTTCATCCAGTTTATGCTGATTGTTGGTGGCAAAACATAATTTCATCTTCTCCCACAAATTCTACCGTACATTGGTAAGATCCACATTGAATACAAGATTGGAGTTGGGAGGAATTTTGGGAGGAAACCCTACCGGTCCATAGCCATAACCAGATGGAACAAAAATAGTTACACTGGTTCCCTTGGTAAAGGTTGGGAATGTAAGCTGCCATCCTAAAATCAACTGATTAAGTGGAAATGAAACTCCTGAAAGATTCGAGTCAAAAGTACTGCCATCACTCAGCAATTTCCCGGTATACGTAACTACCACATTGTTCTCCAAACAGGGTGTAACCCCACTCCCTTCCTTCGTGATCACGTACTTGATTCCATTTACCTCTTGCACAGTGCCAGTATTTGCTATGTTGTTGGCAACGATATAATCATCAATGATTTGTTTATCAATAGCGAGCTGGGCAGCATCGACAGCATCCAACTTAGATTGCTGAACCACTTTAGTGCAGTCCTCTCCGCTGTTACACGAAGCAATGACTATTGCCATGAGCACAATGGCTCCTTTCACCATTCTTATCATTTTCAATTTTCCTTATTTGATGTCAATCATTTCCATGTCAAATACAAGTATAGAATTAGGCTTAATCACTTCGCTCCGCTGTCTTGGTCCGTAAGCCAAAGTAGAAGGAATCCAAACCCTCATTTTCGAGCCTTTGTTCATCAATAGCATGGCTTCTTCCCACCCTTGAATTACCTGCCCACTGCCAGCTTGTAGGGTAAGTGGCTCATAGGGTCTGCCTGGAGTATACACCCCGTTGGCTTTGGCTACTGATTCAATGCTGCTATCGAAAAGGGTTCCGTCTAACAGATATCCAGCATAGTGAATTGAAACCTCATTTCCCGGAGCTGCATTCGGGCCATTGCCTTTTTTGGTAAACATGTACCTCAATCCGGAGTCTGTGGTTTGCGCTTCGGTATTGCTCTCGGCCAAATACCCATCAATCAACGCTTCATCAATAGCAAGTTGTTCAGATGTTAGCTTTCCCATTATTTCCTTCTCCATGGCACGCACTTCTGTTTCATCTAAGATATCTTTTACCCCTAAGTAGAATGTGAAAATACTAGTAGAGTCTACATTGGCCGGTACTTTGCCTCCCTGCTTTTCAAACAAGGTTTTAGCTGTAATTGGAAAAAGTATACTGTCTCCCTTTTTTAAAATAGAAAACACTTCTTCTATGCCTTCATCATCGGGATGAGTTTCACTAATCGGCAAAATCATAGGTAATTTTTGCGTTTTCGTATCATTCCACACAGAGTCTTTAGCGTCCTTTATCATCATATTGATCAATAGGAACTCACCCACCTTACCGGCCTCTCCTTCCCCCTCTTTTACCATGGTATATTTATGACCCTTGGGTGTTTCTCGTGTGCCTGTAGAACATGCCGCACTCACCAACAATAGACCAATTAACAAATTATTTATTTTCATACTTTACTTGATTTTTACAATTTATGTGTCTTTTTTAGTCTCTTTAAAGCGTAGTCCCTGTTTATATTAAATCCTCCTCCTCCAACTGCAATTTGTAATCCGGCAATATGGATAAAAACTTTTTTAATGTCTCCTCCAAAGACAGCTTTGAAGACCCCCCAGCTGCATTTCTGTGACCTCCTCCTTCAAAATATTTTCTTGCTATTTCATTGGCAGGAAAATTACCTAACGATCTAAAGGAAAGTTTTATTTCTTCTTTTCTATCATACATCAGTACAGAAAGCTTGATGCCTTCTATTGAAAGCCCATAATTTACCAGCCCTTCAGTATCCCCAGTTTTCGTATCAAATTGTTTTAACTCATCGGTATTCAAACAGATATATACGGTTCTGTACTCCGGAAGTACCATCAATTTTTGACTTAACACAAAGCCGGTAAGTTTCATTCTCGCCAGGGTGTTGGTGTCATATATCTTTTTTGAAACCCACGAGGGGTTTGCACCGGCACCTACCAATTCTGAGGCAATCAAAAACTCCTTTTGTGTAGTGTTGGAATGCCTGAAGCCGCCTGTATCCGTAAGTAAACCCGCGTACAAGCAATTGGCTATATTCTTGTCAATACTTGATTTTTCTCCCAACATATCAATAAGATCGAAAACCAAACCTGCCGTAGATGCCGCCTTGGAGTTCCAATGTTCAAAATGGGCAAAGTGCTCAGGCTCCAGGTGATGATCAATCAACACTTTAGTCGCCTTGGCTTCCCGTACCATTTCTCCCAAGGTATTAATTCGATTCAGGCTTGAAAAATCCAGACAGAAGATAACCTCCGCATCTAAAATATATTCCTGCGCTTTTTTCTCTACAGCTGAATTATTTTTCTCAATGGCCAATACCTCCTCATTTCCAGGCATCCAAGACAAAAAGCTGGGATAATCACTTGGTGTAATCACCTGTACAGTATGTCCTTTCTTTTTAAGGAACCCCGCTAAACCCAGTGATGAGCCCAATGCATCTGCATCTGGCTTGAAGTGAGTTACAATCACCACTTTCCTGGGCTTGCTCATAAGGGATTTGAATCCTTCTAAATCTTCCATGGGAGCGCAAAAATGAGTATAAATGATAGGAATACAAACTGCTAATTTTTGTGTTATTGAGAATCCAAGGGCAGAAGTAAAAAATCCTAAGGTGCATTTTGCCGTAATCCGATCAGTTTCTTTGATTTCTGGTACTAGCTTCCCGAATTCTAATCACTATTTTTGCGCCTGCCTGCAATAGCAGGACCAAATTTGGAATCAACTAACCTAGGAAAAACTAAACAATATGGCAGGAAATAGAACTTTTACAATGATCAAACCTGACGCGGTAGGTGCAGGTAATACAGGTGCAATTATTAAAATGATACAGGAGGCTGGATTCAAAGTAGTTGCTATGAAAAAAACCCATCTGACCCACGAATTAGCAGGCAATTTTTATGCGGTTCATAAAGAGAGACCATTTTACGCTGATTTATGCAAATACATGTCCTCAGGCGCTATTGTTCCTATGATTTTGGAAAAAGCCAATGCCATAGAAGATTTTAGAAAGTTGATTGGGGCTACCGATCCACAAAAAGCAGAAGCTGGAACCATTCGTGCATTGTTTGCCAAATCTATCGATGCCAATGCCATTCACGGATCGGATTCAGACGAAAACGCAGAAATTGAAGGCAATTTCTTCTTTTCACAATTCGAACGCTTTTAGAAAATCAATTGTCTCATAGTATAGTATCATTTGTCACTTATTCGAAAAGATTTTATGAACACACTTCCCCATTATTCTGAAAAATTCGAGTCCATGCACAATGCACCTGATCAGGAACAAATCAATGCGATGTTAAAGACGGTAAAAGCCAAGTCGCTTGATGAGTTGATCGACCAGACTGTTCCGGCTAACATCCGTCTCAAGAAGAAACTCAACCTTCCTGCTGCCAAATCTGAATTCAAATTCCTGGAGGAGTTCAAGTCTATCTTTTCTAAAAACAAAGTTTACAAATCATACATCGGCACGGGATACTACAACACGATTACTCCTGGTGTTATCCTACGTAATATTTTGGAGAACCCGGGGTGGTATACAGCCTACACACCTTATCAGGCAGAAATTGCTCAGGGTCGATTAGAGGCATTGATTAACTTCCAGACAGTGATCATTGACCTGACAGGTATGGAAATAGCCAATGCATCGCTGCTTGATGAAGGTACCGCTGCCGCAGAAGCCATGCATTTGCTCTATGCTTCCCGCAAAGGAGCTAAAAAAGATGCTGTGAAGTTTTTTGTGGATGTCAATACCTTCCCGCAAACCATAGATTTACTAAAAACCCGATCAACTCCATTGGGTATCGAACTCGTAATTGGTGATTTAAACAAGTTTGACATCACAGACACTAATTTATTTGGAGTCTATATTCAGTATCCAAATAACAATGGAGCCATTACAGATCATACTGCTTTCATTGCTTCCGCACATGAAAAAGAAGTAGATGTAGTAATGGGGACTGATCTGATGAGTTTATTGCTTCTGAAATCTCCCGGTGAAATGGGAGCCGATATTGTGGTGGGTTCCAGCCAGCGATTTGGCGTGCCGATGGGTTTTGGCGGCCCTCATGCTGGGTTTTTCGCCACCAAAGACGAATACAAGCGTTTAATCCCCGGTAGAATCATAGGTGCTTCTATTGATGCCGAAGGAAAACCCGCGTATCGCATGGCTTTGCAAACACGGGAGCAGCACATTCGCAGGGAAAAGGCAACTTCTAATATTTGTACAGCACAAGTGTTGCTCTCCGTAATGGCAGGAATGTATGCGGTCTATCACGGCCCCGAGGGCTTGAAAAAAATCGCGTTGCGTATACATGGGCTCGCCAAGTCATTAGACTCTAATCTAAAGACGCTTGGTCTTAAACAAGTAAACGAAAACTACTTTGATACTCTCAAAATTGAAGTGGCGGATAAAAAAGCGATTAAGGCTGAAGCAACTAAGCAAGAAGTAAATTTCAAGTACTTTGAAGATAACCATATTGGAATATCAATCGATGAAACCACCTCTCCGAAAGATATAGAACAGATCGTATCGATTTTTGCAAATGCATTGAATAAGAAAGCTTCGACAACCATTGAAGAACAGCCCATTAACTGGCCAGCATCTTTGGTGAGAACTTCTGCCTATTTAACTCATCCCATTTTCAATACCAAAGGGTCAGAGCACCAGATGCTTCGCTATATCAAAAAACTAGAGAATAAAGATCTCTCCATGGTGCACTCTATGATCTCCTTGGGATCATGCACGATGAAATTGAATGCCACAACAGAAATGATTCCAGTCACATGGCCAGAGCTTGGAAACGTACATCCTTTTGCTCCCTCTGATCAAACGCATGGGTACCAAACGATGATTAAAAACCTTGAGGATTGGCTGATGGAGATCACTGGATTTACTGGTGTGTCGCTTCAACCCAATAGTGGTGCGCAAGGAGAGTATGCCGGGTTAATGGTTATCCGAGCTTATCATTTAAACAACAATGATGAGCACAGAAACATCGCACTCATACCAGCGTCTGCTCATGGCACCAATCCGGCCAGTGCAGTAATGGCAGGAATGGAGGTGGTCGTGGTGAAGTCTGATGCAGAGGGGAAGATCGATGTGGCTGACCTGAAAGCAAAAGCAGAGAAGCATAAAGACAACCTCTCCTGCTTAATGGTTACGTATCCCTCTACCCACGGGGTGTTTGAAGAGTCGATCGTTGAGATTTGCGAAACCATTCACAAAAATGGTGGTATGGTATATATGGATGGGGCAAATATGAATGCACAGGTAGGACTCACTTCACCTGCAAACATTGGAGCTGACGTATGCCATCTTAATCTTCACAAAACATTTTGTATCCCTCATGGTGGTGGTGGCCCTGGCGTAGGACCCATCTGTTGTAATGATAAACTAAAGCCATTCCTACCTGGTCATGCAGTAGTAAAGACAGGAGGAGATAAAGCCATTTCAGCAATTTCCGCTGCCCCGTGGGGAAGTGCAAGCATTCTTGCAATCTCTTACGCCTACATTGCGATGATGGGAGCAGACGGATTGACCAACGCTACCAAGATGGCAATACTAAACGCCAACTATATCAAAGAACGCTTAAGCGAACATTATAAAATTTTATATACAGGTGCGAACGGTCGCTGTGCCCATGAAATGATTGTAGATTGTCGTGATTTCAAAAAAGCAGGGATTGAGGTAGAGGACATCGCAAAGCGTTTGATGGATTATGGTTTCCACGCCCCCACCGTTTCTTTCCCAGTGGCAGGCACATTGATGATCGAGCCTACTGAAAGCGAACCAAAAGAAGAACTGGATCGCTTTGTAGGTGCACTGATTGAAATCAGAAAGGAAGTTCGTGAAGTGGAGGAAGGAAAAGCTGATAAAGAAAACAATGTACTCACACACGCTCCTCACACAGCCGCGGTTATTACTGCAGACAATTGGGACAGACCCTACAGTCGCCAAAAGGCGGCTTACCCACTACCATTTGTTAACGATGCTAAGTTCTGGCCAGCGGTAAGTCGCGTAGACAACGCTTACGGTGATCGAAACTTGATGTGTAGCTGTTTGCCTATTGAGGAGTATGCAAGCTAGATTCAAACACTGACAAAATAAAAAAAGGCCTTTTTAGGCCTTTTTTTATGATTTATTATTCCCTCCCATTAAGCCTGCCCAACATTATTTCAACCCATACCGATCAATCAAATATACCATTGCTGCCATAGAGGCGGCCCCCAATTCCAATTCGCGTTTATCTACTTTGTCAAATGTATCCTGCTCGGTGTGATGGTAACTAAAATATCGTTGAGAGTCTGGTAGGAATTCCATCACTGGCACACCTTGCTCTCCTAAGGGTCCAATATCTGCTCCACCTCCTTCTTGGTCAAAATCAGTAAGCCCGTATGATTCCAATAAGGGCTTCCAGCTTTTCACTTTATCCTTTACCTTCTGCGGGGCAGTCATCGTAAAGCCACGAGGTGTAAATCCTCCTCGATCAGATTCGATGGCAGCAATGTGCTTTTCCTTATTCTGCAAAGCCAGCTCTGCATACTTTGCCCCTCCACGCAATCCATTTTCTTCATTCATAAACATCACAGCACGAATTGTACGCTTGGGTTTGTAACCCAAACTTTTAAAAATGCGCAACACTTCAATGGATTGTACACAACCCGCACCATCATCATGGGCGCCTTGTGCCAAATCCCATGAATCTAAGTGACCTCCCACCACAATGATTTCTTCCGGGCGCTCCGTGCCTTTCAATTCACCAATCACATTAAAGGATGGGGCGTCTTCGAATGTTTCGCTATATGTTTCCAAGTAAAACCTGAGACCATTATCCTGCTTCAAAAGTTTGCTTAATAACTCCGCATGTAGCGTGCTAATAGCTACCGATGGTATTTTTTTAATGCCAGGAGCATAATGCATACCACCTGTATGTGGATAGTCTTCCAGATTGGAACCCATTGAGCGCACTACTGCAGCAACAGCTCCGTATTTGGCGGCCTCAGAGGCTCCAGCCCCTCGTTGGTCTACTGCTCCTCCATAGGCCTCAAATGTGTCCACATGGGTAGGATCCATTGGGCGACTAAAAAAAACAATTTTACCCTGTACATTCTTCGTCCCCAACGCTTTCAATTCTTCGAAATTTTTAACTTCTACTACCTGGGCATTTATTCCCCCTGGTCCTGTCCCCACACTTCCTCCTAGTGAGCAAATGTTTACATCCATATTGCCCATTTTGGAATTGACAATGCGTGCTATTTCTTTTTCTCCTCGCACCCAATGAGGTACCATTACAGGTTGTAACCATACCGAGTCAAACCCATAAGACTTCATTTTTTCCCTGCTCCATTCTACTCCCGCTGCCGCTCCTGCAGAGCCGGAAAGCCGCTGGCCCACATTTGTAGTTAGGTATTTAAGCATCTCGTACGACTGACCATCGCTAAGAGCAGTATCAAATATTTTTTTTATTTGTGCTTCATCACTGTTCTGACTTACGGCCTGTATAGAAATCATAGAGACCAGGGCGACAACAAGGAATCCTTTCATATTCACAACATTTATTAATCATTAAGGAGATTCAAGATAGTCGATTTTCCACACTTGTGTTTAAATGATCTTCTCAGCACCCTGGGTTTCCACCTGTCAGTTTGAATACCATTGTTAAAAACATCAACTTTGAGTCTTAATCGCAAAAAATTATGGGCTTTTTATTTGATTCATTTGAGGGATGGAAAAAATACAGTGATACTAATAAAGTTTCATTGGTACAGGCAGTAATCGATTATGAAATCGAACAAAAAGGAAGAACAGAAGAAAGGATTTGGGAAGGGCTGGGGCAAGCTTGGGAAGTAATGAAAGATGCAGTGCAAACCGGGCTGGTGGAGGACATGACTTCCCGATCTGGTATGATCAACAACGGAGCCAAAAAAGTATACAATCACAAAGTCACTGTGCTTTCAAAAGAATTTCAAAACTTGATCTCACGGGCGCTTGCGGCTAAAGAAGTAAACTCTTGTATGGGCAGAATAGTGGCAGCACCTACCGCGGGGGCCAGTGGCATCATGCCTGGCGTTTTATACACGTTGCAAGAAATTCACGATGTACCCGATAAAAAGATTTTAGAGGCCATGTTACTGGCCGCAGGCATCGTATTGATTATGGAACAAAAAGCCTCCATTGCAGGTGCTGTAGGAGGCTGCCAGGCGGAGACTGGAACCGCTGCGGCAATGGGCTCAGGCGCCATTGTTTATTGTCTTGATGGTGACACGACTCAGGTTTTTAATGCCGTGGCGATTACCATTCAGTGTATGCTGGGCTTAGTTTGTGATCCTGTGGCTGGCCTTGTTGAAATTCCTTGTGTGGTGCGCAATGCCAGTGCTGCTGCTATTGCCAATAGCTCTGCTCAAATCGCATTGGCCAATGTAAGCAGTGTAATCCCAGTAGACGAAGTAGTGGAGGCCATGGGTGAAATTGGATCTAGCATGGAAACGCGTTACAAAGAAACAGCATTGGGTGGATTGGCCGCGACCAAAACAGGAAAGGCCATTTCAAAAAGAGTTTTGATCCGCGATATTGAAATTTTACCGGACGAATCCTAAGGCTTCACAAAATCAGGGAACACTGCCTTTCCAAACTCGTAAATAGCGAAAGTAAAAACAACAGCCCAGGCAGAAGCACTGATAAACATGTAAAAGATTATTTTACTCCTGGGTGCCCCAAAGCCTACAGCAAGTAATGTTCCGCCAATTGGTGTAAGCAATATGGGCATGAGTGCTGCTACTCCTACCATCCCGTATTTCTTCCAAATGGTCACAAATTTGCGACTGTTCGTTGTGAATTTTTTCTTCTTACCCCCCAGTCGATTTAGTACCTTGGCTCTTAACCATTCACCAAAAAAAGTAAAAGCAAAAACACTGCTCATAGAACCAATAACAGTAGCTAAAATAGTAGTAACAGGATTGAGGCCAGCAGCGAAACCACTAAAAGGTCCCAAAACAAATTTCACCATACTCGAAAACAAAACCGGTATCGCCTTTAACAACTCCTCCAACATAAATCACTATATTTTTAACCAAAGCTCAAATCTACTGCATCTCTAATCAGGAATGACATAAAGGGTTCATTCAAATTTTTCCTTTCAAAGTCATCAATCAGGTAGAACATGAAATTTCTTCATTTTCTAATGATAGCTTTGCTTCTAAAAACAAAAAATAAAAACCTATTTTCTAATGAAAATCTGAAATAAAGCTGCCAGAAAAATGTTTAGAGCTGATTTAACTTTTTTATTACCTTCATTTTCTATTTCCTTGTTCTTATGAATCTACTGAAAGAATTGTGCCAGATACATGCGCCATCTGGTTCTGAAGCACCCATGAAAGATTATTTGTTGAAATACGTTGAACAGCACTCAAAAAAATGGAAAACCACACCAGAAATAATTGAGGGAAATGAATTTCAAGATTGCCTTATGCTCAAGTTCGGAAAACCAAGAACTGCCATTTTTGCACATATGGACTCGATTGGATTTAGTGTTCGCTATTTCAATCAATTATTACCCATTGGAAGTCCCGAGGCAGAAGTAGGCACACAACTTGTTGGCCACGACAGCAAAGGAGATGTGGAGTGCGAATTGGAATATGATAAAGACAATCATGCCTTCTATAAGTTCGGCAGGGCCATTGACAGGGGAACAAATCTTACCTATAAACCTAATTTCAGAAACACTAAGAATTTTATTCAATCTCCTTATCTAGACAATCGATTGGGCATCTATAATGCACTTAAAGTGGCCGAAGAATTGAAAGATGGAGTAATTGTATTTTCCTGTTGGGAAGAACACGGAGGGGGCACAGTGGGATATCTTGCTAATTATATTTACAATACCTGGGGTGTTAATCAAGCACTCATTTCAGACGTTACCTGGGCTACCGATGGAGTGGCCCTTGGAAAAGGGGTTGTCATTTCATTGCGTGATAAGCACATTCCGCGTAGGTCTTATGTCGATCATATTATCCATTTGGCCAAAAAGAGCAAAGCTGAATATCAACTTGAAGTAGAAGGTAGTGGATCGAGTGATGGTGGAGAGCTTCAACGATCGCCAATTCCAATCGACTGGTGTTTTGTAGGGCCCCCCTCACACGATCCCCACACACCCCATGAAAAGGTGCATAAAAATGATATCGCAGCAATGAAAAAATTATATCAATATCTCATGAAAGCCCTGTAGCCCTGTGTGTTAAAGGCTATGCGTATCGTTCTTTTTCAGAGAGTATGAAGGGAAAAGTATATTTTTGCCACTACAATCTTCTGTGAAGTTGAATGAAAATAAAAGACGTAGAATTTCGAAAATTCGCATCAAGTGAGAAGATAGCCGATAAAGTCGCTCTTCTGGCCAAACAAATTGATGAAGATTATAAAGGAAAGAATCCGCTTTTTCTTCCCATTCTTAACGGCTCTTTCATATTCGCTGCCGACCTTACGCGCAGTATTAAAACTCCTTGCAGGATTACATTTGTAAAACACAGTTCGATGCAAGGCGCCTCAAGTACTGGTCAGTTGAAAACACTGATTGGATTACAGGAGAGCTTATTCAATCAGGATTTGATTTTGGTTGAAGACGTGATGAGTACCGGATTGACCCTCATCAAAGTACTGGAAGAATTGCAAAGCCTTGGTACCAAATCGGTGGAGATTGTAACACTATTTCGCAAAACCAAAGCACGTGAGCACACTGTGCAGCCCAAGTACATCGGATTCGAGATTGAAGAAGAGTTTATTTTGGGCTATGGCCTGGACTATGATGGTTGGGGCAGAAATTTACCGGACATATATAAATGCGTGGGGCAACTACCCCCACTGTAGATTAGTAATTGGAACGCTGAATCTTTATCTTCGTCCCCCTTTAATTAGTAACTAACTAAAATTTAAAATATTTAAATGATCAATCTTGTACTTTTTGGGCCACCTGGAGCAGGCAAAGGAACACAAAGCGAAAAGCTGATTAAAAAATATGGTTTTGTTCATATCTCCACAGGCGACTTATTTCGGTGGCACACTAAAAACCAAACACCACTTGGAGAAAAAGTGAAAGAAATAATGAACAGCGGGGCCCTGGTGCCTGACGAGATCACCATTTCAATGCTTAAAGAAGAGTTGGATAAAAATCCGAACGCCAAAGGTTTTTTGTTCGATGGCTTTCCGCGAACTGTAGCGCAGGCTGAAGCTCTCGACAGATTTATGGCCAATAACAACACTGCAATCCACTTTATTATTGCCCTTGATGTGAATGAACAGGAATTACGAAAACGGATTGAAAAGAGAAGATCCATCGAAAACAGGGCCGATGATGAAGAAAGCAAGCTCAACAAAAGAATCACAGAATATTTTAACAAGACCATTCACGTGCTTCCCCATTATGAAAAACAGGGAAGACTGAATACGATCAATGGAGAAGGTGACATTGAAACTATATTCAATGAAATTATCTCTGTGATTGACAAAAAAGAAAATTAGACTGCACTCAACATACCAACGTGGCGTCCCCCAACTTTATTGATTACATAAAATTTAATTCCCGATCCGGTAAAGGAGGCGCTGGCTTTCTTCATTTTCATCGTGATAAAATAACCAGTAAAGGCGGGCCGGATGGTGGCAATGGCGGAAGAGGGGGTCATATTATCCTACGAGGCAATGCCCAACTTTGGACGTTATTGCATTTAAAATTCAGAAAACACATTATCGCTGCTGATGGAAATGGGGGTGAAGAACAAAATAGAACAGGTGCTGACGGTAAAGACGAAATTATTGAAGTACCACTTGGTACCATTGCAAAAAGAGCCGATACGAACGAATTTATTTGTGAAATAACCGAAGACGGACAGAAAATAATTTTAACACAAGGCGGAAGGGGAGGAAAAGGCAACGCATTCTTTGCCAACTCTACCAATCAGACCCCCACACATGCACAGCCCGGTGAACCAGGTATCGAGGAGTGGATAATACTTGAGTTGAAATTACTGGCTGATGTCGGGCTGGTAGGATTTCCAAATGCGGGAAAATCAACGCTACTCTCCGTAGTCTCAGCCGCAAAGCCAAAAATTGCCGATTACGCATTCACTACGCTTACTCCCAATCTGGGCGTGGTCGCTTATCGAGACAATAAATCATTTGTCATGGCCGACATTCCCGGAATTATTGAAGGTGCGTCTGACGGCAGGGGTCTTGGAATAAGATTTCTAAAGCACATTGAGAGAAATTCATTATTGCTGTTTCTTGTCCCCTCCGATGCAAACGATATCAAAAAAGAATTTGCCATTCTGTTGAATGAATTAAGAAAATACAATCCGGAGCTGCTTGACAAAAAACGCATACTGGCGATTACAAAATCTGATATGCTTGACGAAGAACTCAAAGAGGCGCTGTCAAAAGAAGTTCCGACCGAGCTGCCAACCGTTTTCATCAGTGCCATAACCAATCAGGGAATTACAGAGTTAAAAGATATTATCTGGCAAAACCTCCATAAGTAGAACACTCCAATGGTGTCATTATGACACCATTCTTAACATTGGCAAAATTGTTGTCATTATGCCTGATTTGATACAATCAGCAATGGAAAAGAATAGACAATCAGAAGAGCAAATTGATAAAAAAGAAGAATTAGTAGACGAATCTTCTCTTAACGTGGACAAAAAAATTGATTCTCAACTTTCTGAAGAAGAGAATGCTGAGTTCGAGCAAGATCCTTTTAAGAAACTTCAGGACGATTTGGCAGAGGCAAAAGACAAATATGTACGTTTATATGCCGAATTTGACAATCACAGAAGAAGAACTTCCAGAGAGAAACTTGAGCTCATTCAAAATGCAAATGAACAGCTCATTGTTTCATTGCTTCCCATTCTGGATGATTTCGAAAGGGCTGAGAAATCATACCCAGGCGGAGGAAACCCTGCTATTGAAGGATTCCTGTTGATTAAAAGTAAGTCAGAGAAAATACTGAACCAGTACGGTGTGAAGGTGATGGAGATTGGCCAAGGCACTGATTTTAATCCTGATTTTCACGAAGCCATTACACATGCGCCCTCACCGAGCGAATCAATGAAAGGAAAAATTGTAGACGTTATCGAAAAAGGTTACTTGTTAAACGATAAGGTCATTCGTTTTGCCAAAGTAGTAATCGGCAACTAAAAACAAACATCTACCCATGTCAACAAAACGCGATTACTACGAGATATTGGGCGTAAGCAAGAGTGCTTCTGCAGAGGAGATAAAAAAAGCTTATCGCAAAGTAGCTATTCAATTTCATCCGGATAAAAACCCTGGAGATAAGGCCTCAGAAGAAAAATTTAAGGAAGCAGCCGAGGCTTATGAAGTCCTCAGGGATCAGGACAAGCGCAAACAGTATGACCGGTTTGGGCATGCGCGGCAAGGCAGAGGTGGATTCCAGGGACATGAGATGAACATGGATGATATCTTTAGTCAATTTGGAGACATTTTTGGCGGTGGAGGGGGAGGTGGAAGTCCGTTTGATAGTTTCTTCGGTGGAGGGGGTTCTCGGTCGCGCCAGCGCAAAGGATCTAACCTAAGGATAAAGCTCAAGCTTTCGTTGGAAGAGGTTGCCAATGGAGTAGAGAAAAAAATAAAAGTGCATCGCTTGGTAAAAGCCGATGGTGTCACTTTCAAAAATTGCCAGACGTGTGGTGGTACCGGCCAGGTGCGCAAAGTGGTCAACACTATGCTTGGACAAATGGTGTCTACCTCAGCGTGTCCAAGTTGCGGTGGTGCTGGCCAGTTGATAGACCAAAGGCCTCCCGGCATTGACAGCTCCGGCCTTCAGTCAAAAGAAGAACTCATTACCATAAAAATTCCTGCAGGAGTAAGTGAGGGTATGCAACTTTCCATGTCGGGCAAAGGAAATGATGCTCCCGGTGGAGGGGTGGCTGGTGATTTGCTCATTCTTGTAGAAGAGCAAGAGGATAAAGTACTTAAGCGTGATGGAAACAATATAATTTATGACATGTATCTCAGTTTCGTAGATGCGGCCCTGGGCACCTCTGTAGAAATACCATCCATTGGTGGCAAAGTTCGAATAAAGATTGAGCCAGGCACACAAAGTGGCAAAATGCTCAGACTCAGGGGAAAAGGCATAAAAGACATCAATGGCTACAGTACTGGTGATCAACTTATTTACGTAAATGTATGGGTTCCCAAAAAACTCAATGCTGAAGAAAAAGCAAAACTAGAGAGTCTTAGAGATGCACCTCATTTCCAACCTCAAGCTGACGCAAATGATAAGGGCTTTTTTGAGCGTATGAAAGAGTACTTTTCGTAAAAATTTCCAACCCTGAGGGTCCTTCTTCCGTATACTCACTTCTATGGGTTGTTTTATCAAGGTTTTGCGACTTGTTCGCTATGAAACCCAATTGGGGGTGATCTCGTAAACTATAACTATGTGGAAGTATTTTCTTGTGGCTTCTGTAAGCAGTGCAGTCGTAGGCAACAGTTTTGGCCAAATTAAGAAACAGTTTTCTGTTGAAGACCGCGAGCAGGTGGAAAAAATTGAGCTTAAACTAAGCACCAAAACAGGCAATTGCTTTATTCGACCCAGTCAAAATTCAGACCTTCTCAATATATATAGCAACCAGGATCTTAAAGACTATGGACATGCTTTCCATAATGAAGTTCTGGGCAATACTGCAATAGTGAGTCTCTCCCTGGAGCAAGAGGGCAAAAGAGGGGTAAGCCAAAAAATTTCATATCAGGTTTTTGGTGGTGATGAGCGCTCCTCTGATAAGTTCTGGAAAGTATACCTTACTGAAAATAAACCTTATAGGCTGGCCTTAGATTATGGCCTCGGCAATGCAAACATTGATCTTTCGGGCTTGTCTATTCAACAGCTAAAGATTAAGACTGGGAGTGCAGACGTGAATGTTTTCTACGGTTCAGGTGTTGAAAACAAGATTAAAATGGATACTTTTTTTGTAAAAGTGGACATGGGCTCTTTAACCGCAAAACAACTCAACCTGGCCAGATCTAGTGTGGTAATGGCCGATGTGGGCTTTGGAAACATGTTACTTGACCTCAGTGACAAGCCTAACAACAGCAATCATGTGAAGGGAAGTGTGGGTGCCGGCAACCTTATTGTTCTCCTCCCAAGTACAGATACTCCTGTAATGGTAAAAATCAACAATTCGTGGCTATGCAGTCTGGATCTTTGTAAAAGCCTTAAACGGATAAGTGAGAATACCTTTGTAAACGATGCCTACAAAGAAGGTGCAAAAAACACCCTCACCTTCGATCTGGATGTCTCTTTGGGCAAGATCGTCTTTAGGGACAAATCAGAATAAGCCTATCATTTTTTGGAAATCGCAGTTTCTAATGCAATAGTATTCCTATTTTTGATACTCACCCTATCAACCTATTGACCTAAGCCTGTGAACCAACTCGTAGTTGAAAATGTGACCAAACGATACGCCAATCATGTGGCGCTTAATAATGTAAGCCTTGCTGTTCCCAGCCAAAGCATTTACGGACTGCTGGGACCTAACGGAGCGGGCAAAACCACATTGATTAGAATCATCAATCAAATCATTGATGCTGACGAAGGAACAATATTAATTAATGGTGAAAAATTATTACCCCACCACATTGCCGCTATCGGATATCTTCCTGAAGAACGGGGACTTTATAAAAAACTAAAAGTAGGGGAACAATTAATTTACTTCGCTCGGCTAAGAGGATTAAGTAGAAGCGATGCGCTAATAAAAATAAAGTATTGGATAGAGAAATTTGAAATTAAAGATTGGTGGAATAAAAAAATCGAAGATTTATCCAAAGGCATGGCCCAGAAAGTACAATTCATAAGTACAGTGCTTCATGAGCCAAAACTCATCATACTGGATGAGCCTTTTTCTGGATTTGATCCTGTCAATACCAATTTGATCAGAGACGAAATTTTGGAACTAAGGGAAAAAGGAAGCACTATAATTTTCTCAACACATCGAATGGAAACGGTAGAAGAGCTTTGCGATCACATCGCCCTTATCAATAAATCAAAGAAAATATTAGAGGGCGCTAAAAAAGATGTGAAAGCAAAGTATAGAACCAACACCTACATTGTAGAACACAGGGGAAATTTCTCACTTGAAGGAGAAAAATATGAACACCGTGGAAATCGCAGCCTTGATGATGGTTATCAGGAAACACTGATCAGAATTAAGTCTGACAGAAATGCCAATCAACTCATACATGATCTGGTGGACGCAACAGAAATTCATGGATTCAAAGAACAGATACCTTCTATGAATGAAATCTTTATTCAATTAGTAAACGGAGGCAGCGATGAATAAAATATTTCTGATCATTCAAAGGGAGTTTTTAAATCGAGTTCAAAAGAAATCGTTTCTTATTGCCACCATTCTATTACCTCTCATATTTCCCGCTATTATCGCCATTATGGTGTATGTGGCCAAAGAACAAGAGAAAGGCACCAAAACAGAAGTAATTCATTTTGTGGACGAGAGTGGTTTGTTCAATCCAAATGATATAAAGAGATACGAGCTAAAGCAATTCAACGGAAATATTGAAGACGCCAAAATTGCTTTTAGTAACAGTGACGATTTTGGACTACTTCATATACCAAAAATCAATCTGTCTCACCCAACCGGAATCGCGCTTTATACCAAAGTAAATCCTAGTCCAAGTGATATAAGCGATTTAGAATCCAAAATCGAATCGCAAATCAAGGAAGCTAAAATGATCAAATTCAATATTGACAAGCGAATATTGGATAGCCTCAAAACAGATATCTCCATACGATCCATCAGCCTCAGTAAATCAGGGCAAGAAAAATCAAGTGATTCTAAAGTATTGTTTGGGATTGGTATGATGGGTGGTATTCTCATCTACATCTTCATTTTTATCTATGGCGCACAAATAATGCAGGGGGTGATTGAAGAGAAGACAAGCAAAGTAGTGGAGGTAATTGTTTCCTCTGTACGTCCCTTTCAACTCATGTTGGGAAAAATATTAGGGTTGGCTTCTGTGGGTCTACTACAGTTCTTAATATGGATTGTACTTATTACCACGGTTTCTTCACTGGCCCTTGGTTATCTGGGATTTGATATGCCCCAGCAGGAAATGATGAATCAAGTGGCCAATCAGTCAGCATATAATTCTGAGTTTATGGATATGATGCAAACGGTAAATGAAATCCCTATGCTCTACATCGTTTCCTGTTTTCTCTTCTATTTCCTTGGCGGGTATCTATTATATGGGGCATTGTTTGCCGCGGTAGGATCTGCAGTGGATAGTCCTGCTGAAGCACAACAATTCATTTTTCCCATTACCATACCCATGCTAATTTCTTATTTTGCTTTGTTCACTTTTATTTTGGACAATCCACACAGCACAATAAGCATTTGGCTTTCCATCATTCCATTCACCTCTCCCATTGCGATGATAGGAAGAATTGGGTTTGGTGTACCCACACTTCAATTGGTTGCTTCAATGGTTTGCCTCATTGGAGGTTTTATATTTACTACCTGGGTAGCAGCTAGAATTTATCGCATTGGAATACTCATGCACGGATCAAAAGTGAGTTATAAGGTCTTAGTCAAATGGTTTATGATGAAAAGTTAGTCCCCTGATTGGCTTCAATTATAAATTAACATCACCTCTCTTTTTTTCAGGCTCTTAGTCACTTACAGGTTTTTTATTTACCTTCATAGGTTGTGACGCGCAAAAACACTTTGCCATCTATGGAGTTTTATCAAGACAACATTCGATTGAAATGGGTCATCCTTGCCGTGTCTGTCACGATAAGTATAGCTTCCATCTACTATACCAATATCCTGGTCGATCAACTCAAAGAAAGGGAAACAATGCAGGTGAGATTGTATGCGCGTGCGCTTGAGTACACCCTTAATGATACCGAAAACAATATTCTTTTTATTACCGAAGAGATCATATACAAAAACAACAGCATCCCCACCATATTGGTAAACGAAGAGGGTGAATTTGTCTATTCTGGAAACTTAGATATTGACCCTTCCTGGTCGCCAAAAAAGAAGAATGAAACACTGAAAAAGGAGCTTAAAGAAATGAAAGCTACCTATCCACCCATTGAAATTGTATTAAAAGACCCTAATACAGGAGAAGTCTTTGGAAAACAGTTCGTTTACTATAAGAATTCATTCTTGCTCACACAACTGGTGGCCTACCCCTACATTCAGCTTTCTGTCATTGCTATTTTTGGTTTTATCTCCTATTTGGCTTTCAACTATTCGAAAGCTGCTGAACAAAACAGGGTATGGGTAGGGCTTGCAAAAGAAACTGCCCATCAATTGGGTACACCACTGTCATCCCTAATGGCCTGGATTGAGGTACTGAGGGATGATCCAGACATTAAGAACAAAGGCATAGTAGACGAATTGGACAAAGACATTAGAAAACTGAGGATGGTGACCGAAAGGTTCTCAAGTATTGGGTCTGCTCCAACCCTGAAAGATGAAAACATCTATGCCCTGATAAGTAACGTGGTGAGTTACTTGGAACCCCGCGTATCATCCAAAATAAATATCGAGTTATATACACTTTCTGAATCGATCATTGCACGAGCTCACGCTCCTTTATTGGAATGGGTGATAGAAAATTTGTGCAAAAATGCAGTGGATGCCATTGGAAGTTCGGGCACTATTGCCATTAAAATTTTACGTGGAAGTGAGGGCAAGGTATTTATCGATATTTCTGACACAGGTAAGGGCATCCCCAAAGCCAATATAGCCAATGTATTCAAAGCGGGGTTCACCACCAAAAAGAGAGGTTGGGGGCTTGGTCTTACCTTGGCGAAAAGGATAGTAGAGCTGTACCACGGAGGAAGAATATTTGTAAAGGATTCTGACGAAAGTCAGGGAACAACCTTCAGAATTGAACTAATAAGTGCTTAACTTCTGATAAGGCTTAAAATCACAACAAATAAGGCTCTTTACATCTGATCCTTTTTTGCCTTTGAAGCTGAATCTACTAATTTTGCGGTCGGATTTTCAATACCCTTAATAAACTGATATCAATGGCAAATACCGGAAGAATTACTCAAGTAATCGGGCCCGTAGTGGACGTAGCTTTTGACGGAGTTGGATCTAAACTCCCCAACATACTTGACTCCCTTGAAGTGACCAAAACCGATGGCACCAGAATCGTACTGGAGGTACAACAGCACCTTGGAGAAGACAGAGTAAGAACAGTTGCCATGGATGGAACTGAAGGATTGGTGCGTGGATCAGTAGTCACTGATAGTGGTGCTCCTATTCAAATGCCAATTGGTGAAGAGATTAAGGGAAGACTTTTTAACGTGATTGGAGAGGTTATTGATGGTATTCCTGCGCCAAAGACAACAAGTTCACTTCCCATTCACCGTTCGGCTCCTCTCTATGAAAATCTATCAACCTCTTCTGAGGTATTATATACAGGTATCAAAGTAATTGACCTTATTGAACCTTACGTAAAGGGTGGTAAGATTGGTCTTTTCGGTGGTGCGGGAGTAGGTAAAACTGTATTGATTCAGGAGTTGATTAATAATATTGCAAAAGCATACTCTGGGCTTTCTGTATTTGCAGGTGTTGGCGAGCGTACGCGTGAAGGCAATGACCTGTTGCGTGAGATGATTGAAGCAGGCATTATCAACTACGGTGAAGATTTCGTAAAATCATTGCATGAGGGAGGTTGGGATTTGTCAAAAGTGGATATTGAAAAACTTAAAGATTCAAAAGCAACCTTCGTGTTTGGTCAAATGAATGAGCCTCCAGGGGCCCGTGCTCGTGTGGCTTTATCTGGCTTGACGGTGGCAGAATATTTCCGCGATGGTGACGGAACTGGAAAAGGAAGAGATATTCTTTTCTTTATTGATAACATCTTCCGCTTCACTCAGGCAGGTTCTGAGGTATCTGCCCTTTTGGGTCGTATGCCTTCTGCCGTTGGTTATCAGCCCACCCTGGCTACAGAAATGGGTGCCATGCAGGAACGCATTACATCCACTAAAAATGGTTCTATCACATCTGTTCAGGCCGTTTATGTGCCCGCAGATGACTTGACTGACCCTGCGCCAGCAACCACTTTCTCTCACTTAGATGCCACTACAGTATTGTCTCGTAAAATTGCTGAATTGGGTATCTATCCTGCGGTGGATCCTTTGGACTCCACTTCAAGAATTCTTCGTGCAGACATCGTGGGTGAAGATCACTACAACTGCGCACAACGCGTAAAAGAAACATTGCAGCGTTATAAAGAACTTCAGGATATTATTGCCATCCTCGGTATGGACGAACTTTCTGACGAAGATAAATTGGTTGTTCACCGCGCAAGAAGGGTTCAGCGTTTCTTGTCTCAGCCTTTCCACGTAGCAGAGGCGTTTACAGGATTAAAAGGAGTATTGGTTGATATTAAAGACACCATCAAAGGATTCAATATGATTATGGATGGTGAAATGGATCAATACCCTGAAGCAGCATTTAACTTGGTGGGTAGCATTGAACAAGCAGCCGAAAAAGGAGAGCGCTTAATGGCCGAAGCTAAAGCTTAAAAAGCATGCACTTAGAAATAATTACACCAGAAAAAAAAGTATTCGAAGGTGAAGTGCACATCGCTACCTTCCCTGGAACAGATGGATCATTTCAAATTTTGAATAATCACGCTCCTTTGGTCAGCTTACTGAAAGAAGGTGAGGTGGTGTATAAATCGAAGGAGACTACCCAACAGATTAGAATAACAGGAGGCGTTGTAGAAGTGATGAATAACAAAATCATTCTTCTGGCTGACGGACTGGCAGAATAAATACTGATTATCCATTCACAAAAAAGAGGCTTTCATGCCTCTTTTTTTTACTCCACCATTGCACCTCTCCCAATGAAAATATCCTTGATTTCTCCTGATTTCTTACCAGAGAAATAAACTCCCTCCTGAAAAGAAGAAGCCAACACCCAATCTCCATCGCTTCTTGGCCATGCCTGAGCGGTAGCAATCGTTCCTGAACTACCCACAATATTTAATTGTAGTACGGGCGGCCCGGAAGCCGTAAACCCATCCTCAAATGTTGTAATGTTTTTAAACCTTATCTTATCAAAATAACGATCTACATCTGATTTGCTGACAGCCTGATTGCCAATGTACCAAAGAGAATCCCTTTTTTGTAATACAAAACTGGAATCGGGGTAAGTAAACTCAATTCGATCGACTTCGTCTTTTGACACTCGCAAAAAGGTTTTGTTTCGCCAATCGTCAAATGTCCTGTTAAAGTGAGATCCAATGAATCCTTCTGTTGAATACACCTCGTCCTCATCCGTAAGCCTTATGTAGGTATAGGCACCGGTTATTCCCTGCCCCTGAGAAAAACCTGTCTTACCCACCCTGAAATCTGCAATCTTTTTCCCATCGACATAAACCGAAACCCTGGAGCTGTTTTCACCCACTTCAAACGTATCCCACTTTTCCTTTTTTCTGGTTACCATGCGTTGTGCCTGCAAATTCATTAATACCCCCAACATGCTTTCTACTGTTCCCCCTTCTGCTATTGCCTCTTGGGATTCGCTCAAAACCTTCCATTGGTGTCCATTCCTTATTAATTTAATCTCCTTTCCTGCCACCTTCACAGGCTGAATTCTCACCTCCGTAACTTTGGCCGTATCTATTCTAATCAGCTCCTTTCTGACATTACTTTCCAGCCGGGGCGAGCGAAAAATTTTTGACAATGCAAAGATACTTATGAGTACCACCAGTGCGATGATTAGAATTTTGTTACTGTACTTCTTCATAGTTTTCACTCATTCTTTTCAACCGTTTCATCCTGTTGCGTTGCATACGAATCAAACCATAGCCCATTACCAGCAAAAGCGGAGCTAAAAAGTTTACATATTTCAAAATAGTTTTTGTAGAGTCTTCCAACTCATCTATGGGACGAGATGTAACCCCCTTTGTACGCAGGGCAATCAATCCGGTGTCATCCGACAACCAATCGATGCTATTAGCCATCAGGCTCACATTGTCCGGTTGTAGTTGTCGTGGACGTTGTGGTGAGCCTGAAACCACAAAATCACCATCAGCAATTACTACCATTTTGGATGGGGTATCACCTGACAACTTTCCCTCAATGGTTGCCCCAACCGTTAAGTGATGAAGCGGAAAATCGGCATCGGTCCATTGCTTCTGAATATTAAAAAATTGTGGGGCACCCAGTGTATTTGATTTTTCTGATGTCAGCACGATGGGTGTAAAACGTTTGGTGGAATCTCCGCTGTACCTGATCGAGCTTGCAAATTCAAATAATACATTCTCAAGTCCTTTTGTAATCGCATGGTCGGGAAAATTGGAAATACGAGGAAGGAAAGGAAACGATACGTTGGTTTGCATAGTAAAAAACCCTTGCTGTTGTTGCACGGTAACAGCACCACAGTTGGCATCTACCACAAAGTTATTTTCCACCACAATTCCTTTTTGTTGCAACCAGTTTTCAAGACCTGTATTTAAAGAGGTGCCAGAGGCATTTTGCAAATCACCTGCTACCCTGTTCATGGCTATGGCCACATGCCCGCCACGTAACAAAAAATTATCTATTCGATTCAACTCAGGATAAGAAATGCTGTCAGTCGGTCGAATGATCACCAATGTGTTAACATTGTCACTCACTTCTTCAGCATCCAATCGCACCTCTACAATGTTGTATAAGACGGCCAACTGATTTTGAAGTTGCGATAATTCATTAAGAGGAGGCTCTCCATGGCCCTGAAGAAATCCTACTGTGGGCTTATCCTTTACAGAAATCTTTTTTATAGCTGTGGAAAGGGCGTATTCCATGGCTGTGCCTGGTTGAATCAATGGTATTACATCAGACCTGTCATCCAATGCAACGGTCGCACCAAGAAATGCCTTTTGCTGCTTCACCTGGTCCTTTTCTCGTACATTGATGAGCACAGGTTGAATGCCATGGCTTAAAGCATCTTGCTCATTGGCTTCATTTTCATTGGGGTTAATGAATTCGTAAAGCAACATACCTTTGGAAAGGCTCGCGTATTCAACTAACATCTCCTGAAAGTCCTGTCTTGCTTTGATCACATTGGGCGGAAGATCCTCAGAAAAATAGGCTTTTACCGTAACTGGTTCTTCCAGATTCTTCAAAATATCTCTGGTGGCCTCACTTAGGGTGTATTGTTTTTCATCCGTAAGATCAAAACGCAAATGAAACTCGTTGGCCAGCAGATTGAACACCAAAAGAATAGCGATGACAAGCACAGTAGTTAAATAAAGCTTTTGTTTCATAGAACTAATCGATATTCCGTTTAGTTAATGACAACTCGGAAAGAAATAATCCGACAAAAATCAAAGATCCAAAATAAATAATATCCCGGGTATCAATCACTCCTCTTGAAATGCCATCAAAGTGATTGGACAAACTAAGCGTGTGAAACACCTGCCCGATTACTCCTGAAAAATTACCCGCTAATACATCAAAAATGATATGGAAAAACAAGCCAATAAGCATGGCCATTAAAAAGGCAACAATTTGATTGCTGGTAGTGCTGCTGGCATAGAGCCCAATGCTGATATAGGATGCACTCATCAAAATAAGCCCGAGATAACCGCAAATCACCTGTCCCAAGTCCATATTACCAATGTTATAAACCGTAATAGCGTAGGGTATGGTAAAGGCCAATGCACTAATTACCAGCAGGAGCGTTGATAAAAATTTTCCCATCACTACTTCCCTGTCAGTGACGGCTTTGGTAAGCAAAAGCTCGATAGTTCCTGACTTCTTTTCTTCAGCCAATAACCTCATGGTTAGCGCTGGAGTAAAGAAGAATAAAGTCCAGTAGGAAACATTGAAAAAAGACTGCAAGCTGGCCTGCCCCACCAAAAATATGTCTGACCCAAACAACCAGGTGAAAAAGCCGCTAAAGCCGAGGAACAAAATCAATATGATATAAGCAATCAAGGAATCAAAAAAAGATTGCAGTTCCCTTTTTGTTATTGTCCAAATCGCTTGCATTTCAATTCATTGTTAAATTTCTGAAAATATCTTCAAGCCTTGTTTCTATAGGAATTAACTCACTGAGCACCCACCCCTTTTCTACACACAAATTAAAGATCTCTCTTTTAGATGAGGTGTCTGTTTTACTTTGAACTTCAAACCGGTTGAGGTTTTTATCTACTAATTCAACACGGTCAGTGGAAGGTATTCTTCTTAATTCATGGAGTATCTCCTCTGCACTTCCGTCCTCAATTCTTACTTTAATTAACTCCTGACCTGTGGCTTGTTTACGAAGTGTATCGGCAGTTCCATCGGCTACAATTTTCCCTTTATTAATAATTAATATCCGATCGCAGGTAGCCTCCACCTCTGGAAGAATGTGCGTACTGAGAATAACTGTCTTTTCTTTGCCCAGTTCACGAATCAATTTTCTTATTTCCACAATTTGATTAGGATCAAGCCCGGTGGTAGGTTCATCCAGAATAAGTATCTCGGGATCGTGGATCATGGCTTGGGCCAAGCCCACCCTTTGACGAAAGCCCTTAGAGAGTTCACCTATTTTTTTGTGTTTTTCTGTATTTAGTCCACACACGGCCACCATCTTTCGTATTCTCTTCTGAATTTCTTCTTTGTTTACCCCCTGCAATGCCGCGCAAAACTCCAGGTAGTCAGTTATGGGCATATCCAGATAGAGTGGATTATTTTCCGGCAAATACCCAATATGTCTTTTTATAAGATCGCCATGTTCGGCCATAGATTTCTCACCAAAAAGCACGGTCCCCGTTCCAATTCCAAGATAGCCTGTTATCATTTTCATGGTGGTACTTTTTCCGGCACCGTTGGGACCAAGAAATCCAAGTATCTCGCCAGTCTTCACTTCAAAGGAGAGATTATCCACGGCCTTTTGAGTACCGTATTGTTTTGATAAGCTTTGTACCGTAATGTTCATATGTTTAGTAGCCAGGCCTTTTTTATTTGTACTAAACGGTAATGGCTGAAGGCCACTACTTTTACAGATGCAAATCTAAATTGTTCTATAAAAAAACAAAGACCTCAATAAAAAAAGAGGTCTTTGCTATTTATTATTGATTAAAATCTATTGTCTTACCAGCCACTTGATAAAGAATACAAGAGCAATTATAATGGCTACCATTGATACAAGCCAAAATACCTCTCCCCCAATAATACTAGCCACTAAACCCACAACCCCGAAAATAGCGGCAAGCTTAAGGTCGTGATCCATGGCGTTGGCTTTTTTAGCCGCTGTGATACTCTCCTTTTTCTCTTTTATATATTTTTTTACATCTGCTCTTAATTCTTTGCGTTCTAATTTAGACATCTGAGCATAGGTCTTTCTCTCCTCAACAGGCTTCGCTGCCTCAGCGTTTTTATTATCTTTTGGCGTATCCATAACCAAAAATGTGTTTTCCTTGCTGGCAAGTAATTCTTGCGACTCTACTGGGGCCACTTCATTTTGGGGATTTGTCGTTGCTACATGCATCGATTTTTTACCAGAGTTGTAATCGTAGTAATCAAAATTGTAAGTATACTTTGGGGAGGAACAGGAGGCTAAAAGAACTATGGCCAGCAGATAATACAGTTTAGATTTCATAGTTATAATCATTTGGGTTTCGATCTTTTAAAGATAGATAATACTCTTTTAAAGAACCGCTTCTCAAAAGACCAAAAAAATCGGAATTGTCCAAAAATTATTCCATAGAAAAGAAGTAAAACATTATAGATAGGTAAAATGAGTACATAGTAAAGTACAGAAGCCCATATGGGCATTTTGCCTTCACCACCAAAAAAACGCAACACCGGCTCCTTAATGAGCAAAACGGTAAGTCCGGTGCATGCAAATACAACCAGGATAATGATCACCTGCAAGGCACTTTCTACCTTCCATCTTTCTCTAAGTTTACGTATCCAACTCACGCTTATATCCTTTTGTAATGCTGGTGGCCAAGTTATGGAAAGCCAACAAAGATTTATAGCCGCAGAAGTAATGAGATTAACAAAACAAATTCCAGGCTCCAATTTTAGGAATTGACGCCTCTATCCGAAGAGCAATTTTGGTAACAGGATGTGCAAACTCCAACATTCTAGCATGCAAACAAATACTCGCATCATCATTGGGGGCGGATGATCCATACTTTAAGTCGCCTACAATAGGGCAACCCATGCTCGCCAATTGAACACGAATCTGATGCCCCCTGCCTGTTATCGGATTAACCTGAATCAAATAATATGGACCTTGCCTGTCAATCACCTTATAATCTAATTCTGACCGTTTACCCTCCCCATGCTCTTTGGTGTATGCGGTAGTCTTATTCTTTTTCTCGTCTTTTATCAGCCAGTGTACGAGACGCCCTGAATTGGCTGGCGGCTTGTTATCGACAATTGCCCAATAGGTCTTTTTTGTCTTCCTATCCTTAAAAAGTGCGTTCATCCGGGTCAAAGCTTTTGATGTACGCGCAAACACTACTACACCACTTACGGGTCGGTCCAACCGATGAACTACTCCCAAAAATACAGCTCCTGGTTTATTGTAATGCTCCTTGATATATTTCTTGCCGATTTCTACGAGAGGTTCATCTCCCGTTACATCTCCCTGCACCAAAATACCCGTAGGCTTATTGATCACAAGCAAATGGTTGTCTTCAAATAAAACTTCGATATGATTAAAACCAGACATGCTCAACGGATCCCATGATTAGGACACTGCATTTTCATTTTCCTTAAACTCAGAAGTGAAATGAAAATTGATTTCCGGAAAATTATCCTGAACCATTTGTAGCCAAGCTTTTGATTCTGCCATAAAAACCAATTTATCATCCTTGTCGCGTGCAATGTGGCGCTGTTTGGACTGCAGAAATTCTTCCATCTTTTTAGGGTCATTACTGCTTATCCAACAGGCTTTATAAATATTCTGAGAAGCAAACTCAACGGTTGCATTGTATTCATTTTTCAATCTGAATTGTATTACTTCAAATTGAAGTATACCTACTGTGCCTACTACTTTCCTGTTACCTAACTGGTAAGTAAATAATTGCGCAACGCCCTCTTCCATCAGCTGAAGCAATCCTTTTTCCAGTTGCTTGGTTTTCATAGCATCTTTGTTGATCACCTCCTTAAAAATTTCCGGAGAGAAACTAGGGATGCCAGTATACATCAACTTTTCGCCCTCTGTTAGCGTATCTCCAATCTTAAGGTTACCAGTATCATACAAACCTACAATATCACCCGGCCATGCCTCTTCTACTGTCTCGCGATCCTGCGCCATAAAGGCTGTGGCATTAGAAAAACGAATGCTCTTATCTTGTCTTACATGGAGATAATTGGCCCCGCGTTCAAACTTCCCTGAGCATACCCTCAAAAAGGCAATTCTGTTCCTATGCTTAGGGTCCATGTTGGCATGAATCTTAAATATGAATCCTGTGAATTTTTTTTCTTCTGGAGCAATCTGTCTTACAGTCGTTTCTCTGGGCAGGGGCCTTGGTGCAATCTTGATGAAAGTATCCAACAATTCTTTTACTCCGAAGTTGTTTACTGCACTTCCGAAAAATACAGGGGCTACCTTTCCCGATCGATAATCGTTGATATCAAAATCTGAATAAACACCCTCAATTAGCTCTACATCTGCACGCAATTGCTTGGCATTGTTTTCTCCTACATAGCCATCTATTGCTGGATCATTAATATCAGCTATCTCAATTGCTTCCTCTATTTTTATTTTGCTTGGCGTAAATAATTTGAGGCTTTTTTCATAAAGAGAATAAACTCCCTTGAAAGTTTTACCCATGCTAATAGGCCAGCTCAATGGCCTCACCTTAATGTGCAGTTTTTCTTCTATTTCATCCAGAAGTTCAAACGGATCTTGCCCCTCTCGGTCCAGTTTATTGATAAAGCAGATCACTGGCGTGTTGCGCATACGACACACCTCCATCAATTTCTCAGTTTGAATTTCCACTCCCTTCACGCAATCGATTACCATAATGACGCTATCAACAGCCGTAAGCGTGCGATAAGTATCCTCTGCAAAATCCTGGTGACCAGGAGTATCCAATAGATTAATTTTTATTCCCCGATAATTAAACCCCATAACCGAAGTAGCTACAGAAATACCTCTCTGTTTTTCAATCTCCATCCAGTCGCTGCGGGCGTGGTCTTTTATTTTACTTGATTTTACAGCGCCCGCCTTTTGAATAGCCCCTCCGAAAAGAAGAAGTTTTTCTGTTAGTGTGGTTTTTCCAGCATCAGGGTGACTGATGATCCCAAAAGTCCTGCGTTTTTCTATTTCCTGTTCGAGCGTCATAAGTTAAGATAGCCTTGCCTTTCAGCAGGCGCAAAAGTATGAAAATCTATACAGTTCGTCTCGTTTGCTCATCAGGGGTTTATTTCTAATTGACATCGCGCTATAGCAAGGATACCCAACAACACGAAGCATGAGGCCATACCCGGTATAGCCTGACCTGCTAGCGCGCAATGCGGGCTGCTTATAGACAAAATGGGCAAAACAAGTGTGTCTGATGTCAAATCCCTCTGTCAATGTGTCACCTTTTGGTCAAAATATCCCCTTGGCACAACCATTGATAATTGGTTCGTACATAAAAGAAGAACTGAACAAACTGATCATATCATGGGAAAAATTATAGGAATAGACTTAGGAACAACGAACTCCTGCGTATCCGTTATGGAGGGGAATGAGCCTGTGGTTATCGCCAACAGCGAGGGCCGCAGAACCACACCTTCTATCGTGGGCTTTTTGGATAACGGAAAAGGTGAGAGAAAAGTAGGTGACCCCGCAAAAAGACAGGCGATTACAAATCCGGGTAATACTATTTCCTCCATTAAACGCTTCATGGGGAAAAAATTCGATGAGATATCTGGAGAAAAGAAAATGGTGTCTTATACTGTAGAAAAAGGAAATAACGATACTATTCGCGTAAGAATAGGAGATCGCCTTTACACTCCTCAAGAGATTTCTGCAATGATTCTTCAAAAAATGAAGAGCACAGCAGAAGATTACTTGGGAACCACAATAAATGAAGCCGTAATCACTGTCCCTGCTTATTTCAATGATGCAGAACGCCAGGCCACTAAAGAGGCAGGACAAATTGCCGGACTGGATGTAAAGCGGATCATTAACGAACCTACCGCTGCTGCCCTTGCCTATGGTATGGATAAGAAAAACAAAGACATGAAAATTGCTGTGTACGACCTGGGTGGTGGTACCTTCGATGTTTCTATTCTTGAATTAGGAGATGGTGTCTTTGAAGTAAAATCAACCAATGGTGATGTACACTTGGGGGGCGATGACTTCGACCAAAAGATTATCAATTGGCTTGCTGATGAATTCAAGGCAGAGGAGAATATTGATCTACGCAAAGACCCTATGGCATTGCAGCGTCTTAAAGAAGCTGCAGAAAAAGCCAAAATTGAACTATCGAGTTCTCAGGAGAGTGAAATCAATTTGCCTTATGTTACTTCTGTAGATGGTGTACCTAAACACCTTGTGAAAAAGCTAACCAGGTCTAAGTTTGAGCAACTGGTAGATGACTTGGTACGCAGAACACTGGATCCATGCAAAAAGGCAATGGCCGATGCAGGTATGAGTACATCAGATATTGATGAGGTAATATTGGTAGGTGGATCAACTCGTATTCCGCGCATACAGGAAGAAGTAGAGAAGTTTTTTGGCAAGAAGCCATCTAAGGGTGTAAACCCTGACGAGGTAGTCGCCATTGGCGCAGCCATACAGGGTGGTGTGTTGACAGGAGAGGTAAAAGATGTGTTGCTGCTGGACGTTACTCCACTTTCATTGGGTATTGAAACCATGGGAGGTGTAATGACCAAGCTGATTGAATCCAACACAACTATTCCATCTAAAAAATCGGAAGTGTTTTCTACGGCATCTGATAGCCAACCTTCTGTAGAAATACACGTGTTGCAGGGCGAACGTCCACTGGCGAAAGACAACCGTACGATAGGAAGATTCCATTTGGATGGGATTCCACCAGCACCCCGCGGTGTCCCTCAAATTGAAGTAACTTTTGACATTGATGCCAACGGTATCCTGAACGTGTCTGCTAAAGATAAAGGTACAGGTAAAGAACAAAAGATTAGGATTGAAGCGTCTTCTGGTCTTACCGATGAGGAGATCAAGAAAATGAAAGAGGAGGCACAAGCGAATGCCGAGACGGACAAAGCCGAAAAGGAAAAGATTGAAAAAATCAACCAGGCTGATTCTTTGATTTTCCAAACTGAAAAGCAGTTGAAAGAGTTTGGTGACAAAATTTCTGAAGGCAACAAGACTCCTATTAGTGGAGCACTAGAGAAGCTGAAAGAAGCACACAAGAAGCAGGATTTGGCAGCCATCGAGGGCGCAATGGCAGAACTTAACAAAGCCTGGGAGGCGGCATCACAAGAGATGTACGCTGCGGGAGCGGCTGGTGCACAGCCAGGCGCTGATGCTGGAGCTCCAGGTGGTAAGTCCGAAAATGGTACCGCTGAAAATGTATCAGACGTAGAGTATGAAGAAGTAGACGATAAGGACAAGAAATAGCTCCTATTATCAATTCAAAAAAACAGACAAAACCCCCAAAATCGGGGGTTTTGTCTGTTTTAAAGGGAATTACTTCCATTCAGCGATACCTACCTCTTTTTGCGGTTACTCATCATCATATTTATCCATTGATATAATGATGAATAAGCTAAAAACGATTAGTCTTTGGTTTGCTTTAGCCCTGATGGCGATTGGATGTGGCGAAGAAGGAGGCTTGAAAGGCACACTTAAGATCTCTATTACTGACGCCCCCATTGATGCTGATCAGGTGAAGGCTGTTAATTTGATAATTACTAATGTAGAAGGCTATCAAAACGGAAACTGGAAAGCCTTTAAAAATTTCGAACAACCCGTTGGAGTAAATCTTTTGGCTTATTCAGAGGGGAAATCTGTTCTCTTGATTGATCAATTTGCCACACCTGGAGAGTTCTCTTCCTTAAGATTGACTCTGAATATAGCCAACCGCAACAGCAGCCTAATCATTAGCCCACAATCTAACGTGGTCTTTAAAAATGGAAACTCCGCCCCCATTTATATGTCAGAAGGAGCACCTCCTGAAGTTGTCCTGGAAAAAAGCATTGGAATTCATTCCAGAGGTTTAACGGATATTACCCTAGACTTTGACTTACGTAAATCCATTCGCATTAATAATGACGGAGAATATATTCTTAAGCCATCCGTGCGATTCATAGAGACTAACAAGTCAGGCCATATTGAAGCTTCCCTCCTGAACAGCACCATTCCCGAGTGGGTAGTTGCTTACGCTTATAAAAGTGGAGTATATTCTGACAGCGAAGCAACAGAAACCTCTGAAAAAGTTTCCTTCTATCAGGCCACAACTTCTACAGCCGTAAAAGCAAAACGCTTTACCCTTGGTTTCCTGGAAGCAGGCAATTACGACTTAATCTTCGTGAAGCATAAGGAAGATGGAAAAGTATTGGAAGTCATAGGCAGACACAACAACATAAAAGTCAATGCAGGGGAGCGGACTGTCCTTGAAGTGGATCTGATGCAACCCAACCCTTCCTAAAAACTTAAAAGCTCCTCTCTTTAAATTCATGTGTTTCGTCCCCCAAAAGAAATTATGCATAGTCCTGTGATTTCCCACCCGGGGAGCACAAAATAGACAAACATTTTTACCTTTGGCCTCCATTTAAATTTTTAACTAAATGCTTGTCTTAAAATTTGGGGGTACCTCTATAGGAGCCCCGGAGCGAATGAAGAGAGTAGCTGACCTGGTTGTCACTGCCAAGGGGAGAAAAATTATTGTTTTATCCGCTTTATCGGGCACCACCAATGCTTTGGTAGAAATTTCAAATGCGTTGAAGGGTAGCAACTCCGATCATGCAATTGATTTGATTAATTCTCTTGAGGGTTTTTATAATGAGTTTTCGAAAAAACTTTTTAAAACAACAACCTATCACTCGCTTGGTGAAGAAATTATCAGTCGCCATTTTGGCCTCATTCGATTGTTAGCTGCAGGTAAGTTCGATGATCGCACAGGACGTGAATTACTTGCGCAGGGTGAATTAATTTCAACAGAATTTTTTCATGCTCTTCTCAATGAACGAGCAGTAGAATCACGAATGTTGCCTGCACTACACTTCATGTCTATTGATGAAAACCACGAACCAGAGCTTGATAAAATTACTGAGCGCCTCCTTCTATTGACCAAGTCTCTTGAGAGGCACGAAATTCTCATTACACAGGGTTATATCTGCCGCAACCACATCAACGAAATTGACAACCTGAAGCGAGGGGGCAGCGATTACACGGCTTCTCTTATTGGCGCAGCTGTAAAAGCAGATGAAATTCAAATCTGGACGGATATTGACGGAATGCACAATAACGATCCAAGGATTGTAGAAAACACATTTCCGATTGCTGCTTTAACATTTGATGAGGCTTCTGAACTGGCCTATTTTGGAGCTAAAATCCTCCATCCATCTACTATTGTCCCTGCGCAAAAATTCAGTATACCCGTGCGGCTAAAAAATACAATGGATGAAAACGCACCCGGCACCATCATTAGCGATAGCAGTGAACCTGGTAAAATAAAGGCCATTGCAGCAAAGGATGAAATTATTGCTATCAAAATAAAGTCTTCCAGAATGCTTCTCGCCTATGGTTTCCTGAGAAAAGTTTTTGAGGTTTTTGAAAAATACCATACCTCTATAGATATGATCTCCACTTCGGAGGTAGCAGTATCTATCACCATTGATGACGACCATGCCATTAACGAAATCAACGAAGAGCTGATGAAGTTTGGAACCATTGAGGTGGATTATAACCAAACCATAATTTGCATAGCAGGAAACAGAATTGCAGAAAAGGATGGGGTACTCAAATTAATATTCAATTCTTTAGGAACGATCCCCATCAGAATGGTTTCTGTGGGGGGAAGTAGAAATAATATCTCATTGCTGATTGAAACAATTCATAAGAAAAAGGCGCTGAACTTATTGAATGAAGGCTTATTTGAAGCCAACGTTAAGTTAGTGGCTCATTGAGGCGTCTTACTTTAAGATCAGGGGAAAATCTTTTGACGCATTACTGTGGTTTTCTTTCCATGCCAGAGTAATGCGTCAATTAGACTGAGATATTTAGACGTTTAGTACCAAGTCTCGCATCAACATAAAGGCAATACCTCCAGCCGCAAAACCCAGGAAAGCCAGAAGACCAATTTTCTTAAAATACCAAAAGAAGTTGATCTTCTCCATGCCCATGGCTACAACACCTGCGGCAGAACCAATGATGAGGATACTTCCTCCGGTACCGGCAGAATAAGCAATAAAATGCCACAGCGGATGATCGAGAGGTTCAGAAAACATTCCAATGCTCGCTGCTACCAAGGGTACATTATCTATAATCGCTGAGCCAATTCCCAAAATACCAACTACAATATCTCTATTGGGGATTGCATGATCCAGGTCAATAGCAAAATTGAATAGCATGCCTAGAGATTCGAGGGCGGCTACGGCCATTAAAATTCCTAAAAAGAATAAAATACTGGGCATTTCAACCCTGCCCAATGATTTGTGCACCGGGCTGTGATGAGAAGCAGCATCACTGGCATCTTTGTCCTCGCCTACGCTGGATATGTCGAATAAACGGTGACTGAAAATTTCAGCAAAGGTGGCCACAACTGCCAAAGACAACATCATGCCAATATAGGGAGGAAGGTGGGTAACGGTTTTGAAAGCAGGAACAAAGATAATAGCACCTAATCCCATGTATAGCATTGTAGCTCCGTATTTTGAAGGGGCTGTATCTTCTTTGAGATCTATTTCAATTTCCCCGGAGAAAACCTTAAGCCTGGATGCTATCAAAACAGGAATAACCATACAAACTACTGATGGAATAAACGTGTGCTCAACCAGTTGCCATGCAGTAACCTTGTTGGCTATCCACAGCATAGTAGTGGTCACATCTCCAATAGGTGACCATGCTCCTCCCGCATTGGCAGCAATTACTATAAGACCCGCAAACCACAAACGTGTATTCCTGTCCTTAATAACTTTTTGTAAAATAGTTATTAATACAATGGTAGCTGTTAGATTATCGATGATGGCAGAAAGAATGAAAGCCAAAATACTAAAAATCCAAAGCAGCTTTACTTTGCTTTTTGTTCTAATAAAATTCTTGATAGTAGCAAATCCGTCAAAATAATCTATTATTTCAACGATGGTCATGGCGCCTATCAGGAAGATCAGGATCTCAGCTGTTTTTCCCAGATGGTGCACCAGAATATCCTCCAATTGGGTTGGCTCCAGTTGCTTTAAATCAGAATTGACATTAAAAACATCCATTTGATTTAATGCAATGATGGCCCATAGCAACGCCATCATGCCCAAGGCCGGGATTAACTTATCTACTCTAAGTGTATGTTCCAGTGTGATGGCCAGGTAACCCGCGATAAAAAGAATAACAAGAAGTACTTTAATATCCATAGTAATACAGAGTCAGTTTATATTCGTTAAAAATTAATTTGATTGCTTAAAGCCCCTTGGCGTACATTTAAAACGCTATAGTTAAAGCCTATAAATACCTTTGATAACCGAAGATGCGCTCTTTAAAAATATATCTTCACCGCAACACAATTTTGTTTGATTTAATAATATTAAATCTTTGATTTGGCAAAAAACAAATTACGGAATAATTTACTCTATACCCTGTACCGATCATGGAAATAATCATTGTCATCTTATTTGTAGTAGGATACGTAGCTATTGCTCTCGAACATCCTATTAAAATCAATAAAACTGCATCGGCCCTGCTGACGGGTGTATTGTGTTGGACTTTATATGCGCTCTCCTCCCCAGGAGAAATTCATCATATCGGGGAGCAATTGGGAGAGCACCTAAGTGAAATATCCTCCATCCTGTTTTTCCTGATGGGGGCCATGACTATTGTAGAGTTGATTGATTCCTACCAGGGCTTCCGGTTTGTGACAGATCGAATCAAAACAAAAGATCCTAAGAAACTTTTGTGGGTGATATGCGGAGTCACTTTTTTCCTCTCCGCAATACTTGACAATCTTACCACTTCTATTGTAATGATTTCATTAATTAGAAAACTGGTTCCTAACAAACAGATGCGTTTGTTCTTTGCTGGTATGATTGTGGTCGCTGCCAATGCAGGGGGAGCTTGGTCACCCATTGGCGATGTAACGACAACCATGTTATGGATTGGGGGGCAGATTACTGCTGGCAACATAATTGCAACGCTAATTATACCCAGTATGATATGTATGATTATTCCGCTACTGTATTTACAATTCACCCTTAAAGGAGAATTGGGTGAACATTCTTCAAATAGCCACAGTCATAGTGCTCATGATACCCACAAATCGGGTGAGCCCATTCGGGGATCAAAGACGATATTATTTGTTGGGTTGGGTGGTTTAATTTCTGTTCCGGTTTTCAAAACCATAACTCACTTACCGCCTTACATGGGTATGATGCTCGCCTTGGGTGTGCTTTGGGTAGTTTCGGAATTGATCAATCCTGATATGGATGAAGCGGAAAAAAAATCTTATACAGCAGCCGGTGCTCTCGCGAGAATTGATGTTCCCAGTGTGTTATTTTTTCTAGGTATACTCCTCGCTGTAGGATCATTGCAGTCAATGGGGACATTGGGAGAATTCGCTGCCTACCTTGACAAAACCTTTGGTGACAATAGAATTATTATCACCTTAATCGGTCTACTTTCATCCATTGTGGATAACGTCCCCCTGGTAGCTGCTAGCATGGGTATGTATAGCATGGACTTATATCCAGCAGATCACATGATATGGGAATACCTGGCCTACTGTGCCGGTACAGGTGGAAGCGTTCTTATCATTGGATCGGCAGCCGGAGTAGCAGTAATGGGAATGGAAAAAATTGACTTCATCTGGTACATGAAGAAAATTTCTTTGCTTGCCTTACTTGGATATTTTGCAGGAGCCGCAGCCTACCTCGTCTTGTATCCCTATTTCGCTGTCCACCACTAATTGGAACCGTAATTATAAAAGAGGGTGTCTCAAAAAGGACACCTTTTTTTATTAATTGATACTACGCGTTTTATAATTTTAGTCTAATCTTAGATTCTCATTTTCTGGTTCCAGAATTACAAGAGCGGTAAAATACATTTTTCAGCTGCTTATTATCCCATTTGGTCTTTAGGACTGCCGATTCTCAAAAAATAATTTTCCCGAAATTATAATTATTGTATTTCAAAATTGATGACCTTTCAGTCATACTGCACCACTATGGAAATCATCATCATCATTCTCTTTGTCCTCGGATATGCTTGCATTGCACTGGAACATCCGATAAAAATTAACAAAACAGCATCTGCATTACTTACGGGTGTCATTTGTTGGTCTCTTTTTGTTTTGTCTCCACCTACCAACGCAGTCACAGGCAGTGAGTCATACAAGACCTATGTTCAACACCTTGAGTTGGACGAAGGTGTTCAAAAAATTGCCGCGTTAACACCCAATGAAATCTTTCACGGCTTTGTAACCACCCAACTTGGTGAACACCTCAACGCCATTGCTCAGATACTTTTTTTTCTAATGGGAGCGATGACCATCGTTGAGTTAGTAGATTCTCATAAAGGCTTTCGGTTCATTACGGAAAAAATAAGCACCCGCAATCCAAAAACCCTATTGTGGATTGTAGGCTGGGTTGCTTTCGCCATGTCTTCGGTGTTGGACAACCTTACCACTACCATAGTTATGATTTCCCTAATAAGGAAACTTATTCCAAATAAAGACATGCGTTTGTTCTTTGCCGGAATTATTGTTATTGCCGCCAATGCCGGTGGCGCCTGGACGCCTATTGGAGATGTAACCACCACTATGCTTTGGATTGGAGGGCAAATATCCACTGGCAACATCATGGTTACACTTTTCTTACCTAGTGTATTCTGCTTACTCATTCCCCTCCTCCTTTTAAGCTACACACTAAAGGGGACTTTAGGCGAAATTGATGCCAAAACAGCTGATAAAGAAAAAATGGTAAGTACTAGTAAATTGATGTTATTTCTTGGAGTGGGTGCTTTGGTATTCGTTCCCATATTTAAAACCGTAACCCACTTACCTCCGTTTGTCGGCATGCTTCTGGGGCTTGGTGTACTTTGGGTTGTCTCTGAATTGATTAATCCTGAGGCAGACGAACTCAAAAAGAATGAATATACAGCAGCAGGAGCATTGTCCAGAATTGACGTTCCCAGTATCCTGTTTTTCTTAGGTATACTTATGGCCGTCAGTGCATTGGAATCTATGCAGATACTGTATCAATTGGCTGCATGGTTAGATCAGTCCATAGGTGATCAAAGAATCATCATTACATTCATTGGTATGCTATCGGCCATTGTGGATAATGTGCCACTGGTAGCAGCAAGTATGGGAATGTATAATATGGATGTATTCTATCAGGATCACATGATCTGGGAATACCTGGCTTACTGCGCGGGTACGGGAGGTAGTATCCTTATCATTGGCTCAGCAGCAGGGGTCGCTGCCATGGGTTTAGAAAAAATAGACTTCATCTGGTATGCCAGAAAAATCTCGCTACTCGCACTTCTAGGCTATGCAGCTGGGGCGATTGTGTATATGATCATAGAACCCATTTTCGCAGTTCACCCCCCTCACTAACCTTAAATATTTTCCATTCCGATAAGGAAAACGATATAAACAATATAGCCGCTCAATAACATAAATGCTTCCCATCGGTCGAGTTGTCTTTTCCTTATGGTGTACATAAATACCATTAATATAATCGTGGATGCGATCATTACATACACGTCAAAGTTTAATTGATTGTTATAATTGATTGGGTGAATCAGCCCTGTAGTTCCTAGAATAAACAAAATATTAAATATGTTTGACCCTACTACATTTCCAATTGCAATGTCCACATTTTTACGATAGGCAGCCACTGCTGAGGTGGCCAATTCAGGCAGTGACGTCCCGGCAGCCAGTATGGTAAGGCCTATTAATCTTTCACTCAATCCAAACTGTTGGGCAATGGCGATGGCGTTATCCACCACCAGTTTTCCGCCCCCTATAAGCATGACCATGCCCAATAGCAACAAGCCAACGGAAAGCCATGTGCTATAAATTTTTATTTTTGTCCCCTCTTCAACATCAGTCGCTCTCGACATGCTTCGATAAACATAAAACAGAAAGAAGGAAAAGCCAATTAACAGAATCAAACTATCCCAGCGTGTAAGCCCCTGATATGCATCGTCTACAAGCCACTGATCATTTGCCAAAAATAGCAGTAACAAAGCTGCTGCTAATGAAATCGGTACTTCATATCTAATGGTGTTTCTTTGAACCGCTAACGGGTAGATCAATCCTGATACACCTAGAATAAAAAGAAGATTGAAATTATTGCTACCAATAATATTTCCAAAGGCTGCATCACTTTTGCCATTGATTGCAGAGATCGCACTTACAATTAACTCCGGCATGGAAGTGCCCATTGCTACCACCGTTAGTCCAATGGCCAAATTGGAAATATTAAATTTCTTAGCAATGGAGGAAGATCCACTTACGAGGAAGTCCGCTCCTTTGATCAAAATGACAAATCCGACAAGCAGAAGAATAATTGGAATCACCATAGCTATGTGGACTAGACAGAATTAAAAATAACAATGAATTCAGAATGACATTATAAAGCCGCTCCCCACAAGCCGAAATCCTTCCGACCAAATATAGGGAGAAGCCAATTTATGACTTCATCCCTTTCAATATATATTTATCCAGAATTACCATCAAAAATAGCTGTATGCCCATAGGGTAGTAAATACTGATATTTCTTTAGGACTTGCCAAGGTTAGACGAAGACGCTATGGCTAGCGTCATCAGGTTTTTTGGCGGTTATACCAATTGTTTCAATGCAATTTCAAAAGAAGACTGTGCTATACCTGTGGTTCCTGGGTTTACCTTTTTTGTTTTTTCAAGCGCGTTTCTGATAATGGTAGAGATGTCATTAAAAATATCCTCGTCATTCATGCTTACCTCGTTTTCCATAAAATAGGCAAAAACACGGGCCATGCCACAATTGGCAATGAAGTCTGGAATCACAGAGAATTTATGGTCTGCATATAAACCTATAGGTCCAAAAAATATTTCCGGATCAGCAAAAGGCACATTCGCACCACAAGAAAACACTTCCAGTTTTGAAGCAATCATCCTATCAACCTGATCTTTGGTTACAAGGCGAGAACCAGCAGCAGGAATAAAAACCTCAAACTCAAGATCCCAAATTTTCTCATTGGCTATCTCAAATGGTAATAATTCCGGAGAAATCAACCTGTTTCCCTGACGATTAATTACAAGCTGTTCAATTTCCTTCTGACTAAAGCCTGCTTGATTTATCAATCCTCCTTCTTTACTTATAATACCCACTACCTTCATTCCCATTTGTGAGAGATAGAATCCGGCAGCAGCCCCTACATTTCCCCATCCTTGTAAAACAACACGTTTTCCTTTTGCCCCATTACTCCAAAGCTCATAATAATGACGCACGGCTTGCGCCACACCATACCCAGTGCACATATCAGCAATTGTATACTTTTTTTCTAACGATGGTGTAAATCGCTTGTCTTCAATAATCTTGATCACCCCCTGGCGAAGCTGGCCAATGCGGTTTACCTTTTGAGGTTCAGATGGCCTGTAGTGTCCATTAAAAACACCTTCTTGTGGGTGCCATATGCCTACGTTCTCGGTGATAGGAATTACCTCGTGGATTTCGTCCACGTTCATATCTCCTCCGGTTCCATAATAATATTTTAACAATGGCATAACCGCAGCATACCATCGGTGCAGTACCTCTGCTTTACGCGAATCATTTGGATCAAAATTTATTCCCGACTTTGCCCCTCCAATTGGTGGCCCGGAAACGGTAAACTTAACCTCCATTGTTTTTGCCAATGATTCTACTTCACGCTTATCCAATCCCAATCGCATCCGCGTTCCACCTCCCGCTGCCCCTCCCCTTAAAGAGTTAATTACCACCCAACCTTCCGCATCCGTTTCAGAATCCTTCCACTCAAATACTATTTCGGGTCTTTTATTTTCAAATTTTTCAAGGAGCTCTTTCATGCCAAACATTCAAAGTTGCAGCAAATTTAGAAGTAATTCTTAAAGGGACTAAAACCCAATCATCACACCGGCAGTTGAGCCCGTAGGTGCGCCAGTTACACTTTTTAATACGTTTACTTCATTTCGTAAACGAAGGATGCCAAGCAGTGCAAATACAATTGCTTCTTTGTAATTCACCACTGAGGTATCAGGGACAATTACTTTTACTTTACTACCTAATTTTTCCTGGATACACTGTATCAAAAATGAATTCAAAGCTCCCCCACCCGTAACCAGCATTCTAATGTTTGATTTTGGTAGGCTATTGGATATCTCCATGGCAATAGATTCAACCACAGTGCGAAGCCTGTCTTGCAATGAAATGGCTTCGTTGTTCAGAATGGGTTGAATGGATTTTTCAAAACCTTCGCGGCCTAATGAAGGCCTCACTGCTCTCCATTGTGCATACTGTTTGCACAAGTCAACTATCATATTTTCGTTGACCTTGCCTTTTGAGGCTTCCTTTCCGTCCTTATCATACACCATATCAAGTTTTTTTGCCAGGTAGTTTAATCCCATGTTAGCAAAACAAACATCAAATGCTTTCCTTTTTTCCTTCTCAACTCTTGAAAGGTTAGCGATTCCCCCGAGGTTTAGGCAGACATCAAATTCAGCAAAAAGCAAGTGATCTCCTATCGGAACCAGCGGTGCACCTTCTCCTCCTTTCAACACGTCCAGTGAACGAAAATCATTTACTATTGGAATCCCGGTTTTCTGATGAATGGCATTTCCATTACCGAGTTGAAATGTCAATCTTTTTTTAGGTTGATGAAAAACGGTATGACCATGTGAGGCAATGAACTGAACCCCCTTTATTGTATTTTTTTTTATAAACTTATTGCAGGCATGGCCTATGAAAAACCCAAAGTCATTGTCTAGTAATTGCAAAGCTTCCCCCGACAGAAGATGTGCTTCCGCAAGTCGGGTATACCATTTTGAAGAGTACCGCAATGTTTCACTTGCCTCAATTCTAAATTTCCATTCCTTGTTCTTTAATAAAAATTCACAGCAAACCATATCCAATCCATCCAAAGAAGTTCCGGACATCAAGCCAATCACCTTGTACCTGGAGGCCGCACTGTATCTTTTAGCATTGATTCTCATTTTTTTTCAGCGATATTTCTTTTACTATCCAATCAACATGCACATGATTTTCAATACTTTTGTGCCGTCCAACACCTAAGGTAATCATTTGCAAAAATACTTTATGAATTTGGTAATTGATTATGGTAATTCCAGGATTAAAGCTGGTCTTTTCAAACAGGCTAACCTTACTCAACAGTTTTCATTTGAAGAAGACACTAAATTTTATGAATGGCTGGCACAGATCAGAGTTGAAAACGTTATTATCAGTTCTGTGGCGCGGCAAACCAATGACCTATTAAAAAAAATCAATAGTGACGGAAAAATAATTGTGATGTCCCAATCTCTTCCGCTTCCTATTATTATAAAATACACCACCCCCGAAACATTAGGAGTAGATCGCATTGCTGCAGCTTGTGGAGCCTTTGACATAATGCCCAACAAGAACTGTTTGGTCATTGATCTGGGCACATGCATCAATTATGAGTTTGTTGATGAGCATGCCAATTATCATGGTGGTGCTATATCACCAGGAATAAAAATGCGTTTTCAAGCCATGCATACTTTCACTGCCAGGCTACCGCTCGTTAAGCTTAATGAACACACTCCGCTTACCGGAAATAGTACTGAATCGTGCATGCAAAGCGGTGTGGCAAATGGGGTGTTGGCAGAGCTTGACGGAATAATAGAAAGATATGAAAAAAAATACCCCACTATGGGAGTAATTTTATGTGGGGGTGACGCCCCCTTTTTTGAAAACAAGTTGAAACACCCCATATTTGTAGCCCCCAATCTCGTCTTGAGCGGATTGAACAGGATTTTGCTTCATAATGTCAATTTCTAAGTACGCCTCCATAGTATTACTGATTGCATTTATTCCTTTGGAATCAATTGGTCAGGCTGCCAAAACACCATTCTCTTCATTTGGAATTGGGGAGACTTTCGGCAACGGGCTTACGCAAAATCAGGGTATGGCAGGGCTTGGTATCAGCAACCCTGAATATTGGCATCTGAATAATGTCAATCCGGCCTTACTGGTCTACAATACGATTACGGTTTTTGAGGCGGGTTTTCTTGGGGAGCAAAGAACAATAAAGGGTGCTAACACATCCGAAAAAACGGGCAGTGGTAACTTAAATTATCTCGCGCTGGGCTTTCCTATAAAAAGAAATAAATGGGGAATGGCTTTAGGATTAATGCCCTACTCTTCTGTGAATTATCGCCTCAACTATCAGAGTGAAATTATCAACAGTACCCAAATGGTAAATGTGATTGAGACGGGTAACGGTGGTATCAATCAATTGTACTGGTCGAATGGCGTGAAGCTTCATCCTAATTTATCGGTTGGCTTCAAAGGCACTTATTACTTTAGCGCAATAGTCAATCAGTTCACATCAACACTTTCAGAATCTGACCAATTGGTTAATTACGCAACTAGTATTTACGATCGGCAATCATTTAATGGATTTGGTTTTTCAGGTGGCGCTGCTTTTCACAAAGATTCACTTGGAAGAAAAAATTATCAAATCAATGTAGGGTTGGTCTATGATTTTAAAGCAAGTATCAACACAAAATTTTATGAGCGTTTGGAACGCAGAAATATATCGGGAATTATAGACTCAGTAACAATTGTAAACAACGTTCCTGGTACTACTACTATTCCGCAATCAATGGGTGCTGGCATTTCCTTTGGCAAAGGACTGCAATGGCTGATTGGAGCTGATTTTACCTATTTAGATTACACTCAATTAAAAAACTTTGGTGGGTCATCACCGGAAGGCAAATCCGGGTGGCAGTTTGCACTTGGAGGAAAGATAACCCCAAATGCCGGATCGCTGGATAGTTATCTACAAAGGATTACCTACCAAACTGGCTTAAGCTTTGGTGAGGCCCCTTATTTGGTGAATGGTAACACTCTGAAAGACTTTGGCATTAATTTTGGTTTGTCTCTACCTGTAAGCCGAATTTCAAGTTTGGATTTGGCAGTGAAGGTGGGAAAGAGGGGTGATTTACTAACGAACACTATTGAAGAAAATTACTTTAAGTTATATTTTGGCGTTACTTTCAACGACCAATGGTTTATTAAAAGAAGATTTGACTAGAAAATGAAAACGATGAAAACAATAGTAACTGGTGCTTTAATGATGATGCTTGTTATGTTGAACTTTGATTCCATAGCACAATGTCGTGAGTTTAAATGGCCTGAAGACAAAAGTACGGCAGAAGAAAAGGTGGCTCTTTATGGCGATGCCATGAAACAAGGGCAATATAAAGCGGCATTAAAACCTTTTACCTGGATGCTAAAAAATGCTCCCAATTGGCATGTTAAGTTGTATATCGATGGGGCAGACATCTACGATAACCTGGCTGAAAAAGAAAAGGAACCTGTCAGAAAGCAACAATTGGTGGACTCTATGTTGTTGATGTACGACTTGCGTATCAAAAACTGTGGCGATGAGGTAAACGTCTTGAACAGAAAAGCATTTTATGCTTATAAATACAATGTGACTAATAAGGATAAATCCGTAGAGCTGCTTAGCCTATTTGATCGCGTGGCTGAAATTAGTGGTACTGAAATGTCTGATGGTAACCTTGTGGCTTACATGCAGGCGGTTCAGGCAAACCGCGTAATGCTCAAAAATCTTACTGACGATCAAATTCTTGAGCGTTATGATAAAATCATTTCAATTGCAAATGCAAAAGTGAAAGCATACGAGGCTAAAGGCAAAACCAAAGACGCAACTAAAATCAAAGAATATATTGGAGTGATTGATGAGTTGCTGATTGGAATGGTAAAAGTGGACTGCAACTTTGTGAAGACCAACCTTGAACCAAAATTCAGAAAGACACCCGATGACCTTCCATTGGCTAAGAAGATATTTAGTTTCATGCTTCAGGACAAGTGTACTGACGACCCATTGTGGCTTGAGGTAGGCGAACTAATAAATAAGTCTGAGCCTGACTTCGGCTTGGCTAAGAATATGGGTTTAAAATACATGGGTAGTGATAACTTTGACAAGGCAGAACAGTTTCTGAAAGAAGCCCTTGACCTCGCTACTACCCCAGCAGACAAAGCAGATATCTTTATATACTTAGGCAGTATCCAGGCGAAGAAAAATAATAAGAATGGTGCACGTGATTACTACCGTAAAGCCGCAGAGGCAGGAAACAAGGATGGCTATGAGAAAATTGGCGACTTGTACTACACCAGCTTTAATGATTGTAAAAAGGGAGTGAATATGGCTGAAGATAGATTGGTATACATCGCTGCATACAACATGTATGCAAGAGCGGGGGCCAGTCAGAAAATGGCCCAGGCCAAGTCTCAGTTTCCATCAAAAGAAGAGATTTTTCTCTTCAACTGGAAAGTCGGAGATACCATGAGAGTGGGTTGCTGGGTGGGAGAAACCGTTACAATAGACACTAGGGATTAACTAAACAATACCTCTAAAAAAAGGCTGGCTTTTAGTCAGCCTTTTTGTTTTTCCAAATGATGACACATCAAGCAAACAAACATCTTATCGAGACCCTTGGTGCTTTGACATTTTGCTGGCTGGTACTTATCTCATGTACACCAAAAGAAACTGCTCAACCCATAGAATACCACGGCCCACTCAAAGAAGCTGAAAATGTGGAAATGTACTATGCGGAGAAGGACCTGATCAAGGTAAAAATGGTTGCAAAAAAAGTGAATGAGTTCGAAAGTGGAGACCGCGAATTTCCTGAGGGTATATACCTCGAGTTTTTCGATGAAACCGGTAAGATCACTTCCACCCTGCGTGCCAACAGCGCCTATTATTTTAGCAAAGAAGATAAATGGCGAGGGCGTGGTAATGTAGAAATTGTGAACATTCAAAAAAAGGAACAACTGAACACAGAAGAGCTCTTCTGGAAGCAGGACACTCAACGTATTTTCACAGAAAAATTTGTGACTATCAAACTAGAAAACGAGGTTATTTATGGTACAGGATTGGAGGCCGCCCAGGATCTCTCTGATTATACAATTAAAAATCCGGAGGGAGAATTTGAGGTGATTGAGTGATTATTGTCAATTATCCATTGCTTATCTTTGTATTTCCATGAAACTAGTTGATGTGCTTTTACTATCCTTGGCGGTAGTATTCATTATAATAGGAGCTTACGAGGTGATGACTGTGGGCCTCGGAAATGCCTATTGGGCCATTATGCTTTCATTGATCTTATTCTTTGCTTATTCTATAAGAAAACGATCAGCTTAAATGAATACTGCGCTATTCATTCCTATTCTTATATCCCTCATTTTCTCCTTTTTCTTCTCAGGAATTGAAATTGCTTTTTTTTCAGCCAACAAATTGCAGATAGAGTTGCAGGGAAAACAGGGTGTGCTTTGGGGACGCATCATGTCTCAATTCGTCAAAAGGCCCTCCTGGTTTATAGGCACCATCCTGATTGGGAACACACTTTCATTGGTTCTTTTTGGGATATTCATCACCCAAATGATTGAACCTTCCCTTGTAGCAATTTTGCCCGAAGGATTCAAAAGTGATTTATACGTTCTGCTGATTCAAACAGTAATTTCAACGTTAATAATACTTTTCACAGCGGAGTTTCTACCCAAAAGTTTGTTTTTGATCAATCCAAACCTGATGCTGGCATCGCTTGCAGTACCTTTTCGTATCATATTTTATATTCTTTCACCCATCACCTTTACCATTGTTTACCTTTCAAAGCTTGTTATCATACACGTGCTAAGGCTCGAATATTCTGAAGATAAACCGGCATTCGGTCTCACCGATATGAACCACTACCTCAGCAATATGCAAAACGTAAAGCACGAGAATGAGGAAATTGAATTGGATAAAAAAATATTTCACAATGCCCTGGAATTTAAAACGGTTAAGGTGAGAGAGTGTATGATTCCGCGTACAGAAATCATTGCGATTGCATCCGATGATGGTTTAGACAAATTAAAGGAGGCCTTCATCGAAAGTGGGCATTCCAAAATCATCATTTATAAAGAAACAATTGATGATGTAATTGGTTACTGTCATTCTTCAGCCCTTTTCACTAAACCAAAATCCATCAGCGAAATTCTCACCCCTATCAATATTGTGCCGGAAGCAATGATGGTGAATGAGCTAATGATCCAGTTTATTAGGGATCGGAAAAGCCTTGCTGTAGTAGTAGATGAGTTCGGGGGTACTTCTGGAATTGTCAGTATGGAAGATATTATAGAAGAAATATTTGGGGAGATTGAGGATGAACATGACGAAGATGACCTTATTGAACAACAATTGGATGAACAAACCTATTTGCTCAGTGCAAGACACGAAATCGACTACCTCAACGATGCGTATGAGTGGAAGCTACCAGAAGGCGATTATGAAACCCTTGGTGGGATGATTCTATCCTATACTGAAGATTTCCCTGAAGAGGGGGATGCCATTACTATTCCTCCCTACGTTTTTATCATTCAATCCACGGCAGATAATCGAATTGATATCGTAAAGCTTATCGTGGATAAAAAGCAAGGATCGAACTAATCTATTTGGCCAGATAGCGCCATTTAATTGCCTGATAATCAGCAAAATTAATTCCTTAATTAGTCATTCACCCCTTTGTTGAATTGATAATAGACCTTAAATTTGCGGCTCTTTAAAAATTAACTTTAGGCTAACTCTAATCAAACACGCGGTATGGCGCTGATCGGAACTTTGAGGAACAAAATGACCAAGGTGGTCGTAGGATTTATTACTGTAGCAATTGCTGCATTTGTTCTTAATGACTTATTTGGAAGTGGACCCACATCTGTTTTCTCCGGAAATGAGAATATAGTAGGTGAGATAGGTGGAAAATCCATTTCCCTGGAAGAATTTCAGGCAGCTGTCCAAGCACGGGAAAACAGTTACATTCTAAATTTTGGCCGCCAGCCAGGAGAGCTCGAGCGACCCTCTTTGCGCCAGCAAGCCTGGGATCTTCTTATCTCGCGTTACGCCATTATGCCGCAATATGAAAAAGTAGGTGTAAAGGTGACTGGTGACGAGGAGTGGGATATCATCCAAGGAAAAAATATAGATGAGAACATCAAGCTTTCTTTTACTGATTCAGCTGGAAATTTTGACAGAAACAGCCTTATTTCCTATCTCCAATCATTGGACAACCAACCTGTTAATTCCGAGCCAAGGGTACGTTGGAATATCTTTAGAGCTGATATAGTGCCTGCAAGGGAGCGCGTGAAATTTGAAAATCTTATTATCAAAACTAATTATGTTACCCAAGCGGAGGCGGAAAGAGAGTATCATTTACAGAATGATGTCTCTGAGGTGAAGTACGTTTACGTGCCCTTTTACTCCATGAGTGATTCGCTGGTAACAGCCACAGATGCTGATCTAAGAGACTACTACAACAAGAACAAAGAAAAGTACAAAGCAGAAAAATCTCGTAACTTAAGCTATGTGTCGTTTCCGCTTACACCCTCTTCTGCCGATTCAATTGAAATCCGCGAAGAGCTTGCTAAGATTGCTGCGGACTTTAAAAACACGGATGAGGACTCTGTATTTGCAGCATTGAACACAGATAATCCAGAGTCTTTTGTTACTTATACTCCTGATAAACTACCCGCTTTTCTTAGTGACCGGATCAATTCCATGAATGCAGGATCGGTGATAGGTCCATTATTGGATGGCAACCGGTATAAGGTAGTGAAGTTAGTATCTAAAAATCAGGGCGAAGTTTATACTGCACGGGCCAGTCATATCCTTATTCGTTGGGATGATGAGACCCCTGCAGCCAAGCGTGCAGCGCGTGACAAAGCGCAGGGGATTTTAAATGATCTAAAAGCAGGGGCAAATTTTGCTCAAAAAGCAGCTGAGTTTGGAACTGATGGCACTTCCTCCAGGGGTGGAGACCTTGGGTACTTTACTTCCGGCCAGATGGTAAAACCCTTTGAAAATGCCGTGTTTAGCGCAAAGACAACTGGCCTGCTGAACACTTTAGTGGAAACAGAATTTGGTTATCATATTATTGATGTCACCAGTGTAAAAGACAACACCTCCTATACAGTGGCAGTAATTGAACGCGAAATTACCGCCAGTGATGAAACACAAAATGAAGCCTATAGAAAGGCCGACCTATTTGCCAGCAGCGCTTCAGGGTTGGAGGGATTTAACCGGAAAGCAGCTGAAGAAAAGCTAACAATTTACAACGCAGAAGATGTGAGCACCAATGCCACCAGCGTAAACACTTTGGATGATGCCCGCCCGGTTGTTCTATGGCTTTTCCGCGATGCAAGTATAGGTAAGGTTTCTGATGTATTCGATGTACAAAACAGCTATGTAGTGGCTGTAATGACCGGAGAAACCAAAGAGGGATACTTACCTTTTGAAGACGTAAAAGAGGAAATAACCCCAATGGTTAAGAATAAACTTAAAGGCCAAAAAATTGCCGAAAAACTGAAGGGCCTCACTGGTACAATTGAAGAGATTGCTGCCGCCTATGGGGGCGATGCCACCGTTAATTCGTCAAGCGACCTTAAATTGAGTTCAAATTCTCTTCCAGGTGTAGGCATAGACCCTATTGCTGTGGGCAAAGCCTTTGCCCTTGGAAGCGGAAAGCGTTCTGAACCTATTATTGGTGAAAATGGTGTATTAATCATAGAGAATGGGAATAAAACGATTGCTCCAGAAATTGGAGATTATACCATGTTTAAGAATCAACGACTGCAAGCGCTTAATAGCCAATCTGGTTTAGATATTGCCGAAGCGCTTAAGAAGGGTGCTGATATAGAAGACAAACGATATTTATTTTATTAATCAACGACACTAATTGAGACTCCATTTGTAGCCCAGATGGAGTCTTTTTTTTATATGATTGATCAAGACTGGCTCCGCTCCTTTCGTGAAAAACTAGACAACTATTATGCATGGCCCTCTCTGTATACCTTCAAATTTATAGTTCCAAAAGGACGGGAAGAGCAAGTAAGAAAGCTGTTCCCCATGCACAAGCCCAGTGAACGGGCCTCAAAAAATGGCACATATACCAGCCTCACGATTCAAACAATGATGCCCTCCACTGAAGCTGTTTTGAAGGTATATGAAAGTGCCTCCACAATAGAGGGCATTATTGCCCTTTAGGAAGACTTTAGGTCATTTAATAGTAACTTTATCTTCAACTAATCCTACCAGACTATGTGGATAGAAGAAAATCACAAGCTTAAGAAGACCTACCAGTTCAAAGATTTTAGCGAAGCTTTTGCCTTTATGACGAGGGTAGCTATACTGGCAGAAAAAATGAACCACCATCCCAATTGGTCAAATGTTTATAACCGGGTATCAATTGAACTCTCCACTCACGATGCCGGCAACATCGTAACAGAAAAAGACCGTAAGCTGGCTGAAGCCATTGATAACCTGATGAAGTGAATTTAGAGAAAACATCCCTATTCCTTGTTCCAACCCCTATAGGAAACCTTGGAGATATCACCTTGCGGTCATTGGAGGTTCTAAAGCAGGTGGATACTATCCTGGCTGAAGACACACGCAAATCAGGAATTCTTCTTAAGCATTATAACATACAGAAACCACTGGTCAGTTTTCATATTTTTAATGAGCACAAAAAATTGACGGGGCTTTTAGAAAAAATGAAATTGGGTGAGACAATGGCATTGATAAGTGATGCTGGCACCCCCGGAATCGCTGATCCAGGCTTTTTATTAACCCGGGCTTGTCTTCAGGAGGGTATCAAACTGGAGTGTTTACCAGGCGCAACCGCCTTTGTGCCAGCGCTCGTAAAATCTGGCTTTCCTACTGATCGTTTTGTATTTGAAGGGTTTTTGCCCCACAAAAAAGGAAAGCAAACACTATTGAATAAACTGGCCGAAGAAGAACGCACTGTTGTAGCATACGAATCCCCACATCGGCTTGAAAAGACCCTCAATCAGATGTTGGAAATATTTGGTGAGAACCGAAGAATCTCCGTGTCAAGGGAACTTACCAAAATATATGAAGAAACGATTACGGGTACCATAAAAGAGGTAGCAGCCCACTTTGAAAAAAATAAGGTTAAAGGAGAAATCGTAATTGTGATCGATGGCAAAAAAGAATAACATCCGCACTGTTTACCTTTTTGTGGGTGGCACAATTTTATTCAGCCTGGCGTGGATGATGCCTTCATTTCCACTATTGGCATTTATTGGCTTTGCTCCATTTATTGCAATTGCCGTCAATAACCGAAAGGAAAAATCCATTTGGGACTCCTTGGAGCTTATTCTTCTCGGTCTCTCCATTTCTTACTTTGCGGGTAGTCTCTTCTCGTTCAATCAGCTTGCACAAATTCTGGTACAGACCATACTATTCACCTTATCATTCTTAGGCTACACTTTTGTAAGAAAAAGTTTGGGTGCCGGAGTAAGTATAATTACACTTCCTCTTTTTTGGCTGGCAGTCGAATATACTTTGTTAAAGTGGTCTCCATTTCCCGTTAATTTTCTTGCCGATTTGTTTATTCTAAAACCAGAATGGACCGCCTGGAATTCCTCCACCGGGTATCTTGGAGCATCTCTTTGGGTGCTTATATGCAACATATTACTCTATCTCGGTGTGCTCACCGAAAAGAAAGTAAATTGGGTGTTTATAGGGCTATTTATTCTTTCGGCAGCTGGCCCAATTCTCTATTCCTACTATGCTGCTGATATTGCTCAAGTTGTCAGTCGGGAAGAAATGATGCTGCTCTATTCATCCCACCCAAGTGCAAATAACAATTATGGCTTAAAAGGTGAGTTAATTCCTCGAACTGCAGCCTGGATTTCAGTGTTAATCATATTGTTTACCTTAGTCAAAAGAAAAACCACCAAGAAATGACTGTAGACCTTGAGCAATTGGAAATGGATGTAATAGAACTCAGCAGTGAGGTTGCCAATTTTATAGGAAACGAAGCAAAAAATTTTGACAAAAATAAGATTGAGCACAAGGACAGGCCCAACAACCTGGTGTCTTATGTAGATAAAGAAGCTGAAAAAATACTGGTAAAGGCACTAAAAGTCATTTTACCCGGCTCTGGATTTTTAGGGGAAGAAGGAACATCACTAGAGGGCTCAACCGAATACAAATGGATCATTGATCCATTGGATGGCACAACTAACTTTACTCATGGACTCCCTCCATTTGCAGTAAGTATTGGACTTGCCAAAAAAAATAAAATCGTACTCGGTGTGGTGCATGAGGTAAGTAAAATGGAGTGTTTTTCTGCCACTCTAGATGGCCCTGCATCTTGCAATGGCAATGAGATTAAAATCTCAAACACAAAATTTTTGAATGAAAGCTTGTTGGCAACAGGATTCCCCTATTATCATTTCGATAAAAGGGAAGAGTATCTTTCGATCATCAAAACTTTTCTTGAAACGACCCATGGCGTGCGCAGATTGGGAAGTGCCGCTACCGACTTGGTCTATGTTGCCTGCGGCCGTATGGATGGTTTTTTCGAGTATGACCTAAACCCATGGGATGTGGCCGCAGGTAGCTTAATTGTAGAAAGGGCGGGTGGAAAAGTAACGGATTTTAAAGGAGGTAATAACTTTTTGTATGGAGGCGAGATTTGCGCTGCCGGAAGCATTCATCCTGAGATGGTTGAGATCATCAAAGGCTATTGGGGTTACTAATGATAGTAGTAGCATCCGAAATTGGGAGCGTGCCTGAAAGTCGTGACCTTAAACAGGGTTATTGGTTAAATTATTAAATTTGTAACATGGTTCAATACATTTTAGTCGGTTTACTTGGGTTAGGCGCAGTAGGTTATTTGGGCTGGATTATTTTCAGATCATTCACCTCATCTGAGTGTACATCTGGTTGCGGAAAGTGCGGAGCACTTGACGTGAAATCCATTCAAAAGTCAATAGAAAAAAAGAAGGCCACTGTTTAGGTCCACACCTTAGTACCCTCTGTACAGTTTTTACAAATTTCTATTTCTTCTCGTGAATGCAGCAAGGATTGCCTAAAGTGTTGGTATTTCTTTTGATTCCAGATTTCTTTAAATGATTTTTCATTTAAATCACCCAGAACAAAATGGGCGTCTTTGTCAAAACAGCACGGCACCACTTTTCCATCCCAGGTGATTACACAACTGTGCCACATCTTCCAGCAATGATTAAGTAATTTGTTCTTTATCTCGTAAGAACCATTTTCCGCTTTTTTGTAGCGCGAATACTTTTCATTAACAGGGATCAAATCAGATCCATTTTTGTAATCATAAATCTGAGCTGTTTTAAGTGCCACTTCATCCACTCCAAGCTCATTGGCCAGTTTGTAAACCTGATCTATCTGAGATTCATTGGGGCGGACAACAAGAAATTGAAATATGACATGTGGTGTTTTTGATTTCAATGCGCGTTTCCATTTGAGAATGTTGCGCGTTCCTTCGATCACTTTGGAAAGTTTCCCACCTACCCGATAGGAAGAATATGTTTCTTGATCAACCCCGTCAATTGAAATAATCATTCTATCCAAGCCCGACTCAACCGTTTTCCTAGCCATTTCATCATTGAGGTAATGCGCATTGGTAGAGGTGGCCGTGTATATTCCTTTATGAGAAGCATAAGCAATCATGTCAAGAAGCTGAGGATGCAAATAAGGCTCTCCTTGAAAATAAAATATCAGATAAGATAGAGTAGGTGACAGTTCATCAATTACTTTCTCAAATAATCCTTGTTTTAGCATTCCTGTAGGCCGGGTAAACGATCGTAGGCCGCTGGGGCACTCTGGACATCGCAAGTTACACGATGTAGTAGGCTCTATGGATATGCTAATAGGTAATCCAGGCAGTGAAGCCTTACCGGATAATCTGGAATAGAAATAACTGGAAACCACCTTTCCAGCATTCCAAATCCTGATGAAGGTGAGCTTGGATACAAAATTCAATCCGTCCGTTATATTTCTGTTCATGTCTATTTCAAAATTACCTTTTACAAAGCGATTGTTTTATCTTTCCACCCACTATTTAGCCCATGAGAAATCTTCTGCTTCTCTTTTCTTCTCTGTTTTCCATTCATCTGTCCGCACAGCAAATCCAACTGTCCGAGAATACGCACATCAGTGTAATTACATGTGCTCCGTTTCAGGGTGAATTATATTCTGCTTTTGGTCACAGTGCCATACGCGTATATGACCCGGTGCAACGCATTGACTACGCATACAATTATGGCACCTTCGACTTTAATCAGCCCAATTTCTACCTCAATTTCACAAAGGGACGTCTTTTATATCGCTTGGCCGTTCAGCCCTACCCACAATTCAGGTATACTTATTTGTATTATAATCGATGGGTTCATGAACAAGTCATTGACCTGACTCAGGAGCAAAAACAAAAACTTTTTGATTATCTCCAATGGAATGCACAGCCAGAAAATCAGGAGTATTTCTACGATTATTTTTATAATAATTGCGCTACCAAGATTCGTGATGTCTTCATTGAGGTGTTGGGGGAGAAAATAAAATTCGATGAATCTTTTATCACTACCGATTACACCATCCGAGATCTAACAGACCTGTACCTTAAAGAACAGCCTTGGGGGGATTTGGGTATTGACATTTGTCTTGGCTTGCCGATGGATAAAAAGGCGACTCCCTACGACTATATGTTTTTGCCGGATTATATTGAATCATCGTTTAACCACGCAACCATCATCACCGAGAACGGTTCAATGCCGCTGGTGAAAGAAACTGTTGTTTCTGATCCCCCTGGTAAACCCATGATTTTTGATAGCACTCCACATCCGTGGACTGTCTTTGGCGTTTTTTTGTTGTTGGTGATTGGAATCACTATTCTGGATTTTAAAAAGAAGAAACCATCAAAATGGCTTGATACGCTATTGCTGTTTGTAACTGGAGCCATTGGTTGTTTACTTTTTATGCTTTGGGTTGCTACTGATCATAAAGCCGCAGCCAATAATTTTAACCTATTGTGGGCATTCCCAATCAATATTTTTATGGCATTTATGATCTGGGGGAAACATACGAAAACCGTCAGAAAATACTTTGGATTTCTCACAGGAGTCACCCTACTGCTTCTCATCACCTGGCCATTGCTGCCGCAGCAACTAAACGTGTTTTTGATTCCCATAGTAATCGCATTAGTGATTCGCTATGGCCTAAACTATTACATGCTTAAGAAAGCTTACATATGAATCGGTCTATTGGCTGTAGCCGCAAGACATGCTTCTTTTACAGCTTCCATATAAGTAGGGTGCGCATGTGACATCCGTGAAACATCCTCAGCCGAGGCCCTGAATTCCATGGCGGTAACACCTGTAGCGATCATGTCGGCAGCGCGTGCCCCGATAATATGAACACCCAGAATTTCATCAGTTTGTTTGTCAGCCAGAATCTTCACTAAACCATCTGTGTCCATACTTGCTCTGGCCCTGCCCAATGCTTTGTAGGGGAATGATCCTGTTTTATAAGCTCTTCCGCTCTCCTTCAATTGTTCCTCTGTATACCCTACGCTTGCTACTTCGGGCCATGTGTAAACCACTCCAGGAATCAACAAATAATTGATATGAGGTTTTTGCCCTGCCATTTGTTCAGCTACCATCACGCCTTCTTCTTCGGCTTTGTGTGCCAGCATCGCACCACGTACCACATCACCAATGGCATAAATGTTATCTACTTTGGTTTTTAAATGATCGTCAACAGGTATCTTCCCCTTGTCCAATTCAATTCCAACCTTATCAAGGCCCAATCCTTCTGTATACGGTCGTCTGCCAATACTCACTAAACAGTAATCGCCAGTCAAATCCACGGATTTTCCCGACTTGTCCTCTGCCTTCAAAACTACTTCCTTTCCCTTGTTCTCTATCGAGGTCACTTTATGGCCCAGGTAAAATTGCATTCCCAGTTTCTTAGTCACCTTCAACAACTCCTTACCCATAGTCCCATCCATGGTAGGAATAATACTGTCAAGAAATTCTATCACTGTTACTTTTGCGCCCAAACGTGCGTACACTGATCCAAGCTCCATTCCAATCACACCTCCACCTACAACGATTAAGTGTTTCGGCACCTCTTTTAACTCCAGTGCTTCCGTGCTGGAAATAATTCTTTTTTTATCAAAAGGCGCAAATGGTAGTGGAGTGGGTTTTGAGCCTGTGGCAATTATCACCTTTTCGGTAGTAATCGATGATTCTTTGCCTTCTTTATCAGTAATCTTGATTGTGTTTTTATCAACAAAAGAACCAACCCCAGTAAGAACTTCAATTTTATTTTTCTTCATCAGGTAAGCAATGCCATCCACATTCTGCTTCACCACATCTGCCTTGCGATTGATCATCTGTTTGATGTTCACCTTCGGTGGAGCAATGTCAATACCGTGCTCTTTGAAATGATCTTTTGCATTGATAAAGTGCTCGGACGAATCCAACAGCGCTTTGGAGGGAATGCATCCCACGTTAAGGCAAGTGCCTCCCAGGGCATCATATTTTTCAATGATGGCTGTCTTAAAGCCCAATTGTGCGCAGCGAATGGCTGCTACATATCCTCCAGGTCCTGATCCGATTACCGTAACGTTGTATTGCATAGCAAATTCAGTTATTTAAAAAACTCTTAATTTCTGAGAAAATTTTATGTGTAGAGACATCTTTCACCAATCTCTTGAAAGATTCTAGCTTTCTAATACTTTTAATAAATTTTATTTCGTCATGTAATCCAGATGGCGTAGACGAAAGGTTGTACAGTTTACTTGTTGGGTCAATATTTAATTCGCTTGCTACTTTTAGTATAAATGACTCTAGGTCTGGTTTAATAACAATTAATCTATTGTTATTCCTTTTGTACTCAAAACATGCAATTAAATAATCACTGTATATGGGAGGTGTTGAATATAAAAGCTCTAGATAATGCCCTCTAGGTGCTCCCGGGTCTTCATCAATAAATCCAAAGGAATCATTATCCTTCATTAATTTACTGCAAACCCTGCTCCTCCCAAGGGAATGCTCCATATCCTTAGATTTGAACCCGAGTTCACGTAAAAATATTTCATCAGCATAACATTCGTAATAAGTCATTCTGACAGGAGTTTCTCAAAATTTAAAAATAGATCAGAATCAAGCTCCAATATCCTTTCAACAGCATCCTCAGATAATTCAGTAACCATTGTTTGATAATCTTTCATCTTTACAAGATTAACACTCAGGTCACTCAATTTTACCTTCTGAATCATCGACATGAGTAGGACTGGATTGTGAGTAATAATAAAAAATTGATTACTTGCGTCAAGGGCAATAGTTTCTGCCAGACCTTTCGTGTAAAAGGGAAAAGTGTGAGCCTCCGGCTCTTCAAATAAGATAGTGTTTCCGGAGTTACTTTTTATAGCTGCTAAATAAAAGATAATTCTTTTAATAGTGTCAGAAAATGAAATCAAAGGAAAGGATAAGGATATTCCGTCTGATTCTCTTACTATTTCAAAATCGTTTCCAGAAGGTTTTATTAATAATTTAAAACCCAAATCATCAAGAATATTTTGGACTAATGTCCTTAACCCTTTATTTGACAATACAATAGAGGGTAGGTTTTCTCCGAATGGAGGGGTTAAATAAAAATTTTGAGATTTTTCAAAAACAACATTTTGTTTGTACCTGTAAAATAATACTCTTGGCAACAAGTTAATTGAATCGTTATGAGATGAGGATTGAAGCTTCCCATCACTAAAATATTTTATTAAAAAAGGCGAATTAAGTTCTTTGAAATTTTCAACATGCAACATGTCTGAGTCTGCATCAACTCGCACCCTAGAAATATGATTATCTGCTCTGATTTCAATATTCTGAGAAGTGTCGTAATCATTAAATAGATGTGTGACTTCGTGAAATCTAATGAAATCGCTAAGGTTCCTAAAATTGTAGTTTAGTAAAGATAATGCCTCAAGCAAATTAGACTTACCTGCATTAGGGTCACCAATGAATATATTTATTCTTTTACAAGAAAGCTTAAGTCTTTTAATAGACTTAAAGTTCTTTATTTCAATTTCTTTAATCATTCAAAATGATTATACTCCCAAAATTAAACGCCCCGGATCTTCCAACAGTTCTTTCACCTTTACAAGGAAGCTTACAGACTCTTTTCCATCCACAATACGGTGGTCATAAGAGAGCGCCAGGTACATGATAGGACGTATCACCACTTCTCCATCCAGTGCTACAGGCCGCTGCACAATATTGTGCATACCCAAGATGGCAGATTGAGGTGGATTCAAAATTGGTGTTGACAACATAGATCCAAATACCCCACCATTCGTAATGGAGAAAGTTCCTCCGGTCATTTCTTCAATAGAAAGTTTTCCATCACGGCCCCGTGTGGCCAACCGTACTACTTCTTTTTCAATTTCTGCCATACTCAGAGATTCCGCATTTCGAATAACAGGAACTACCAAACCACGAGGGGTAGATACTGCAATGGAAACATCACAATAGTTATGATATACGGCTTCGTTGCCATCGATATATGCATTTACGGCAGGAAACTCTTGTAATGCCACACATACGGCTTTGGTAAAGAAACTCATAAAGCCGAGGCCTACTCCGTACTTCTCTTTGAATTTGTCTTTGTACCTGGAACGCAAATCCATTACTGGCTTCATGTCTACCTCATTAAAGGTGGTGAGCATGGCCGTTTCATTTTTCACCACCACGAGTCGCTTGGCAATGGTTCTGCGCATGGTTGACATCTTCTCCCTTGTCTCCTCACGCGCTCCTTTTTGTACTGGTGCCGGAGCGGAAGCGGCTGCCTCGGTGGGTCTCGGCTGACTGGCTTGGGCTTTCGCAGCATCTTCCATAGTGATTCTACCCCCTACTCCAGTACCTGAAACCTGGTCGGGAGAAATGCCTTTTTCTGCTAATATTTTCCCCGCTGCTGGAGAAGGATGCCCTGCTGCATAAGATGCATTGCCTGAAGGGGCGCTCTGGGTTGGCGCTGGCTCTGCTGGCTTCGATGCTGAAGTTTGAGGAGAGCCGGTGGCTACCTCAATCTTACAAATCAAACCTCCTATGGGTAATGTAGTACCTTCCTGTGCTACTATTTTTAAAATACCTTGCGCCTCTGCCGGCAATTCAAAAGTAGCTTTGTCTGATTCCACCTCCGCAATTACTTCATCCAGTGTCACAAAATCTCCTTCTTTCTTCAACCATGTAGAAATGGTTACTTCTGTGATTGATTCGCCAACTGCAGGCACCTTCATTTCCTTCACCTCACCAGTGGCCTTAGGCCCGCTAGAAGAAGATGGCGTTGGCTTAGGTTCCTCTTTAGGAGCCTCTTCTTTCGGTGCCGGTGCCTTACTCGCTCCTGCTCCAGAGGTATCGATCTCACAAATCACCTCACCAATTGGCACAGTATCTCCTTCTTGCTTTATAATTTTAAGCACACCCGCCTTTGGAGCGGGTAGTTCAAAAGTGGCTTTATCCGATTCCAGCTCGGCTATCACTTCATCCATGGCAACCTGATCTCCATCTTTCTTGAGCCATGTGGCTATGGTTACTTCGGTGATCGACTCCCCTACTGTGGGAACTTTGACTTTTTCAGACATGATAGTTTGTTAATTTTTTTAAGATTTAATTTCTAAGGCCTGGTTTATTAATTTTTCCTGCTCTGCTTTATGTACTTTAGAGTAGCCAGTAGCAGGGGATGCGCTTGCCTTTCTGGATACAAACTCAAATTTCTGTTCGGGCATCATGCGAATGATAAAACTCAAATATCCCATATTCGAAGGCTCTTCCTGTACCCAGGCAACCTTGGCTCCTTTGTATTTTTTCAACAATGCATCGACTTGCTTTTCAGGGAAGGGGTACAACTGTTCAATACGAACAATAGCAATATCCTTAATTTTTTTCTTCTGTTTTACCTCCGCCAAATCGTAATAAACTTTTCCGCTGCATAAAATCAATTTTCTAGCCGTCTTAGGATTGGTCGGGTCATCAATAATTTCTTTGAAGCCTCCCTTTGTAAATTCACTAACCGGTGAAGCTACTGCAGGATTGCGAAGCAGCGATTTAGGCGTGAAGACAATACAGGGTTTTCTAAATTCCCAGGTCACCTGCCTTCTGAGCAAATGGAACAAATTAGCTGCTGTAGTAGGGTTAGTTATCACCATATTGTATTCGGCAGCAAGTTGAAGAAAACGTTCTGGCTTTGCACTGGAGTGCTCAGGCCCTTGTCCTTCATATCCATGCGGTAACAACATTACCAATCCATTCATACGCTGCCACTTCGACTCGGCACTGACAATAAACTGGTCAATCATTACCTGGGCACCATTCACAAAATCACCGAATTGAGCTTCCCAAAGCACAAGTGCATTGGGTGAGGCCATGGCATATCCATATTCAAACCCAAGCACTCCTAATTCAGAAAGCAAGGAGTTAAAAATCTGGAATTTCCTCTGCCCTTCTTCAATATGATCAAGATTGCAATAATCCTGATTGTCTGTTACATCCATTACGTAAGCATGGCGATGAGAGAAAGTGCCTCTCTTCACATCCTGACCAGAAAAGCGAACAAATCTTTTTTCTAATAAAATAGATCCATAAGCTAACAATTCGGCCTCAGCCCAGCCCAATTCTTTAGTTTCAAAAAACGCTGCCTTTCGCTCCTTCAAAAGTTTTTCGATTTGCTTAATGGGTTTAAATCCTTCAGGCAACGTAATCAAGGCTTTTCCTACCTTGTCAATAACAGACTGCTTTATGGCTGTAGACGGAGACGAATCAAAATCTTCTGGAGTCGACTTTCTTAGCTTATGCCATTCCTCTTCAATTTTTTGAACCTTATACGGCAGCTTGTTTTGCTTCACCTCGTTTAGTCTGTCTTGTAATTGGTCTCTAAACGCCTTGTCCATTTCGCTCGCCAATTGAGCATCTACATCACCACCCTCTACAAGTTTCTTGGAATATATCTCCCGGGGATTTTGGTGCTTAGCAATAAGGTTATAAAGTTTTGGCTGTGTAAATTTCGGTTCATCACTTTCATTGTGCCCATGCCTGCGATAACATAACATGTCAATAAAAATATCCTTACCAAACTTTTGTCTGTATTCTACCGCCAGCTTGCTACAGAAAGTAACTGCTTCTGCATCATCCCCATTTACATGGAGCACCGGTGCATCTATAATTTTTGCTAAGTCGGTACAATAAATAGATGTACGAGCGTCATCATAGTCCGTGGTAAAGCCCACCTGATTGTTAATTACAAAATGAACAGTCCCTCCTGTATGATAGCCAGGTAAGCCCGACATTTGTACAATTTCGTATAATATGCCTTGTCCTGCGATAGCTGCATCCCCATGAATGAGGATGGCCATTGCCTTACTAAGGTTGCCAGCATACTCATCGTCAATCTGACCACGTGTGTAGCCAAGCACCAACGGATCAACGGCTTCTAAGTGAGATGGATTGGGGGTGAGTTTTACGTATATTTTATTCTTTGAGGGTGTATCAATATGACCTGCAAATCCCTGATGGTATTTCACATCACCATCCCCCATCGTACCATCGATTCCTACATTTCCTTCAAACTCACTAAATATTTGCTCGTAGGTTTTGCCGAGTATGTTTGACAAAACGTTGAGGCGGCCTCTGTGCGCCATACCAATTGCTACTTCCGACACACCAAGTTCTGCTGCTTTATTGATAATCGTCTGCAAAGCCGGAATTGTGTTTTCTCCGCCTTCCAACGAAAAACGTTTCTGCCCAAGAAATTTGGTGTGAAGAAAGTTTTCAAACACTACCGCTTCGTTCAGCTTGTAAAGAATATTCCTCTTTTCCTCAATGCTTGGATTGTAGGTATAGTACTCCGTTTCACACTTTTGCACAAACCAGTCGAAGATTTCCTGGTTTCTGATATAGCTATACTCAAACCCAATCGGCCCTACATATACCTTTTCAAGCTTTTCAATGATCTTCCTTAAAGTGGCCCTACCTAAACCTACTTCTACTCCCACATCAAACTCAGCATCCAAATCGGCATCTGTCAGGCCATAGTATTTATGATCCAATGGCACTTTGTGATCCCTTCTTGGTCGAACCGGATTGGTATTCGACTTCAGGTGAGCACGTCCCCGATAGGTATGAATTAATGTCCTTACTTGAGTTTCCTTTATGGTAAGTCCGTCTGGTACCCCAGCAGAAGAACCGTTGTCTCCATAGCGTTGCTGAGAGAAGTCATAACCCTCAAAAAATTTCTGCCATGAGGAATCCACACTGGAAGGATCCTTCTTATAATTCTGGTAAAGTTCATCAAGGTATCCAACGTCAGCATTGGATATGTAGGAGTATTTGTCCATAGTTTTGGTAGTGTGTAAACAAATGTAACCAACGGTTTTATGTATTAAAAATCTAATAACCGCATTAACGAGTATTTGAATAGTCGCTTTTATCCATAGATCGGGGGAGCATTGGCAAATAGAAAAATTCCGCTACATTTGCAGTCCTAAAAATTATACTGGACGAGATCCACATAACAAAACAAGCAAAATGGCTGTAAAAATTAGATTGGCCCGCAGAGGCCGCGCAAAACTGGCAATGTACGATGTAGTCGTAGCGGATGCCAGAGCACCACGTGATGGTCGCTTTATTGAAAAAATTGGAACCTATAACCCATTGACAAATCCTGCCAGCATCGAGATAAAAGACGACAGGGCATTTCACTGGTTGATGAATGGTGCACAACCTACTGATACTGTGAAAGCAATATTGTCATACAGGGGTATTATGTTAAAAAAACACCTTCAGATAGGTGTTGTAAAAGGTGCTGTTACTCAAGAGCAGGCTAATGCGAAATGGGAAGAATGGATGAAGTCCAAAGAATCCAAAATTCAGGGTAAAAAGGATACGCTTGCCAAGGGCAAACAAGACAAGGCAAAAGCCCGTAAAGACGCTGAAACAAAAGTAAAAGAAGCCAGAGCAGAAGCCATAAAGAAAAAGAATGTGGTGAAAGAGGCTGACCCAATACCAGCAGTGGAAGCTCCAACTGAAGAAATCGTTGCGCCTCAAGCAGAAGCAACTGAAGCCTCCCAAGCTGAGGCAGCTCCTGAAAGCGGAGAGGCCAAAGCATAAATATAAGCCATGGATATTGACTCATGCTACCAAGTTGGGTACGTGATCAAGAGACATGGATTTAAGGGTGACGTAAAGATTCTTCTGGAGTCATCCCTTCCAAAAAATTTGGAATCAATCTTTGTTGAAATTGACAACAGGTTGATTCCATTTTTTATTGAAGAAATCTCCGGTTTGAATGATATTGCCATTGTTAAGCTCGAGGATGTGAATAATTCCGAGCAAGCGGATCGGCTTAGCAAATGCAGGCTTTACCTTCCTAATTCCTCTAAATCAAAATCAGACAAACTGGAAACCAACAATTTGATTGGGTTCACCGTATGTACTGACTCCGAAGAATTGGGTACAATTACTGCCATCAATAACCACGCTCTCAATCCGCTTTTGGTTGTTTCCTTACAGGGGAAAGAATTTCTAATTCCTATTAGCGATTACTTCATAAAGGAAATTGACGCAAGTGAAAAAAGGGTGAAGGTAGCGCTACCCGAAGGCTTTCTGGATATCTAATGCATCTTATTTGTACCTTGCTGTAAATGCGTATTGATATCATCACCTGCTTGCCCAAACTATTAGAAGGTCCTTTTTCGGACTCTATTCTAAAAAGAGCACAAGACAAGCAATTGGTAAGCATTGTAATACATGATCTCAGGGATTATTCAACCAATAAGCACAAGGCCTTAGACGATTACGCTTTTGGAGGAGGCGCGGGAATGGTAATGATGGTGGAGCCGATTGATCGGTGCATCTCTCACCTCAAAGGACTTCATAATTACGATGAAGTCATATACATGAGCCCAGATGGAGAGCTTTTAACACAGTCAATCGCCAATCAGCTGAGTCTTCACCAAAACCTGATCATACTATGTGGCCACTACAAAGGTGTGGATGAGCGGGTGAGAGAGCACCTCATTACCAGAGAAATAAGCATAGGAGATTATGTGCTTTCCGGGGGGGAGCTGGCCGCTGCAGTGCTTTCGGACAGCATAGTAAGGCTGATTCCAGGCGTTTTGTCTGACGAAAGCTCTGCTTTAACCGATTCATTTCAAGATGGGCTGGTAGCCCCTCCTGTGTATACCCGCCCTGCAACTTATAAAAACTGGAACGTGCCTGATGTTCTTCTGTCGGGCCATGAATCGAATATTGAGCAGTGGCGATATGAAAAGGCCGTTGAACGCACCAAAATAAGGAGACCTGGTCTCTTCGAAAGTGACTTGTAACTGTATAAAAAAACTGCATTCGATCGGTTTTTGTAATTGCTAAATCCTATATTTGCAGTCCATTTTACAAAACCATCATACTATGGCTGATTTAATGAAGATAGTGGAGCAAGAATTGGCTTCAAAGAGAGCAGATATCGTTGATTTCAAAGCGGGTGATACCGTTAATGTGCATGTAAGAATCACAGAGGGCGCCAAAGAGCGTATTCAGCAGTTTCAAGGTGTGGTGTTGTACCGCAGAGGAAAAAGCACAAACGGAGAATCTTTTTCTGTTCGTAAAATATCCAACGGAGTAGGTGTAGAGCGTGTATTCCCACTATTAAGCCCCAGCATCGACAAAATCGAGCTTATCAAGTCTGGTAAGGTACGTAGGGCCAAACTCTACTATTTGAAGGGAAGACAAGGTAAATCTGCAAGGATTAAAGAAAAATTGGCTGGTAGACAGACCTCAAAAGCATAAAAGTTCTATTGAAGAACCCGCCCCACATCAGGGCGGGTTCTTTTTTGCCCCAGTTCTAAACTTGATTGGAGTAGTTATCACTTGGGGTTATATTTGAAGTTCAAATCGTCAATCCCATCATGCCAAAAACAAGCATATCCAAATTACTAGGTAAAGAGGCCAAATATCTACTGGACCACGAAAGCAAAACCGTTTCGAAAGACAAGCTCATTCTTCCGGGTTCAGATTTTGTAGACAGGGTGTTTGTTCAATCCAACCGGGGACCACAAGTACTTAGAAGCCTGAGCGCCTTGTACAATCATGGAAGATTGGGTGGCTCTGGTTATCTTTCGATCCTCCCTATCGATCAGGGAATCGAACACAGCGCTGGTGCCTCCTTTGCAAAAAACCCAATCTATTTTGATCCAGATAATATTGTCAAACTCGCCATAGAAGGCGGTTGCAACGCAGTAGCCACTACTTTTGGCAATCTGGCAATGGTCTCTAGAAAATATGCACACAAAATTCCTTTTATCGTTAAAATTAATCACAACGAAATTTTAACCTACCCCAATCAATTCGACCAGATAATGTATGGGTCTGTGGAAGAGGCCTGGAATCTAGGGGCAGTAGCAGTAGGGGCTACGATTTATTTTGGCTCTGAGAATTCCACACGCCAGATTCAGGAAGTAGCTGCAGCCTTTGAACGAGCACACGAATTGGGGATGGCCACTATCCTATGGTGTTACTTAAGAAATAGCGGCTTCAAAAAAGATGGCAAAGACTATCACGTAGCAGCCGACCTTACCGGACAGGCAAACCACCTGGGGGTAACCATTCAAGCCGATATCATCAAACAGAAACTGCCTGAGAACAATGGCGGGTACAAAGCCCTGAACACCGGTGGATCAAGCTATGGGAAGTTAGATGAGAAAATGTACACGCAGTTAAGCTCAGACCACCCGATCGACTTATGCCGCTATCAGGTAGTAAACTGTTATATGGGGCGTGCTGGTCTTATTAATTCCGGAGGAGCATCGTCTGGTGCCAGTGACATGCTTGAGGCAGTAAAAACAGCAGTTATCAACAAAAGAGCTGGTGGCATGGGATTAATCTCTGGAAGAAAAGCTTTTCAAAGGCCTATGAAAGAAGGGGTTGGAATTTTAAATGCGATCCAAGATGTATACCTGGATAAGAGCGTAACAATAGCCTAAATTATATGCTGATATTGTGTAAAAAGTCAGCATTCATTTAAAACAATATTTATGCCTTGGTTTAAACGTACCGACAAAGGGATTTTAACCCCGACAGAAGGAAAGCGAGAGGTCCCTGATGGCCTTTGGTTCAAATCCCCAGAAGGAAAAATTGTACATACGCGGGAATTAAAAAACAATGCTTATGTGGTACCGGAAGAGGATTACCATGTTCGTATTGGATCCAAAGAATATTTTGAGATCTTGTTTGACAACAATGCGTTTACAGAGCTCGATGCAGATATGGAATCTGCCGATCCCCTGAATTTTGTAGACTCCAAGCCCTATCCTAAACGGATCAAAGAGTCGCAGGCCAAGGTAAGCTTAAAAGATGCGGTGCGGAGTGCATACGGAAAAATGGATGGCCTTGATATCGTAATCGCTTGTATGGATTTTAGCTTTATCGGGGGTTCAATGGGTTCTGTCGTGGGCGAGAAAATTTCACGAGCAATCAATCATTCAATCAAAACCAAGACTCCCTTTCTCATGATTTCCAGATCGGGGGGAGCGCGCATGATGGAAGCGGGGCTTTCGTTGATGCAAATGGCCAAAACATCAGCCAGGCTGGCATTGCTGGACGAAGCCAAAATACCTTATGTGTCCTTATTAACCGACCCCACCACGGGCGGAGTAACGGCATCTTATGCCATGTTGGGTGACTTTAATATTGCAGAGCCCAATTCATTAATTGGGTTTGCCGGCCCTCGGGTAATCAGAGAAACCATTGGAAAGGATTTACCGAAAGGCTTTCAAAGTGCAGAGTTCGTACTTGAACATGGCTTTCTGGATTTTATTGTAGACAGAAGAAATCTAAAAGCCAAGCTTGCTACGCTACTCAGGATGCTGGCTTAGCTTCTCTTTTCTCACTTCACTGGTATTGCTTATTTCTATCCTTGTAATTTTACCACCCAATAAAGGTGTTTTAATACTTTGTGCCCACTCACTGATTCCCGTGGGAAGTAAAGTCTTAGTCTAAAACACCAATATTCTTACCCACTGTAATTCCCTACAATTTTATTCTAAAAAAAAGGACTGCCTTTTTGGGCAGTCCTTTTTTCAAAAACATTGCAATGCTTAGTTCATCGCTACACCTGCAAGTTGAGGTGCTACGGTAATAGCACTCTTATTACCTGTGTTGCTTACAAATACTGCATAGATATCAAATGTACCTTTTGCAGTAAATGGAGTAAAGGTAGGATTCGCAGAGTTACCGGTTGAACTGGTAATGCTGATTGTCCCTGCCTGCTTCAACGAAACACCGGTAGCCATCGTCCAGGTAGCTACTCCATCCTGATCAATGTTGACAGCCGTTGGGGCATTGGCGCCCGCAGTGATTGCTACGAAGTAAACCTTACCTGTCTGATCTCCACCTGGGTTGGTTTCATTGGCACTCCACATAATTTGTGTACCAAGGTTATAACCACCGCCTAAAGTCAGTGTCGGTGCAGGAGGAGCGTTTACATCAACATTGATACTTCCGGTAGGCACTGGTGCAGCATTTCCTGCTGCGTCTGCGCCTCCACTAAAAGTAACTGTGAGTGGACCTTGCGTTGCCGGTACTAACGGGTTAGCCAATTTGAAAATGTAAATAAGACTTGCAGACAAACCATCAGCCGAAATGGTAAACGGTGCATTTGTAATGGTCTCAAGTCCCTGGCCGCTGATGGTTGCTTTCACTGCATCCGCTGCTTTGGTACTCATCTTCTCATTATAGCTAACTTTTAGTGTAATGAATTGACCTTTCCCGATAACAAAACTACCTATATCAGAAGTAATAACAGGTGCAATGTTATCCACATTGATGATCTGCGTTTTATTGTTCTGAGTCAATTCAACTCCCGCCACCATGGCAGTAGCTCCACTTACGGTGGCAGTTACCGCTCCAGTGTAGGTGCCTGCTGCTGTATAGATTGTATAAAACTCATTCTTAGTTCCTTTGTAGGGAAGAGCCGTTACAGGACCCGCAGTGCCTGCACTTGCCGGAGCAAATGAAACACTTGGTGCTGTTTTTATTTCAGCCTGATTGTATTTGATATGCAATGTATCACTTGCGCCACCCTTCAACGGAAGAACAGTTCCTTTCACACCGAGCATTTTGGTAGTAGCCACCGGTAGAAAATCTGCCACATCGTTTGCACAATAGGTCAGGTTCATGGCGGGTCTGAAGATAACGCTCTCAATCAAACCGGAGTAAAATGCATCAGAGGCATACACCTTCGATCCATCCTTCAACAGTAGGTCCGTTGAAATTTTAATGTCAGCAGCACCCAAATTCGCGGCAGATACTGCATCCAAATTCAATGCAGTCATAATGCTGGCGAGCGTTACAGAAACATGTCCTCGTTTAAACCTTCCTCCACTTGGAATCGCAAATGCACTTTCAGGTACGGTAGTCAACAGTACTCTGTCCTCACCGGGCAAAGCTGCATATACCTGTACTTCCTGAAGTGCATCCTGATCTTCTGCAAGAAAATCTCCATCAAAAGAGAACACTTCATCACCAATTATATTGTTCTTAAAAAAGCTATTGCTGCATGATGTCTTATTCAGTCTATCCTGAGCATCCCCTCGCAATACGAGCAGAATCCCCTTCCTTACCTCACTCATCTGGAGCGGATCTTTTGACTCGTCCATACTACAGGCAAGGGTAACCCCCATTAATAGTAAGACCGTCAGTTTATTTATATAATTTTTCATTAATCTTTCTTTAGTTAGTTAACGCAATTCGAACCCATTCACATCCCAGAATACCCTGGTAGAGTTATCTGGCTTCTGTTCTACTGAACCATTTAGGTTCACGAAATTTGCCGGGTAGAACATTGAATACACAAAGCCACCCTCGTCTCCTTCTGGCGAGCGTGTAGGTTGCATCATTTTAGGTGAGCCTGTTCTGCGGTACAAATTATATGCTTCAAGCGCATTTCCCCACAATGATTTGTAATACTCTTTTGAAATGACGTCCAACTGATCTGCTGCTATATCATAGAAAGCGCCCAAGGTAGCAGTGTACGTTACCTCAGAAGGCTCAAGCCCTGCAGGCAAGGATTGTCCCAATGCATTGGAGAAGCTTCGCACGCGTGTAATTGACTTCTTTACACCACTTAGCATCAACTCCTTGGCAGCAGCCGGATCTGATTTAATACGCAATGCAACCTCTGCCTTCATGAAGTCGGTAAACCAGCTCATATAAATAGGCTCTATACCCGCTCCGTTTCCACCCTGACCGAGTCGTGTTTTGTCACTGTAATTCGGATTGCCATCATTCAAATCGATACGGCCTCCGGCAGGATAAACACCCGCAGCAGTTTTGGCATTTCCATCCGCAGGGCTACCATCCGCATTTCCATGATCACGACCATAAAATCCGGGCTCAAAGGTGCAATAAGGCTGACCTTCAGCCACATAGTGGTCAGGTGCCGAGTTGAATGCACAAGGGACAGATTGATTATCATCCTTTAGCATCTGAGTTCTGGAGCCTGCCTGACGATAGAAATAATATCTCCATCGTGGATCCTGCACACCAAGGTTTGGATCACGGTACATTTGAAACATAAAATAATTTCCCAGGTAGGGTCCTGTACCTCCATTAATGCTATAAGAACTCTGATAAAGCGGACTTCTTGAAATAGCAGGAATTTGTGAAGTTCCATACTTGTAGGTAAACTCCTCAGCATCCGTATCAATCAGGTCATTTGCGGCTATCAAAGCATCTATCGCGGCCACGGCCGTTGCATTCGAGGCCTTAGCTGCCAGGTTAAGCTGTGCTTTCAACTCCAGTGAATTGGCCAATGTCGTCCACTTTGCACGATCCCCATTGTAGTAAATATCACGAGCCAGACCTGAGCCTGCTGTATTGGCAAGGTCAGTTCTTGCTTCTGCCAGCAGCGCAATAGAAGCCGCGTAAATGGAGGCGCCACCGTCAACTTCAGGGTTAAAAATTCCCTCATCTCCCTTCAGGGCCTGAGAGTAAGGAACATCTCCAAATATATCCACCAAAGTGAGATACACATACGCCTTCAAAATCTTTGCCACACCGAGGTGTACATTTTGCTGGCTTGCCGTTGCCAAAGGAATCATGGCATCAATATTTACAAGTATCTTTTGATACGCATCCTCCCAAACACCATTCTGCTCTGGGGGCGAAAATGCTCTTTTGTAAGTATTGGCACCCGTCATTGCCCTCATCCTTACCAATTCAGATACGTTCCGCACGTTCGGCTCAGATACTTTAGCAAAAAATAAACCAAAATCGGCTTGAATTTTATTCATTATCAAATCGGGATTGGCGGCATTGATGCCTACTTCATTAGGGTTATCCAAATCCCTATTCAGATCGCACGACACGACTATCGCCATGACTGCAATCACACTTAATATTTTATATCTTATTTTCATAGTCAACTTCTAGTTTAGAATGTTAATCTCAGGTTCACTCCATATCTTTTTGCCGAAGGTCCTCCGAGGAATTCAAATCCTGCACCGTTGCCTGTTCCAAATGGTGTACGATCAAAATCAACATGGGTGTACTTTGGTGTGTTTATAGCACGGAACCACATATTGTTTCCAACCAATGAAATATTGGCACTGCGGATCGACAGTTTTGAAATAAGACTCTGAGGAATATTGTAGCTCAAAGAAACCTCACGAAGTCTGATTCGGGTAGCATCATATATTGCTCTGTCCTGTGGATTTTTTTCCAAAATAGACTGCATATAATAAACTCCTGCAGTCGTTAAGATTCCTTGATTTACGATTGACTCATCGGCCTCTTTTACACCTGGAAGAATCAATGGCAAACCTGGGTCGAAATTCTCAAGATCTCTGGATACACCACGTCCTATAAGGGCGGCTGTCGTATTAGAGAACATATCTCCTCCATGTACGTAATCCACTTGAAAAGCAAAAGTGACCCCTTTCCAACTTACATCAGAAAGAATGGATCCTAACCAATCCGGATTTGGATCGCCAATGATGTACAAATCAGGACTGAGCGCATAATTATTATCGCCATCTATTAGCGGCTGGCCTGCAGCATTACGCACCACTCTTTGTCCTTTGATCACGTTGAAAGGTTGTCCCTCTACGGCAAAGTTTCCCAAGGTAGTACTTCCGGAAATTAGAATCTCCTTAGATCCTTCTGGTAAACTTACTACTTTACTTACGTTGCGTGTGTAATTTCCCCGTACATTCCAAACTACTTCACCGCGAACAGGCGTTACGGTGAGTCCTAACTCTACTCCTTTGTTGGAGATCTCTCCTGCGTTGATCAACGTTTGGGTATAACCCGTAGACGGATCTAATGACCGGCCCAAAATCTGATCTTTTGCAGTCCTATTATAGTATGAAAGATCCACTTTCGCACGGTTCTCCAAAAGCTGACCTTCCAATCCAAACTCCAATTCAGTTTGTAATTCAGGCTTCAGGTTACGATTGGCCAAACGGCTATTCTGCCCTTGCACTGGCACATTACCAAGCTTATCATTTTGGTAAGCTGCTATAATCGGCAGTGTGGCCCTTGTGTTATAAGGATCAGGGAAATTAGCGGATGTTCCGTATCCAACCCGTACCTTCAAGAAGTCAAGCACCCCTGCACCAAAACTTGGGAATGCCGCTGTAGGAATAAATGATGCACTCACACCAGGGTAGAATAAGCTATTGTTTTCTTTCTCCAGTGTCGTAGTCCAGTCATTTCTTCCGGTCACGTTCAAGTACAGGAAGTTTTTATAACCCAAACCCGCATCAAAATAGGCACCATACCAGCTTCTTCTTCTTCTAGAGTTCAAATTGTTGTCTCTGAAATCTCTTGATTGGCTCGTAGCAAAATTGCGGTGTTCCATCAAACCAAATACAACTTGTTGGGTACTTTCAATACCTGACTGCACGACCTCATCGGTTCGTGCATTTAATCCAACGATACCATTTAATTCCAGATCTGCATTTAGTTTTTTCTGAATATTGGCGATGGCAGAGTGGTCAAGGATGGTATTGTTTACATTTATAACCCTGTACATACCGGTACCTATAATGGCAGGAACTCCCACACCACCTTTTTGCACCTCATAAGTCTGTCTCTCTGCATAGGTGTCTAAACCTAATCTGTAACTTACTTTCAACCAATCAGATACTGCATAATTGAAACTGATATTGGAGAAAAAGCGGTTGGTGAGAGAGGTTTGAATCGCATTGTTCAGTACCCATCTCGGATTGGCTACCCCGTTATTATTTCTGTAGTACACATTACCTCCTGTAATCGGATCTTGATACGGCCAGTTGGTAATATCCAAATTTCTGGGCGTAAAGAACAGGTTAGAAAATACGGAAGCACCACCCATAGAACCATTTCCGTTGCCGGGGGCTGATGGAGGAGTCGAGAACTCCGAGCGTACGTAGTTAAATGTGCCGCTCATTTTAAGTTTTTCAGTCAGGTCAGCATTGCCTCCCAGTGAAAAATTATCGCGCTGCACATTGTTGTTATGTATATATCCACTTTCATCAAGATGGCTATAGGCAAAATTCAAATTCCCAAATTCAGAACGCCCTCCAATACTAAGAGAAGTATTTGATGCAGATCCCTTCTTAAACATATTCTTTACGTTGTCAGGATAGGCTTGAGGAATGTATCCGCTGGCCTGAGCAAACTCAGGAAATTCAGGGAATTTATCCCTCCACTCATAAAATGGATGGGGAGGTGTTTTACCGCCTGCTATTACCGGAGATTGTCCATTAAAAACGTTTCCCCAGTTACTTAAAAACTCACCGTAGTCACCATCATACCCATTTCCCCATTTGTTTTGGAATTCAGGCAACACAGCCTCTGTTACGAATAATGATTGACTTACTGATGCCTCAAATTTTCTTGCGTTCTTGTCCTGTGATCCCGTCTTGGTGGTCACTAGAATCACACCATTGCGGCCCAATGAGCCATAGAGTGTAGTGGCGCTCAAACCACGCAAAATATTAATGCTTTCTACGTTGTTGGGATCCAAATCGAAGAAACGATTGGGTCCAACCTGACCATCTCTATAGTCTTTGTTTGAGTCATTGCTTCCTGTGTTGATAGGCACACCGTCTACTACCCATAGTGGTTGTGTATCTCCTGATACAGAACTGATACCACGAATATTGATCTTTGATCCTGATCCGGCTAATCCAGAAGAGCTCAAAACCTGAAGACCAGGAGTTTGCCCTTGAAGTGCACGGCCAAGATCTTGTTCTGGTTTGTCGGCAAGATCGTCCGCTGAAATGGTAGTAGATGCATAACCAAGGGCCTTGCGCTCACGCTCAATACCTTGTGCCGTTACTACTACTTCTGAAAGCTGCTGCACGTCCGTTCTCAACTGCACATCAATCACAGCGCGTTGTCCGATAGCATTTTCCTGGGTAGTGAAACCAATAAAAGAAAATACTAATGTGCCACCTGATGCAGGTACACTTAATTGATAATTACCGTCAAAATCGGTAACTACACCATTGGTGGTCCCTTTCAGAACCACGTTTACTCCCGGGAGTGCCGATCCATCTTCCTGGGCCGTCACTTTCCCGGAAACCATTCGCTCTTGTGCCCATACATTAGTCACAAGAAAAAATGAGAAGCATAAGGATAAAAACTTCATCATAGGTTTTGGGTTTAGTTAGAAGTCAAAAAAAAATTACTAGCCTCAAATATTGGATAAATAAGCGATAGAGAGCAGTACCGCCTGAGTAAATGTTCTTATGGAAGTCCCTAATGAATGTGATTCATTTCGTGTTTATACCGTCTATAAATAATTTTAACCATTCTTATGTCATAATCGATGAATTCTACTCGCTTTCTCCACCGGAAAATTTTTACAAGTGGGTGCTATTTAGTTTGAGGGCAAATCAAAATTATATCGGAGTGGGTCAGTTTATGGGCAATGCCCCTTTTGTGGCCTTTGTTAATCTTTAAACTGCACTTTTTATCATAGGATTTCTTCATTAACTACATCAGTTCAACCACATAAACAAATAGTAAAAAAAAGAGGCTGCCCCTTTTAGGGCAGCCTCTTCAATCAGTTAAATGAACTTATCTATGGATTCATCGTAATGCTCAATGGAGCCACGGTATAAGCACTCTTATTTCCTGTGTCTGTCACGGCATAGAAATACAAATCAAAGTTTCCATTAGGTGCAAAATTTATGAATTGTGCTGAACCCGAAGCTGCGAAACTTCCAGATGCTACCGCATCGTCCGTGTCGTACGGATGAACAGGGGCTGGATCTCCAGCATCAACAGCAACCCAGTAGATGGTACCTTTTGTGGATCCTGCATTAGTTATGGTAGCACTTGATATTTTAATCTGTGTACCAAAGTCATATGCACCTGGCAACGTTACCGTAACGCCCGTAGGAGTAAACAAGTCGATGGTAAGGGCTGGTTGGTTGAGAATACTCAACGCATTCCCTGCCACATCTTTACCACCTGCAACAACTACTGTCATTGGCCCTGCTGTTGCATCATCACCTGCGTCTTTGTAGTTGTAGGTAATGCTGGCAGATTTTCCATCGGCAGCCAATGTCATGCGTTTATTAGCAAACGCATCCATGTTTTGACCGGATATGGTAACGTAAATCGAATCCTTTGCTACTGTGCTCATGGCCTCATTGAAGGTCATCTTAATAACAGCAGATCCATTCTTCGCCAAGAAAATATTACCGTTGCCAACTCCTTCCGGGGCTGTGTTATCCACGTTAACAGTAATACTCTTCGCAGCCATAACCAAGCCTCCAAATGGAGCCGTTCCTGGTGTGGCTGAGCCCGATGCAGTTACTTTCACTCCTCCGGTATAGCCGGCAGGTGCCTCATACACTGCAAAGTACTTAGTCTCTGAAGTCTTGTACAATGCAGGAGTACCTATAGTTCCAGTGATGGCGCCCCCGGCCGTTGCTGCAAGCGCAAGCGCAGGTGCATTGGCCACTTTCTTATTAAAAGAAACAAATACGGTGTCTTTTGCCGCAGCCTTCAGGTTCTTGCCGCTCTTCAGGCTCAAAGTTGCCTTTGGTGCAGAGTCTGCAGGATCTACCACAGACCATGCCAACAGACAGTTGGAGCCAGGCAATTCAGTACAGGCACTGGGTGACCAGCCTTCGCCTCCGGCTACCCCTCCCATTACTCGTCCGTCAGAAAGCGTCAACTTCCACTTAACAGTGATGGCATCGTCCGTTACAAAACGATTGGTTACATCGCGATCTGTATTTTGGGGAGTTGCCCCAAACACATCAATCTCACCATTTCCATAATCGTATTTTGCAGTCTTGAACAATTCGTAAACATCTGCCTGGGTAACAGTAACCGCTGTGTTCACGCGGTTAGCGGGTACATTGCCTCCTTCTAAGGATTTCCAATATACACCAGTGCTGCCTCCATGGTTAGCAATGGCATCGTTGCCATCCCCATCTACGTATGGCTCATCAAAAAGCACGTAAAAATCAATCTTAGTTACCGTGCTCTTAGAGTCTGCGGATACCCACTGGAAATCATAAGTAACTCCGATGGCTGGAAATCCAAATACAAAATTGTCTTCAGAGCCATCCGCTACTTCCGCGTAGGCAGTTACTCCGGTTTCCCAGACAGGAACCAATTCCCTGTCATCTTTACACGACACCACCAGGATAAATATCCCAACCAATGTCAATGATAAATATTTAATTGTCTTCATACTTTTCATATTTAATTAGGGAATTGATATGGGTTTTTATCCCAGAATATCGCATCGGCCGGTAAGTCATATACAACATTTGGCGTACCGGGATTCAGGTTGATTTCATCCTGCGCGTAAGGTATTCTCAAAGGAAACTGACGGGCCTTCTGCATAGGTGCCTGTATGTCATTGGGATAACCACTGACACCACCTGCACTACTGGTTCTTCTGAAAGCGTTGTACATTTCAAACCCGTTTCCAAAGTTCATAAACCAAGCCTGCTTCAGCACAACACTAAGTTTGTCAGATGCTGCATCGTATTTATCCATCCACTTTGCAATGTATGCATCACGACTGGCATCACTGATAGGAACCGCATCTGGATCCTTTGAGGTAAAGCTGCTCACTTTCGCAAACTGCTCTCTCATGGCCTGCTCAAACAGGGTTCTTGGTGCAATTCCTGTAACACCCAGTGTCAAAGCAGCCTCAATCTGGTACAACTTCACCATCCAGGTAGTAACCATCGGGAAAATACCATCTCCACGACCTTGGTTTCCACCCGCAGGTTCTGCCTTATCATCATAAAGTCCAGCTGCCGGATACAATCCTACTGTAGTTCTGATTGGATTGTCATTGGGTACTCCCGATGGGTCAGAACGATCACGGCCAAAATAACCAGCCAAATACTTCGTTTCTGCAGTGGTCAATGCGCTAGGGGCCTTGCCATAAACGCCTTGGGTTACTTTATTGCTGTATACAAAATATCCATAGACGCAATCTGTGCGCTGTGAGCAAGGCATGGTTTGCTTGTCCGTATTATCATCAGGATTCAGCGCTATGTCTGTCTGACGTTTGAAGTAGAATGGTGTTCTGGGGTCACCAGGAACCGTTCCGCCCGGAACCAATGGAACCAACATTTCGTACATCAACTGATGTCCAAAATAATTGTAGGCGGCCTCACCCCCTGCGTAGCCATCCTGATACATGGGATGACGATCGTCCGGGTTGTTCAGGTTACCAAAAGTAAACTGAAAATCACCATCTGCCGTAGTAATGAGAGGAACTTTGTTGGTCACCATACTCTGAATGGCCGTGGTTACTTCTGCTGTGTTTACTTTTCTGGTTTGCAACAATAATCTCAGTTTAAGTGAGTTTGCGGCTGCGGTCCACTTGGTGGCACTTCCACCATAGATCACATCCCCCTTCACACTTACCGGACTGGGCTCTGCAAAATGAGCAACGGCCTCATCCAAAAGTGTAATCAACTTAGGGTAAATGGAGGCGCCATCCTCAAAAGCAGGAGCAAGGTTTTGCTCCGCGGCATCTCCCGCAAAAGCCTCTGTATAAGGTACACTGCCCCACAAGTCCACCATTAAACTAAAGTAGTATGCCTTCAACACTTTGGCAATGCCCTCATAGTAAGGGTTAGCCGCTCCGTCCGCACGCTGCTGGGCGGTAGCCTTAATCATACCATCCAAATCTTTTAACGGATTGGAGTACAAATAATTCCACGTACCGTTAAAAGAGGAGTTGGTCATACTGAACGTATCAAACGAGTCAGTTATTGCCATAAAACCCATGGTCGCATTGTTTAGACCATCAGCAAATGTAGCCGAGGCGTTCAACTCCACGTTCGTAAGCAAGAGATCCAAAGAGGCTTGTGCCGGATTGTTTGGATCCTTATTGATATCCAATTTGGTCAGGTCGCAGGATGACACTGTAAACAGCATCAAAACCGTCATAAGCAGGCCTGTTCCATATTTTCTAATTCTATTCATAATATTATTTCTCAAGAGTTAAAGTTTAGAATGTCAAATTCACGTTCACCCCATATCTCTTTGTAGTAGGTGCGGCTCCGTATTCAAAACCTTGTACGTTGCTTCCTGCAGTACCCGATAACACTTCAGGGTCAAGATTCAGGCCTTCCAATACGTTGGGTGCTTTCCACCACAGGTTACGACCGGAAACTGAAATATTCACCCTTCCAAATGGCGTCTTGGAAAGCATGCTTGCAGGCAATGAATACCCCAAGCTGATTTCGCGAAGGCGAATGGTGGTACCGTCATAAACATTCACCTCATCCTGGCCATAAGCACCCCATCCATCAGAGAAGTGAGTGTCAAAGGAAGTAACGGGTATGGTATTTTTGATTGGGTTTCCACCTTCAAGGATCGGTGCGTAGGTCTGTCTGTCACCCAACACACCTGGTACCACGCGCAATCCTTCACGGTCTATACTGTTTGCCAATTGACCGCGAAGCAATAGAGAACCTCCTGTAAATGAGTAGAAGTCACCCCCTTGTTTCCAGTCAATCAAAGCACGAAGGGTAATGCCCTTCCAGCTAAAGGTATTGGTCCATCCCAATAAGAAGTCTGGGTTCGGATCACCTATTATTTCTGATTGTGCTGTTATAAATGGTAAGCCGCTTTGAGGATCAATCAATAATGTACCATCATCCGCTTTTGCATTTACAGATCCAAATATCTGTCCATAGGGCGATCCGTTTTTATGAATAGTAGCCAACGAAGAACCAGGACCACCAAGAAGCACGGAACCAGTAGGGCCTGCATCCACTACCAAAGATTTAATCTTGGTAAAAGCCACATAAGAATCCCAGGTAAAGCCATTGGATAATTGTACCGGAGTAAAGTTCAAACCGATCTCCCATCCTTTGTTCTCCAACTCACCAAAGTTTACAATCTGTTGGCTAAAGCCGGTAGTACGTGGCAAGGCAGCACTTAAAATCTGGTCAGTAGAGTTGCGCTTGAAGTAGGTAACATCCAGACTCACCCGGTTGCTCAAAAACTTCAACTCAGCCCCTGCCTCATATTCTCTGGTAAACTCAGGCTTCAAGCCCGGGTTGCCCAGGGTGTTGCTCAAGGTTGCCCTGTTGGTTTTTACACCCCCAGAAGTAGTGAAAGGAACATCAATTAAGTAGTTCGTAGATGTTTGATACACATTTGCATCATTACCCACTTTAGAGGCTGCTACACGCAACTTCACATAGTTAAGGAAACTTGGCATCGTTACCATCTCAGACAATACATAGGAAAGGCTGGCGGATGGGTAGAAGTAGTTATTGTTGTCCTTAGGCAGTGTAGAAGACCAGTCATTTCGGCCGGCTACGTTAAGGAACAAGTAATCCTTGTAAGACAAAGAAAGGTCTCCATAGATACCATTCAATCTCCGCTGGGAGGTGTAATCACTGCTCGCAATCTGTGATACAGTAGCATCCAAACGGTACAATCCGCTATTCAAACCATCAGAAATAATGCCGGTACCAGTTACCCTGTTGCGCGAAAAGTCGCGCTGATTGGCATTCGCACCTACAATACCTCTGAATGATAGGTCCTCATTGATGTCCTTCTGAATCGTTACAATCAAGTTGTAATCTTGTTCTGTATTGGTCAGCACATCGTTCCATACGTGGCCCAATGGCTCCTGAATACCACCACTTCTCACTACGTCTTTTCTGTTATCTGTATAGGTATTCACCCCTCCTTTGATCATCACCTGCAACCAGTCTGTCACATCATATCCTGCGCTGAATGACCCATACGCCCTTTGCACATCGGAAGAATACTTGCTGTACTTGGAAATCCAGCGTGGGTTGTCAAGCGCCCTGTAAAACAGGTTGGAACCATCCACAGGGTTCTCAAAAGGATAACCGTTCAGGTTAAAGTTACGCGGTAAAAAGAACAAACGGGCATAGATAGAACCCGATCCTGCGAAGTCTCCATTCACACCGCCAAAATAGTCGGCAAATGCACTACCTCCTGATGGAGGAGAATACTGTGTAGTGTTTACGTAGTTTACATTTCCTGCTATAAATACGCCATTGTCCAACTGTCCATTCCCTCCAAAGCTGATGGAAGTACGAGTAGCCCCTGAATTAGGAATCATACCTGTTTGATCCATACGAGAAACGCTGGCATTCAGGTTCACTTTCTCAGAACCATTGGAAATAGTAAATGAGTTCTCGGAAGTATGTCCTTTGTCAAAGAATCCTCCGATGATATCATAAGGTTGAATAGGCACTGCCAAAGGCTGACCATCAGCATCCCTGAATTGAGTCAATTTAGGAAAGCGGGTTGCGTAAGGATGTGGCCCGGTTCCTTCTGGATAAGGCTGCCCCTTATTAGGTCCGGCTGTATAGGTTCCATACGATTTTGGATAAGATGTTCCATACTCTGCATTGATCCGGTCTACATGATTAGGAAAAGGTGATCCCCAGTTTCCGATGTATCCACCATTGTACACCTGGTTAGAACCCTGGGTATACACATCCTGATAATCAGGAATTCCGGAAATCTCTTCTACGTTGTAAGAAGAGGTCACATTGATTTCCATTCCCTTCTTGGTTCCTTTGCTGGCCGCCTTGGTAGTGATAATTACCACCCCATTGGTAGCACGTGATCCGTACAGTGCAGCAGCAGCAGCACCCTTAAGGATGGACACACTGGCAATGTTATTGGGATCAAGGTCAAACGCACGATTGGAAATCATGGTGTTTTGAGCAGAGTTTTCACCACCAGAACCCTGACCGGTTTCTGATGAGTTCACTGAGTTATCAAAAGGAATACCATCCACCACAAACAATGGCTGAGTATTTCCTGTCAAAGAAGACATACCACGGATGTTGATCTTAGTAGATTGTCCGGGGCCTCCACCACCACCGGTGATGTTTACGCCTGGCATCTTACCCTGAAGGGCACGCAAAGGGTCCACCTCTGAACGCTGTTGCAAGTTGGCTGCATCTACAGACGCTACTGAGTAACCCAATGCCTTCTTCTCACGTTCAATACCTACAGCGGTTACAACCACCTCAGAAAGTTGCTTCACATCCAGCCCCATCTGAAGGTCGATAATGGAGCGCTCTCCAATAGCAACCTCTTGAGTTTGAAGGCCAATAAATGAGTACACTAATGTTCCGCCCGATGACGGTACATTCAATCGGTAGTTACCATCTACATCGGTAACGGTACCGTTTGTAGTTCCTTTCAGAACCACATTGACGCCAGGTAAAGTTGAGCCGTCTTCTGCGGCCGTAATCTTACCTGAAACCACTCGCTCTTTGCGCCCATGCACTGAGTACAAAACGAATGAGAAGCATAGCTCATAGGTTTAGTTATAAATATGAATAAATGCCCCCTACGATTAGGGAACAGATGCACAAAATAGGGTAATTATTATAAAAATAAAATACCGCGAAAAGATTTGTTTCAATTTAGAAGGTCTGAGGGCGGGGTGAATGGCAAAATATCCTACTGAATTAATCGATACAGCATGTTTCTGGCACCATGGCTACAGGAGTGGTTTTAGTTGGTAATCTTAAAAAATACGCCCAGATGGGGTACAATTATATCTCATTCGGAACCCGAAACGCCACGGGGTTGAATTTCTGCCTAAAGCCTGAAATTTATTGAACAAAAAAAGACCCCCGTGGAGGTCTTTTTTTTAGATATGATTAATAATTTTTAAGCCTGTCCTTCTACGGATACAAATGATTTGTCTTTTTTACCTTTTTTAAAGGCTACCACACCATCGGTAAGTGCAAACAGCGTGTGGTCCTTACCCATTCCAACATTATCACCAGGATGGTGTTTAGTGCCTCTTTGGCGCACTATAATGCTGCCTGCAATTATTTTTTGGCCACCAAAAACCTTTATACCCAATCGCTTACTCTCCGATTCGCGGCCGTTCTTTACTTTACCTTCACCTTTCTTATGTGCCATTACTTTAGTCTTTAGTCTTTTGTCTTTAGATAATAGTCATTAATAAATCCTTCCGATTAACCAATGCTCTCAATTAATAATTTGGTGTATTGCTGGCGGTGGCCGTTCTTCACAGCGTACCCTTTTCTTCTTTTCTTCTTGAAGACAATAACCTTATCCCCTTTTACATGCTCGAGAATCTTTCCGGAAACATTGACACCTGCTAATACAGGGGCCCCCACATCCACTTTACCCTCATTATCAATAAGAAGTACTTTATCCAGCTTTACAGCAGATCCAGCCTCTCCCTCCATTTTGGGGGCATAAATATATTGGTCTTTTTCAACCTTAAACTGCTTTCCAGCAATATCCACAATAGCGTACATGATTCTCAGCTTTAAAAATGGAGTGCAAATATAGAATATTGGGTTTGAAAAACAAAAATCGAAGCCAGTTTCTAGTCAGCGGTAACCGGTGACCGGTAACCGGAGGTAAGGCTCGACTTATCAAAATTTTAATCAAATAATATTTCTAAAATATTTTACTTAAGACTTCTCTTTACTTCTTCTGTTTAAGTGAATGAAAATGAATTCCTTCGGTCCATTCCAATCAGAAAATAGGGTTCAAATGAACTTTTCCTCATCAGTTTGTCCTTTGAATTCTATCTATCATTTCAAATATTTGTCTGCTAGCCGTAAACTGGTCTAAAGATTTTCTCGAAACCAGCACGTTCAACAACAAGTCAATTTGAAATTAACACTATTACATAACCTATAACTATATATAATAATGAACGAAGCCAAACACGATGAGCCAATCTTATTAGAAAATAAGAGCCGATTTGTACTATTTCCAATAAAGCACCATGACATATGGAAGTTCTATAAACAGGCAGAGGCGAGTTTCTGGACGGCCGAGGAAATCGACTTAAGTCATGATCTGAAGGACTGGGCCAATCTGAATGATGGTGAAAGACATTTTATAACGCACGTGCTGGCCTTTTTTGCAGCCAGTGATGGCATAGTAAACGAAAACCTGGCCGAGCATTTTGTGGGTGAAGTACAGTATACCGAAGCCAAGTTCTTCTATGGATTCCAGATCGCTATTGAGAACATCCATTCGGAGACATACTCTCTACTAATTGATACTTATGTAAAAGACCCAAAAGAAAAAGACAAGCTCTTCAACGCCATAGACACAATGGATTGTGTAAAAAAGAAGGCCGATTGGGCACTTCGCTGGATTGACAACGGAGATTTTGCTGAAAGGCTTGTCGCTTTTGCTGCCGTGGAGGGCATTTTCTTCTCAGGTTCCTTCTGCTCTATCTTCTGGTTGAAGAAAAGAGGCCTGATGCCAGGGCTCTGCTTCTCCAATGAGCTTATTTCCCGCGATGAAGGATTGCACTGCGATTTTGCCTGTCATATCTATACGCAACATGTTAAAAACAAATTGCCGGAAGCCAGGGTAATTGAAATTATTAAGGATGCTGTTGAAATTGAAAAAGAGTTTGTAACCGATGCTTTGCCTGTAAATCTTATAGGCATGAATGCGGAGCAAATGTGTCAGTATATTGAGTTTGTAGCCGACCGCCTACTGAATGAATTGGTTGGCAAGAAAATCTATAATGCCACCAATCCATTTGATTTTATGGAAATGATCTCGCTTCGAGGAAAAACCAATTTCTTTGAAAAACGAGTGGCAGAATACCAGAAAGCCGGAGTGATGAACAGTACTGAAAAAGATTCATCTCCCAAGTTTTCATTGAACGAGGATTTTTAATATCTTGAGAAACATTTTTTAAACTATTTTTTCACCCCCAAACCACCCAACATGCTCGTAGTTAAACGTGACGGACACAGAGAGTCCGTAAAGTTCGACAAGATCACCGCACGTATCGAAAAGCTCTGTTACGGCCTGGAAACCAACTTTGTAAATCCGGTTGAAGTCGCTATGAAGGTGATCAATGGATTATACGATGGAGTTTCTACCCAGGAGCTAGATAATCTTGCCGCTGAAATAGCCGCAACGATGACCACCAAGCACCCTGATTTTGCCAAACTTGCAGCCAGGATTGCCGTGTCCAATTTACACAAGACCACCAGTAAGTCCTTTTCAAATACCATGAAGAGGCTTTACCAGTATATTGATCCCAAAACAGGCGAAAATGCACCTCTCATTTCGAAAGAAACCTGGAGAGTAATAAAAGCCAACGCAGCCGAACTGGATGGCGCCATCATCTACGATCGCGACTTTAGCTACGACTATTTTGGCTTCAAAACCTTGGAACGTTCATACCTCATGAAGATGGATGGCAAGGTAGTAGAGCGCCCGCAGCATTTATTGATGCGTGTGGCGGTAGGTATCCACGCTGAAGACATTCGTGCAGCCATTGAAACCTATACGCTATTATCTGAAAAGTGGTTTACCCACGCTACCCCTACCCTGTTTAATGCGGGTACGCCCAAGCCACAATTGTCATCATGCTTCCTGCTCACCATGAAGGACGACAGTATTGATGGTATCTACGACACCCTTAAGAATTGCGCAAAAATTTCACAATCTGCCGGAGGTATTGGGCTAAGCATCCATAATATCCGGGCAAAAGGGTCTTATATCAAAGGAACAGGGGGCACTTCTAATGGTATCGTGCCTATGTTGAGGAATTTTGATATGACTGCGCGCTATGTTGATCAGGGAGGTGGCAAGCGCAAGGGAAGTTTTGCCATGTACCTTGAGCCTTGGCATGCTGATATATTTGAATTTCTTGAATTAAAGAAAAACCACGGCAAAGAGGAAATGAGGACACGCGATCTCTTCCTTGCACTATGGATTCCTGATTTATTTATGAAGCGCGTAGAAAACAACGAAATGTGGTCGCTGTTTTGTCCGAACGAAGCACCCGGACTTGCAGATTGCTATGGAGAAGAGTTTGAGCGTTTGTATGAAAAATATGAAAATGAAGGGAAGGCTCGTAAACAAATAAAGGCACAAGACCTGTGGTTTGAAGTACTGGAATCTCAAATCGAGACAGGTAACCCTTACATGCTTTACAAAGATGCGGCCAACAAGAAATCCAACCAGAAGAACTTAGGCACAATCAAGTCAAGCAACTTGTGCACAGAGATTATAGAGTATACATCACCGGATGAAATTGCGGTATGTAACCTTGCTTCTATTGCCCTTCCTAAGTTTGTCACTGAAGAGGGTGTGTTTGATCACCAAAAGTTATATGAGATCACGAAGGTGATCACTAAAAATCTTAACAAGGTAATTGATGTCAATTACTACCCAGTACCAGAAGCCCGAAACTCTAACCTAAAGCACCGCCCCATTGGCATTGGTGTGCAAGGTTTAGCTGATGTGTTCATGCTGCTGCGCATGCCTTTTGATTCAGAGGAGGCCAGGGGATTGAACAAAGACATTCACGAGACCATTTACTTTGCGGCCATGGAAGCTTCTATGGAGCTTTCTAAGCAACACGGCCCGTATGAATCCTATAAAGGTTCTCCGGTTTCTAAAGGAATCTTCCAATTTGATATGTGGGGTGTAACCCCAGATTCTAATCGCTGGAACTGGGAAGACCTGAAAAAAGAAGTGAAGCAAAACGGAGTGCGCAACTCATTGCTATTGGCTCCCATGCCAACTGCGTCTACTTCTCAAATTCTTGGAAACAACGAATGCTTTGAGCCCTATACTTCTAATATTTATTCAAGAAGAACTTTGTCTGGCGATTTCATCATTGTAAACAAGCATTTGATGAAAGACCTGATCGAACTTGGATTGTGGGACGATACCATGAGGCAGAAATTGATTGCTGCCAATGGCTCTATTCAGGCTATTCCTGAAATACCACAACACATCAAGGATATTTATAAAACAGTTTGGGAGATTTCTCAAAAAACAATCATCGACATGTCGGCCGATCGTGGCGCCTACATCTGTCAGTCACAGAGTTTGAACATCCACATTACTGATCCAAATTTTGGTAAACTGACTTCTATGCACTTTTACGCATGGAAGAAAGGTTTGAAAACTGGCATGTATTACTTACGCTCCACTGCCGCTGTAGATGCCATCAAGTTTACCCTTGACAGGAAGACTACTAAAGATCAACCCGAAGAGGTGGCGACCAAAATTGGCGCAACAACTCAGGTAACTGCTAAAGAACCTATAATTGCTTATGTTTCAAAAGAGGATCTGGATCAGAAACGCTCTGATATGGCATGCTCACTGGATAATCCGGATGATTGTGAAGCTTGCGGAAGCTAGATAATTCTTAAACAAGATTTGAACCCTGCCTCAACTGTGTTAAGGCAGGGTTTTTTATTTTTAAAGAGCCCCCTCTATAATCTCATCTACCACCAATGGATCTAAGAGTGTAGTCACATCACCCAAATTGGAGATCTCACCCTCTGCGATCTTGCGCAAAATCCTGCGCATGATTTTTCCTGAACGTGTTTTGGGCAAGCCGCTCACAAATTGAATCTTATCGGGTTTAGCAATTGGGCCAATGATCTTCGAGACTGTTTCTATGATCTCCTTTCTCAGTTTCTCTTCGTCCTTTGGTGATGCATAACAAATAACAAAAGCATAGATACCCTGTCCTTTTACATCATGAGGATACCCTACCACCGCAGTTTCACACACCTCAACATGTTCATCAATTGCACTTTCAACTTCGGCAGTTCCCAAATTATGTCCTGACACAATAATAATATCATCCACCCTTCCAGTAATTCGGTAGTACCCTTCTTCATCTCTTTTACTGCCATCGCCTGTAAAGTATTTACCTGGGAAGGTTGAAAAGTAGGTGTCTTTGAATCGTTGATGATCGCCATAAATTGTTCGGGCCATAGCAGGCCATGGAAATTGAATGGCCAATCGGCCTTCTACCTTATTTCCTTTGACCTCGAACCCACCATCATTCATAATAACAGGCTGAACCCCCGGCAAAGGGAACGTGGCAAATCCTGGTTTCGTTTTGGTGATACCCGCAATGGGAGAAATCATAATTCCGCCCGTCTCTGTTTGCCAATAAGTATCTACAATGGAGCAATTCCCTTTTCCAATATTTTTATCGTACCAATGCCATGCCTCTTCATTGATTGGCTCTCCTACCGAGCCCAATACCTTTAAAGAAGAAAGGTCATGCGCCTCCACAAAATGCAAAGGTGCCTTTGCCAAAGCACGAATGGCTGTTGGTGCGGTATAAAGGATATTTATTTTATGTCTTTCTATTGCCTGCCAAAACCTTCCCCAGTCTGGCCAGGAGGGAACGCCTTCAAACATTACCGTGGTAGCCCCTGCCGAAAGTGGTCCATAAATAATATAAGAGTGCCCCGTTACCCAGCCTATATCTGCTGTACACCAGAAGACTTGTCCCTCCTGGTACTGAAAAGTGGTTTTGAAGGTGTAATCCGTATAGACCATGTAGCCACCAATGGTATGTACCATCCCCTTCGGCCGACCGGTAGAACCGGAAGTGTATAAAATGTATAACAAATCCTCCGCATCCATTTCTTCCGCATCACATTCTGCATTCACTTTATCCATTTCATCATGCCACCACAGATCGCGGCTTTGTATCATTTCAGGGTTTGAATGCACATGATCCACCACCACTACCTTTTCCACATTAGGACATTGTTTTAAAGCTTCATCCATAATCCCTTTGAGATCTATGGTTTTTGCTCCTCTGTAACCTCCGTCTGCTGTCAATACAATCTTGGAACCTGCATCTGTAATTCGATCTATCAAAGAGCGCGATGAGAACCCAGCAAACACCACTGAATGCACCGCACCTATTCGTGCACAGGCCATCATCGCGTAAGCCAACTCAGGGATCATAGGTAAATAAATACAAACCCTATCTTCCTTTTTCACCCCCAGACGTTTTAACATATTTGCCGTTTGGCAAACCTTGCTGTGAAGTTCTCTGTAAGTGATGTGCTTTGCTGCCGCTTTGGGGTCGTTGGGCTCCCAGATAATAGCGGTCTGATCTCCTCGTTTTTCAAGATGACGATCTAGACAATTTTCTGTGATATTTAGTTTCCCATTGACAAACCATTTTACTTCTGGCTTAGAAAAATCCCATTCCAATACCCTATCCCATTTCTTTTGCCAATAAAAACCTTCGGCCACTTCTGCCCAAAATGATTCTGGATCGTTTATGCTTTGCTGATAAATTTTTTGATAGTGATCAAAATCCCGAATATAATGGTCCATAATCTTTTGTGCTTTGAACAGAAATATACGGTCAATTGAATTCAATTTCAACCTATTTACCATTCTAAGGCAAATGTGGAAACAGAATGTGATGGGTATATAAAGAGATTTCTAAAACATGTACTCCACAGCAACTGCTATCAACGACCCCACGATAGCTACCGCCAGTTTCTTTGCATTGAAATGATGTTCTGGACTGCTTTCAAAAACAATTGTCGTGGAGATGTAAAGAAAATTACCGCTCACCAAAGCATAAAGAAATATAAGTCCCCTTTCAGAAAGCAAATTAATCTCCACAAAATACTCACTTACAAAAAGGCCCAGGGGTGCAGCTACTGAAAAGAGTACCAAATACGGAATTGCTCTTCTCCTGGAGTGCAGTTGTTCCGTAAGCACTGTCATCAATGCAAAAGCAGCGGGTGCACGGTGTAATACTATTCCAAGTAGTATTGCATTGACGTCTGAATTAATCAATGTAGAATGAGGTCGCGCCAGCATTCCACCTTCCAAAAACGCATGAATACACAAAGCAGACAGTAACATCAATGCTGAAACTTCGGCATGAGCGTGGGAGTGGGTTTGCTCTTGATGATCATGGGAATGAATGTGGCCGTGCTCAATACCAGAGGTAAAGTACTCAAGCAGTTGTTGAAGGAAAAAGCCCAACAAAACGAATAGGCCAATAAATTTTACTTCTGAATACTCCCGATACAATTCGGGCAGTATATGAATGACTGTGATAGCAAAAAGATACGATCCGGCAAATACCAGTAAAAGTTTAAAGCTGCTGGTACGCGCTTTGGGGATCAAATAAATCAATAGGCCTGCTAACAAGGGTGCAAGAAAAAGGATAAGCATTTTCATTGAACCACCTTTATGGGTTAATTTTTAGCATCGGCTTCATCCTTTCCGTGGCAAAGGTTTCAATACCAGCCTCAGTAGAATAAATTAAAAACCCATCCAATTCTGCTGACTCACTTAGTTTTTTAATTGCCTCATCCTTACCCATGACCATAAATGCAGTGGCCCAGGCATCCGCTGTCATGCAGTCATTGGCAAATACCGAAGCACTCAACAATTCATGCTGAATAGTATATCCTGTAGCTGGATCTATCGTGTGGGAATATTTTTTTCCTTTCTCCACATAAAAATTAAAATAATTCCCGGAAGTAGCCATGGCCCTATTTTCGAGCTGTGCATAGGCTTTAAAAGTTTGATTCTCGTACGTTGAAGAGGGATCCAACACTCCTGCCTCCCAGGCTTGGTCCAGGTTTAGGTTTTTCCCGAAGGCCGAAATTTCTCCTCCAATTTCTACAAACCAATTCGTAATACCTTTTGATTTTAAATAGTTCGCCACTACATCTACACCATACCCTTTTGCAATTGCACTGAAATCCAGCTGAACGCGCCCATCCTCTTTCCAAACACTGTCCTTATTGAATTGAATTTTCTCAAAGCCAACAAACTCCATCATAGAATCTATTTTAGCACTGTCAGGTTTTAGTTTCTCTCCGGGCCCAAAGCCCCATGCATTTACCAATGGCATTACCGTAGGATCAAAAGCACCGCCAGATGACACTTCCACTTCCAGCGATTTTTTCAGTATTGGATAAAAATAGGGAAGATTGAATTGAAAAGAATTTCCATTATTAAAACTCGTCACCTCTGAGTCTTTTATATAAGTGCTTAATGATTGGTTGAAAACCAACAATACCGAGTCAATTTCATTTTTGAAGTTTCTCTCCTCCCTATCGTAATAGGTGATGTGATAAGTGGTTCCCATGGTCTCCCCCTCTATCTTGATCTCATTGACGGAATTGGATTGCCTGTATTTCCATACCCCAAAAACCAATATGACCAGAATGAGTGAATAGAGGGCGTTTTTAATACGGTTGTTCATCCTAGATGCAATAGTGTTGCAAATTAGCGGAAATACTTGATTTGAGTTCAAAATGCCCCTTTAAAAGAATTCGCACCCACCCAATAGCACTTAAACCCGTCAACTTTTCACTACTTTTGAGCCATGCGCGAAGATTATTTAAGTGCGGATGATGAGGGATTGACCCCTGCTGAAAAAGAAATCGAAAGGGCGCTACGACCATTGTCCTTTGCGGATTTTACCGGACAGCATAAAGTGGTGGAGAACATCAGGATTTTTGTGCAGGCTGCCAAAAAAAGGAATGAACCATTGGATCATGTGCTGTTGCATGGACCTCCCGGACTTGGAAAAACTACCCTGAGTCACATTATAGCCAATGAATTGGAGTCAAAAATTAGAGTGACCTCCGGCCCAGTGTTAGACAAGCCTGGTGATCTGGCAGGATTACTTACCAATTTAGAGCCTCACGATGTCCTGTTTATAGATGAGATTCATCGGTTAAACCCTATTGTAGAAGAATATCTTTATTCTGCGATGGAGGACTTTCGAATTGACATCATGCTCGACTCCGGCCCTAACGCAAGGTCTGTACAAATCGGTCTTAATCCTTTTACGCTCATCGGGGCAACCACCAGGGCGGGGCTATTGACCTCACCACTGCGTGCACGCTTTGGCATCAATTCCAGACTTGAATACTATGATTCTGAATTGCTTACTACTATAGTGAATAGGTCTGCAACTATTTTAGAAACCCCTATGGATAATGATGCCGCACATGAAATTGCCAGAAGAAGCAGGGGCACACCACGCATTGTCAATAACCTTTTGCGCAGAACACGCGACTTTGCCCAAATAAAAGGCGATGGAGTGATCACTATGTCGATCGCACAAATGGCACTCAACGCACTGGATGTAGATGAAAACGGACTTGACGAAATGGACAACCGGATTCTCTCTACTATTATAGAAAAATTTAAAGGTGGCCCCGTGGGGTTAACTACTATTGCTACTGCTGTGGGTGACGAAGCAGAAACGATTGAAGAGGTCTACGAACCTTTTTTAATACAGGAAGGATACATTAAAAGAACCAGCCGTGGAAGAGAGGCCACCGAATTGGCCTACAAGCATCTTAAAATTCCAAGACCCGGCAAGGCGGGGGGTTTATTCGAATAGAAAGAGGAATCCGACTTTACATGGGTTTTCAAAATTAATTCCAATAGAAATATTTGTCTTGAATAAACACACCGCCACACAAACCATTAAAACGAAAGCCCAAGAACTGGGATTTAGTTTCTGTGGTGTCGCAAAGGCTGAGTTTTTGGAACAGGAAGCTCCACGTCTGGAAGAATGGCTGAAGCGGGGGTATCAGGGAAAAATGAGTTACCTGGAAAATCATTTTGATAAAAGGCTCGACCCAACGCTATTGGTACCCGGGGCCAAATCGGTAGTAAGCCTTATTTACAATTACGCTCCAAAAAAAGATTTGGGTAAGGATTCTGGTTTTAAGATTGCCAAATATGCTTATGGCGAAGATTATCACTTTGTTGTCAAAGACAAACTCAAAACATTGCTATCCCACCTCAACAAAACCATAGGCGAGGTAAATGGAAGAGCATTTGTAGACTCTGCCCCAGTAATGGAGGGAGCCTGGGCACAAAAAAGTGGACTCGGATGGGTAGGCAAAAACAGCCTGTTACTAAACAAAGGTACCGGGAGCTTCTTTTTTCTGGCAGAACTTATTATCGATCTGGAATTGGAATACGATGGCCCTGTCAAAGATTACTGTGGTACTTGTACTGCCTGTATGGATGCGTGTCCTACCGATGCCATATCAGAACCTTATGTAGTAGATGGTAGTAAGTGCATCTCGTATTTTACCATTGAGCTAAAGGAAGAAATCCCCAATGATGTAAAAGGCAAATTTGAAAACTGGGTATTTGGGTGCGATATCTGTCAGGATGTGTGTCCATGGAATCGATTTTCAACTCCACACAATGAGCCCAGATTTGATCCCTCACAGGAATTGGAAAACATGAAAAAAAACGATTGGAAAGAAATCAGCGAAGAGGTTTTTAAAAAGGTTTTTAAAAAGTCGGCTGTGAAAAGAACGGGATTAAAGGGACTTCAAAGGAACATCCAATTTATTGTCCCGGATAAGATTAAAAAGTAAACCCCGGCAGTGCCGGGGCTTTTAAGTTATTTCTTTATGGTAGTTAAGTGGTCATTACAAAGCAGCGATTTAAAATCGCCCCATGTTCCTCCTCATAATTGGCATAGCACCAGTTTCTGAGTTCTTGAATTTCATCAGCAATTAGCATCTTAATTGCTTTTCTCAACTCTTTTTCAAAGAGTTTTGCATCAAAACTTACTCTCGCCAAGATAGTTTTAACATAATTGAGCATTTTTCTCATCAGCAAAATTAATTTTAAGTTTGTGCGTAGTGATCTTTTTGAAGTAACCGTTAATATACAAAAACAGTTAAAGTCAAAAAAGAACAACCGTCATTTGTAAGAACGAGAAATATGGTTCGAAGTTGTATGTACTCAAAAGTCTGTTATTCGCTTCTTTTAGTTGTTTTTACAGGATTTTTTAATTCTCTTTTTGGGCAAAAAATCCAAATCGAGTTAGGTCCCGATGAAATAGGCGAAAATCAAGCCTGGACCATCACCGTAACGGTAAATGACGATAGGCTGAAGAGTTATGACAATTTTCCGGATATAGATGGATTTAAGAAAAGAGGAACCTCTACCCAATCTCAAACCAGCATTGTAAATGGCCAGATCAGCTCCTCCCAAAGTGTGGTGATGAACTATATGGCTACAAAACAAGGGGTGTACACGCTGCCTCCTTTCAAAATGACAGTGAACGACCAGATAATTTCTTCTCCCGGAAAAAAAATTACAGTGAGTGTACCCCAACAAACACAACAGCGGGATCCGGTAAGAGGTCTATTTGAGCGAGATCCTTTTGAAGATTTTTTCGGTAAGGGTGAAACGGAATTTGTGGATGTAAAGGAAGATGCCTTGCTGGCATTAACTACAAACAAAAATGAGGTATATGTGGGAGAGGGCTTTACCACCACGCTGTCTTTTCTGGTAGCCGACAACAATCGGGCACCGATGCAATTTCACGATCTTGGGAAGCAATTATCAGATATTTTAAAAAAATTAAAACCCTCGAATTGTTGGGAAGAAAATTTCAACATTGAAAACATCGAAGGGGAGCCGATCGAAATAAATAATAAGTTTTATACACAATATAAAATATATCAGGCCGCCTATTATCCACTCAACACACAACCCATTGTATTTCCAAGTGTTGGATTAGAAATGATTAAATTCAAGGTGGCCAAAAACCCCTCCTTCTTTGGACAAAATCGTCAGGAGGACTTCAAAACTTTTTACTCTGCCGCTAAAACAATCAAAGTAAAAGAACTTCCCCCCCATCCGCTCAAAGAATCGGTAGCAGTGGGCAACTATCACCTCGATGAAAAATTAGGATCCGTAAACCTGAAAACAGGACAAAGTGCCAGCTATGAATTCAATATTTACGGAGAAGGGAATATTTCCGCCATTGCAAAGCCGACAATTTCTAAAGACAACAATTTTGACTTCTATGAACCCAACGTGAAGCAAAGTATCAAACGTGAAAATGGACGGGTAGCAGGATCTAAAGCATTTAGTTATTATATGATTCCAAAGGAGCCAGGAAATTATAATCTGGGAGATTATTTTTCGTGGGTATTTTTCAATCCTAAAACCAGCAAATACGACACCCTTAAGTCGCAGTACACTGTTACAGTAACCGGTGAGAGTCAAAAGAATATATCGATTGACAGTAAAGATTCGGGATCGTTCTATGACCGCATTACTTTGGCAGACAACACCCTCCATTCTTCTATCGAAAACAACTGGATGAAAATTGGAGTTAATCTTTTTATCTTGCTGATGCTTGGGGTGTCCGCATTCCTTGTGTTTAAAAAATAACTTTAAATTCCACGTCAAAATTTATTATTGAATTTTGAACACCCCATTTTAAATGAACAGTTACGGTACCCTATTTAGGATAACAACATTTGGCGAGTCGCACGGCCCAGCTATAGGGGTAGTAATAGACGGTTGTCCCGCTGATCTGGAGATGGATGAAAATTTTATCCAGTCAGAACTTGATAGAAGAAGACCAGGTCAATCTAAGATTACCACACAGCGAAAAGAAAGCGATATCTTCAAAATTCATTCAGGGGTTTTCGAGGGCAAATCAACAGGAACTCCCATTGCCATCGTCATTGAAAATCAGGATCAGAGAAGTAAAGATTATGGCCACCTGGCAGATGCCTTTCGTCCATCTCATGCCGATTTTACCTATGAGGCCAAGTATGGCCACAGAGATTATCGGGGTGGCGGAAGAAGTTCTGCCCGTGAAACTGCAGCAAGGGTGGCTGCGGGTGCCATTGCCAAACTTTTATTGCGAAAAGAAAAAATTGAAATCAGTGGATATGTATCACAAGTGGGCAATATTAAAACTCCACCCTATACACAACTGGATCTAAGCAAAACAGAAAACAACATAGTGCGATGTCCGGATGAAGCCATTGCGGATAAAATGATTGCTCTGATCGACAAAACACGAAAAGAACAGGATACTATAGGCGGCATGGTTACTTGCGTAATTAAAAATACTCCTGTTGGTCTGGGTGAGCCCGTCTTTGATAAGCTCCATGCTGAATTAGGAAAAGCCATGCTCAGCATCAATGCGGTGAAAGGATTTGAGTACGGAAGTGGATTTGATGGAATACAGCTAAAGGGCTCTGAACACAACGATGAGTTCTATAATGAAGGAGGGAAAATAAAAACAAAAACCAATCATTCCGGTGGCATCCAAGGCGGAATCGCAAATGGTGAGGATATTTATTTCAACGTAGCCTTTAAACCTGTCGCCACTATAATGAAAGACCAACAAAGCGTTGATAAGGAAGGCAATGTAACTACTGTCTCTGGTAAAGGCAGGCACGATCCGTGCGTAGTACCACGCGCTGTACCTATTGTAGAGGCAATGGCCGCCTTGGTGATTGCTGATTTTTTGCTGAGGAACAAAGTTTCGAGGATGTAGTTACGGTCCGTAGATTGGCCACAAATGCACAAGGCTACTAAACATAGCTCCTTTTTTATTTTCTTTCCGATAATCCTTCGTGACTTTGTGTCTTGGTGGCAAAAATCTGGATCCATGATTTTTTAAAAATTAACAGATAAGGAGGAACAAATTGGAAAAGCAATTGTAAATGCTGCTTATCAAGTCCATTCGCAACTTGGCCCAGGCTTACTAGAAAAGGTTTATGAAGTTTGTCTTACTCACGAATTAAGAAAAACTGAGATATTAGTTGCAAGGCAAGTGGATATCCCAATTCAATACGATGGAATTCAATTTGATGAAGGCTTAAGACTGGATTTATTGGTAGAAAACAAAGCAGTTGTTGAAATAAAAGCGGTTGATCAAGTTTTGAGTCATCTGAAGTTGACGGGGTTGAGACTTGGTTATCTTATTAATTTCAATGTCCCTCTTATTAAAAGTGGAATTAAGAGAATAATATTATAATAAGTAGCAACCAACACCCAAGTTGGTGCCTTGGTGTCTTAGTGACATAAAGGAATGATTGGATGGTGACTGCATTTTTTCTCTCGCACACAAAACCTTTGCCTTGTACCTCATGACTGGCCTTGATCGCTATGAAGAGCCCATGCAAAAGCTTGGAAAACTTAAGACTGGAAAATCTTGTTTGTCTATATCCAAACTGGAGGGCATTGACAAATCCGTCTTCAAAAAACTCATTATGCTTCTGTTCAACAAATGAAGAAGCGTAATAAAGCCTAAGCATTCATAAAAATTATAGCCACTTACCCCAGGAAACCCTGAGAAAAGTCGGTATTGTTTATCAATAGGGTTATTTTTAGATTCTTGTGTTAACCAAAACAAGTTACTATGAAAAAGAAAATGCCACTGTATGCAAAAATTCTTATTGGAATGGGCATTGGGCTGGTGTGGGGAATTGTCGCTGCGCCACTCGGAATTGTTGAGTTCACGCATGATTGGATAAAACCGTTTGGTAGCATTTTTATCAATTGTCTTAAACTTATTGCTGTTCCTTTAATCATCGTTTCATTGATCGATGGTGTCTCCAATCTGTCTGATGTAAGCAAGCTTTCGCGAATGGGTGGCAAAACCATTGGCTTATACATCGGCACCACAGTAATAGCAGTTACTATCGGACTTACGCTTGTCAACATTATTAACCCCGGTCATTATCTTTCCACGGAAAGAAGAGACCAATTGAGAGAATCCTTCGCTGCGGATCTTGACACCAGCATTATTACCGCGCACAGCACCAAAGACTCTGGTCCATTGCAGATATTGGTTGATATTGTTCCTGACAATTTATTCCACTCTTTTTCGGATAACACCAACATGCTTCAGGTGATTTTCTTTGCCATTCTATTTGGTGTGGCAATGATTCTATCCCCCAAAGAAAAAGTGGCTCCGGTAAAAAACTTCTTTGATGGAGCCAACCACGTGATCCTGGCCATTGTAGACATTATTATGCGGTATGCACCTATTGGCGTTTTTGCATTGCTCGCCAGTTTAACAATCGATTTGGAGTTGTTCCAGGCACTAAGTGTGTACAGTCTCAATGTGGTGTTGGGATTGGCCATAATGATGTTTATCACCTACCCTTTGTTGCTTAAAGCGATGACCAAGGTGAAATATTCACGTTTTATAAAAGCAATTTTACCTGCTCAAATTCTTGGGTTCTCTACAAGTTCCAGTGCGGCCACTTTACCGGTCACTATGGATTGCGCAGAAAAAAACCTGGGTATCTCAGAAGAGGTTTCAAGTTTTGTCCTGCCCCTGGGCGCCACCATCAATATGGATGGTACTAGTATTCACCAGGCAGTCTCTGCCGTTTTTATTGCACAGGCTTTTGGCATTGATCTTTCACTGGGGCAGCAGCTCACCATTTTAATGACGGCCGTGTTGGCTTCCATTGGCGCTGCCGCTGTTCCTGGTGCCGGCATAATTATGTTGATCATTGTATTGGAATCAGTAGGCCTAGATCCAGCAGGACTTGCACTTATTCTTGCCGTGGACAGGCCGCTTGACATGCTGCGCACTGCTGTCAATATAACTGGAGACAGTGCCGTTGCAGCTATAATAGCCAGTTCAGAAGGTGAAATCAAAGACGAGTCTGAACTTGGGGAAATAAAAGATATTGATACAAGTCAGGTGATTAGTTAAAGTTAACTTCACCTATAGGCTCTACGTATTCATTTTCCCATTTCGCCACAACAACTGTTGCGAGGCAATTGCCGATCACGTTGAGGCTAGTTCTGCCCATGTCCATGATGGCATCAACAGCCAAAATAGCAAATGCTTTTTCAGGGTCAAGTCCCAGAGAGGCTACTGTAGTAACTAAAATCAGAAAAGAAGCCCCCCGTACTCCGGCCACACCTTTGCTGGTGAGCATTAAGATGAGTACCATTTCCAGTTGCTGGATAAATGTTAATTCCACACCGGATACTTGTGCAATAAAAACAGAAGCCAGTGAAAGATACAAGGTGCTGCCATCCAAATTAAAACTATAACCGGTAGGCAACACAAATGCGACTACTTTTCTGGGTATTCCCATTTTCTCCAGATTCTCCATTGCCTTTGGCAGTGCCGCCTCACTGGTAGAAGTAGCAAATGCAATAGAGACAGGCTCTGAAATGGCACGAATAAAAAGCCTGAAATTTAGTTTTACAATAAGTCCAATGGGAACAAGTACGAGGAGAATGAAGGCAATCAAAGCCATGTATAATGTTCCTACCAGCTTAAGTAAACCCGTAAGTACACCAAATCCCATATTAGCAATGGTATATGCCAATGCCCCCGCCACTGCGAAAGGCGCAAAGTACATGACGATATCTGTAAATTTAAACATGACCTCCGCTAAGCTTTCGGTAAAGTGCATCATGGGCGCTTTCTTACTTTCACTTAACTGTGCCAGTGCTATGGCAAACAAAATACTGAAGACCACCACTTGCAAAACATGATTTTCAGCAATTGACTTTGCAATGTTTTCAGGAAAAATATTGAGAATGAAATTATGACTTTCTTGTTTTTGTAGTAGTAAATCGTTGGCGCGATCCACCTGCGCTTGCTTGGCTTCCATATTTACCCCTTTGCCGGCCTCGGTAAAATTGATGGCTGCCAGACCAATAAATAACGCAAGGGTGGTTACCGCTTCGAAGTATAAAATAGACTTAAGTCCCATACGACCCACCTGCTTCAGGTTCGAGTGCGCTGCAATTCCAACAACGAGTGTCGCAAAAATCAAAGGAGCGATTATAGTCTTAACCAACCGAAGGAATATTCCACTTAAGACGTTAAGCTTCATCGAAAGTTCGGGAAAACTAAAACCCATCTCTATCCCTACCACCATACTGATAAATATCCATGTGGTAAGTGATTTTTTACGAATGCCGTAATAGCCAAGAAGACCGATGGTTATCCATCTTACTATTAATAAAATTTTATCAGATATTGATATAAGGCCAAAGTACGTCAGAAAATGCATGACCACTGCCACTGTGAAAAGCAGCAGAATCAAGAGTAGAAGCTTACGTGTATTCAAGGGGAGGGGGTTTTTTAAATTTGGTACAAGCCTGAAATATAGGAAAAGTTGGCAGTACAAGAATGCGGACGGGCACAAATTGGTAGCGTGGCAAATGTTGGATTTTAACGGCTATATGTGTTAAATAGGCTCATCTCGAACTATTATTCATTACTTTTGTTGATCCATAAAATACGATATACTGATGTTAAGACAGGCCGAAAAAAGCATTCACATATACCTTGAATCAAACCCAAACCCCAATTCACTCAAATTTGTATTAAACGAGGTTTTGGTTCCTGATGGGATGAGTTTTGACTTCCCAAATCCTGAAAGTGCAAAAGAGGCGCCTCTTGCCCTGGAGCTATTTCAGTATCCTTTTGTGAACAGGGTATTTTATATGAGCAACTTCGTGACCGTAACCAAGAACGAAGGCGTGATGTGGATTGAGGTACAGGATACCATCAAAAAGCATATTAAAAAATTTCTGGAAGAGGGTAAACTCATTCTTGATAGTAAGGCTCCTGAGGTTGAAGAAATAACTGAAGATTCTGAAATCGTACAGAAAATCAAAAGCATCCTTGATGAGTACATTAAACCTGCTGTAGAACAAGATGGAGGCGCCATTTCATTTCATTCATTTATAGACGGAGTGGTGACGGTGACACTTCAGGGTTCGTGCAGTGGTTGTCCTTCTTCTACCATCACCCTAAAAGCGGGTATTGAAAATCTTTTCAAAAATTTGATGCCTGGGGAAATAAAGTCAGTAGAGGCTTTAGGATAAATATTGCCATCGATCTAAGACCCTTGTGTTTAATATCAGAAGGGTCTATTTTTTGCGATTCGCCAGATACACACCCCCCACAATGGTGATCATACCGATATAGTGGCCCAGATATAGACGCTCACCGTCAAGTACGCCCCACATCACCGCTACGATGGGTATAAAGTAGGTGACAGAACTGGAAAATAAAGGGGATGTTGTTTTTATCAGCTTATTAAAAAGAACGGTAGCAACTGCCGTACTCATCAATCCCAAAATAGCTACGTACCCAAATGATTTCCATGCACCATCCACAGATAAAAGCTTGGGTAAGAATTCAGTAAAGCCCAAAAGATAAATCAGAGCAAAGGGGCCAAGCAACATCACCGACACTGTGGTAATGGTAAGGGAGCGCAGATGGGGTATTTTAAACTTAATCAAGTTCAGATTCGATCCATACAAAAGCGTAGCCAACACCAAAAGCAAAGAATATCCACTGATGCTTCCCAGGGTGTTTTCCGCGTTGGCCATGATAAGTATTAACGTTCCTCCAAATCCAATCAAAATGCCTACGATGGCTAGCCCCCTGAATCTTTGAGAAAAAAACACAGCCCCTATAATCATCGTCCAAATTGGAGTGAGGCTATTCATCACCCCAGCAATGGAGCTGTCAATTTTTGTTTCTGCAAATGAAAAAAGAAAGGAAGGAATGAAAATGCCTATCATGCCCGATAACAAAAGCTTGCCATAGTCGGTAGAAGTAAGTCCTTTTAGTTTGGTCAATGCAATTGGTAATACAAAAATGGCTGCGAACGCCACACGAAGCGACCCTACCTCTCCTGCCGAAAATGATACCAATCCCTTTTTTATTAAAATGAATGAAGTACCCCAAATGAGGGCAAGTATTATTAATAAAATAATAGATGTGAAGTTCTTTGTTTCCGTCATGGTATCGCGGCCTGCAAATATTGAAAATCCACAGCAAATTCAAATACAAAAACTTGCTATAAAATATTAAGCGATTGCAAGCTCTTGCACGTAGGTCACGACCACGTCATCCAGAATGGAATAGATCTCATCCAAAGAGAGGGATTCTACCAGCTTTGCGCGAATGGGTTTAAAGTTAGGGGTGCCCCTGAAGTAATTTGAATAGTGACGCCTCATTTCCAAAATCCCTAGTCGCTCCCCTTTCCATCGAATAGAAAAATTCAGATGTCTTTTCACTACCGCGACCCGTTCTTCAATGCCGGGTTGAGCAAGATGTTCTCCCGTTTTAATAAAATGCTTTACCTGTGAGAACACCCATGGATTTCCAATAGAGGCCCTTCCAATCATGATGCCATCCACGCCATACTTGTTTTTATACTCCAATGCCTTTTCAGGCGAGTCAATATCTCCGTTACCGAAGATAGGGATCGTTATCCTCGGGTTATTTTTTATATCACGAATCAACGACCAATCAGCCACTCCCTTGTACATCTGCACCCGTGTGCGGCCATGCACACTGAGGGCCTGGATGCCTATATCTTGCAGGCGCTCCGCTACCTCCATTACATTTTTGGTGTTATCATCCCAACCCAGTCTCGTTTTAACAGTCACCGGCAAGTGGGTACATTTTACAATGGCTTCCGTCATCTTCACCATCTTCGGTATATCCTGAAGCAATGCAGCACCTGCTCCTCTGCATGCCACGGCCTTCACCGGACAACCATAATTTATATCAATTAGGTCAGGGTTTGCTGCTGTAGCAATCTCTGCAGATTGCACCATGTTACCCACATCTCCGCCAAAGAGCTGAATACCAACGGGGCGTTCATATTCAAAAATATCCAGTTTCTTCCGGCTCTTTGCCGCATCACGAATCAGGCCCTCTGAAGAAATAAATTCGGTATACATCAGATCGGCACCCCCTTCCTTGCACACAGCCCGAAACGGAGGATCACTCACATCTTCCATAGGTGCGAGCAGAAGTGGAAAGTCACCTAACGCTATGTTACCAATTTTCGCCATATTCGTGCTTAATTGCCTTTTTGGGCGGACAAATTTAATGGATTTTTAAGACTTTTGATTTGATATGAGCAGTGAACTAATTGGGCATCAAAGGCCAGCGTGGCTTTCTATCATATTCATTTTTCTTACTGCTATGCTTGGCTTTGTGATCATTGGGCCGATGATTGGTTTTATGCTTTCCATTCCATTTATAGAAGGCGACCTGCTAAGTTTCCAATCAAAACTCGCCAACCCAATCGCTCATTCCGAATTGAGGATTCCCCTTTTTATCATACAGGGTAGCGCCACCTTCTTCGGGTTAATATTGATCCCTGCGTTGTACATCAGAGGGATTGAAAAGAAGAATCCACTCATTCTTTTTAAAAACAAACCGGTTTACTTACAAAGTATCATTATTACTACCCTGGTTGTGATTCTATTTATGATTCCCAACACTTTTTTTATTGAATGGAATTCCAACTTATCCATGCCCGATTTCCTCAAAGGTTTTGAATCGTGGGCCCGTGAAAAAGAGGACATTGCCGCTGGACTCACTACCTATTTAACCCAGTTCGACACTTTTGGTCACTTCGTACTCGCTTTTTTTGTCATTGCCATTTTACCAGGAATTGGAGAGGAATTGGTATTTCGCGGAATGCTTCAGCCAGAACTACAAAGGGCAACCGGGAATATTCATGCTGCCATCTGGATCTCAGCCATTATGTTTAGTGCGATACATATGCAATTTTTTGGATTCGTTCCCCGGATGTTACTTGGCGTACTGTTCGGATACCTGTATTATTGGTCTGGTAATATTCTAATTCCTATGTTGGCTCATTTTGTAAACAACGGCTTTTCAGTACTCATGGTATATTTGTATCAGCTAGGCATTATTTCTATTGATCTAGAGTCAGGAGAATCTGCGTCACTATTTCTTGTAGCCATTTTTACTATTATCACGTTTGGATTACTTCTTTATCTAAAAAAATTTCACAGAGAAAATAACAGCTTTGTTCCGTGACATCAGGCTTAAAAAAGTACAATAATCTTACGCAGCGACTCATTACTGCCTTTTTGGGAGCAGCTGTCGTCATCTTTGGAGTCGTTTTTAGCGAGTGGACTTACTTCGCTGTCTTTTTTATTCTTTGCCTTTGCACGCTCATCGAATTTTACCACGTGTCGGGTTTGGATGGCATGTTACCCCAAAAAACATTTGGGACAATTTGCGGAATGCTCATTTTCTCACTCTCGTTCTTTATCGAAAAAGGAGACATATCCTACCGCTATTATTTTTTGATATTCCCTATCGTTTCATTTGTGTACCTGATTAAGTTGTATAAAAAGTTTGAGCGCAAACCTTTCACAAATATTGCCTACATGATACTCGGCTTATTCTATGTAGCCACACCCTTTGCACTGCTCAATACTGCCGCATATGAAAATGGTTCTTACAATTTTGAAATCATTTTTGGCTGCCTCTTTATCCTTTGGGCCAGTGATACCGGGGCCTATTTTGCCGGCACCCTGTTCGGAAAAAGAAAATTATTTGAGCGTATCTCCCCAAAAAAATCATGGGAAGGGGCGGTTGGAGGAGCAATATTGGCGGTCATTTTCACAATTGGTATTGCATATTATTTCCACTCGCTTGAGCAGTGGCAATGGATCACTATCTGTATCATTATTATCATTGGAGGCATCTATGGCGACCTCATTGAATCTCTTCTTAAAAGAAGTATAGAAATTAAAGATTCAGGTGCCAGCTTGCCCGGTCACGGAGGCTTTCTGGATCGCTTTGATGGGTTATTAATTTCTGTCCCTTTTATCGTAGCTTTTTTGGAGATCTTTTAGTCAGTCAGCTATCGTCAGCGTTTGTATTTCCCCCATTTACCAATCCAAAAGACAGGCAGTTACTAGATCATGATCAAAGCGTCATAAACTGATACTGAAATAGAATTTTCCATTGCAGAATCCCAGTTTGATGGGCTTCTCCGTTTTGATAAGAAATGTTCAAAATGCTGACATTTTACCTATAAAATTGGCCTTTTTCCCCTCACTACAAACCATGATTTCTACTATTTCAAAGGCTAAAGTACTACACCAATCATTTGATGCTTTTTTCAATTCTTGCATGTATTTATTTCTATATCTTTGCATTCGTTTTAAGGCATAAAAATTTATAAAAACGAAAAATCCTCATGGCATACATTGAACCCGCTCCATTAATGGACAAGGAGAACCCGTTTGAAGCGATGATGTCCCGCTTTCAAACCGCATCACAAATTCTGGGACTTGATGAACAAATATATAATGTACTCAAATCACCTGCGCGTCAGGCGATCGTCTCACTGCCCATCACGATGGATGATGGACGCATTCGGGTCTTTGAGGGCTATCGAGTGATTCACTCAACCATCTTAGGACCCTCTAAAGGGGGCATTCGCTTCGATATGCATGTGAATTTGGATGAAGTTAAGGCCTTAGCTGCCTGGATGACCTGGAAATGTGCAGTAGTTGACATCCCTTATGGAGGTGCCAAAGGAGGTGTTTGCTGTAATCCAAGAGAAATGTCTGCGGGTGAGATTGAGCGCCTAATGAGGTCTTATACGCTTTCTATGATCGATATTTTCGGTCCAGATAAAGATATTCCTGCTCCTGACATGGGTACCGGCCCCAGAGAAATGGCCTGGTTAATGGACGAATATTCTCGTACACAGGGCATGACTGTAAATGCTGTAGTAACAGGAAAGCCAATCGTGCTTGGTGGTTCTTTGGGGAGAACAGAAGCCACAGGACGCGGAGTAATGGTGACTGCAATGTCTGCCATGCAAAAACTGAAAATCAACCCTTATAACGCCACATGTGCTGTTCAGGGATTTGGTAACGTAGGTTCATGGGCGGCCCGATTATTAGCTGAACGTGGTCTTAAGGTTGTTGCGATCAGCGATTTATATGGTGCCTATCACAATGAAAATGGTGTTGACATTGAAGCCGCAGTAAAATACAGAGACGAAAATAAAGGCTCATTGGAAGGGTTTAAGGGGGCCGAGAGCATGCCTGGGGAAGAAATTCTTACGCTACCAGTAGACCTGCTTGTACCAGCAGCCACAGAAGATGTTATTACCAGCAGTAATGCAGATAAAATTCAAGCTAAATTAATTGTAGAAGGTGCCAACGGCCCAACATCATCCAAAGCCGATAGTATTATTAATTCAAAAGGAATCACGGTAACTCCTGATATCCTATCCAACGCGGGGGGGGTTACAGTTTCTTATTTTGAATGGGTTCAGAATCGACTGGGCTACAAATGGACTGCCGAGCGTGTCAACAGAAGGTCGGATCGCATTATGAAAGATGCATTCGATAATGTTTATAAAACTGCTCAAGATTATAAAGTGCCTTTGCGTATTGCCGCTTATATGGTGGCCATTGATAAAGTGGCCAAAACCTATAAGTACCGCGGAGGATTTTAAATAAAAACTACTATCATTGATACTTAGGCCGTTTTCATTGATTTGAGAATGGCCTAAGTTAATCTTTGAAAAACGCAGCGTAATTATCATGACAATTCACAAAGAAGGGCGTACCCTCCTTTTCTTTCTTCTGGTCTTTTTTGGACTGATCAATATTGCAGCTTCAAGCTATTTACATAACGCAGAAACCGCGCGTCTACTGATTTTAATAGGAAGCGGAGTTCTCTTTCTGCTCGTATTGCAATTCTTTCGTAGTCCCAGTTTTAAGATTGTACAAAACGAAAATCAAGTGTTGGCTCCTGCTGACGGAAAGGTAGTAGTGATTGAAGAAACAGAAGAGACTGAATACCTAAAGGAGCGAAGAAAGCAAATTTCGATATTCATGTCACCTGTGAATGTGCATGTGAATCGGATGCCCGTGGGAGGCACAATCAGTTATTACAAATACCATCCTGGTAAATATTTGGTCGCCTGGCACCCTAAGTCCAGTACTGAGAACGAAAGGACCACCGTGGTCGCTAAAATGAAAAATGGCACTGAAGTGTTATTTAGACAAATTGCAGGGGCGGTGGCCAGAAGAATTAAATGCTATGTGACAGAAGGTCAGGAACTGGAGCAAGGACAAGAATTTGGATTCATCAAGTTCGGCTCCAGAGTAGATATATTTCTTCCAATTGATGCTAAAATCAATGTTAAAGTTGGTGATATCACTAAAGGTGGAAGAACCGTGTTGGCAGAACTATAATAACCTTTAATAGGTTATAGTGACCTTCCATAATAAGCACCCTGTTTCCAAAGTGCTTAAGCCCAAAGTTCTAGACTCAACTTGTATTTTTGGAGTTCAAAATCATTACCTTTGTAAGCTATAAACCTATGGCCATCACATGGTTATCATTTCTTGTGATGTCCAGTTTTCTAAATACTTAAATACGCATGAGCCAAACTGTCAAATTTGTTTCGAAGCAACACGATTTTTTCACTACCCTCAATCAAAGAGTAAACGAATATTTTAAATCAAGAAATATAAGCCGTAATGCAAATGCTGCAATGGTGTTGAAAACCGTTGCCATGTTCGCATTATACTTTGTTCCATATGCATTAATCATAAGCAGTAATTATTATAACACCTTAGGCTTCTACTTACTCAATGCTGTTATGGGTATAGGGCTAGCTGGAATTGGCATGTCTGTAATGCATGATGCCAACCATGGCGCTTACTCAAAAAAACTCTGGCTTAATAACTTTCTTGGGTATTCATTGAACTTAGTTGGCGGAAATGCCTTCAACTGGAAAGTACAACACAATGTATTACACCACACCTTCACCAACATTGAAGGAGTAGATGAAGATATTACACCCAGAGGTGTACTCCGTTTCTCACCCCACACCGAATGGAAACCCTTTCATCGTTTTCAATATATTTATGCTTGGCTGTTTTACGGGCTTCTTTCATTCGTTTGGATTGTCTTTAAAGATTACGGACGCTTGGCCAAGTATGATAAAGATGGAATGGTGAAGAAGCAAAGAGCCAACATTTGGAAAGAATGGAGCATTCTTATCTTTTCAAAAATATTCTATTATGCCTACATAATCGGAATTCCATTGCTAGTACTGCCCTTCGCATGGTGGCAAATATTACTTGGTTTTTTTACCATGCATTACGTATCCGGATTTATTTTGGCGGTTATATTTCAACCCGCCCATGTGGTGGATGGAACTGAATATCCATTGCCTGATGAAAAAGGCCATATCTATAACACCTGGGCAATTCACCAGCTACACACTACTACCAACTTTGCGCAAAACAATAGAATACTTTCATGGTATGTCGGTGGCTTGAACTTCCAAGTAGAGCATCACTTGTTTTCAAATGTGTGTCACGTTCACTACAGAAAATTATCTGAAATAGTAAAGCAGACTGCTGAAGAATTTGGTCACCCCTACAAATCAAACAGGAGATTCAGAGATGCCATGATCGGCCATTATAAAATTCTAAAAGACCTTGGTCAAAAGGATTCTATGGTAGGTCAACTTCAACCTTCTCCCGTGAATGCGTAGCTTTTGCAGTAACTATAGCAGCAACAGATATTAACTTTCAGTAGATAGAGGCTCGTTCAAGCATCTCGACTCTTAAGAATGCCCAAGAAAAAGCCCCGTTCTGATAGCCATCGGAACGGGGCTTTACAATTCAGTCGGTGAAGCCTGACTTGAAAGGCTGCTCCTCAGCAGTGTCTGCATCTCTTTCAGGCCAACCGCTCAAATCAGTATTCTAAATTCATAACCAGTCATAGTTCACTGCCATTTCTCAGGCCCTGCTATGATGTGTATCGCCTCGCAAAGAGAGGATAAGTTCAACATAGAAGAATTGCTAGTCTTGTTGCCAAGTCTGTTATAACATTTGTTACCCGATATTCTATTTTTGACTTTCAACTTCCAATTTCCGGGCGGACTTAAACCAAAATATTGTACTAACCCCCTATAAGTTGGACGGAATCCTTGTTTAAAATATGTAGTACTTGTCGGTTTTCCGGTTCAGCTGTTAAGCAAAAGTAGGTGTCTGCTCCAGGAATGTCAAGGCTGGTAGCGAGCGAATGATTTTGTGTTTGATTTTTTAAGGAATCATTCGGCCTTGACATTTCTTCCACATCCACCTTGTCGCGCTGCTTATCAGTTGAACAGGAAAGACCTTCTTTCCATTTTTGCTGTGGAGTTATTCGTCCGAGCCTTCGATGCTTTCTCTCAAAATTGTACCACTGCATGTAATTCTTGATATGCTGCTTTGCTTCGTAGAAACTACTAAACTCAAAACGTTCGATAAGTTCACGCTGAAGAATACTGTGAAATGCTTCGATGTATGCATTTTCTTCTGGTGTTGCTATGTGGGTAAATTCCTGCTTAGCTTCAAGTTGAACAAGAAAGCTTCGAACCTGATTGGCCAGAAACTGCGACCCATTATCATTTCTGATGATTACACCCTTCAGATTATAAACCGCATGTAACCAACGAAACATATTGATGACATCGATTTGACGAACACTCTTCTGGAAAATCCAATGCAGAATCTTACGACTAAATACATCCATGATGGAGAGCAGATAATACCATCTTCCTTCACCATGCACCCAAACATACTTGATGTCTAAGCAAAGATATTCCATTGGCTTAGTGGCTTGTATTTTTCTATACTGAACCCAAGTGCGCTTGCCACTAGTACGAATCACTTTCCCTAACAGAAGTTTATAATCATCCATTAATCGATAGGTCTTCTTGTGATTGATCAAATAACCCAACTCACGCAAATCATCATGGATGGATTGGTATCCATATGCATTGTAGGGTCCGCTGATCAATACCTTTATCTTTTCAACAACTTCCTCATTGGCTACCAATGATCCGTTATAAAACGTATGCGTACTGGGCTTCTTACCACGTTGTCCAGAGTGAGGTTTATAATAAAATGTACTTCGTGGTAATTGTAGCCAACTCGAAAGCTGCTGTACAGATGCTCGACCTGAAAATCGTTTTGTTATCATCACTTTCTCCTGGGTTGGATAGGAGTTTTTTTTAGAAGTTCACCTTTCACCTCAAGCTCTAACGCTTGTCTGGCAATGATACGCTTCAAACGCTCGTTCTCCTCTTCAAGCGCCCGAACTTCTGGATCTATACGCTTATAAGCAGGCTTGAGTCCTTCTGCTCCTTTAGCCAGATACCGTTGCTTCCATTTTGATAATAATGCAGGTGATAGCTGATACTTACGACATGTTTCCATGTACCCTTCTCGTTCGGCTTCCTGAAGAAGGCTTAATCGCTCTTCTGGTGTGAATGATCTTTTTCCTCTTGGCATATTTCCCTAATTTAACTGTTATAAATCTGTTTTCAGATTCCTGTCCAGTCTATTAGGGGGTTAGTACAATATCCCAAGAATTACTGCTGCCATTCCCAATACAATTGCAACAGGTTTAGTCTCTGACCATAACCATTTTGTTCCTTCGTTGTCAAAAGCGAATGCAAAAATTAATAATCCGCACATGAGTGTGGCACTCATAAATAAGTTTTTCGTTTTCATTTTTCTAAGTTTTAGATGGACAATTATTTAATTTCCGAAGCAAAAGTATGACGCACCAGAACTAACTAAAACAAAAAAGGGGTTGAGAAAAGGTTGATTGTGGGGTTGAAAAAGGATCTATTGACTGGAATCAATTCCATTTCCGAAATTCCTTGTTTCCTTGCGGTTTCTAATACCAAGTATTTTGTAAACCTGGTTAATATGGGTTTTAAGGGTACTTAATTCAATATGGAGTTCCGCAGTTATTTCCTTATTGGATTTGCCGCTAACTATCAAATCAAAAACTTCTCGCTGCCGCGAGCTTAACTCAAGTAGCTTGCCTTCTATTGTGCACCCCTTTTCTGCATTCTTTTTTTGAAGGCCATGGATAAGTAATTCCATTTTTTGTTTTTCAATTCTAATCCAAATTATCGCCAATAAAGCAGTGGTAATTGCCGCTACAATGGCAACAGAAGGGTAGTTGCTCCAAAATAGCTCTACGGTTTTAGTAGTAAACCTAAATGCGACCAAAGAAAAAAAGAGAAAAATTATTACAACCTCAACTACCTTCTGTTTTCGGTAAAGCAGGTCAGTTATTTTAGTCAAAATCGGCATTGCATCTCTTTATAAAATTCACTTCGGCATTTAAGATTCAACAAACAGTTGTTGTATGCTTCCCCTCTCATCCTCTAGCAAAATGGTTCTTATACATTTTAAAGCTGTCTTGTAAAATTTCAATAGCTGTCTCTCTATTAAAAAATTCCTCCACTACAACTGTTTTCTTTTCCAATTTTTTATAGTCTTCGAAAAAGTTGCGTAACTCCGAAATGAAGTGTTGCGGTAATTCTGAAATATCATTTATGTGGCTGACGCTTGGGTCTCCTTCCGCAACAGAAATTATTTTATCGTCTGCTTCTCCATTGTCAAGCATTCGCATTACACCTATCACTTTTGCAGGAACGATACATAAAGGAACAATATCAATTTGTGTCAAAATCAAAATGTCCAACGGGTCTTTGTCGTCACAATAGGTTTGGGGAATAAAACCATAATTGGCGGGATAATAGACGGAGGAATATAAAACCCTATCCAATCGTAATAAACCGCTTTCCTTATCCAGTTCGTATTTCGCCCGTGTCCCTTTGGGAATTTCAATTATTCCGTTTACCACGTCAGGCAGTTTATTACCGGGTGATACATTGTGCCAAGGATTAAATCTATCGTGTATCATTTTTTTATTTTGCGAAAGTTCTTCCTATAAAAACTGTAGGCTAAGTAATCAAAGTATTGTATGCCATATAACCAAAGACCATTAATAAAAATTCTATTTTTTGCGTCCCACAAAATGCTCCATTGTTTTATAAATCCCTAGCACGTTACCCGCGAACCAATCGAAAACGGTTAGGGGTAGTATTGCCTGGGCCAATCGGGTAAGCCGATAGATATAACTAGGAATAGTTACCATTTTTTTATTTTTTTCAATGGCTTTTACAATTGTAAGTGCTGCTGACTCCGGATCGAGAATTGGGATCTTTGACTTTACTCCCTCAAACATACCCGTATGGATGTAATAGGGCATTATTGTGGTAACATTTACGTTCTTGTTCATTTGTTTCATTTCCAAGCGCAAACTATCAGACCAACCAATTACCGACCATTTGCTTGAAGCATATACCGACATTTTGGGATTTGAAATTAACCCCCCTGAAGAGGCAATGTTGCATATATGCCCAGCGTTTTGATTTAACATATCTCCCAAAAGCTCTCTCGTGACATACATAGGTCCAATTGCGTTAACTTCCATTGTTTTTGCAATCTCTGCCACCGAGTGTTCATTGAAGAACTTACCTGCCACTATGCCAGCATTATTTATCAACACATCAACCACACCTATCTCCTGCTTTACTCTTTTAGCAGTCGCTTGTATTTGCTCCACATTGGACACATCAATATTAAAACTAAAAACATCTCCTTCGCCCGACAATTCGGAAAGCGCTTCGTCAATATTTGTTTGACTAATATCCCATATTATCACTTTGGCTTCCCGTTCTAGCATTAAACGAGCCATTATTTTACCGATACCAGAGGCTCCACCTGTAATTAATACAGTTTTTCCCTTTAAATATTTCATTTACTTCAATGGTAGTGAACCCTTATGTATGTGATGACTGTCATCCCACATAAGTGAATACCAAAGTAGCTCTTTTTGTGTTTCCATTCAAGTCTTGGAAAATCCTTGGCGAAGAATCTTTCTTCGACATGAGATGCCGAGTTTGTCTGAAGAGTTCTTCAATTCGGTTTGAGTATTAGTGAAGAACATTAACAAGGGGGCGAGTGTGGGCATTTTCTAATAATCTCTTATGACTTTGTGTCCTTTGTATTTCGTATAAGATTATTTGGCCATAAACTTATAATGACTGTTGCTAATTACTTTATTTTTAATTTCCAATTGAATAATGTTGGCGTCTCTTCAACTTTAACAAAATTATTCTTCATTAAAATTCTAAAAGAAGCAGTATTCTCTTTCTCGGTAGAGGCTATTATCGCAAAAACTTTTGGTTGAGACTTTGCCCAACTAATCATTCCCCCAACGGCTTCTGTCATAAACCCCCTTTTCTGAAACTCGCCATAAGTACCGTAACCAATTTCAATTTCTCCACTTGCATTAGGCTCTCCTACAATGCAAATGTCGCCCACCATTTGGTTGGTATCTTTTGAAATTACAGTCCAAAGAGTATGATATAAATAATCTTTATTAGCGTTTGCTACGTTGGGCAAAATCGTTTCCTCCAAGGCCTCTTTGAGTTCTGGGGAAATCATCCTTGATGTTTCCTTTAGCGCTAATTCAGTTTCTAAAGAATTGTTCGCATTAATATACTTTATAAGTTGGTCGTAGGTTAATGGCTTCAAAATAAGTCGCTCTGTTTCTATCATTTTTAGTGATCATTTTATTTGAGTGTTTTCTTACGATAACCATTAACGCCAATTTATGGGGTGGTAACCTTATGTAAACCGACCAATATAATACTTTTCGTGTTCTCGATCTCGTTCGAAAAAAAATAGTGAATTGTTATTTATTTCGGTTTGTATGTTGATGAAGAACTCCAACAAGGGCGCGGGCAAACTTCAAAGTGCTACACTTTCTACTCCTATTACGAGTTATCTGAAATAGACCCTGAACTTATTCCATCTTTTTTGTCAAGTCATTGTTCCATTCAAAAACTCCATTTTTAAAGCTCAGAATCAGAGTCCTCTCCGAGTGATTCTTAGCGAGGCTTAATTGTTGCTGGTGCTGGTACTTTTATTCACCACTCACAATTGCTTTCAAATAGTTCCCTTCCTTTTCAATTTTTGCTATGCTCAGTTTTTGTCCGTTGTAGTGTGCTTTTACAACCCTAAATATCTTGTCCTTTTGTGAAAACGTTTCAGCGATGACTCCGCTAGTCGTCTCATCGATTAATTGTAATTTATAGTCATATGGATAGTCAGTGTAAAATTCCTTTTCAAAAATCTTAAGTTTCATTTTCTCGAAGTCAATCACTTCCGTTCTTTTCAAATCAAACTTAATTTCTACAGGCTTGGTCATTTTATATTTCTTCTCCAGTTTCTTTTTTGTCGCAGCTCTGTCACGTTGAACTATGTCTAGAATAATTTGCTCATGTTCTTTAGCTGAGTATAGCTTGATTCCGATTGTGCAACACGAACCAGAAAGATCAATTATTGAAGCGCAATAATTATTAGTCGAAGGTCCGGAAAGCCCACAATCCTTTTGTCCTAGAATATGTGCTTTGATGATTTGAGTATATTTACTCGGTATAGTTCCTAATTGTCCTGAACCCCCGACTGAATTTGGCGCGTAGATTATTACTTTGTCCATTTCTGGTTTTGTCCAAAGTTTTACATAGTCGCCCCTTTTACAATTAGGTAAATCCTTCCAGTTTATATTGTCTAGGGTGACACTGATTACCTTACCAAAGTAATCGGCTGCTTCTTTTTCTTTTAAAAAATCGAAGAATCTCATTTTAAAAAATTAGCACCAACAATTGGATTTTTTGCGCATATATGATATCCTTATTCTAAAAACCGTTCTTCTGTAAGCAGGAAAGCCTTTAGCGGTGCACTATACGCATGGTACACTTTTTAAACCTCACTCACCTCATCCTGAGTCTTTAAGCAATCACCTCATCAAAGGCCTGGGTGAATTGCTTCATCTCATCCAGTGTACCGATACTCACTCGGCACCATTCTTTGTTCTTATAATCCCAGATGCGCATCAAAATATTTTTTTGCTGCATTCCGGAAAGAATGGCCTTGCCTTCTTTTGGGGCTAGGAAAAACATAAAATTAGTGTGTGATTTTCCATAGCTAAAACCCTTTTGCTTTAGGTATCCTTCCAGGTGCCCCCTTGCTTCCGTGTTCTTGGTTCTGCTCAGCGTCATAAACTCATTGTCTCCCAAGCTTGCCTTGGCCGCTGCAATGGCATGCTGGCTGATGGGAATCCCCATCTGATATTGAGAGATTTTTTTAATCAAATCAGGCTTGGCTACGATGTACCCGATGCGAAGTCCTGCAAGTCCATGTATCTTTGAAAAAGTACGTGACACCACTACATTCATTCCTTTTTTTACCAACTCAATATTGGATACTCTCTTTTGCATTTCAGGCTCCAAAAATTCAAGATAGGCCTCATCGGAATACACTAAAGTTTTCTTTGATATATCTTGACAAAACGGAGAAACGATGGAAGGATCCACCAGGGTTCCGGTAGGATTGTTGGGGTTGCATATAAAAACCAGCTTGGTCTTTGAATTCACCCGCGAAGCCATGGCTCCATAGTCAAATTCCAGTTTATCGTTCAGGTTTACTTTGTCCCATTTTGCATTAAACACTTTGGCATAGTCCATCATTTCTGTGAACGTAGGGAAGCCTGACAGAATCTCTCCATTATCCAATCCAAAAGCTACACCAGCTTCACATAAAATTTCACCAGAACCCGCTCCCATATGAATATGATCCGTATCCACTCCTTCCTTGTCTGCAATCATTTTTTTCAATTCAGACAGCGCCTGAAATGGATACCGATTGCTCTCGTGCATATTTTCGATAATCGCCTGCTTTACTTTTTCAGAAGGACCATAAGGATTTTCATTGGCATTCAACCTTATGTTTCCATTGGCTGAGTAGGGGTTAATTCCCCATTGAAATCTTTCTGCTGCACTTACCGGGCCGGCAAAAAGTTTATCTACAAACATCGGACTGAGGGTAAGACCGGCAGTCAATGCGAGGGATGATTTAAACCAATCTCTACGGGATAGTTGGGCTTTCATGGGGCTGTGGGTTTCGATTTTGTGGTAACTAAAGTTAACAAAAATCATAGTCCCTCAAAATTGCCACGGCTGCCCTTATAGCAAATAAGGGCTGAGCCCCCAATAAGCGTTTAATCGGTTGTTTTAGGAAGTATCCCCATCTGTTGCATGAGGAAGGTGGCATTGGCTTTGTTCGCAACGCCCTTATGCAGGGTGTAATCAAAGGTCAGTTCGTTATTGTCAATCTCACTTTCAAAGCAATAATTGCGAATGGCCTTAGGAAATGTTTTCTCCAGTTCGCCCAGCACTACATCGTGAGACGCCAGCATCAACAGCACATCATAAGAAACAAACTGCTTTAGTAAACCAATGGATCCCTCCTGCTTGTCTTTAGAGTTGGTGCCTCTTAAAATTTCATCCAATAGAACCAATATGGGTTTATTGCTTCTCACCTCTTCCATAATACCCTTTAGCCTGCTCAGCTCTGCATAAAAATAGGATTGATGGTCGACCAGTGAATCCGTGGCACGCATACTGGTATGCAGTGAAACGAGAGGAAAGACAAAACTCTTTGCACAAACAGAAGATCCGGAAAGTGCTAAAACCATATTAACACCTGCCGTTCGAAGGAAAGTACTTTTACCCGCCATATTGGCTCCGGTGATCAACATAATATTTTCAGGCCCGATTGAAAAAGAGTTGTTCACACGGCTTGCGGATCCTATCAATGGATGTCCCACTTCTTCCGCCTGAATGGTGAGCGCATCATGCAGTACCGGAAAGCAATTGTCAGGATTGTTAAAATAGAATGTAGCCAAAGAATTCAATGCATCTACTTCTGCTATTTTATCGAACCAACCTTTTACCATCTCTTTGTTCAGCGATCTCCATTTTTCAAGCCGATAAAGGCATTGCAGATCATAGAGGTACAGGCTATTGCCAAACATATTTGCAATTCCATTTTTCCTGGCTTCAAATGCATTCACCAACTGTGAAAATTTCTTAATACGGATTGAAGCATCCTTGGCCTCATTCTGAATTTCCAGCAAATGGCTGCCTAAGAATTTGGCCTCAGAAACCCTATTCAAAAGCTGCGCATACTTATCAAACAAGATTTTATGCTGTGATAAGGCCGCCTCTGCCTTAGTCACTTCTTTGGATTTGAAAGAAATAAAAATCCATTGCACTCCAGCAAATAGGAACAGCAAAGGAAAGTAGGAGGTGTTATAAATGGTGAGTCCTATCAACACCAATGAAATAGCGGGAAAAAGCACAAGCAGTATTTTGTACAATACCTTTCCAAACACTACATCCCCTTCTTCCAGCCATCTGAACAAACCTTCGTTCTCCACCCTGCTATCATGTAGCAAGTGGCCCTGTGCCCAAAACCATTGACGGAATTCAATATCTTGCGCCAACACATTAACAGCCTCCTGTCTTTTTGCAATTGAGTCAGCTGTTGGTTGGGCTTTTAACAAATCGTCTGCCAATTTTTTTTCACCGATGGATGTTCCACATCGGTTCAAAAATTGAAACAGCGAGCCAGGGCCAAACAAGTCCAAATCATAACTATAAGCATGATGAGGATTTACAAATATTTGTCCATCATTAAACTCAGAATAGCTATTGTCAAGAACGCTTAACTCCAGCTGGTTCAGTTTTTCAAGATTGCGTTGCAGTTCATATTGAGCCTGAAGTTTCCCATGCCATGAAACCAAATAAATAAAAAGTATTATAATGGGCAGGATTGCTACCCAAAGGCTACTATTTGAAAACGCCAGGTAGCCGACATATAGAAACAACAAGGCGACACCCATCCTTGCCCATGCCACCTTTTGAATAGAGTGCTTTAATGTCTCACATTTTTTAGCAAATTCATTTTTACGGGTAGTGTAAAAATGATGCAAGTCATTCATGTGGTCTTAATCTAGATTATTTTATAATGAACGCTCAATGATTCTCATGAGCTGCTCAAGGTATTGGGCATCCACTTCGTCAAAGTCGTTAAGTTGATCACTGTCCACATCCAACACCATTGCCACTTCGTTGTTTTTCAATGCCGGCAATACAATTTCTGATTTGGAACCAGTGCTGCACGCAATGTGGCCCGGAAATTCATTTACATCCGGAACAATACGTGCTTTCTTTTCTTGCCAAACCGTTCCACAAACTCCTTTTCCTTTTCGAATGCGAGTACAAGCAATAGGCCCCTGAAATGGCCCTAATACTAACTCATCGCCTTTCACCAAATAAAAGCCGACCCAAAAAAAATTCATGGTCTCTCGAAGTGCAGCTGAGATATTGGCCAGATTGGCAATTAAATCAGACTCACCTCCTATTAATGCTTCCAATTGCGGCAGCAGCTCTTTATATTTTTCGCCTTTGCTTGTTCCTGTTATTATTAATTGTTCAGCCATATTTGGTTATGATGCACTGGTGGACGGATTGATGTCTGTTGGCGCCCCTGTCTTTCCTTCTATTTTTTCAGCTGAAGTTACCACGACCTCATCTGTCTCTTTGATTAACAGGGTCTCTTCGCTGTTGGTTTCGTTTGTATCAATACCGCCTTTCTCAGACTCGCTTTCCTTAAAGAATTTTTTCTGACAAATAAGAATAGTGGCTACTCCAATAAATATCGAGGAGTCGGCAATATTGAATACTGGACTAAAGAACAAAAAATATTCACCTCCCATCATTGGCATCCATTGCGGCCACGTAAAATCGAAAATCGGGAAGAATAACATATCGATCACCTGGCCATGAAACCAAGGCGTGCGGGACCCTATGGGTTGATTGCCTAAGAATACACCATAAAATGTGCTGTCAATAACATTCCCTACTGCGCCACCTAAAATTAAAGCCATGCTTATCAAAAAACCAGTATGTGCTTTTTTAAGCGTCATCTGATAGAGGTAATACGCAATACCTATCATTGCTCCTATTCGAAAAATAGTAAGTGCCAACTTACCAAATTCATTGTTCCAGCGAAGGCCAAAGGCCATTCCGGGATTTAGTAAATAGTGTAATTTGAACCATTCTCCTATCACACTTACCTCCTCATGTAAATACATGTGATTGTAAACCAACAGCTTGCTGGTCTGATCAATTAAGATCACCACTAAGGCTATTAAATAATACTTACGCGCGCTCATTTAACACTTATCCTCACTTTAATCATGAATTCATCTATCTCTACCTCCTGCGTCTCAGTCACTTTGTTCTTTAACTCCAAACTCAATGCCTGGGTTTCAGTGCGAATGTATTCTTTGAACCGCGAAAGTGCCTCAGCGACAAACTCTCCCTGTCTATTTTGAGATGTTTCTATTTCAATTTTAATTTTATCCAATACTTCCAGTCCCATTTCTTTCCGAAGATTTTGTATTCTGTTTACAAAGTCTCGGGCAAATCCTTCTTGCTTCAACTCATCAGTTATAGTAATATCCAGCGCTACTGTGATGCCCCCTTCAGAAGCCACGGCCCAACCGGGAATATCTTCTGAGCTAATGAGCACGTCTTCTGGCACAAAATCAAAACCATTCTTTGATAGCCCCCCCTTTTCCACTTCAGCAATATCTTCTTTAGTAAATGCCCCAATCACCTCAGTCACCTCTTTCATCTTGGGACCATATTGTTTCCCTAGTTTAGCAAAATTGGGTTTTACCTTTTTTACCAAAATACCAGAAGTATCATCTATGTACTCTATTGACTTTACATTTACTTCTGCTTTAATAATCTCCTCCACGGTTTTCACCCTCAATGCAAACTGATTGTCCAACACAGGCAACATTACTTTTTGGAGCGGAGTCCTAACTTTTATTTTGTTGGTTTTTCGAATGGAGTGAACCAGCGAACTCACGCGCTGCGCATAATCCATGGATAGCTCCAACTCACGATCAATCTTGTTTATTGCTGATTTTACTAAATCGGTTAAATGAATGGATTGATGACGCAAAGACGAATTGTTATCCTTTGCATCCGCTCTCATGTTATCCGTCAGGTTTTTGTAAAGCCATTCTGAAAAGAAAGGTGCAATGGGCGCCATGAGCTGTCCTATCACCATGATACATTCGTGTAATGTTTCATAGGCTGCCTTCTTATCTTCATTCATTGCCAACTTATCTCCTGCTGTCGGTTGCCAGAATCTTTTTCTATTTAACCTCACGTACCAGTTGGACAAATGGTCATTCACAAACTCCTGGACAGCCCTTGCTGCTTTGGTGGGTTCGTAATCATTGTAAGCAGCTGTTACCTCCGCTACCAATGATTGCAACTTTGAAATAATCCATCGGTCCAGGGGAGTTAGCTTCTCGTAGGCCACATTTTCTTTCTCTCCCTTCACAAACCCATCAATATTGGCATACATGGCAAAGAAAGAATAAGTATTCAGCAGTGTTCCGAAGAACCTACGCTTTACCTCTACAATCCCTTCTTCGTCAAATTTCAAGTTATCCCATGGAGGTGCATTTTCGATCATGTACCACCGCACCACATCCGGGCCATATTTCTCAATGATCACAAAAGGGTTGACCACATTCCCCTTACTCTTTGACATCTTGTTTCCACTCTTGTCGAGTACAAGTCCGTTAGAGATTACATTTTTAAATGCCACACTATCAAAAAGCATAGAAGCGATGGCGTGGAGCGTAAAGAACCATCCACGGGTTTGATCTACCCCTTCAGCAATAAAGTCTGCAGGGAAGCTCTTTTCAAATACCTCTTTGTTTTGGAATGGATAGTGTAGTTGTGCATAGGGCATCGCTCCGGAATCAAACCATACATCAATCAAGTCTGCTTCGCGTTGCATAGGCTCACCAGACGCACTAGCTAATACGATCTCATCCACATAAGGTCGATGCAAATCAAATGATGGGTCTTTATAAGCAGGATTCTTTATACCAAACTTTTCCGCATGTGTAATTTCACTACCTAACTCCTCAAGAGACCCAATACACTTTTCTTCTTTACCATCTTTGGTCCTCCAAATAGGTAACGGAGTTCCCCAATAACGAGAACGAGATAAATTCCAATCCACCAAATTCTCTAACCAATTTCCAAAACGGCCTGTACCGGTTGAGGCAGGCTTCCAGTTGATGGTCTTGTTAAGTTCTACCATACGCCCTTTAAGAGCAGTGGTTCTTATAAACCATGAATCCAACGGATAGTATAAAACAGGTTTATCCGTACGCCAGCAATGTGGGTAGGAGTGTTCGTATTTCTCTACTTTAAAAGCTTTATTCTCTTCCTTTAGAATGATAGAGATAATGACATCCGTGTTTTTATAATCGGGATGAGATTCATCCTCATTGGTATAGTTTTTAACGTAAAAATCGTTTTCTGTTAGCGACTTGTGTGTTTTGATTTTGTACTTATTCACACCTTCCAGCAATCTGGCACCTATCTCCTTCACAAACTTTCCTTTCCGATCTACAGTAGGAAGTTCACTGCCATCAATATCTTTTAGCGTGAGTGCAGGAATCCCATTTTGCTTAGCAACTTTAAAGTCATCGGCCCCGAACGTAGGTGAGATGTGTACAACACCTGTCCCATCTTCTGTAGTTACAAAATCACCAGCCACTATCTGAAATGCTTTGCCTGCATCATAGAAGGGTTGCAAATAGGGCATCAATTGTTCGTATTGAATGCCGACTAAGTTTGATCCCTGAAACTCATTTATAATTTCGAACGGAATAGCTTTATTTCCCGCTTTATAATCGTCCAGTTTAAGATCTTTATTCTTTTCAGAGAAAATCCGACTTACCAAATCTTTGGCCAGCACGACACATATTGGCAAGTGGGTATATTGATTGTAGGTATTGACTTGAACGTAGCTTATCTTCTCACCCACTGCAAGTGCAGTGTTAGATGGCAAAGTCCAGGGTGTGGTTGTCCATGCTAATATATATATACCATCTTCACTTACACTTTTAAACAAAAATTCTGACTTCCCATCCCTCTTCACTTTAAACTGTGCAACAACGGAAGTATCCTTCACATCTTTGTAACACCCCGGCAAATTCAGCTCGTGCGAACTTAATCCGGTTCCTGCCGCTGGCGAATAAGGTTGGATGCTATACCCTTTGTACAGCAAGTCCTTTTCATACAGTTGCTTCAACGACCACCACAGTGACTCGATATAATCCTTTTCATAAGTAACATAAGGATGATCAAGGTCTACCCAGTATCCCATCTTCACAGTAAGGTCATCCCATTGATCCTTATACTTCATCACTGTTTCGCGGCACTTCCTATTATAATCTTCTACAGAAATCTTAGTGCCAATATCGTCTTTGGTAATGCCTAATTCCTTCTCTACCTGCAATTCTACCGGCAGGCCATGAGTATCCCATCCTCCTTTTCTCTTTACCTGGTATCCATCAAACGTTTTAAAGCGACAAAAAATATCTTTCACCGTGCGGGCCATCACATGGTGAATGCCCGGTGTACCATTGGCTGAAGGAGGCCCTTCATAAAAAGTGAATGAAGGCTTTCCCTCGCGGTTGCTTACCGACTCTTCAAATATTTTATTAGCTTCCCAAAACTCCAGTACCTCTGAAGCAATCTTAGCAAAATCCAGTTCTTTGTATTCTTTGTATCGTACCGACATGGTTACCTTAAAATTCTAAGCTTCTCAATTTACACTCCTTGTTATTCGTCTGCACCATGCTTGTCCTGAATTTTGATTTTACTCAGGTCCACAAGATCATCTTCAGTTTTTGGAAAAGAGTCGGGGTTAAATTCATCAATCAAGGCGCGCCCTCCTTTCTTATAACTACTGCGATCAAATGTCATAATTAAAGAAGGCAACAAAATCAAATTGGCTATCATAGAGATAAGCAATGTGGTAGATGTGAGTACCCCAAGTGCAATCGTTCCACCAAAAGAAGAGAATGTAAAAATGATGAACCCACAGAATAGTACAATTGAGGTGTAAATCATACTCTTCCCTACTTCAAGAATAGAATTACTAATGGCCACAGGTACAAAAAAGCTTGTAGCGTGTAGTTCCTGTCTGTACTTGGCCAAAAAATGAATAGAGTAATCTACTGAAATACCAAAAGTAATACTGAAAATAAGTACCGTACTGGGTTTCAGTGGGATGTTAAAATATCCCATAATGGCAGCAGTAATCATCATAGGAATAAAGTTGGGAATTAATGAAATCACTATCATTCGCATATTGGCAAACAACAACCCCATTGTAATGGCAATAAGTGCAAAAGCCAGCAACAGGCTACCCCGCAAATTGGCAATCAAAAATTTATTCCCCCTAATAAATAAGGGAGTGGTGCCGGTAATGGTTGCCTTCATTCCTGAATCTGCAAATACCCTGTCGATCTCTGGCTGAATAACCTGATTTACCAGAGAATCCATTTTATCCGAACCTACGTCCGCCACCTGCATGGATATGCGCATGGTCTGCATGTCTTCGTCCACAAATGATTTGAACAATCCTGAACTATCGGATTGTCCCTTCATATACCTAAGTATAAATGCACGTTCACGATTGTCGGGCAGGGAGTACCGATCAGGATTATTATTATAAAACGCCTGCTTGGCTGCCTTTACGAAACTAACCAGCGACACTGGTTTTGAAATATCTTTTTGCGCATCAAGAAACTGTTCGAATTCATCAATCTTGGTGAGATTCTTTACATCTATTACCCCTCTTTTTTTACCTGTGTTTATCACAATCTCCAGGGGCATCACACCACTAAAATTTTCTTCAAAGAAAACAAGGTCTTTCTTTACCACACTTTCTGCCGGAAGATCGTCCACCATAAATGAAATCGAGTGAAGTCGAGACATTCCAATGACTGCAAAGACTACCACTGAAATTGTGATTGTATAAATGACAATCCTGTTTCTGTGAACTATTAAATCTACTGTACTAAGAACGCGATCAAAAATTTTGACATCAAGGTGTTTCAAATGTTTGGCAGAAGGAGGAGGCATCCACGAAAAAACACCTGGGATCAAAATCAGGCTTACTACAAAAGTCGCCATCACATTAAGGCCGGCTACAATTCCAAACTCTCTCAAAATCGTAATATCAGCAGTCAGTAACACAAGGAAGCCTATTGCTGTTGTGAGGTTAGTCATAAAAGTAGCCAACCCCACTTTGCGCACCACTCTGCTTATTGCCAACATCTTATTGCCATGCGCAGCATACTCGGTATGGTATTTATTCATCAGATAAATCGCATTGGGAATTCCAATCACCACAATGATGGGTGGGATCATTCCGCTGAGCAATGAAATTTTAAATCCAAACAGGGCAATACTGCCTAACACCCATACTACGATGATCCCTATTACAATAAGTGGGAAAATGACTGCTCTAAAAGAGCGAAAGAATATCAGAAGGATAATTCCGGTAATGATCACTGAAATCATCAGGAATATTTTCAGCTCCTGTCCTACCTTACTGGCAATGACAGAACGTACAAATGGTAGTCCTGCATAATGTAGTGTGATGCCTGTATCTTCAGAAAAAACTTTTCCCGCTTCAGTAATCTGGTCGGTGAGTCCTATCCTTTTGGGTGAATTGAGTACCTCCTTTTTTATTGAAATGAGAATGGCTATCGCCCCATTCTTCTCATTAACAATCTGACCGATATAAAATTTTTGCTTTTTGGCTTCTTTAAGCAGGCTATCCAATTGGGCCTGGTTGCTGATCTTATCCGGAAAAATATCAGTAAGTACAAACCGGGTTCTTGCAGTGTCTTTTTCAATTTGTTTAATCTGAGGCAGAGAGATCACGTCATTCACCCCCTCCATACCTTTTACCGCTACACAGAACTGGCGCAAACGTTCAAAGTTTTTATACTGGTAGATGGCGCTGTCCTTCAATCCTACAGCAACGATATTTCCATCCTCACCAAATTGCTTACGAAACTCAGTAAAAAATACCTGTTCGGGGTCATTGGCTGGCACTGTGCCTCTGAAATCGTAGCTCATTTCAGCATCCTTGGCATGATAGCCCATAAAGACGGTAATCAGCCCGATAAGTATAACGAGTGGAAGGCGGTATTTAATTATTAAATGTGCGAGACGAGTCCACATTGAATCGAGCGCAAGATTTTATGAAACGGCAAAGCTAAGGATTTTTGTTTTGAACTTGAGCCAGGAATTGAATAAAAGGAGGCCAAAAGTATTGGATTTCAGGGCTTTTGGTTGTGATTAGTTCAGTGAAATACCCTTGATCTTACGGTATAGAGAAATTGCGTGCCTATCGGTCATCCCAGAGACAAAATCGATTACATTTCTCAACATTAAATAGTGAGAATCACGCGCCTCACCAATTTCAAACTTTATCTCCGGAGGAAGCAAACGGTACAAATTCTCGTATTTTTTTGGAAGATGACCCTCTATCTTAAACTTTCCTGCTTTTGTAAATTCTTCGAGCAATCCCGGAAGTACCTCATAACCAGCAGATTCGATCTCCACTACGTGTCGGGCATGATATATTTTTTCTATAGAAAGCGCTGTAATGGCATTAAGTGCCTTGGCGGACTGGCAATGGTCTGTCAGCGCCTGATCAAAAGTATTGTCTAAAATGCCAGTTTCATTATCCAAAAAAACGGTGGTACACTCGTCTATTAATCTCCCAATTGCCATTGCGCGCAAAACCCCAATCTTTTCATCCTGACTGGGAATTTGTTCCAGTTTATTTCGGTCAAAGCTCTCCTTAAGTATCCCTGCTAGTAGTTCTACCGTATCATCAAAACTAACGAGGCCAAGTCGACAGCCATCTTCTAAATCTATAATGTTATAGCAAATATCATCCGCGGCCTCCACCAAAAAGGCCAAGGGATGTCTGCACCAGGCGTGCGCACCGCTATTACTCAATTCCAAGTGCGTAGCCATCTCACCAAAGAGCGCTTGTTCTGTTTGAAAAAATCCATATTTCTTCTGGCTTTTTTTCTTCTTATCCCGACCTGCCATTTTTGAAGGACAAGGATACTTGGTAAAAGCTCCCAACGTAGCATACGTAAGCCGTAGTCCCTGGTATTGACTTTTGTTTAGTATACGAAAACCCTGGGCATTCCCTTCAAACTGAATAAGATCGGCCCACTGGGCTTCCGACACCAATGACTTAAAAGCCTCACCCACCGGATGATGAACAAAAAACTCAGAAATTCCATCCTCACCAGAATGGCCAAAAGGCGGATTGCCCAAGTCATGTGCCAAGGATGCTGCTGCTACAATCGCCCCAAAGTCAAAAGCGGAATACGCTGATAAGGAACCATGGCGTTGGAGCACAGTTTCTCCGACCTTTTTACCCAAGGATCTTCCTACACTGGATACTTCCAGGCTGTGGGTAAGCCGAGTATGCACAAAATCATGCTCAGGCAAAGGATGCACTTGTGTTTTGTCTTGCAGCCTTCGGAATGGATGCGAAAAAATGATACGATCGTAGTCCTGCTCAAAAGCACTGCGAAAATTACCGGTGGTTGATTTTTTTGAATCAACACGCTGCGAAGACAAAAGAGAAAGCCATTGCATCATTAAATTTTATTTAGCAATGCTTTTATTGAAACAGCTTCTCCTACTATTGATTTTAGTAGTGAAATCTCAACACGTTCTTGCTGCATGCTGTCCCTGTTGCGAAGTGTCACTGTGTTATCCTCCATCGTTTGATGATCTACTGTTACACAGAATGGCGTTCCTATGGCGTCCATTCTACGATATCTTTTCCCAATGGTATCTTTGTCTTCGTAGTAACAATTAAAATCCAACTTCAGATCATTCATAATCTCCATTGACTTTTCAGGCAGCCCGTCTTTTTTAATCAATGGCAGGATGGCTACTTTATTGGGAGCCAACGCTGCAGGTATTCTTAACACAGTCCTTTCGCTTCCATCTTCTAATTTTTCCTCAGTATACGCACTGGACAGCACTGCCAAAAACATTCTGTCCAATCCAATGGAGGTTTCTACCACATAAGGAATGTAACTTTTATTCTCCTCTAAATCGAAATACTGTAATTTCTTACCGGAAAACTCTTCGTGACTCTTTAAATCAAAATCCGTGCGCGAATGAATTCCTTCCAATTCCTTAAAGCCCATAGGAAAATTAAATTGAATATCACACGCGGCATTGGCATAGTGCGCCAGATTAAGGTGATCGTGAAAACGATAATTCTCTTCACCCAATCCAAGGGCCTGATGCCACTTCATTCTTTTTTCTTTCCAAAACTCATACCACTTCATTTCTTCGCCAGGCTTTACAAAAAATTGCATCTCCATCTGCTCAAACTCTCGCATCCTAAAAATAAACTGACGCGCAATTATCTCGTTACGGAATGCTTTACCGATTTGGGCGATACCAAAAGGTATTTTCATCCTTCCCGTCTTCTGTACATTAAGAAAATTCACAAAAATTCCCTGTGCCGTCTCCGGTCTTAGATAAATTTTACTGGCCTCCCCTGCTACAGATCCCATCTCTGTCGAAAACATCAGGTTAAACTGACGCACTTCAGTCCAATTGCGTGATCCGGAAATAGGATCAGCTATTTCCAGATCAATGATTAGCTGACGCAGTGCCTCCAAATCAGGTTTCTCAATGGCATCCTTCATCCGCTCATTGATCTCGTCAATTTTTTTCTGGTACTCAACCACCCTCGGATTGGTGGCCAAATACATTTTAGGATCAAATGATTCACCGAACCGCTTGGCTGCTTTATCGATCTCCTTGTTGATTTTATCTTCAATCTTCGCTACTGCCTCCTCTATCAATACATCCGCGCGGTATCTCTTTTTAGAATCTTTATTGTCGATCAGAGGATCATTGAATGCATCCACGTGGCCGGAGGCCTTCCATGTAGTGGGGTGCATAAAGATAGATGCATCAATTCCCACAATATTGTTCTGCGAGCGAGTCATAAACTTCCACCAGTATTCTTTGATGTTGTTCTTAAGCTCCACTCCATTTTGCCCATAATCATACGCAGCACCAAGTCCATCGTAAATTTCACTGGAAGGAAACACAAACCCATACTCCTTGGCATGGGCTACTACTTTCTTCAAAATATTATCGTCCGTATTCGCCATAAGGCGCAAAGATAGCTTTACGAATGGAAGTATTAAAGGTTGAGCTTGTTAAAGAATTTCAACTCATCCAATTGAGGAAATTAAAGCATTGCCACAGCCAGAAAATCATTCAATGACTTTACGGTTTTACACCCCTCTGCCACCTTTTTTAGGAAATTTTTATCTTGTACTTCTTTGTCAGTAAAGTAATGTGACACGATGTAACTTTTGTGCTTTAGAAACTCGAGATGAGGATGATCTTTGGGATAGCCCTTGGGTGCAGTTTTCAGTTTATCAAAGTCGTCAAGCTCAGCAAACCACGATTTGAATTTTTTGTTTTTTAAAATCTTTTCAAACGATTCAAAATTATAATCTATCTCCTGGCGGATCTTTGCCAAATTAGGCGCGTCTGGCATATAGAGACCACCAGCAATAAAACTTTTGTTACCCGGCTGGATATGTAGGTAGTAGCCCGGCTCCTGAATCATTTTTCCCCCAGGAGAAATGCCCGCACCCATATTAGTCTTGTAAGGACTCTTATCCTTACTAAAGCGGACATCGCGATAAATTCGAAATGATAATTTTTTGGGATTGAGTCCTGTAAGTCCTTTGTCAAACTTCGTCAACTCATTAAGCAACTGGACAAGAAACTCATCAAAATAAGTTTTGGCCAATAAGTATTGAGGTTTGTTTTTATAGAACCATTCACGATCATTATTCCTAGCAAGTGCCTTAAGAAACTTAAGAATGTGATTAAAGTCCATAGCAACGATTCTAAATATTTATAGATAATCAACCACTTTTTCAAGAGCCATTCCACGAGAAGCCTTTATTAATATTGTTGCATCCTGAATTGGATGTGATAGGAGATACTCAATTAACTGTTCTCTGGAGGAAAAATATAACGAAGTATCTCTCCCGACTGCAACTTTGATCAGTGCTCCACATAGCAATGCCTGATCAATATTATTAAGTATGAGCCATTCTCCAATTTTCTTATGCTCCGTCTCACTTTCTTCCTCCAGCTCATACATATCTCCCAAAATAGCCACCTTCTTATCCGCTTTCATTTGCCCCAAACTCCTTAACGCCACCTCCATTGAACTTGGGTTGGCATTGTAAGCATCCAGAATAATTGTATTTGAGCCTTTGCTTATTACCTGCGAACGCATGTTATCCGGAGCGTAGTCTTCCACTGCCTTCTTTGCCTCCAATGGATTTACTTTAAAGAATTTGCCAATACACAGTGCTGCGGCTACATTTTCAAAATTATACGCTCCGATTAAATGAGTTTGAATCAATTCATCCGCTTCGGTTTTTAGTTTTAGATAAGGGTCTGCTGAAATTAGGTCGCAGTGATAAAAATCTCCTTTTGCCGGATAGAACATTGGAGACTTAAAGCGTTTGCCCATATTGGCAAGCACGTAGTCATGAGAGTTAATCCAGACAAATCCATTGCTTTTAATTAAATGCTGATACAATTCTGATTTCCCACGAACAATATTATCATACCCACCAAATGTCCCAATGTGGGCCTTCCCTATATTGGTGATCAGCCCATGCGTGGGGTTGGCTATCTCGCACAAGGCTGCAATTTCTCCAAGATGGTTTGCGCCCATTTCCACTACTGCCATATCAAATGTTTTATCTATCGATAAAATGGTAAGTGGAACACCAATGTGGTTGTTGAGATTTCCCTGTGTGGCGAGTACTTTATATTTTTTGCTCAATACAAGATTCAACAACTCTTTAGTAGTTGTTTTTCCATTAGAGCCCGTCAATGCAATAATGGGTATATCCAGTTGCTGGCGATGGTATCGGGCAAGTTGCTGAAGTGCTTGCAATGCATCATCCACCAGAATGTATCTATCGTCTTTCACCCACTTCGCTTCATCTACTACCGCATAAGCCGCTCCCTTTGCAAGAGCATCTGCGGCAAACTCATTGGCATTAAATTTTTCTCCTTTCAAAGAAAAGAATACCGAACCTCGGGTGATCTTTCTCGTGTCTGTAGAAATCTTTCCCGTTTGTATAAACTTGTTGTAAAGAATTTTGATGTCCGTAGCCATAATGTCATCTCTGTAATCGGTAAATCAGAGTATCTTGCAAGCTAAGATAACAGGGTGATACTGACCAGCGTTATCTGTGTATAATTTACAAGGTGATGCTGCGTTATTTTAAAGCTTATTAATGCATTTACGATTCGTTTTCTTTTTTAGCATTCTTCTCCCATGGCACGCATTGGCCCAGTTTACCTATGAAATGGATCAAAGCATACCAGTAGAAGTAGAAGGCAAGCTACTGAAGATGCCCTGGGCGGGAGGACTCAACTCAGCACAAATTAATACCATGGACCTCGATGGAGACGGCATCGAAGACCTCGTTGTCTTTGACAGGGCCTCCAACAAAATAAGCACTTTTCTTAATCAGGAAAATGAATACGTTTACCATCCAGAATACGAACTTCTCTTTCCAAAAGAAATCAGTAGGTGGATGCTGCTTCGCGACTACAACTGCGATGGAAAAAAAGATATATTCTTCCCGATAAGCAACGGCATAGCAGTTTATAAAAACACAACTCCCCAAGAAGGAAATCTGACATGGGAGAGATTAAAATTCTTTCGTTCTACCTCGGGTCTTTACTCAGAAATACTATTAACCATGGGGTTCTCCTTAACGAACATTGCTCTGGGAACGGACGACATTCCCAGCATTGTCGATATGGATGGAGATGGGGATTTGGACATTCTACACATGCGATTTGTAAATCCTTTTTCCGTTCAATATCACAAAAACATGAGCATGGAAAAATACGGAATCCGCGATTCACTTGTTTTCGAACGGATAGATCAAAGGTGGGGTGACTTTGAAGAATGTAGCTGTGGGGAATTTGCTTTTGGTGAGGCTTGTTCCGCCTCTGGGGGTAGAACAAACCATAATGTAGGCAAGGCAATGCTTGCCCTGGATGTAAACGGAGACGGGAATAAGGATCTCCTTTTCACGGAACAAGACTGCCCAGCGCTTTACTTGTTAGAAAATGAAGGCACTACAGAGAATGCCAAAATGACCAAAGCGGATTTATTTCCCATTGATAAACCTGCATTCATGCCCCTTTTCCCTGCCCCTTTTTTTGAAGATGTAGATTTTGATGGTGTACCCGATCTATTGGTCTCTCCGGCTCTATATGGTCGTACCAATCTCAACAATCCATTTACTCACTCTGTATGGCTTTATAAAAACACAGGAACTGCTCAAGCTCCAAATTTTACTTTCGTACAAAAAGATTTCCTGCAGAATGAAATGATAGAGGTGGGCGATTATGCATATCCCGCATTCGTAGATGCAGATGGGGATGGCGATCAGGACCTTTTTATTGGGAACTATGCCAATGCCCAATTTAGAGGAGTGATCGCGCACTATGAAAATGTCGGCACAGCCTCGATGCCTTCCTTCAAATTGGTTACTGACGATTATCTTGGATTATCTATCCTGTCCCGCTTCAATATGAGGCCACAGTTTGTTGATATTACAGGAGACGGCAACCTGGATCTTACCTTTTTACTTACGGATGGCCTCAACTTAACAACCAATCTCCTTTATATAGCAGGCTCTAAACCCAATGCCATCAGTTTTGATAATTTGCAGGTAGAGTCCGTCAATTTTCAAATTGGCACTAATGAAAATATATTGTTGGCCGACATCAACCAGGATGGGTTGGTGGATATTCTTTTAGGGAGATCAACCGGAGCCCTTGAGTATTGGAGAAATACGGGGCCTCGGGGCACCCTTAACTTTACATTACAAGACAATGCCTTCATGGGGCTCTCATCCAGCCTTACCCGCACCAATCTTAATGCAAGCATTGCCGATTTAGACAATGACGGGCGGGAAGATTTACTAATTGGGGATCAAAGCGGTAACATTACTATCTACGGTGATTTTCGTAATAACATGAGTAACCCTCACCCCTCCACTGAGATTATTTTGGATCCTTTCAGCCAAACGTATACCACCAAAAATCTAGGCGCCAGAATAAAGCCTACCATAGTCAATCTTTTTAACAGTGATATGCCCGCAATCGCTGTGGGAACAGTAACAGGAGGAATGGTGATATTGAAAAATGATGGGGGCCAACAATTACCGAATGATCCCGAAATCGTGATATATCCCAACCCCCTCACTTCACATGAAAAACTATCGGTTCTTGCTGACAGGGGTCTTCTAATGCAATTATTTACCCTTACAGGTCAAAAACTGACAGAACCCTTATTTATAAGCGGAAAACACCCTTATCAATTATCATTAAGTGGCATGGCTCCGGGAATGTACATTGCTAGGTTCAATTTTGGGGGTAAAATCTATGGGCGGAAATTCGTTATCTATTGAATAGAAAAGCCAATAATGGCATTGATCAGCCCTATATTTTAATAAGATGAAACTTCCGCGCTTTATTTTTATGGCATATTGGATAATTAGGGCTCTTTTAGCGATATTTGCAGTCCCTTTTGAAAAAGGGCATTAATTAACCAAGAAAGAGAGTTATGGCACGGGTTTGTCAAATTACAGGGAAAAGGCCACAGACAGGAAATAACGTTTCGCACGCGAACAACAGGACGAAGCGCAAATTCTATCCTAACCTTCAAAAGAAGCGTTTCTTTATTCCCGAAGAGAATAAATGGATCACATTGAAAGTTTCTACCAACGCTATTAAAACCATTAATAAAAAGGGTGTTCTGGCTGTGTTGAAAGAGGCTAACGCAAAAGGGACCCTTTCTATTTAATTTTAAAAAAGTACTACAATGGCTAAGAAAGGAAATCGTATACAGGTGATTTTGGAGTGCACAGAGCACAAGACCAGTGGCTTGTCAGGAATGAGCCGATACATCACAACCAAAAACAGGAAAAATACTACAGAGCGTATTGAGCTGAAGAAGTACAATCCTATCATGAAGAAATATACTGTTCACAAAGAAATTAAGTAATCATGGCAAAGAAAGTTGTTGCGTCACTAAAGAAAATTGATGGAAAAAACTTTGCGAAAGTAATTCGTACCGTTCGTTCTGAAAAAACCGGAGCCTATACTTTTAGGGAAGAAATCGTTCCTGCAGAATTGGTAAAAGATACTTTGACTAAAAAATAGTATCATTTTTAAAATCATTTTTAAAAGGTCCCTTTCAGGGACTTTTTTGTTCCCCTTAGCGTTACTATCGAATTATGTTTGGTAATCTGTTTTCCAAAGAAAAGAAAGAGTCACTCGATCAAGGACTCAAAAGAACTCAGGAAAGTTTTTTTGGCAAGCTGGGGAAAGCTATTGCCGGGAAAGCTACCGTAGATGAAGAGGTGCTTGATAACCTGGAAGAAGTATTAATTGCTTCTGATGTGGGCGTTAATACCACTTTAAAAATAATTGATAGAATTCAGGGACGGGTAGCAAGAGACAAGTACCTGGGTACTTCTGAACTTGACAAAATATTAAAAGAAGAAATAGCCAGCCTTCTCTCAGAAAATAACACTATTGACCTGAGTGACTTTGGAACCCCTAAAGACATCAAGCCTTATGTAATCATGGTCGTTGGCGTAAATGGTGTGGGCAAAACCACTACCATCGGCAAGTTGTCAGCCCAATTCAAGAAAAAGGGAATGAACGTATTGCTGGGAGCTGCGGATACCTTTCGGGCTGCAGCTGTAGATCAGCTAAAATTATGGGGGGAGCGCGTAGGCATACCTGTAGTATCAAAAGGCATGAATACAGATCCATCTGCTGTTGCATTTGATGCCGTAAAACAAGGAGTAGAAACAGGGGCAGACATTGTGATCATTGACACTGCCGGAAGGCTCCACACCAAAGTAAATCTGATGAATGAGCTCTCTAAAATAAAAAGAGTCATTCAAAAAGTAATACCTGAAGGGCCGCATGAGGTGCTGCTGGTATTGGACGGAAGCACAGGTCAAAATGCGATAGTTCAGGCAAGAGAATTTACCAAAGCCACTGAGGTGACGTCTTTGGCCGTAACAAAACTAGATGGTACTGCCAAAGGTGGGGTAGTTATTGGTATCTCTGACGAATTCAAGATTCCTGTAAAATATATTGGGGTGGGAGAACAGATAGACGATTTACAAGTGTTTAACAAAGTGGAATTTGTCGATTCTCTGTTCAGGAAAAACTAATTCCGTATCGGAATTCTCCAGTACAACTGGTAATTAAATCCCCAATAAGTGCGCTTTGAGGCCAGCCCATAGCCAGGAATATCATAAACTACAAATTCACCCCCCTTATCTATTGAGGGAGACATTTTGAGGCGGGCGGTATAACCCATCCATAATTCTTTCCATATTTTCACCCGCAGGCCTACTGTCGCCTCTCCCCACCCAGACGTCATACCCACGTTTGATTTCGTTTGAGCCGCATTACCAAATACAGCATCTGTCACTCTGTATGAGAGCAATTCATCAAAGGAGGACCTGCCATACCGGAGTCCCACAAAAAACATGTTTTTATCCGGATCCTTTAGCAGCAAATTTACATCTGCTCCTATCCTGAAGTAATTACCTGAATTAGAATAGCTTTGATCAGGGGATGCTTTTGTTCTTTCCCAATTCCCATATTCAAGAGTGAGGTAGTATTTGTAAAAGTCAACATCTGCACTTACTTCCCATCCATCAAACTGATCTGACAATGGTATTTTTGCTAATGCAATGAGGTCTGTACCGAAACGAACGCCCGTGGGCACATATCTATTCTTTATGGTGTCGGCCTTTTGAGCCAAAGCCCCTAAAGAGCAAAGCAGAAGCAATATATTAGTCGTTAGTAATTTCAAAATTGACTACCGTTGGAAATTGTATCGAATCGCTTTTAGTAACTGGTGGCGTTGTGAAATCAGAAGACAAAACTTTTACTGTTGAAAATAAGGTTTGCACACATTGCCCATGAAACGTTTGAGTGGTGCGATTGTAGCCAAAACTTATTTGCCTAGTAAAACCTTCAAACTCAATGGAGAAGTCTGTCTGAGCTTGTGCCACATTTAAGGGAAGTATTAATTTATTTGTAAGACTGTCTTGATAAAATACTTCTGTGGTGTAGCCCGCAGTTACTTTCTTTATTTGAACTCCTGTTGTAGGCGCCCCAACCAATTGCAATTGTACAAGGTTGGTTTGAGGACAACGAAACAATGTCACATTGGTGGTGGGTGGATCCGTGATTGAATCCTTTTGCACCTTTACAAAATCGAAAGCGGTCGTGGCATTCACTTCAATGTTTTTAATAAAATTCTGACTGCCACACACATCAAAAAGACTGGCCGCCTCAAATTGGTAGTTAATGTCTAAACTGGACAATCCGCTGTTTTTCGAGTCTATTAAAACATTTGTTATGGTGCTGGAAGGATTCAAAGGCACAATTAATGAACTGACCTGCGCATTTGGATAATAAGTAAAAGGGAGGTAATCCAATCGGGTGCCATGAAGATTTTCTGTGAGCGCAACCCCTTTGGATTTTTCATCAGCATATAACTGCCAAAATGTTAACTTAAAATTGTTGGTAATTGGGCAACGGTAAATATCAATGTTGCTTCCTGCTTCAGCAGTAACCGCCACATTATTTGTAACCCGAATTGAATCAAAATTGTGTTGGGATACATTTAAACCGGTGAGCACAAACCGTGGTCCGCAGTCTACTGACTCAAACTGTGGTTGAGAGGTGTAGTCCAACTTCATTGAATACGTGCCACTGAGTAGGTTAAAAATAAGTGATTGCGATGTACTGGTAACATTGAGAGGAATCCGTACAGGCCCAGCCACATTAATAAATTTATAAAAGATACTATCCGTACCTGAGGTGGTAATACCCAATACCCCTACCGTATCAATCTGTCTGTCAAACAGTTTCTTGAAGGTGAAACCCACAAAATCGTTGCGTAGGTCTATACAGTCAGGATCCTCGTAGCACGAGCCTGCCAAGAAGCCGACAACACAAAAAATCAGTATTTGAGCAGAAAATCTCATGTAAGGCAGCAAAGATAAGCCATCAACACTAACGCCAAATCTTTGTTCTCCACTAATTTGAAAGCCAAAAACGGTATTTTGAGCCTGAACACAACTGTTTTACGGATCGGAAAAGATGATATCATTTCAATCAGGTGAAGCTTAACTGCCCCATCCTTCGTATTTTTGCGATCCCTAATAGCAATTAGCGATTTTGAAGACAAAAGGATCCAAGAAGACCAAGGTAAATATTGTAACACTCGGCTGCTCAAAAAACACCGTAGACAGTGAAGTGTTGCTCACTCAGCTGAAAGGCAACGGCATCGAAGCCACCCACGAATCTCAAAAAGACGACTCTAACATTGTGGTGATCAACACTTGCGGATTCATCGATAATGCCAAACAGGAGTCCATCGATACCATTCTGCGTTATGTAGACGCCAAACAAGAGGGTATTATTGAAAAAGTATACGTTACCGGTTGCTTATCACAACGCTACAAAGACAGCCTTGAGCAGGAAATTCCTGAAGTTGACTCCTGGTTTGGCACCCGTGATTTATCACGATTGCTCAAACAACTCAATGCCAACTATAAACACGAACTAGTTGGCGAGCGCATACTTACTAACCCAAGTCATTTTGCCTATCTGAAAATTTCGGAGGGTTGTGATCGGCCATGCTCTTTTTGTGCCATTCCATTAATGAGGGGAGGACACATATCACGTCCTATTGAAGAGCTGGTAAAAGAAGCTAAAAATCTTGCCAAAAACGGAACCAAAGAGTTATTGCTTATCGCTCAGGATTCCACATTCTACGGCCTTGACCTGTATAAGAAAAGAGTCTTATCGGACCTTCTCAAAAATCTTTCTGATGTGGAGGGAATTGACTGGATTCGTTTGCACTATGCTTTCCCAACAGGGTTCCCGCTGGATGTGCTGGACGTAATGGCTGAAAGAAGTAATATTTGTAATTATCTTGATATCCCACTACAACATGGATCTACAAAAATGTTGAAGATCATGAAGAGGGGTACTACACGCGAAAAAACCACGGAATTAATTCATACCATTCGTGAAAAAATACCTGATATCGCCATTCGCACTACATTAATTGCGGGACATCCCGGTGAAACGGAAAGTGAGTTTAAAGAAATGATGAATTTCGTGGAGCAGTCAAGGTTCGATCGTCTTGGTGTTTTTCCATACTCTCACGAGGAAAATACGTTTTCTCACACCATGAAGGATGACATTCCTGCAAGCGTAAAAAATGAACGAGTAGATGCAATTATGGATTTGCAACAAGGTATCTCGCTGGAGAACAACCAGAAACGAATTGGCAAAACATATAAAGTATTAATAGATAGAAAAGAGGGTGGTCAATTTATTGGGCGAACAGAATACGACTCTCCTGAGGTTGACAATGAGGTGTTGATTGATGCCAAGGACAACTATCTCCGTATTGGAGATTTTACAATGGCCAAGGTGACAGATGCCGCTGAATTTGACCTCATCGCCCAACCCGTTTGAGTAACTCTTGTAAAACCATAAACTTATAGGTACAAAAAGTCGTTTGTAGAGTTATGTTAATCCGAATCCAGAGCTATTGTTGACCATGCAGCATATAAAAATTCCTTTTAAGGACACTAAAATATTCTCGTCATTTTTTCTCGACTACATCCATCAAAAGGATTCATTAAAAAAGTTTTACAATCGCTTTCCCACCCTCCCTGCCTTTGAAGGTCAGATTCAGGATAAGCAGAAAACATTTTCAGATCAGTCAAGAACCACGCTCCACGAGGCGCTTAAAAATCAATACAAAGACCTCGAAGTTTCGGAATTGGTAGACAAAAATATTAATGCGCTTAAAGAGAAGAATACACTTACCATTACGACAGGGCATCAACTCAATATATTCACTGGTCCACTTTATTTTATCTATAAGATTGTATCAGTCATCAACGCCTGCAAATCACTAAAAAAGTCATATCCATCTTTCAATTTTATTCCGGTGTATTGGATGGCGTCTGAGGATCACGATTTTGAGGAGATCAGCTATTTTAAATTGTATGGAAAAAAGTACACCTGGGAGACTGATCAAAAAGGTGGCGTAGGTCGCTTTAATCCCAAAGACCTAAAGGATGTTCTCAAAGAGCTCCCCGGAGATGTTTCGGTTTTTGAAAGGGCTTATTTAAAACACAATACACTCAGCAATGCAGTTCGTTATTATGTAAATGAGCTGTTTGGTAAAGAGGGCTTAGTAGTAGTGGATGCTGATCATCGCGCTTTAAAATCGCAATTGTCAGATGTGATTGAAGATGATCTTTTCAATCATACCGCTAAGGCTAAAGTAGAAGCAACCAATGCAGCATTAAATGCAGAGGGTTATTCCACCCAAGTGCATGCACGCGATATCAATTTCTTTTATCTGAATAATAATTTAAGAAGTCGTCTGGAGAAAACAGAAGATGGCTTCAACGTGGTGGATACTGATATCCAATTTACTGATGGCCAAATCAGGGACATGATTAAAAATGAACCTGAAAAATTCAGTCCCAATGTGATCCTGCGCCCATTGTATCAGGAGATTATCTTACCCAACCTTGCCTATTTTGGCGGGCCTGCTGAAGTAATTTACTGGCTTCAGCTAAAGGGGGTATTTGATTTTTTTAAGATTCCATTTCCGATTTTAATGCCACGAAACTTTGCGTTGGTATTGGATGCACCAATAGCCCGTAAGTTTGAGAAAACCGGGCTACGCGTTGAGGAATTATTTGAAGATAAAAACTTTCTTTTCAATGATTGGATTACTAAAAACACACACCACAACCTTACACTTGCCAATGAACTTAAAAGTGTAGTCAACATGTTTAATGAGATAAAGTCCAGGGCCCTTGCAATTGATCCTACATTAGGCTCTCTGGTTGAAGCCGAAACAAAAAGAGCCACAAAAAGCTTTGAAAAAATAGAGCATAAATTATTAAAAGCGGAGAAGAGAAACCATTCTGATAAACTTCGACAAATTGAAGAAGTAAAAGATTATCTTTTTCCCAATGGTGGTTTACAAGAACGGAGTGATAACTTTTTGAATTTCTATCAGGAGGATCCACACTTTATACAAAAGATGCTTGATTCCTTTGATCCCTTTGATTTTCAACTCAACCTATTGATGTACCCTCATACAAAGTAATACCAAGCATGACCAAAGCAGAACTTAGAAAAACTTATATAGAAAAAAGAGGGGAAATTTCAGAAGCCTCCTATTTACAATTCAATAATGCTATCTATAAACAGTTTTTTTCGTTTGTAGATTTATCCTTTATCAAAGTAATTCATAGTTTTTTACCCATCACGGCCAGTAAAGAATTTAATACATGGCTAATTATTGACAGAATTCGAAGGGAATTTCCGCATATTCAGTTTTCCATTCCTCGCATCAACAAAAAAACCGATTTACTGGAAAATTTTTATTTTGAAGGCCTCCATCAGTTGAAAGCAAATAAATGGGGTATTCTACAACCACAACAAGGTACACTTACCGAACACGAAAAAATAGATTTGGTAATAGTTCCCTTACTCGCTATCGATCAGACCGGGCATCGGGTAGGGTATGGCAAAGGTTATTACGATCGTTTTCTTTCTACTTGTAGAAAAGATTGTAAAAAAATTGGCGTTTCATTTTTCCCTCCTATAGAAAAAATAGCAGACACAAACGAGAATGATTTTAGGCTTAACTCCTGCCTAACCCCTAAAAAGATTTATTCTTTCGATTAATCAAATTCCTTAATTGGACTTGAAGGACACCTGCACTGTTTCCTCCTTGTCAAAAGGAATGCCATCTGATGTAATGCCTTGCACCCTTACCTTAATTGCTCCAGTGTTATCAGCAGAATAAAAAGTATCAGATATGAGCCCGTTTTCATTAAACTGAGGTTGAGCACTCCAGTATACAGACGACTTCAGGTAAGGTGTTCGCTCTGATTGTTGGTTGGGTGTGGTACTAAATTGCATTGGCCTATTCAAACCGCGAATGTTGATGATGTCATTCTTAGGAATGAGGGAGCGCATATTGGCTACTTTGGTTTGAAAAAACACAACTCCATTTTTGGTGATCCCCCCTAAGTTTCTCAATTTTTTCACGTTATTGATTACTTTGATGGTAGCAATATCTCCTGGGTTCATTTTCAAAATGAAATCTGTATTTTTTGTAGCTATGCCATCCACTACATACAACGGATCGCCCATCATGGGATTGTTACTGTCGGTAGAGAGCATACGCAATGTTTGCTTACCTCCCACTTTTCTGTTCTGCACAAATCTTACTATCTCTCTGAACAAATCTTCCATCGTAGGGAAAACAACATAGTCATCGACATTGATTGAGAAGTCTGCACCTTCCAGCTCGTCTTCTAAGGCTGCATTGGGGTTCGCATTTACAATTTTTGGTGCCTCTTCATTCCAACGATAACCATATGCAGTGTTTGCTACTTTGGCAATGGTGTTGAAAGTGTAATATGGATCTTGTTTATCAGATCGTGTAACAAGTGGTGCTTTAACGCCTGGCAATGAATCATGAAGCAATCGAATTGAGGTGTTGGCCAATGTCTTCCCTTTTGACTCCATGGAGTACATCACATTTTCATCTCCGTAAAAATCGAAATACACAGGCCAGGTTACAATACCATCGCCCACTGTGTTAACCTCATACCCAAAGATGTTTTTTTGTAAAAAAAATAGTACTTGCGTGGAGTCAGGAACTGGTTTACCCGTATCTCTGAAAGACGCAATCCCATTATAAACAAGAATATCCTGAGGCCGATGTGTAGGAATTCTTCTCTTATTAATCAGTACCTCGCTCCAGTGAAAGCGTTCCCATTCTTTTGTGATGAGATATTTGTCAAGCAAAGCCAAACCTTCCCGTATATTCAAATCAACTTCATTCAAAAAATAATTTGATTCTGGGATATCGCTGCCCACGAGTAATTGTTCCTGAAAATCGGCAGTGGGTATTCCCGAAAATAAATCACAGTAAATGCCTGAGATGGTAACGTCAGCATTCTTGACCTGACCATTTTGGTCTGAGATACTCACTCCAAAAGAAATGGTGCTGCGCGTTGCTACACTTTCCTTATCCAGCCGAATGCTCACACTGGGTTCGTTTTGATGATCCACATAAACCAGACGGCTTGCCAATTCATTAAGCTTAGAATCAAACAAGCTAATTTGCAGAATGCCTTCCGGAATATTTTTAACAGGAATTAATACGGATGATGATTTATTTTCCGACAATGAAATTACAGAGGCATATCTGATCTTACTTCTGCTTGTGGCTATCACATACACACCCTCCTTGGTGACTCTTTCTAATTGAGGCGATATCAAAACATTCAGCAATTCTCCCTCCTGATCCACATGTAGTGAATAGCCCTCCTCCTTTACTTGTATACGAGTTTTAACACCCTCTGGAAGTACTTCAAGTGTGTACTGCATTTGATCACTCAATGTAATTTCAAAACTCGCCAGTCCTGTTTTGTCACACACAAACCGAGTTAATTCATTTCCCTTGGAATCTACAATTCTTCCCTCTGCTGTGGCTGGCACATCGCCCCTTGTCGCGGCTGCTACGATTCTTATGGGTAAGCCGGTGATCATATTTCCTCCTTCTGGAAATAAGTCCATCTTAACTGGCTGATCTTGTTTAGGCTCAAAATAATTCTCACTTGCCACGTGCAATATTTGAGAAAAATACATTTTTGACGAAAAGTTTTTCATCCAGTTGGTGTACGCCACAAGTTTGTACACTCCACCATTCAAATCATTCGGTAGCACAGTTTGATTTACTGCTGCGCCATTGCTAATTGTAAATGACTCTCTAATGGCCTCATTTCCATCTTCATCAACCAGTACAAGTGAAGCCACTTGCCTTCCTTTAATTGGCATCAAATCTTCATTCAACAGATAGGCCTTAAAAAATACAGTATCACCAGGAGCATACTCAGGCTGATTGAATGTCAACACCAATTTATTCTGAGGAAAAATCTCATTATAGGAATTAAACTTTTCAGTGAGTTCTTTAATAGGTTCATCTTCTACAAATCCGACCAGGAAGAACAGAAGCATCAATATTCCGAAGCATATTTTCTTAGCCCTATTCATATCTACCAGAAATCAGGTTTAACGTTTGAAGAGTTTTTCGTCAATGCCCTACAGTCTTCCGGATACTCTTGCGTGGGTAACAAGTCATAAGGTATATCACTTCTCTGAATAAAGATTGATCTTGTCTTTATCGATGAAACAGTAAACAAGCCAAAAATTTCTGCTGTGGGATCATTAATACATTGGAGGTTTCCTTTGATCTTTGCGGATGTAGGCTGAAATAAGCTGCTTCCTCCTTCTTTCTGTACTTTCACCAATTTCCAATAATCATACACCTCTTTTGAAATACTCGATTGCTGCACTTGAACGTGGTACTTGTTGAGAAACAAATTTCTGGTAGCTGGTATATAAGCAATCTTATATCTCGAAACTTTCCCTCCATAAAAATCCATATCTCCTACTTCAGGCGAACGGCTATATTGAGAAACCCAGCACGAACAACAAGTACATGGTGAGGTTTCTTTAAGCTCCCCACCTACTATCTGATAACCGCTGCAAGGTCGGGGATCAGGGAATACTACCCCCATTGACTTTGCTGTATGATTCTCTGGAAAAGTCAACACTTCGTAGGTGCCGTTCCAATTCCATCTTACATAATCGACATCCTTTTTAATAGTGGCATCGAGATAAACATTAAAACCTGCATTGTTCTCCAAACTATTGGGTTCATCTACTTTATCTTCAAATTCAAAATAAACACTGTCTAAGTCGTCAATTGGCCGGAGTACATCTGGTTTGGATTCGTAAATCTTACCATCAAAAGCTTCAATCCTCAAATAATAGCTTTTCCCGTATTCAGATTTAAAACCCGGCTCCGAAACAAAAATACCTGGTTCATCATCTTTCAGTCTGTGTTTGATGCCCTCATTATCAATGATATAAACAAAAGCGCCAGTAACAGCAGGCCGATCTTCCAAGTCGCTATATACCCCTACTGACCTGAATAGATTTACTACATAAGGCCCGTCCGTATTAGTAATCCCCCCATCCACTACTATGGCACCCTCTTGTGAATTTACTTTAAGCTTAATGGGGTCTATACATGAGCCAACCATTATAAAAAAAATAAATCCGAGAATCAAATTCTTCATTATGCTAACTCAAAATTTAAATGTGTATGAAACTGAGGGTATGGCCGCCCCAATAATTGCCATTCTGTAAGGTCGTAAAACACCTTTCCCATTATCTGCGAAAAAGATGGTATACGGATTCTTTCTGCCATAGACATTATACACTGAAATGGTCCATGTACCATCCCAGAATTTTTTTCTCTTATGATTTCCTTCAATAATAAAAGCCACGTCCAGTCGGTGGTAATCAGGGATCCGATATTGATTGCGCAATGAGAAATTAGCTACCGGTATGTGGTCTATCATATAGGCAGCATTGGGCGCAGTGATGGGCCTGCCGGTATGGTAGGTGAAATTGCTGGAAAAGAAATAGCGTTTAGAAATATTGTACTTCCAATTGAAGTTAAACACATGAGGTTGGTCAAAATTGGAAGCATATTGCTCTCCATTATTAGCGCTTTCTACTGTGGTGTTGCCTTTCGTCTCCCTGAAAGAGCGAGAATAAGTGTAGTTTAATGTCCCATTCAATCGCCCTTTGTTTTTCACGATAGAAACTTCAAATCCATAAGCAAGTCCGTTGCCTCTGAGCAAATCTGTTTCAAGGTGGTCGTTGAGAATAAGTTGGGCTCCGTCTTTAAAGTCCAACAGATCATATATTTTTTTATAATAAAATTCCACAAAAGTCTCGTAGGTCTTTTCTTTAAAATCCTTGAAAAATCCGATAGAAACCTGATCGGCATATTGGGGTTGAAAATGATAATTGCTGGGCTGCCAAATGTCGATAGGGGCGACAGATGCAGAATTCGATATCAAATGCGTGTACTGATATATTCTATTGAAGCCAGCCTTTATGGATGTTTCCGGAGTGAAAGAATAGCGCAAGCTGAATCTCGGCTCCAGGCCTGAATAACTCTTTATTTTATCTCCTTTTGAAAATGAAAGGGTATCGATAATTGTGCTTACATCCTTCGGTAAATTGGGGTCATAAACGTAAACAGTGGTTGGGCCATAGGAGGTATTCATTGAATACCTTACCCCCAGATCGATATTAAATCTTTCCTTCCATTGAAAGTTCTCACTAAAATAGATCGCACTCTCCAGTGTATTTTGCTTACTCAGTTGTTGAGGTGGGACCAATGATTCATCAGAAGCAGGTCGTATTGAGCCCGGATTGTATTTATAGTAGATCGCGCTTCCTCCAAAATTCATTTTGTGATCACCAGCATTATAGGAAAAGTCAGCTTTTACAGTAGGATAGGTTACCCCAAATCCTAATTCGTATGCATTACCCGGCTCTTCATCTTCCACCGTATAGGCATAGTTACCGACACCTCCCGTAAGGGACATACCAAGTTTATCATTAAAATTATGATCCAAGCGCAAAACTCCCGTGCGATTATGCCACCTATAAACTGTGTCTGTAGGCAATCCAAATTTATCTTGGCTTAAATAACCTGTGAACTGTAGTTTAGTATCACTGCTAAACAAATGGCTCAACTTTAAAGACGCATCATAAAATGCTACCGAACTGTTTTGAATATCCTGATAATTGGTCTTTACTTGTTTAAGTAACCAATCAGAGTAAGAGGAGCGCAGCGAAATAATTGCAGATGTTTTATTTTTTACAATGGGTCCTCCTATTGTAAAGTTGCTGGCCACTATTCCAATTCCGCCATTACCTTCCCACTTTTCAAAATTTCCTTCTTTGGCACTTATGTTCAGTACCGAGGATACGCGTCCTCCAAACTCGGCAGGGATGCCCCCTCTATAGAAACTAACCTCTTTAAGCGCATCAGAATTGAAAGCAGAGAAAAATCCAAAAACATGCGATATATTAAATACATTAATGCCATCATAAAGCACCAGGTTCTGATCTACTCCGCCACCTCTCACGTTGAAGCCTGTCGCTACCTCCCCCACGGATGTCACACCGGGCAAAGTTTGTACCTGCCTAATCAAATCAACCTGCCCCATAAAAGAGGGCATCCTTTTTATCTCTGTTAGCTTTATTGTTGTTTGTCCTCCGCGATTGCCCATTACATTAGAAAAAGCTTTATCTGTAACCACTACCTCCTCCAACAGAGTAGGTGTCTCACTAAGGGGAACATTAAGGCTTCCATTCTGATAAATCTGAATGTCATACACCTTATCCTCATAGTTGAAATACCTTACATTTAATATGTGATGTCCGGATGGTATCTTAATGGTAAATTTGCCATCAACGTCAGTAGTTACTCCCACATCCATATCCTGTAAGATGACAGAGGCTCCCACCAGCGGATCTTTACTTTTCGTATCCGACACCTTACCAATAAGCGCTACCTCACCCGCTTTACGCTGAGACGGATCGCCAATCACAATAGATTCAATTTTTTTTCTTTCTCTCGTAGCTGTAGTCAACAGGCGATCTCTGAGAATGGATTGGGATGGGTCTTTTATTAGAATTATCGCATAATTATTTATCAACTGAAATTCAATATCAGTACCCCTAAAGATATCTTCCAGAAAGTACTCAAGTGTTTTTCCGCTATAGTCTTGCGTTATCTTTGTATTGGAAATCCAATCAGGCAGGTAAAAGAATTTTATGGGATCACTCTTCTCCAGCTCCTCAAAGAAACCTGACAGCAATTTACCTTGCTCAGAGCCATCCAGTTTTTTCTCCAGAATACTTTGACCCGAAACCGCCAGTCCGCAAAAAATAAACAAAGAAATTAAAGCTCCTTTCAAGTAGGTAGTGATAAAGAAATCCTAAAAACGAATACGCAAATTACAGTAATTTAGAAATATTCAAACGCCAAATTCCCTAATTACGCAATCGGTAAGTCCGCACCATCACACGCTTACCCGGAGGCCCCGGCACCTCCTCCACTAACATTCCAAGGTCTTTTAAGTCCCTCTTAAATTGACCATTGGCGCAATAAGTTACCATCACTCCCCCTTTTCTCATCGCCCTAATTACATTGGCCAATACAGATTTTGTCCACATCGCAGGCTGAATTTTAGGGGCAAAGGCATCAAAATACACTACGTCATAGAAATCTTCCTTCAATTCTAAAGAACGAATATCTGTGAGCATTTTATGAAGGGCAAAATTCGCATTCAGTTTCACTTCCTCGTCCCATGCTGCTTTGTGCAATTCTAAAAAACTTGAAGCGGCATTTATTTGGGGCAGATGATCAGGGTAATTTAACTGTTTCACCATATCATCTGACAAGGGAAAAGCCTCTACTGTATGATAAATTATTTCAATACCGTTGGCCTTCTTATCAATCATCGTTAGGAGTGCATTGAGCCCTGTACCAAAACCTACTTCCAGAATATTTGCTGACTTAGGCTGGAATTGATTTATAAAATAATGAAGGCCTTGCTGAATATAGACGTGATTAGATTCCTGAAGCGCTCCATGGGTAGAATGATAGGTTTCATTCAATTCGAGATTTTTGATGGTGTGAGAACCATCGGAGGTGTTTATTAATTGCAGCAAATTATTGGTGCTAATCTTTTCGAAGTAACACTACCGCATAGGCATTTACCCCTTCCTCTCTGCCCACATATCCCATGCGCTCATTGGTAGTGGCTTTAATAGAAATAAGCTCTTCTGATATTTCCATCAATGGTGCAAGCACTTGTTTCATTGCCGGAATGTAAGGGTTGATTTTTGGTTTCTCCAAACAAAGGCTGCAATCAATGTTTTCAATCTGCCAACCTTTCTCAGTGATCATCCTGGTTGCCTCCTGAAGAAAGAATGCGCTTTGCATTCCCTTCCATCTTGCGTCCGTATTTGAAAAATGGAACCCAATGTCGCCAAGATTAGCAGCGCCAAGTAAAGCATCACAAATAGCATGGATAAGCACATCCGCATCTGAATGTCCCACGGCACCCTTTTCGGCCACCAACTTTACCCCCCCCAACCAAAAATCTTTACCTTCTTCCAATTGGTGCACATCAAAACCCATTCCCACTCTCATTTTCATCAGCTATCGAATTTAATTTGCCTCTATTTCATATTGTAATAAAGCACTGAGGATTGCGCTTCTTTTAAAATTTTTTTTGCCAAGCGATTGATTTCAGTGCCCTCCATTTCCTCGATGAGGGTGTGTTCCTTATTTACTAAATCTGCATCTCCCGATAGTGCGCTAAAGGCCAGGCTCATTGCCCGATTCAGTACCTCTACCTCTCCAAACTCAAGGGTTGATAATGCCTGATTTTTAACTTTTTCCAATTCAGCATCAGTAATTCCGGTCTCTACAAAGTCATACACCACTCCATCCAAGGCCTTTTCAGCCTCCTTCAAATCTATTCCTTCCCCCACATGCCCGCTAATAACCAATAATCCTGGATCAAGGGTACCCATGGTAAAAGCTGATAAAGAATTAAAGATTGGAGTTTCTTTCACCAACTTCTGATACAATCGACTGGAATTTCCACGCCCAAGTACATCACTTACTAAATCTGCCGCATAAAAATCTTTATCAAACCTTCCCGGCATATGATACGCTTTGTACAAAGCTGCTGCAGGCACATCCATTTTTACTTCAAGGATTCTTTTGCCTTTTTGAGGCGGCTCCATTATCAAATTTCTGGCCTTCTTCTTGCCCGAAGGAATGGGGCCAAACCATTTTTCTGATAATTGTCTGATTTTTTCGGTTTTCACATTTCCGGCTACTACCATGATGGCATTGGAGGGTAAATAGTGAGCATAGAAGAATGATTTAACATCCTCCATTGTAGCTTCCTCAATGTGTCTTATTTCCTTTCCTATGGTGGCCCATTGGTAGGGATGCACTTCATACGCCAGTGGTCGAAGCTTTAACCACACATCACCATACGGCTGATTCAGGTATCGTTGTTTGAATTCTTCTATGACCACTTTCCGTTGCACTTCAAGCGCCTTCGGATCGAAAGACAAACTCAACATACGATCACTCTCAAGCCAAAAGCCCGTTTCTATATTATCAGCTGGAAGTGTGAGATAGTAATTGGTAATGTCTGTGTTGGTAAAAGCATTATTTTCTCCGCCTACTCTTTGCAACGGTTCATCATAACTTGGAATATGGATGGATCCGCCAAACATCAAATGTTCAAAGAGATGAGCAAATCCTGTTTTGTTGCTCTGTTCATCGCGAGAACCTACATCATATAAAATATTGATGGTCGCTGTTTGAACAGTAGGATCTTCATGTACAAAAACACGAAGTCCATTATCCAGTGTAAAAGAATCAAAACGGATCATTGCTCAAAAATAGTTGTACTTTTTGGATTGACCTATTCCACCGCACCCAGAGGCAAAATACCCATTAAGAACTTATTCTTATGCGCACCTATGATTAACTTGCAGGGCAATATTTGTACACTATGCAATTCAACAGAAAAAAATACTCCGATAAAGTTCTTAAAGACCTGTATGAAGGGCTTTTAAAGCCTCGTCTTATTGAAGAAAAGATGCTGATTCTACTCCGGCAGGGTAAAATCAGTAAATGGTTCAGCGGTATTGGGCAAGAGGGTATTGCCGTTGGGCTTACAAAAGGACTGGAAAATGATGACTACATCCTACCCATGCACAGAAATCTGGGTGTATTTACCTCAAGGAATATGCCGCTCGATCGGCTGTTCTCTCAATGGCAGGGCACTTCATTGGGATACACCAAGGGAAGAGACCGTTCTTTTCATTTTGGGTCCAATGAACACCGGATCGTAGGGATGATCTCTCATCTCGGACCGCAAAATGGCGTTGCCGATGGTATCGCCCTGGCTGGAAAATTATTAAAAGAAAAAAGAGTTACAGCAGTCTTTAATGGAGATGGCGGAACGAGCGAAGGAGATTTTCACGAAGCCATCAATGTGGCTGCCGTGTGGGATTTGCCCGTGATCTTTGTGATCGAAAATAATGGCTATGGGCTCTCCACACCGAGTAGTGAACAATTCCGCTGCAAAAACTTTGTGGACAAGGCCATTGGATACGGAATAGAAGGAGTAAAAATTGACGGTAATAATATTCTTGAAGTTTATGATACCGTAAAAACCCTGGCTGAAAGCATTAGAAAAAATCCAAGACCTGTTTTGTTAGAAGCCATCACTTTTAGAATGCGCGGACACGAAGAAGCTTCGGGCACCAAGTATGTACCAAAGAAGCTAATAGAGGATTGGGCAAAGAAAGATCCATTAATTAATTATGAAAATTATCTTCTTAAAGAAGGTGTTATTGATAAAGCGTACATAGAAGCCGCCACAAAAAAAATTAAAAAAGAAATTGATGACGGATTGGCAATTGCCTTTGAAAGCAAACTGCCAGAAGTAAGTACCAAAACAGAAATGGCCGACTTATTCCAACCGTTCGAACAAACTTCTATTCATCCAAAATCCAAGAAAGTCACAGAAAAGAGATTTATTGATGCCATATCAGATGGATTGCGTCAAAGCATGGAGAAATACCCCAATCTCGTGTTGATGGGCCAGGATATTGCTGAATATGGAGGGGCATTTAAAATTACAGATGGGTTTGTTAAAGCCTTCGGAAAGGAACGCGTTCGCAACACACCTATTTGTGAGTCAGCCATAGTGGGGGCAGGGCTTGGTCTTTCTATTAAAGGAATGAAGGCCATGGTAGAAATGCAATTCGCTGACTTTGTAACAGAGGGATTTAATCAAATTGTAAACAACCTCGCCAAATCACATTGGAGATGGGGGCAGAATGCAGATGTGGTTGTGCGTATGCCCACAGGAGCTGGCACAGCAGCAGGGCCATTCCATAGTCAATCCAACGAAGCATGGTTTTTCCATACACCCGGATTGAAAATAGTATACCCCTCCAATCCATATGATGCGAAAGGATTGCTGAACGCAGCCATCGAAGATCCAAACCCTTATTTATATTTCGAACACAAATTCATGTATCGATCCATCAAGGAATCAATCCCTGATGATTATTACACAGTAGAAGTAGGCAAAGCCAAAACAGTTTTAGAAGGTACCGATTTATCTATAATCACATACGGAATGGGTGTACACTGGGCCAAAGAAATTGTAGCAACACTACCGAATATTAGCGCAGAGATTATTGACCTACGCACATTATTGCCATGGGATAAGGATGCGGTTGAGATAACCGTGAAAAAGACCAATCGGGTTTTGGTACTTCATGAAGATACTCTTACAGGGGGCATTGGTGCAGAAATCTCTGCATGGATCAATGAGCATTGTTTTCAATATTTGGATGCACCTGTTATGCGTGTTGCCAGCCTTGATACCCCTATTCCATTTGCACCGGTTTTAGAGAATAATTTTTTAGCAAAGGGAAGGTTGAAAGGGAAAATTGAAGAATTGGCCGGTTTCTAGTATTTAATAAGGGTTAAAATTCCTTCTAATTCTGGCAGTTACATCTTCAAATCCAGCTAAAAAGAGCCAAAAGAATAGCTTTGGCTCTTTTTTCTTAATTTAGCCCGTTTCAGCAACAGCTTTTTTGACTACCGAAAAGGGAAATACCGCACAATTTTTTAACTACACTTTGAAAACTTTAGGCTTCTTAGTGATGCTCCTATTCTTTTCGTTATCAGCTCAGGCACAAAACACAAAAGGCGACAAGCCAATCCTCAACCAAAGACAAGTACGAGAAGCAAAATTTAAAACCATAAAAAAAAATAAAAGAATAAAAACACGCGACCTCTCTGGCCGCAGGCTTAGAACTCTTAATAAATCCTCCGCCTCACGGGCCAACAGACGGTGGGAACAAATAGATCCTTACCAAGAAAGAACACGAACCAAAACAGACCCAGCAGCACAACCCAGGGGAAGAATTTTCGACACGCCACCCTCTGATCGCGCACGCGCCTGGAAAGGAGATATCTCGGGTCATAAGATCAGAATACAATCGCGAAAAGGCAGATCGGCCCGCAGTAATGTTTTTCCACAAAGGGGACCTTATGTTAACAATTCATCGAAGAAGCCACGCTCAACACCAAAGGTTTATCAAAGAACTGCATCAGGTGCACTTCCTGTCAGACGTACCCCTCAGGACAGACAACGAGCATGGAGAGGCGATATCAAGGGTGGTCCAATAGGCACACCTTCTCAATCTGCGCGCTATAAAAAATATATCCACAAAGTGGCCGATTTGTAAATCACTCCTCGAAGTCAGGCAGGGATATTCAGCGGACGTATCCCAACGAATCAAAAATAAGAAAAGCCGGTCAAAGAGAATCATTGGGAAACAGCACCAAAAGAGGTAACGTCTTCCCCAGTACAGGCTCGGGACCATTTATTACTCGGGGAAAAAAGAATGTCTACTGGGGAAAGTTTTCAAAAGGCGAAAAATCCTTTAAGGGAGACATTACTGGAAGACCTGTGCGCATGCGAAATTTTCGATCTACTCCCGCTGGATTAGTTGGGCGCAATGATCTAAAATTTTTTGGAAGAAAACCCGGAGGGGACAGGGCGTATGACGGAAGAGTTGGCGGAGGTTTCAATACTGCCAAAAGAGGAGGGCAAACCTTAAGAGGCACCGGGTTTAAATCTGTCTCTGGGAAAAACAAGAACACAAACCCACTTCCATCCAAGGCACCAGGCATTGGAGCCGATGGTATTAACTATAGCGGAAGGTTTAAAAGAAGCGACTTAAGCCCAGGGTTTTCCAGACAAGGGATAAATTATTCCGGAAACATTAAATCAAGAAGAGCCGCTAAAGGTGGTGGAAGTGCAAGCAAGGGGTGGAATAATAACGGAACGCCAATTCCTGTGCGTACTCCAAAAGGAGGTGCCGGTATCGGTTACTCAGGTACCTTTAGAAGAGGAGAGTTGGCCCCGGGTTTTAGCAAACAAGGTGTTGACTTTGCAGGAAACATCAAAACAAGAAGAGCCGCTAAAGGTGGTGGAAGTGCAAGTAAGGGGTGGAATAATAACGGAACGCCAATTCCTGTGCGCACTCCAAAAGGAGGTGCCGGTATTGGTTACTCTGGTACTCTTAGAAGAGGTGAGTCAACTCCAGGCTTCAGCAAACAAGGCGTTGACTTTGCTGGAAATATTAAAACAAGAAGAGCTGCCAAAGGTGGAGGAAGTGTTAGTGGTGAACGATGGAATAATAATGGGACGCCAATTCCCGTACGCACCCCTAAAGGAGGTGCCGGTATTGGTTACTCAGGTACTTTTAGAAGAGGCGAGTTATCCCCGGGATTCAGCAAACAAGGCGTTGACTTTGCAGGAAACATTAAAACGAAAAGACCCGCCAAAGGTGGAGGCAGTGTAAGCAAAGGGTGGAACAATAATGGAATGCCAATCCCCGTACGTACTCCAAAAGGAGGAGCTGGTATCGGGGACTATTCTGGCACATTTAAAAAAGGCGAATTAACTCCGGGATTTAACAAACAAGGCGTTGATTTTGCAGGAAATATTAAAATGAAAAGACCTGCTAAAGGCGGGGGCAGTGTAAGTGGTAAGCTTTGGAACAACAATCAAACTCCAATCGCGGTGCGGACTCCATACGGTGACGCTGCTAAAGCCGGAAGCTTCTCGGGAAACTTAAAAACAAAAAGGCCTCTTAAGGGAGGGGGAAGTGTGAGTGGAACGCTATGGAACAATAATGAAACGCCAATTCCTGGACGAACACCACCAGCAAATGCAAGAAAGGCTGCTGGATATCCTGGTAATTATAAATTGTTTGATCTCGCACCAAGCAGAGTTTATCAAGGCGAAGAATTTACCGGATATATTAAAGCCAAAAAGCCGAAAAAAGGAGGCGGAAGTGTGAGTGGTGATATGTGGAATAATAATGAAACTCCAATTGAAGTGCGCACCCCTTCGAATGATGCCAGGGCGGTGGGATATGGCGGCAACATCAAACTCTCAAGATTCCGTAGAAACTATATCCAAAATTCAAATGCCAGTGAGGAATCCATTAAAAAACAACGGCCGGACAAAACTACCTACGAGGTAGCAGGGCTACAGGTAAGGGTGAGACAAGGAGATTATCAAAATAAGCCCCATGCTGCAAAAGGATCATTACCGGGAATAGCTCCATCAAAATCATCGGTAAAGGCGGCCGAGTATGCACGCAGTGTAAAAATGAATTGGAGTTATAAGCACAACCCGAACAGTGCCTCAGAGGCACTCATGGTAAGAGCTCCTAATAAAGCCTATGCAAAGATTGGTGACTATCAGGGAAATATTAAAATGAAAAAAAATAGCGACAACCGCCTTCATCCCGATGCCCAGTTTGCACACAGCAACCGAAACAATGTAAAAGACGAGAGAACCATTTTGATGAATATTAAGTTGATGTGGGCGAAGCTCTTTAAGAAAAGTGATACCCAACCCGACCACCTAAAAGAAAAGGAAAGAAGGCCAAGGTATGATAAGAGAGAGAAGGGTCTTTGGTACGAATAATCTAATATTTATGAATTGGCATGAACTTACGACACTTGATCAACTCGATCAGGCAATTGAGGAATCAAAAATCACCCCTGCACTTATTTTTAAACATAGCAGAAGTTGCTCTATCAGTAAGGCAACTTTAGATAGGCTGGAGAGAAACTGGAATTTGGAAAAAGGAGTGACGCCCTATTTCCTTGATTTATTGACTTATCGTTCTATCTCCAATGCCATTGCAGAAAAATTTGGCGTTCAACACGAATCTCCACAGGTGTTAATTATTGATCAGGGGGAATCCGTCTATGACAAATCTCATTTTGATATCAACTTTCAGGACATCAAGAGCAAACTACAAGCTATTGCGGAATAGGATTACCAATTAAAGGCAATTGTTTGTTTCACAGAATCTGAAAGACTCAGTGCCACCGGACAAGTAAGTGCAGCATTCCTAAGCTTTTTCCGTTGAATCTCTGTAGCCTCCAGGCTGGGATGATTAAATGTAATTTGAATTTCAGCAATTTTTCTGGGATTGCTCGCCATAATTTTAACTACCTCTGATTGCAGCCCTTCCAAGTTAATGTTTTCTCTTTCTGCTAATATCCCCATAAGTGTCATCATACAACTACTGAGTGATGCGCAGACTAAATCGGTTGGAGAGAAAGCTTCTCCCTTTCCATTATTATCGGTTGGGGCATCGGTAATAATACTGTTTTGAGATTTGAGATGTGTGACTTGTGTACGCAGTGAACCTTGGTAACGACCTGAAATAGAACTCATAATGGGTATATTGTAATATTGACTTTTTGCGTTTATTAATTAAAGCATAAATTTAACCTGAAGAATCCCTGAAATGCTTGTCAGAATCAAAATAGTTGCAATAGTTTCCCTTTTGATGGTGGAAATCACCTCGTTTGCCCAAACGCAGGATAGCTATGATTATAATTCTGAGTTTACATGGGGGATTAACAAAAATACGTCAGGAGGTCTCATCGGTGGTTTTGTATTTAAGAAAGCCAGAAAGTTAAATGAGCAGACACTGGAGACTTTCGGTTTAGAAATTATGAACGTAAAGCATCCACAAGAAAGTCGTCACACCTCAGGCACTGGCAATTATTTTATTTACGGAAAAAGCAATTACCTGTATTCGTTCCGATTTCAATATGGCAGAGATTTGATCATCTTCAAAAAAGCTCCTCAGCAAGGAGTGGAAATAAAGGCGGTGATTGCTGCTGGACCAAGTATTGGCGTGTTGGCTCCTTATTTTATCGAGCGCACTATCGATAACAGCTTCTTTACTACAAAACACGAGCAGTACGACCCTAATAACCCGTTTCACTCTTATAATAAAATACTAGGCACCGGCTATTTGTTTGAAGGATTGGGTCAATCCAAACTTCAACTGGGTGGCAATATTAAAGCGGGTTTAAATTTCGAATTAGGTACTGTAAAAAGTCAGGTTACAGGTTTCGAGGTGGGTTTCTTGTTGGATACCTATGTCAATAAGATCATATTGGTTCCTACAGCAAGTAATTCAAATGTGTTTCCCACATTATATTTTACCTTGTTTTATGGAAGTAGAAAGTAACTATTTGGCTTTTGGGGCAATCCACCACCGAAAATTTCAAGATTTTATGTGACTGAATGGCCTAAACTGGATTCTATTTATATATTTGACGTCCTAAACTTGAATTGAATGGAAGAGAAAAAGACCGCAAAAGCTGATTTAACGAAGAAAACGAGTTTTTTCTTCAGTATTGGCTTATTAATAACGATGAGTCTCGTTGTTATGGCCTTCGAATGGAAGGATACCGAAAAGCAAGAAATTGATTTGATCGGTAAAAGCACTAACACCTTTGAGGAGATGTTAGAGATTCCTCCTACAGAGCAACCCCCTCCACCACCACCGCAAGTACAGCAACCTCAGATTGTAGAGGTGCCTGATGAAGAGGAAATTAAGGAAGAAATTCAGGTAAAATTTGATGTCGAGGTTACAGAAGAAACCAAAGTACAGCAGATTGTAATACAAGCTGAAGAACCCAAAGAAGAAGTAGAAGAGATATTTACCATTGTAGAGGATCCCGCCTCACCTGTAGGCGGAATGACAGCCTTCTATCAGTATGTTTCAGATAAAATTAAATATCCATCTCAGGCCAGAAGGATGGGTGTAGAAGGAAGGGTATTCGTGGAGTTCGTAATTGACAAGGATGGCAGCATTACAGAAGTAAGGGCCGTGAAAGGTATTGGTGCAGGATGTGATGAAGAGGCCGTACGTATTTTGCAGGGCGCCCCAAAATGGAAGCCTGGTAAGCAGCGTGGTAAGCCCGTAAAACAAAGAATGGTGTTACCGATTACGTTCAAATTAGGATAATCTCTTAAAAATGTAAATCAAAGCCTTCTCAAGAAATTGGGAAGGCTTTTTCTATGTCAACACAAACCCTAATATCAAACCCGTTCCAATAATGGACCAGGCTGGCAATTTGGTGAATGCCAACAAACAAAAAGTGGCGATCATAAAGCCAAAATTCGTCATTGTATTTTGCAAAGGCTGAAAAAGCAGCACGGCTGCAGCAGCCACCAGTCCCGCATTAGCTGCATTAATCCCTTCCAAAGAAGCGCGTATGGGTCTGAACTTCTTTAGGCTATCCCATATTCTAATGACAAAGAATATCAGAAAGGTTCCGGGTAAAAAAATGCCGGCTGCAGACATGAGTGCCCCCAAAATTTCACCTCCAGTCCCCCATTCTCTCATGGAGAGCGCTCCGATATAAGCACTAAAAGAAAACACTGGCCCTGGCACCGCCTGTACAAATGCATAGCCTGAAAGGAATTCACTGGGTGAAGTAGGGAAGTGAAGTGGCTTGGCATATTGAACAAACTCTGTATAAAGCATTGGCACCAATACCTGTCCTCCACCAAAGACCAAGCTTCCATTGCGATAAAAATTTTCAAATAATTTAATGGGCAATGCTTTGGTAATCCCTCCCAATGCTGCCGCAACAATAAATACACCCGCCCACAAAAAGAAGTTGGCCCAGGGCACATCAAATTTCTTTTTCTCTTCCTTAGGATGGAGCTTATAATTAAAGGCTGTAATCGTGCCGGCAATTATTAGAATTATTGGAAACACCAGTGGGGTTTTAATAAAATAAGAGGCTACAGCCGAGGCTACCATAAGCACAAATCCAATTTTAGTGTTTACAGTTTTTAAACTAATCGTGTAGGCCGCATAGCCTACAAACCCAACTGCCATGGGCTGAATGAATCGGGTGAACTCCAAAGACACTTCCTTTTCCTGAAAGCTTCCTACTAATATTCCGGCAAGTGTCATAATGGCAACAGAGGGGAGCATCCAGATAATCAATGTAAGATAAGCCAAGCTGGGGCCCCCAAGCCGATACCCTACAGATGTTAATGTTTGTGTTGAGGTGGGGCCGGGCACAATTTGACAAAGAGCATACAACTCCATCAAATCCGGCTCGGTAAGATAATTCCTCTTCTCTACAAGAATCCGTTGATAATTAGCCAGGTGAGCTTGTGGGCCTCCAAAACAACTTATGGATAACTGAAATACGTCTTTAAGAAACTGTGGATATGGTACGCGTTCAGTCAAGACCTTATTTTCTTAATCCTATTTCTTTGAGCCTTTGATTCAGAAACTCTCCAGCAGTAATATCATCCCATTTTTTCGGATTTGCTTCATCCACACAATTAGAAAGAGCTGCGAGGTTCATCTCTGATCGCGGATGCATAAAAAAGGGAATGGAGTACCTCGGCATATTCATAAGATGAGTCGGTGGGTTAACCACACGATGTATGGTTGACTTCAACTTACCGTTAGTAAGTCGCTCGAGCATATCTCCAACATTAATTATTAATTGGTTGGGCAAGGCTGTAATTGGAATCCACTTTCCATCTCGTCTTAATACTTGAAGTCCATCGGCACTTGCTCCCATAAGTAATGTAATCAAATTAATATCACCATGCTCGGCTGCGCGCACTGCATCGGGTGGTATTTCTTGGGAGTTTTCAATTGGGAAGTAATGAATGGGCCTGAGGATACTATTCCCGTTTTTTACTCGTGGCGAAAAATAGTTTTCAGGTAACTCAAGATAAAGCGAAATCGCTTTGAGTATTTCCATTCCAGTCTGCTCCAATCTTCTGTACACCTCAAGGCTGGTTGATTTGAAGTCTGGAATTATTTCAGGCCAGACGTTATTTGGATACTCCTCCTTAATAGGATCTTTGTCTGTCACCTCCTGTCCTATGTGGTAAAATTCTTTTAAGTCACCCGTGTTTCTTCCTTTCGCGTGCTCTTTACCTTTTCCTACATAGCCACGCTGACCTGCTAATTCGGGGATTTCATATTTCTGCTTGGTCACCTCCTCCAAATCAAAAAAGGATTTGACCGCTTTGTAAAGCTTAGCAGAAAGCGCGTCAGTCAAAAAATGATTGCGGATGGCCACAAATCCAATTTGTTGATAAGCCTCACCGAGATCATCAACAAATTTTTTCCTCTTGCTGTCATTTTCACTTATGAAATCAGCCAGATCAAGGGAAGGAATTTCATCAAAAAGCAACTCAGTCATCAGCTGGAAGTTTTGGCTAATCGCAAGCTATAGATTTTTAATTAATTTTATGAGCGAGCACTACTCAAAACATTGCATATGAATATTCGACTGATTATAATCTTTAGTCTTGTGATTTGTTCAGGGGCTTCCTTTGGACAGAAAATTGAAATCTACAAAACGCTTGGTGGGTTTCGCTTTGAAAGAGACTCTGCCTCCATAAGCCCCAGGATGGTGCTAGAAGCCATGAAAGACAATCAGTTTGCCTATCTGGAGTTTAAAAAAGCCAAAAGTAATCTTGATGTGGCTAGCGTACTGGGTTTTGCTGGGGGGTTACTAATTGCGGTTCCGATTGGAACGGCCATTATAGGTGGGGAACCAGAATGGGCGTATGCAGCAGGTGGCCTTGGTTTAATATTGGCATCCATTCCCTTCACGGCTGCATTCAAACAGCACGCATTAACCGCCCTTGATAATTATAACGCAAGTCAAAGTGCGCGAAAAGTAAAAATTAACTTTTATTTGGCAGGTGCAGGCGGAAGGTTAGTTGTCAGGTTTTAGATACCCTCTTTTGATTCGCGTGAATAAATATTTAACATATCATCGCCAATCCATTCCGTCTTTATAATTTCTTCATCGATTGATGGCGCTTTAATTCCCGTTCCAAATTTTTGTTTGGAAATGAACACCCTTGCTTCATCCCAAAAATCTGAATCAATAAATTTTTTAATCGTCTGGGCTCCGCCCTCGATAATTACAGATTGTATCCCCCTTTTATATAAATCGTAAAGTATTCCCTCCACAATAGGCTCTTGCTTAATTCTGACATAGTCTAGGTTGGATTTACTTTCATCCTTTAATGTGTTGTAACAAATCGTAGGGACAGAACCATCAAATAAATGTAGTGCGGAATCTAAACTCAGCCTCTCATCAATAACAACTCTGGTAGGATTTCTGCCGGTCCAATGCCTTACGGTTAGCTGGGGGTTATCATGCGCTGCTGTATTAAACCCAACTAAAATAGCATCTTCTTCTGCGCGCCATTTGTGAACGAGCTGCCTTGAATATTCATTACTTATCCACTTCGAATTAAAGTTTTGTTGTGCAACAAAGCCATCTGCCGTTTGTGCCCACTTCAGAATAATAAATGGCCGTTCTTTTTTTAGGGAAGTAAAAAAACGCTTGTTCAGCACATCCCCTTCCTTTTCCAAAACACCCGTTATAATTTCAATTCCGGCATCTTTTAATTTACTTATACCCCTCCCAGCCACCAGAGGATTAACATCTATGTTGGCGATTACAACACACTTTACTTTATGAGCAACCAACAGATCCACACAAGGGGGTGTTTTTCCAGTATGGGCACAAGGTTCAAGAGAAACATAGACCACCGAATTCTTTAAAACAGACCCATCGTCTACTGAATTCACCGCATTCACTTCCGCATGGGCTTCTCCATATTTTTGGTGCCAGCCCTCCCCTATAATTTTATCATTATGAACAATTACACAACCCACCAAAGGATTAGGGCTCACATCGCCCATTCCATTTTTAGCCAACTCCAGCGCACGAAGCATATAAAACTTGTCAGCAATCATTTCAATTATGTAACATTGCAAAGATCAATGAAGCCATGCCCAATTCCAAAGACATCTTTAAGTGGATTGTTAACCAAATCACATTAGACGAACCTGCTGATGA
>JAHBUB010000039.1 GCA_019638285.1 Cyclobacteriaceae bacterium | reverse complement strand
CGTCATATCCAGTACATCAGAAATAGATTTCCCCTTGAATCTAACCTCTAGCGTCTCTCTATTATATCTTCTCCCTTTACAGGTTTCGCACAATACATGAATATCGGGAAGAAATTCCATTTCTATCAAGCGCAACCCTGCACCTTCGCAAGTTTCGCATCTTCCGCCTTTTACGTTAAACGAAAACCTTCCAGGCTTGTATCCGCGTATTTTTGCTTCTGGCAATTGTGCAAATAGATCTCTAATATCAGTAAACGCACCCGTATAGGTAGCTGGGTTTGATCTTGGGGTTCTTCCTATTGGAGATTGATCTACTTCAATTACTTTATCAAGATGCTCCAGTCCTTCTACTTTTTTATATGCAAGTGGCGCTGTTCTTGACCTGTAGAAATGTGCATTAAGAATTGGGAAAAGGGTGTCATGAATCAGTGTGGACTTACCACTCCCTGAAACCCCTGTAATGCATGTAAATGTTCCCAGAGGGATTTGCAGATCGACATCCTTGAGGTTATTGCCACTCGCTCCATACAGTGATAGTTTTTTTTCTGTCTGTTCTCTTCTTTCTTTTCCGTAACCAATTTTTAAAGTTCCCTTTAGGTATTGTGCCGTAATGCTGTTGGTTTTTAAAAATGTTTCAGGATCTCCCTCTGCTACCACATTCCCGCCATGACGTCCAGCCCCCGGACCAATGTCAATAATGTAATCACTCCCCAGCATCATCTCCTTGTCATGCTCCACCACAATTACAGAGTTACCCAAATCACGAAGGTCCTTTAAGGCTTTTATTAACTTTACATTATCGCGCGCATGAAGCCCGATACTCGGCTCGTCCAAGATGTATAATACTCCCACAAGCTGAGTGCCAATTTGTGTGGCCAATCGGATGCGCTGGGCTTCGCCACCACTTAAAGTACGGAGCGGACGATTAAGAGTAAGGTATTCCAAGCCTACATCGAGAAGAAAACCAATACGCTTACGAATCTCTTTCAATACCTCAGTTGCTATTACATTTTGTTTTTCACTCAACCGGGATTCCAGGCCCTCAAACCATTTCTTAAGTGCATTAATATCCAGTTTTGCTAGCTGTGCAATATTGGTGTTGTCAATCAAAAAATGAAGGGATTCCTTTTTCAGTCGTGCTCCCTCACATTCAGGGCAAATTTTTACAACAGTAAAATCATCCACCCATTTACGCATTGCCTCCGACCCCTCTTCTTTTTGTTTTTGAAGAAAATTGATGATTCCTTCAAAATTAGTATTCCATTCTGTTCCCGGGTATTTTACAGAAGCTACCGCTACAGGCACATCATCTCCATACAACAACACTTTCAGCACATCTTTTGGAATATCCTTGATGGAAGTAGACAGTGTAAGCTTGTTGCGTTTGAGCAACGCCTCTATCTTTTTAAAAATCCATATGTCACGGTACTCACCAAGAGGAAGAATACCGCCTCTGCTGATGCTTAATTTTTTATCCGGAATAATCGAATCTTCAGTGATCTCCTCAATTTGCCCCAAGCCATTACAAACTGGACACGCCCCATAAGGCGAGTTAAAAGAGAAGTTGTTGGGGGCGGGTTCATCATACGACAATCCCGTTTTAGGATCCATCAGATATTTTGAATAGTGGTGGGCTACGCCATTCTCATCAATAGCAATCAAAACTCCTTTTCCCTCTTTCAGTGCAATATTCACTGACTGCGCCATGCGATAGCGATCATTATTATCAGCAATTATTCTGTCGATTACAATCTCAATATCATGAATCTTGAAGCGATCCACTTGCATCTTAGGCTTTATATCCTGTATTTCCCCATCTATGCGAACTTTAGAATAACCACTTTTTCTAATCTGCACAAATAATTCACGGTAGTGACCCTTACGTCCTTTCACTACGGGCGCCAGCAAACTCAGTTTCTTTCCATTGAATGAATTAACAAGCGCATCCAGAATCTGATCTTCCGACTGACGAATCATCTTCTCTCCAGAAAGATAAGAAAACGCTTCACCGGTTCGTGCATACAGCAAGCGCATGAAATCATAAATTTCAGTAACCGTCCCCACCGTGGAGCGAGGATTTCGCGAAGTGGTCTTCTGTTCAATGGAGATTACAGGACTTAGTCCATTTATCTTATCTACATCCGGGCGTTCAAGATTGCCAATAAAACTGCGGGCGTAGGCGGAGAAACTTTCCATATATCTCCTTTGCCCCTCAGCATAAATGGTATCAAAAGCAAGGGAAGACTTTCCGCTACCGCTAATTCCTGTAATTACAATAAGTTGATTGCGAGGAAAACTAAGGCTGATATTTTTAAGATTATGCTCCCGCGCACCAATGATCTCAATAATTTCGAGATCCGTTCTCTTGGAATTGTTCTTTAGAGTTGATGATCGGGCCATTGGAGTATTTGGGAAATGAGGATGCAATTAATACTACAATTGTGAATAGGAAAAGGTTTATTGTAGATATGTAGTTATTTATAAACTACCAACGGAAAGTCATTACCAAAAGAGTATCCGGAAGGGTATTGAGCCGTCCCCTTTAGCTGCTCGGAAAGCTCTGGCACTTTGTTCTCAATGTAGGTGCTTAATTCCCTCACGGTGAGTTTTTTATCATTATTTGTATCTGCCTTACCATTAATTCCTTCAATTAATGCATAGGTAAAAATACCGTGTCCAAGCTTTTCAAATTCGGATGCAAATTGATTAGACCCTGTCGATGTTATCCAAAAAGTGCCTGTACTTCTCGCCAATTGAGCAATGGCTTTCTCTTCTGCGGCCCCACGCTCAGTTATCGTTTCCAGCGCACCGGCTGATTGGCAAGCATCCAAAATAAAAACTTGTTTTTGGGCATTAATAGATTGCGCATACTCCTTCAATGATGAAGCTGCAATTGCTTTATCCTTTAACATATCTTCACGGCCATATAACTGAGTTACGTCAGTTGGCACAATATAAAACTCTTTGTCGGCAGCCGACTCACCTGCCATTACTCCATGCCCTGCATAATAAACAACCAGCATATCCTGTTCCAGCGACTTCTTTTTCACATCATCCAGGGCAGCCAAAATATTTGATTTTAAAGCTTTTTCATTTCTTATGCTATACGAAACAATATTTTTAAAAATTCCAGAAGAAGATTTCTTGATACTGCTTTCTACACCGTTGGCATCGGCCTCGGCATAATTCAAATTATACTTTTGGTTTTTATATTTATTAATTCCTACTGTGATCAAATAAAGTGTAGGCTTCTCCTCTGTAGCTCCTTTGTAGGTGATGGTGAATTTTGCCTTTTCAGCATCTACTCCATTTTTGCTTCCTGCGTTTACAAAAAAGAAGTTCTCTTCTCCAAACGAAGAGGATAAACTTAAATCAAAAGTATAGGTTTTGGCTCCTGTCCCGGTCACCAACTTCATCAGCTTTGCATTTTGATAAAGCCTGACTTCAGTTACTTCGGTGGCATTTTCCGTTACCTCTACCGTAACAGAAGATTTTTTTTGGTTGGTTGTAATGGCAGCATTGGCTGAGTAAGGTTTGTCGCCAATACTTTTGACCGTCAATACAGGCACCTTTGAAACTGCATGATCCACATCAAAGTTTGCCATAGAGGTTGACTCTTCATTGAGCACAACATTAAAAAGACGAGGAGTAAATCCTTTCTCCATAGAACTTTCTAACATAGTTCGTTGGGTGGTCAGTCGGGTTGTCCAAAATACTTTAGCCAGTGCATTTGCGGTGCCATCCACACGTCCATCTTTAGAGACAATCGCAAAGTCATCATTGCTGTCAGAATAAAAATAGGCGATAATGGAATTTGACTTTAAGTCATAAATCTGGTTTATGTTATTGCCGGAAGCATTAAGAAAAAATGTGTCATTTTCTTTATCCAGTGGAAATATATTAAATGACCCTACACCCATTCCAGGATAGCCAGAAAACCTCCACTTATCCGATTTGGTTGTAAACACAGCACTTCCAGAATTTTCATCATACACATTGAATGATCTGGAGGCGGTAAGTGCGAGAAGTTTGTTATTTGCATATACTCCTCCATTGGCTGTGATGGTAGCTACAAAAAATTCAGACTCCAGGCTTTTTACCATTTTATATGTATTCGCATCCCATACTTGAACAATCGACTTCGTGCCCAGAGAATTTAGTCCAGAAACAATAAGCTTGTCTCCAGTTTCATTATAGACTGCCATTGTAAAAGTACCTCCCGAAGATTCTCCAATTTCTTTTCCTGTGGTCAGGTCATACTGTTTTAATGGATTATTACTTTTAAGAAAAGACATTACTCCCACTATCAGTTTTTTTCCATCGGGATGAATTGCAAGTGCGCTTACATGGTGTTTCTTATACTGTGTTTTAAAGATTTCCTTTTGTGCTTTCAGGTCAATCACAGCTACATACCCCTCCTTTTGTCCTACCGCCAGCAAATTATGCTTTCCTGAAAAAGATATTTTAGTTGCCTCTGCCTCTAGCGGGAATTGAGTTATCTCGCTCTCCGTTTTCAGATCAATCACATGCACTACTTTGCCTTCAACGAAAATCAGCTGTTGGTTGGAGGAAAGTTGAGCATCAAAAAGATTATCAAAAGGCACTTTAAAATTTTTAGTAAAACGCCCGATGGAAACATCGAATATTTTCACAGTCCTGTCTTCGTAGAGAAAAGCGATAGTTTTTCCGTCTGGTGAAACTGCCATTCCCTGTTGCCTCGACTGTAATGTGGTAGCATCATAACCCAACCGCAATAAATCAACCTCCTGTGAATAGGCCGCAAAGCCTGTATAGATTAAGATTAGTAAGGTAATAGTCAGTCTCATTACAACAATATTATGAAACTTAAAGGCAACAAATAAGTCAAATTTTGAACATACGGGGATGGCTGTGTAGTATCCCCCTAAATAATATTAATCTTTTCGGCTTATCTCACCAGCGCTCCCTGCTGCTTCAAGAGCTCTGTTTCTGCAACCTTGGCCTGGTAACGCACAGTAATCAATCGGCTATAGGCCTCTAGCAGGCTTTGTTGAGCTGTCCTCAACTCAATAAAAGTAATTATACCTCGCTTAAATCCCTCCAAAGCGATAAAGACGTTTTCTTTAGCAAGTAGAATATTATCCTCTTCAATGGACAAGGTTTGACGTGCGTTGTCATAATCAACAAAAGCATTTCGCAGCGCCACTTGCGTTTCTGCCTTTGACTGGTCATAATTTAGTTGCTCTTGCAACACCCCTGCCTGAGCTCGTTGAATAAGGGCGCTCGTTGAAAATCCATTAAAAAGAGGTACAGATAATGTAAAGCCATAATTGTACCCTTTTACCCTCGAATAAAGCAGTGAAAAGGCGCTAGTAGCGACTGTATTTTCAGTTTTAGAAAAATTGTATGCCGAGGTAAAATTAAAAGTAGGTGACCGCAATGCCCTCGTTTCCCACAAAGCTGTATGCGCTAAGTCTATTTTCTTTCGTGCGGCTAACAGTGACTGATTTGTGCTTTCATAGCCACTTTCAATTTCATCAAGCCGAAGATCCAGTTGAATAGGAATAGTATCCGATATTTCATATTGATCAGGAAGACTCATTCCTACCAATAGGTTCAATTGCTCTTTTAATTTTTTTATGCGGGCTTCCTGCTGCAGCAATGCAGTTCGATATGCATTTAAATCTACTTTTGCTTGAAGATATTCTGGCTTTCCACCAGTACCCACTTGCAGTTTTTTCTCTGCCAGCTTGGTGCGTTCTTCACTCACGGCAATCTGTTCAGTGATGGCCTTTAGTTGTTGCTTTTCTCTAACAATTCCAAAATAGGTGTTGATTACATCTGCTACCGTGCTGTTTACTTGAGCCTTAATATTTATTTCAGCAAGTTCAGCAGTTTCATTAAGTCGCTTGCGCGTAGCAAACATCTTTGTGCCATCAAATAATGTCCACACGAGCTGAACAGATCCACTTAAATTACTGGATTCCACTCCACTTCGTAAGGTCTCCACATTACTGGCAGTAATGGTCCTGTTGTTGTTGCTGTTAGTAATTGTGGTCGCTTGTGCATTTACACGAGGAAGCAACACTCCATAAGACACACCGCCTTCATAATGTGCCGGAGTGGCCTCATTCTTTTTTAATTTGATTTCATAGTTTTTTTGCAGTGAGGCTAAAATCACCTCCTCCACTGAAATCTCACTCTGAGCATATCCACCGGAAATCAAAGCCAAGGAGAAGAAAATAAACAACGATCTTTTCATATACTAAAACTCTTTTCCTGTATTTGCGGAATTGCTTCTACACCTTGCACTGTTAAATCTCTCTTTTGTTGTGACAAGTAAGTGTACATGGCCGGCACTACAAACAAGGTGAGTACCAATGAAAACAATACCCCGCCCACTATAACAATTCCCAATGGAATACGACTTGTAGAAGCCTGCCCTAAAGATAGCGCCAGGGGCAATGATCCTGTTGCCATGGCCAAACTTGTCATTAGGATTGGCCTGAGCCTAAGCCGTGAGGCCTCACTTACCGCTTGAAATTTGTCCATCCCCTCTTGTCTCTTCTGATTAGCGAATTCTACTATAAGAATTCCATTTTTTGTCACCAATCCGATGAGCATGATCATTCCAATCTGAGAGAAAATATTTAACGTTTGATTGAAAAAATACAAACACAGGAATGCGCCACATATTGCCAGGGGAACGGTAAACATAATAATGAAAGGGTCTATAAAACTTTCAAATTGTGCCGCCAGCACCAAATAGATTAATACCAATGCTAGAATAAAAGCAAATGATGTGTTGCCAGAGCTTTCAGCAAAATCTCTTGACGGCCCAGACAGTGAAGTAGAAAAAGTGTCGTCCAATTCTTTTGCAGCAATTTCCTTCATGGTTTGAATCCCATCACCAATTGTCTTTCCCTCCACAGGCGTTGCCGTTAGTGTTGCTGACTTATACCTGTTAAAGTGATATAAGGAGGGTGGCGTTACAGCCTCTTCCACCGTAACTAAATTGTCGATTGAAATTAGTTCTCCGGAAGTCGCGCGAACATATAATTTTTTCAAATCATCAGGATCATCTCTATTAACTCGAGTTACCTGTCCCATCACCTGATATTGCTTGCCCGACTTCATAAAATAGCCAAATCTTAAGTTGCTGAATGCCAATTGGAGTGTTTGAGAAATATCCTGAACACTTACTCCTAATTGCGTTGCTTTTAGACGGTTAATCTTTACGAGAAGTTCAGGCTTGTTGAATTTCAAATTCACATCCACGTTTTGTAGCACACCACTGTTCCTGGCCGCCTCTTCAATTCTTGGTATGGATTCCTTCAGTTTTTCAAAATTATTGTTTTGAATAACAAACTGCACAGGCTGGCCACTTCTTCGGTTTACCGCAATAGTTTGTTCCTGCGAGACAAAAGCTTTGCCCTCAGAAAACCGCGGAATGCGTGACGATACATACCTGGCAATCTCCTCCTGAGAACGACTTCGTTCAGACTTGTCCTTTAGGTTTACTTTCACAGATCCTGAGTTGGCCGAGCCTTGTAAACCAGTGTTTGAAATCACAGTTCTATATTCCGGAACGGAGTCAAGAACAAATTTTGCAAGCTTTTCAACATACTGATCCATATATTCATAGGAAGTGCCTTCTGGCGCAGAGGGATTGATACGAATTTGATTTCGATCCTCTTGAGGAGCAAGTTCCTGTTGAATGTTAAGTCCAATAAGACCAGCGGATAAAAGAGAAACAGCAATGATAATGAACGCCACCCACCTAACTCCAAGGAAAGATTTCAAGCCTCCCGCATAAGCTTTCTCCATTCCCACAAAAAAAGGTTCAGTCACACGATAGAACCACGAGTGTTTGTGATTTGCTCTCGTCAACTTTAAATTAAGCACTGGAGTAAGCGTAAGGGATACAAATGCCGATATTAAAACTGCACCCGCAACCACTATCCCAAACTCACGAAACAGTCGGCCTACAAATCCAGGGAGAAAAACCACAGGGAGAAAAACGATAGCCAATGTAATTGATGTGGAAATTACCGCAAATAAAATTTCTTTTGATCCCTCTACCGCTGCTCGGTATTTGTCCATCCCCTTCTCCATCTTTTTATAAATATTCTCGGTCACTACTATTCCATCATCCACAACAAGGCCTGTAGCCAGAACAATACCAAGCATGGTAAGCACATTGATAGAGAAGCCACATAGATACATAATAAAGAAAGTGGCAATCAAGGATACCGGTATATCAATCAGCGGTCTTACTGCAATGATCGCATCTCGAAAAAATAAGTAGATGATGAGTACAACCAAAACGAAGGAGATTAAAAGAGTCTCTTGCACTTCGGTAATAGACCGTTTAATAAAATAAGTCTGATCAGTAGATACATCCAAGTGAATATCTTTTGGAATTTCTGCGCGTACCTGATCTAGTCTTTTATTAAATTCATCTGCAATCTTTACATAGTTAGCTCCAGGCAAGGGTATAATACCCATGGCAATCATGGCAACTCCATTTTCTCTTAATATAGCCTCTTCGTTTTCAGGTCCTAATACAACATCTCCAATGTCCTTTATCCGTATTGTTCCTACTTCTGAAGATTTTATGACTACATTTTCAAAATCTTCTTCGGTGTATAGTTTCCCAAAAGTTCTAACAGAAAGCTCAGTAGCATTACCAGCAATTTTCCCTGCTGGTAGTTCCACATTTTCCCGATCCAAAGCACGCTGAACGTCAAGCGCTGTGAGATTATATGCTCCAAGGCGTGTCGGATCCATCCAAATCCTCATAGCATATTTCTTTTCGCCCAGTACCACTACACTACTTACCCCCTCAATTGTCTCTATTCTTTCAACTAATGTATTATACGTGTATTCGGTAAGTTGAAGGGGATTACGCAGATTACTGCTGATGGTCATACTAATGATATAGTCAGAATTTGCATCAGCCTTTGAAACTACCGGAGGAGTGGTTAAATCCTGGGGCAGCAAACGTACTGCCTGAGATACCTTATCCCTCACATCATTTGCGGCTGTCTCCATATCTACCCCCAAATTAAATTCTACTGTGATGTTACTACGCCCTACAGAAGAGTTAGAGGAGATATTCCTTATTCCGGGAATTCCATTAATTGATTTTTCGAGAGGCTCTGTTATTTGCGATTCAATGATGTCCGCATTAGCTCCCGAGTAAGAAGTAGAAACATTTATTATAGGGGGATCAATGGCCGGATAGTCTCTTACACCCAAGTAGCTAAAACCAATAGCTCCAAACAATACCAGTATAATATTCATTACAATGGTGAGCACTGGGCGCTTAATACTTAATTCCGAAATGTTCATGATGATCTAATCTAGATGGCTCACTTTAGAAATTTTAATTTTTGAATCTGGACGAATCGTCATAAGCCCTGTTGTGATAATGGTATCTCCTTCATGTAATCCTTTTGTGATTTGCACATAAGAAGAATCTCTAATTCCTGTCTCAACCACATTGAAAGAGACGCTGTCTTTATGTAATACAATCACCTGTTTATTGCGAGCCTGTGGGATAACACCCTGAGTAGGAACCATCAACGCATGGTCATCCTGGCCCAGTTTCAAATTTACTTTTGCATAAATTCCTGGTATGAGTTCTTTATGGTTACCAATTACTCTTGCCTTTATTTTAAGCGTTCTGGTCGTTTGTGTAACATTTCCTTCGGTAGCTATCACAATTGCATTATGATCGTACTTGCCACCGTCTACAGTAAAGCTGACCCCTGAACCCTTTACAATATTCTGAGCATATTTTTCGGGAATTGAAAATTCAAGTTTTAAGTTTTCAGCGTCTCTTATAGTAGTAATAATATCGGAAGGTGAGACGTACGAACCCAAGCTCAGATTTCTAAGTCCCAACTGACCTTGGTAAGGTGTTCTCACCTCCGTTTTAGAAATCGCTATTTGCACTGAGAGTATATCGGCTTTAAGATTATCCACTTTCAAAGCACTTAAATCAAAATCCTGTTGGCTAATTCCACTTATTTCAAGTAGTTCCTTTTCTCGTTGCACCGTCTTTTCAGCTATTTCTAATTGTACCTTCAGCTTTTGCAGTTGTGCTTGTAAGTCCTGATCAAATAATTTTACCAAAAGAAAGTTTTTTGGAACGAGGGAGCCTTCAGGAATATTGAGTTGGATTATCTTTCCACTGACTTCTGGGCGAATTACGGTCTCTTCGGCCGACAACAGCGTACCAGGGACCTCAACATTTTCATGAATAGAGGTAGATCTGACTATAAATGCTTCAACCAACAATTCGGTGGGTCGCTTAGATTGAGTTGTTCTTGCAATCTCCTTTTTAGATTTACACCCTAACGTTAATAAACCAAGCGCGGTCATAATTATGGCAAATCTTACTCCTACTCTCATTTTATTCAATTAATAAATTCCCTCAATTAAAACGGTATTTTAGTGCGTACGTATTATTTGTTTACCATATCTATTTTAGGCGGTTGATTTAGTGTTTTCTTTGGCCAAAAATGGTTATAACTCATAACTCGTTTTAATCAAAAAAGGGTTGATCCTATTTTTGAGGTTAATTTGCAAATTCGTTTGGTGTCGTTAAATTTGCAGTCCATTTAGAATTCTTAGGCCGTTAGTGTCATTTTGATTCTAAAAATAAGCGGGAGTAGCTCAGTTGGTAGAGCACGACCTTGCCAAGGTCGGGGTCGCGAGTTCGAATCTCGTTTCCCGCTCAAAAAACAGAAAAAGCCCCTCTCTTAAGAGAGAAGGGCTTTGTTTTTAGTACCCAATACCCGAGTGGTGGAATTGGTAGACACGCAGGACTTAAAATCCTGTGGCTAGTAATAGCTGTACGGGTTCAACTCCCGTCTCGGGTACTAATGTACAAAGTAAAGCTCTGATTTTCAGGGCTTTTTTGTTTTTGGTGTGGCTGAAAGTGTGGCTGAAATTTTTTGATTCTTGATCAAATTACAACCCGTCTAGTTAAATGAATAAAAGTTCTTGCCTCAACTAGAAATGAAGCTTTACACTAAGACGACATTACATCTGCTCTAAGCCGTAAGAATGACTTTTGATGCAGACATCTGCGATTCCCTTTCCTTTACCTGAAATTCTCTTCTCACTTCTTCCATGTGCTTGTTAGTAGCCGCAATTTTAGCAAGATCACCTGGTGAATTCAAGGTTAGAATTTTCTGTTCGGCTTTGAGCCGATCAATGACTTCTTTAGTCTTATTGATGGTAGTTGCCATGATCAGAAACCGTTTAGGTTATTAGTATAAATATCGAAGTCTCCCAAAGGTAATGAATTATTTGTGAACCAATTTGTGTTGGTATCGTAACTAATATATTGCCCCTTATAAGCAGCAACTATAAGGGCCTTTAAGGATTGTAAATTAGCCTCAGTAGCATCTAAAATAACTATCCCATTGGCCTTTCGTTGCTTGATTAGGGCCTTAGTTGAAACTTCGCCAATCCACAAAAACTTTGGCATCTCTGTCTCTAATATCATTTCCCTTATAGTCGGGTCAAACGAAGCATTAAAAGAAAGGTTGTGCTTAAAAGACCTACTTGATGTAAGGAAGAACCGTAGAAAAATCTCCTCATTTTTGATTGTGAAAAAATCTAATAGTGTTCTTTTGAAGAGCCCTTTGGCTTCAAAGGCTTCCAAGTAAATTTTTGGATAAAGTGGAGCAATGAAATAATTAATTTCACAAGTATGCCACTTGGTCTCTGGATAATGATTGGCCGGCGAATTCAACTTATTCAATTGGTATATTGGAAGGTTGTCATCAATAAAAACAAATCTCCTCTCCAGATCGTCATTGTCAAACAATGTTACGCCTTGGGTTTGCAATTGTTGTTGAACCGCACTATTTATATCCTGACTTTCTTTCAATGAATCTATTTCGCTATCATCAGTTCTTTCATGACCAATACACAACAAAGCATGTGCAATGTCACCTTTAGCTATGTGCCTATTTGACATTGCAACAATTATTGGTATCCCACTCTCGATGTACGTAGAAAAAAGGCGGTTAAATTCATTCTTACCAAACTCGTCTCTTGCATATACCTTCGTTCCAAACCCGAATTCCTTCAAAGTGAATGCCATTTGCTGAATATTGAGCCCCTTTGAGGGAACTTGTCTTTCAGCAGAAACCTTTTTTAAACCATTAATTATCATTGATGGAAGAACCGGTTTGTATTCCGGATACTTGTTTCCAAAATATTCCATTATGGCCCACAAGGTTGTTTCAGCACATGTAATTGTTTCGGTGTCTTGTGAGGAATGCGGAAACCCATTGACTGAAAATTTTATCGAATTAGCCGTTGCTTGCACAGGCGCAGTTATGCATAAAAAATTATTATTAGAAACTGCTTTGGGTGATATAGTACTCCTCCCAATGATTTTTGGGTCTGTTGGCCTAAGAATCATGAAACCGAGGTACCGATCTTGTAAGCTTTTATAATTACTCTCAGTTGTGAATTCCTCAGCTTTTATTTCACCGTTGAAAAATGAAAGGCGGATACATTCCTTTTTATAATGTGCAGACTTTGATGAGAAATATGTATAATAACAATCTCTATAAACTTTGTCAATATAAGGGCTTTCGATAAGAATCCAGATCGTATCAATAAGGTTTTCAATATGCCTTGGCCTTTGAAGGTATTCTCTATAAACAAACTCTGTATACTTAGCATCAAGCCCAAAATCCTCATTTAAAACAGGAAGCAGGTGAGTTTTTAGATCACCCTTTGCACAAAGAATACGTTTTATAGACATTCTTCTTTTTTCTAAAAATAAGAAGATAATTAAATTAATACTACATCGGAATATCCTTCGAGTTGGCACCTAGGAAAGGTCCAAATTATCCAGCGTTAGCTATTGATTTGAGTTGCTCTTCTTATACTCTCTGACAGTACATGTATCCCATGAACCTGTACTCCAGTATAGTCTCCCATTCCCGTAATTGTTTTGAAGTAACATTCTTCGCAGCATACTTTGGTTTTATCTTGATCCATTCTCCCTAGCGTAAAATGAAACATTTGCTGACCTACGTCAGCAATTCCTGAAGGGGCTATGAATAAATTCAATAACTGTAGCACTTCTAATGAAGCCAAGTTCATACTAAACGGAAATACATTTTCGTGAGATTCTTTAAATGCTAATTCAATTCCGCTATCAGCTGACATGTAGCTTGGGTCATCTAAGAATCCATTCTTTTCCAAAATAGCGTTCTCGGTCTTATATTGACCTGTGCATTCAAGACATGCTCGCTTAAATCCTACAGTCTGGGCTTTCCAATCCGCTCCTATTAATCGACTATTGTCAGAGTTGATTCTTACTAATATTCCACCATCTATTACTGGTATAAGATGGGCATATGCTATGAAGTTTAATACTTGTCTTGGCCAAGGTCTGTCAACACAAGAAAATATGATATCACAGTCTAAGGCTTCTAGATAGCCCTCCACTTCGCAGATACTAAACGGAATTTCTTTCACTGTAATATTTGGAGAAGTGGCACTTCTTAGAATTGATTCCTTAATTGTAAGAACTTTAGATTTTCCCACATCGGATTTGAACATTCCTGAACACCTATCAAGGTTCTTTAACTCAACAATATCAAAGTCGATTAATTTAAAGTACGAAAAACCAGTTCTTGATAAAATTTCTGCGACTATACTACCAACGCTTCCTAAGCCAACGATGCCGATCTTAAGCCTTGACAAGTCTTCTTGAGTCGTCCTGCCCCAAGCAGAAATTGTACGGAGTTGCTGCTCAATATCAAATGTCGGGGCCAGTAAATCATCGTTGAATGTTACCGATAGTTTTTTTCCAATCACTCTAACACTTTCACACCAATATTTCTCATATGATCGTTTGACATTTAAATTCTTTAACCAAATACGAGCACTCCACGCACCATCAATCCCAGCTGTCATTCCAATTAAAGGGAAAGAGGTTGCCGCAAAAGCAGTAGGTGCCATACGAGTTTCTGCAATCACATCATCCTTGCTCATGTTTTGCCATCCCGAAGTTAAATGGGAATGGAGAAAAACCAAGCCTTGCTTTTTACTTCGCGCAATTCTAATTGCCCTTTCAAAATACTTAGGCATAAAACCAACATTCCGATGAACATTTCTATCACCCTCTTCGGGAAGAATAATGCCTGTGATTATTCCAGTTAATCTGTCTACGCCAGTGCTTGTAGTATAAGTAGCAAAGCACAAATCTTCTTGATGATCGTTTCGAATAAGATGTTTAATCAGTTCGTCATGAACATCCCCATTCATATTAATGCTATATGTTTTCACTCTATTCTTGTTAAAATGTTTCTAACATGAGCCAAAAAAGTTTTTACTGTTCGATCTGTTCTATTCCAGTCAGGAAAGCGCCTACTCCAATACCTCCATCCTGGGCCTAAAGGACTGTCACTTACATTCTGCTTGGGTTCTTTCCAATCACTTAAATCGGATGCGTTGAAATGAAGTCCTGCTGGACAGTTCATTGGAAAATCATCCTGAACCTGAAATCCAAGAAGTGCTTGCTTGCCCTTGTTTACGCCAATGGGAATATCAAAACTAATGCAAACTATACTATTGTTAAGCTCTTGGGTTTGAAACCCAAGAGCTTTTAACTGATTAATAAAATCAATCCGCGCCATACTGAGCTAGAATTGAGAAACCGGCGTTTCTCCTCTGAAAACAGATACGAATTTTGATCCAGGACACTTCAACTCTATTGGTACATTAGGCGTGTCTTTATGCGAAATCTCATTACCGACATGATCAAACTCAACTAAGTAGTAATCTGACGATGGTATTAATCCCGCATTTGTCAAAATTTGGTGTAAAGTTCTGATTCCGTACTTGTCTCAGGTTCTTCATCAACCCAATAATTCCAGGACTCAGGTCCTTTGACAACGAATTTCTCCAAGCCCGGAAATGATAAGTCAACAACTTCATTCAGACTTATTCTTTCAAAGTCGCATCCCTTAAGTTTTTGATACAGGGAAACGCATTCAAGGTTTTGGATCTCTACTTTTTTCAGTATGGCACTACCAGTAACATGTGCATGATCAAAGACAAAAATCTGATCATCAATTTTTGCTTTGAATTTTTTGGTTTTGGTTGAGGCCAACTCCTCATTTTTTAAAGTTTTCATTTGTTGAATTTAAAGTTCGAATAAAAATGTCCCCTAATGTGTAGGCATAGCCTTGACATTAGCTCTAAGGGGAAGCTTAGATGCTATTTTGTAGAGCTGAAAGAATATTGAACTTTAATCGAGCCTTTATCTATTTAAGTTAACACTTCTAATTGCAGGTAGTTTGCCTATTTGAAAAGGTTAGAAATAGTTGTACTTTTGCAGTGCAAATCACAAAAGATTTCATGGACCGATTAATCCGTGATTTCTAATCACAATTCAAATCAGGTAGACATTCTGCCTGATTTTTTTATTCTATATGGATCTTCTCTTTTCTCAATCTCATTTCAATTGTTTGAGGTGAAACTTTAAATTTCATTGCAATTTTGCTTGCGATAGCATATCGTTTCCATTTCATAAGCTCTTCAGGGTCTTTAATACCCCTCTTTACGGCTGCATCTCCCATTGACTTTAACTCGTCATGCAAAGTCGAAACAATTTCGATCAAGGGGTTAATAGGAACCAATAAGCGGCCCGCGAATTCATTAGCATGTTTTTCGTACCATTCCAGATCATTTGGATCAAGCTTCATGAGGTAGTTAATCCATTCTTCGGGTGAATCAAATTTCGCTTCCTTGTAAAAATCCTTATGTAAAAAATAGTGCCCTAACTCACGAGCCAAACTGAACCGCGTTCTATTATCAAAACTTGGGCTATTAAATGAATTTTCATCAATAAAAATAACCTTCATATCTTTTGATAACATTGCCTCCATGTCAAGATGGGATTTCAAATTATCAACAGGACGTATTCTTATTCCTAATCCGAATTCTATAATTCGTTCTACATCAACAGGAATTTGATTAGGGTTTCTAGTGAAGTCCTTCCTAACGGAATCTGCTATTTCGCGGATAGTATCAAATCTGTACGCCCTAAATATCCCCATTTTAGCTATTACTTAATCGTTCAATTAACTTCCTTAATTCATCCTCCGTTGGTTTCTCTCCTCGTACTGTTCTAAAAAATATTGGAAGCTTTTCTAAAATATCTTCAGTAGGCCTCAAATCTTGTGGAATTGATTCAATCATTGCCAAATCCATAAGTGTGCTTGTTTCTTCTCCATTGAATTGTAATGCGGTTGCTATTCTTTTTAAAACTTCCTTGCTTTTAGGTGGATCTGCAATACCACGTTCCACTTTGCTCCAATTCGATGGGTCAAGTTCTGTTGCCCTGCAGAACTCTCTTAATGTTACATCTCTCTCTACTCGCTTTTCTAGGATAAACTGATGAAAATTTTTCATAGTCGGTTTTTTTGGTTTTTTTCATGCACTTCAATTTTTGTTATTCGTAGATTAAAAAATGGTTGTTGTGGTACAAATATACCACAATAGTGTGGTATAAATCAACCACACTTAGTGAAATTTATTTAACTTATTGATTATCAATTAATTAATTTTATTTCGATGAGGAGATTAGAGGATTTTAGTATTTGCGAGTTGAGTAAGTTTGATGAAATGCACAAAATCCTTACTGAATATAACGTCAGGCTTGGTACAGATGATGAAATGCCTATGCCTAAATATAGCGATGATGAAATGGCAGAATACAGCGGATACCGGGAGATGGTCATTACTAAGGAGTGTGAAGACTGGTAAATCATTTGCTGATGAAGGAAATAAAAATTACAAGATTGGATTGTGGGCGCAATCTGAACTCAATTGCGTGTTGCTTGGCCAGGAGTTAAGGAGTAGAACCTAAACTGACACACTCAAATGAAACCTAAACAGCGTGGAACAACTCTTCAAATGAAAATGGGCTTTTTGGATGAGGATTTGAAGAAGCCCAAACATGATGAAATCCTAAAGTGGTTAGATCAAAACGCCGAACAAATTGTTAATAGTCTTTTTCGTAGTGATCAATGGGATAAGGAATTAATTAATCGTCTTACGGAAACTACCAACAAAATTGTAAGTGACACCAAGCAAAAAGGGGTCTTGCAACGAGAAGTTGAAGACCTTGAATGGAAATTGAAAAACTCGCCAAGAGAGAACGATAAAGAGAGGAGGTTGATTTTGGATAGTAAAATAGCGATCCTTAAATCACTAGAAAAATGGGATGGCATCAAAGGACAAATACCCGAGAAGCTTCCAATTAGAATTGTGCGTAAAATATGGGAACATCCAATAACAAGTAGTGTCTCAAACCAGAGAACCGGCTATCAATCCCCCAAACAAATCATTGGTTATGTTGATATGAAAATCATATTCATAGTCCCCAGATTGACAGTTAATGATATTGATTTCAGTGGTGAAAGAATAATGGGACCTGACATAAGTTGGCTTCAAACTGAATTACTCCAACCTGAATTTGGTGGTCGAGAGCTTAATCTTCATTATGCGAATTTTGAAGCAAAGACAGTATTGCCTTCCCTGGGAGAACTATTTCGGCAGTTGAACACTTATAAAGAATTTGAAGGTGGAAATTATGTGATTTTGTGCCCTGATGATTCAGACGCCAGCCTGATTAAAGAGCAAGGTTTCTACTTTTGTAAATTCACTTGATAGCCATCACCACATCATTGAGTGAAACGCAACAAAAAAGGTCAATCAGCGAGATAGGTATTGCAAACTCTAACCAACTAATCAAGTGAAGATAAAGATGTGGCAGTTGATGAAGAGTTTAAGGTTGAATTTGTGTTCTTAAACTCAAAAAAGTAGGCTGGCGGGTGGTACCAACGAAGCTAACATAAAGCAGCTGCAGCAGCTCCGGGAGCTGGGCGGCCAATACCATCGATGCTAACAGCTCTCTTTTTACATTGATAAAATTCCAAAGCCCGTCCATAATAAAAAATGAATTACTTAGGGGAGCAATAGGAAGGAGAAACAATAGAAAAATAATATATGATTGCGACATAAGGGCCTGACTGGTTTAAGTTTGGCATAAGGGACTTAACACAGACTGAGTTGAGTCAACAAATGCATATGACAAGTAGGATTGATTTCGAGACAGATTTGAAAAATGAGATGCATAATGCATTCTCATCTTTTGGACTCAGAATTCCAATAAGGAGTAAGATTGATGAGATGTTATTGGACTATTTGACAATTCATAAAAAAGTTATTTCACCCAAAAAACGAAGCGTCTTATTCAATCCCGGCCTAAGAGATAAGCTTGCCACACACAGCAAATCAAAGGAAGTTGAAGTAATAAAAAATAGGTTAGAGACAGGTAAAGATGTCAACATCTTTCAAAGCAAACGATTATTCCAATCCCATTTTCACGACCACCTTCTATATGAATGGAATGTTTTTCATTTTCATTTATCTCTTGAAAGAGATAAAAAGAGCAATTTTGTTAAGCAAACCAATCAACTTTTATTTACCTATGTAGATTCTGAAAAAGCCATTATGCTAGACATTGATAATCATAAGGCTGGTATTTTTGCAGACGAAAGATGGCTCTCTCTAATTGACAAGCATTTTCCTGAAGTGCTTGAAAAGCATGTTCACTCCGAGATAATGAATTTTTACCCAGAGTTAAAGCCGGTGGAAAGACAAAAGTTTTGGAACTATGGATATTCATTAGGGTTTACAAAAGTGAATGGAAAGATAATCGGCTCTCCAGGAGTTGGGAGGACTACAAGCGGACATAGCATGTTGGTAGTTAATACATGCAATGAGATATTGAGATGGTTATTTACACTTAATAGGCATTTTGAAGAATATTATGATGAAATATGCGAAGTATTTGATATTAATCCGAAGGAAGCGAAATTTAAATTAACCTTTGGTGAAGAGTCCCTTGATTTAATTGAGACAATCACTAAGAAGACCTTACTATCATTTCCAAAAATGTTTAGCATTAGCTGATGAGTATATAAGTAATAAATAAAGGTCGGCGTTAGGTTAAACACTATTTCGAACTATTTACTCCTACAAATCGAAGCTTTGACTTGGGTATACTAATTTCTAATTGGGGATTTCATAAAATTCATTTATATCCAAAGCAACAAAGTGCACTCCGGTGTGTGTGGTTTCTTTGTGCTGGGCATGGAAGTGGCCATAGATCCAATGATGGATATTTTTCGAAAGAAGTAACCCATAGAGCTTTGTTATCATAGCACGTTCGTGTCTCAACTCCCTGTCCAAATTTGAGTCTCTTCGCATGTATGCATGAACAATTCGTTCGTACTGGGTCGGGAACGCAAAACTAGGGGAGCTATGGGTAACAACGATATCAATTTTAGGATACTTCAACAAATCACTCTCCAGTCTATTGAAGTTAATATCTACACCTTCATCTACCCAATAATTAATACCTACTTTTCTAATGCATCGATCAATTGAAATTGCTCCACCTGAAAGAAAGTAGGTTAAACCGTTGAGCTGAAGAAACGTGTTGTCTTTGATAAATAGAATGTTGCTGTATTCGTTTGATAAACCAGTAAAGTATGACGGGTCATCATGATTACCTCGAATTACATAAAGGGTAATATTCCTTTGCTTACAAGCCTTATCCATTAAGGTAAGAAGGCTGGACTCCTCTTCCCTATTGAAGCCAACGCCAAAATCTCCGACTTGAATGATGTGAGTATTATTGAACTGGCCACTCACAAACTTTGCTGTAAGCAAGCTAAAGTTGCCATGTATATCTCCAAGAAAATAAACCCTTTTGTTCAACTATCTCCTTTGATTCAGTTATTGTAGCATGAAATTGCAATTGAACAATTATTATACCTACTACCAAATCCTATGAATAAAATAAAGATGACCGATACTAAGTGTACGTGATGCATGTCAGTTGTTTTGGCATTTGGAACAATGATATGGATTGTTGTGAGGAATATATTGAAGCCACCCTGTAACACCACTGACAATGGTAAAGAGAGAAGGCTGAATATCCTTTCAGTGCCATCAGATCACCAGACTGTTAGATACCCCAACCAATATCTTTCTTACCTTTTCTCTTTTCATCTTCTTCTGTGGTATCAAGAGATCTGCTTAGTTTATTATTGCTACGTGTGTTTATATATTGCTTTGACCCTAAAATTCTGGTTTCTGCATTTTTCTGCTGATTGGAAATTTTAGCTCTATTTAATTCAATAATTTGAGCTAGGTTACGAGCAGATAAAAATTTATGTATGTCGCTGGCTTTAATTTTAATCCCATCTCTTTCAAAGCTTACGCCACGGATTGACTGATCTGGATTAAACTTTACCAAACAATTAAATCCTAATTGATGCATTCCCAGAGCAAATTCTTCAAAATTTTTGCTTTGTGACAAAACTTTTCTAATCACTCTATTGATATCAGTTTTCAGTAGATCTCTGCCTAAAAGTTTATTCCGCTTTATTTTTGACTCGTTCCGTTCGTTAGGTACTGGTGTCAGCTGATATTTCTTCACAAGTTCCCTGCATAATGTTTCTGATCTTCTCCAATTATTACTATCAGAAATTGTCTTTCCTTCATCATTAATTCTATTAGCCACAATGTGAATGTGGGGGTGATCAGTATCAGAATGGCTTATTATAACATATTGCGTCTGATCTAAGCCCATTCCTTTCATCCAATGTTTAGCAACTTCTAGCATTTGATGACTGCTAAGATTGTCCTGGAAAGATAACGAAGTGTGCCAAACACACCTTGATAAATTGGGGTTAGCCTTAGTCCGGAAAACAAAATCATGAATCATCGAGCGCCTGTTAAAATCACGCACACCATTGCATTCAAGTATTTCGCCATATCCTTTTTCGACCTTAGAAAGATTATAATTTAAGCATCCTTGAAAGCTTCTTCCAATTACTGTTTTCCCAATCATCCAAGAATTTTTTCTATACTATTTATGACAGATAACACTTCATCAATTCTTTCTGTAGATTCTTTCTCCTGGTGCATTCGCTTAACAACCTGATTGAGGTTATTCGACATCCCAGATAAATTAGACATTAGCTTAATTTCATGAGGAGCTAAAGCTGCCTTTACCTGTCCTTTAAAAATCATCTCTAAACAAAACTCCGAAATTGAAAGTCGTGCATCGGCTGCGGCTTTTTTTACTGTAACCTTTTGTTCATCAGTTAGGTAAACTTCAATACTGGGTTTTCTCTTATTCATAACTTAATTGCAAGATAAATCGTATCCTTTGCAGACATTTCACGCAATTGTATTTTTCTTCACTTCAAACCTTTTTCGTGGCCTTGATATATGAATATGGAAAAGTTTTTAATGTGGTTTTATTCCTTACCTCAGGTAGGAAAGGGTAAGCAAGTACTTGAGGTAAAATCTCAACTCATTTTGGAAATAGCAGAATCTGATGTGCGTGGCTTATGGCTTCGGTTACCCGGGAATAGTACTCGAGGTTTTTATATTTCTTATAAAGAAATCGGCCCCGGTAGAAGGTTCACATTGAAAATGTGAACATAAAAAAATCCGACATTCGGAGGATTTTCAAGCGCTTGATTACAGGTTTACCTGTATCAAGCATGGCTTGCTACTCCCGATCCAAAGTTCATGCTTAAAAATGGGTATTTATGTATTTGAATACTAAAAACTATATTATTATATTTAAATATTCTTAATTATGTTTAAATATGGAAAAAGTTGATATTGTTGAGTTTTTAGAACAAAAGAGGCGAGGTGTATATAATGTCATCGTGAATGAGTACTGGAGTACTGCTTCTTCAGTTCCTGTAAATCTTGCCCTAAGCTTAATTAAAAAGGATCTGGAGCTATCAACGGGTAAGAAAGTTGACTTAAAATATGTTTCACTTGCTCAAGCAATATCGAAAGCCAAAGGTCGCTATAAGGCAATGGATCATGTTAGCAATACACCTGTTGAAAGTTTTGGAGAAAAGAAAAAGTACGATTTTAAGGATGCTCATGAACTTACAAAGTCCAATACGGCTCCAGGTCGATTTAAGCTTGATTAGTAATTAATAAGTGTAGTTGCAGAATTGAATAGACTCCACTATCAATCCATAATTTTGTACGTAACTTCAATAAAACCAGATCTCGTAAATCTAACCTTTACTAGGCAGTGAATTGGCAGTGTCCCAATCCATAATGTTGTACGGAAGTTAGGATAAAATAAAATCAGGGTTTCAAATTACAAAACTGATTTTTGGAAGATGGTGCGGGAGAGATTTCACGAACGATTCGCTAAATCCTTAGTTGTCTTAACAGCATTCGAGGTGGCCGGCTAGATCTCAAAAGTCTCCTTCATCTCTTTATGCTAACATTAATCTAAACTTTTGAATTACCTTTTTTGCCATCGCCAAATATTTGCTTTCAAGCTAGCATGAAAAATCTCCAGAGTGAACTCTGGAGATTTTAAGGTTGTGGAATATCGAATTACTGAGCTCTTTCGGTTATTCCTGTTGTGTCTTCTATAATATTTCCCCCGGCTGCTCCTCCAGAAGTACCGCTTCCAGCCAACCTCCCCATTCCAACATTAATGGCCTGCGAAGCTAATCCCACAGCAGTGCTCATAACTTTAGCAGCTCCGCTTGATCCACAATAAAACGATGTAACCCAGAATGATAGGGCATAGCATACAGTCATGCAGATACCAAACATGGAAATAACAATCGGATTAGCAATTGAGTCACCTGTGTGTGCTTTTGCCACGACTGAAAAGACGATTGTATCAAGTAAATTCATAGTGAAGGGAATACACAAACAATTGAGATATACACCAATCCATTGATTTAACTTGTCCTTGAATACCGGAAGAATTGAAAAAGCTATCACGACTGGACCAATCACGTAAAACAGTTTTGCCATTACTATAGCAAACATCAATACTGCAGACCTAATGATCACGCTTAGCAATCCCCAAATCGCTCCAGACATATTAAGTACCAAAGTGTTTATACCACCCCTAACAATGTCCCAGGCACTTATTGATTCATCTTTAGTTATCTTTTGATCAGGTGCCTTAGGTTCTTCCTGTGGTTCGTCAGGAGATTGTTCCGCTTCTTTTTTTAACTCGTTTGTGTATTGCTGAGTGATTATTTTTTTTCCATCTCCGATTAACTGGGAATCAGAAACGGAATACCTACCTAGAATTTCACCAACTCTTGCAAACGTGCCAAATATTGGCACGTATCCAACTGACAATATGAACCATAGGATACAGGCTCTAATTAATTCCTCCCTATTGAAAAGCTGAGGTCGCTCCCCAGTATTTTTTAATGTTGTGGTAGCAAAATTCCAAACAACATTTGCTAGAAAAAACAAAGGTGCCAGTGTGGATCCTACTAGAATTGATTTCATAACAGAATCACTGACTGCTTCATCCAATAGACCAGCTCCAAAAAAACTATTAATTACCTCATTCATAAAATTTCGATTTATTCTAGCTTATCTTCTTTTGGAACGGTCGTAATTCATAACCAGGTCAACTGCAGCAGCTGAATTATTGGCAAGTCTTAACCTCATGATATCAGAATCAATTGATTTGTTAAGACGCACCATTACTTCTTGTGCTTCTCCAAATGATCGAATCACATCGTCAAGTGATTTCATTCTTTCGCCAGGTGTCATAGTAACACCCGCTGCAAGAATAATCCCCAAATAGTCCGCTGATTGTTGAACCTTTATAATGCTCATATCAAACCTATAACTCATTAAGCAGCTGGTATAACCTAAGGAATTCATCCTAATAGATAGATTTTTTGAAGTACAGATAAGATTTTCAACCATATATAAGATTCTTCCCGCTGTCTGGAGGTTTCTTAGCCAGGTGGCTTTGGTTAAAGCGTCCTTGTATTCCCGATCGGTCTTTTCAAGAGCAGTAATAACACTGTTCATTGTAGCTATAATACCTGTTTGAGTGCTGGCTTCAATTTCCAAAGCAGGCGCTGAAACAACACTTACTTGAGCCCAGCAAATCCCATATTCAAGAAGTAAGATCGCTAACGTTGAAAATATAGTAATCAGAATTTTTTTCATTTTACTTCAGATTTTAGTTTTCTAAATTTTTTTATTTCTCCATCGCTGAATGCCTTCAATGCGTTACACTCCAATTTGTAATATGGAATTCCAGTAAGAATAATTATACCTTTATTTTGGTCCACCTTGCTAACAAACACAACGTTGCCTTCATACTGAGCTGATAAAGGGCCCTTCCTCTTGACCATTATAGATGGAATCCCTACATACTTATAAGAAATATGAGCATACAAGTTGCCTAAAGTACCTTTACTGAGTTGAAGCGTATCGCCCAAAGCCACAACTTCACCAGGTCTTATCATAATTGCAGTTCCAGCTTCTTGTGAAAAACAAGAGAATGATAACGTTAAAAAAAGAATCATAAGGGGAACTGCTCTTAATGACCTTTTTGTTTTTAAATGTTGGTTTGGAATTGATGAATTAGTAGCGACTAGGTTGAACGCACTAAATCTTTCCCGCACCATCTTCAATTGTGCTTTTTGTGTTTTCATGATAGAATTTGTTTGGTTAAAATAATATAATTGCTAAAGTTTCAATGGGACATATCAAAAGTGAGAAGGGCAAAGGAGTTGATCCCTTTGCCCCGGAAGTTTCTCTTAAAGAGAGTTGCCGCTCTCAATGGCAACAAATAATCACCATCAGAATCTTCCTTACCAATATTTAAAATTGAACAGATAGAGGCCTCATGACTCATATATGTTCTGCCTTTCGTCACCAGGGCTTTAAATATATTTTTGTGCTCCATTCTATTTGAAGTTAATTACTCAAACCTTTACTTTTCTTGACCGAGATAAACACGAACTGTTTTTGAATTTAATCTCTCGAATTCAGTAAAATTTTTAATTGAGACGCCTGACGCTTCATTAAATTCCAAAAAGAAAAACCCATCAGAATCTAATTGTATGCGCTTTAGCAATTCAGAATTAACGCGGCCTGCTGATTGAATTAGCTTTCTTGCTTCTTCGACATCATTGAACGAATTCCACCAAATCAGGCAGACCCATAAGAGCAGGTCAAATGACAATCCAATGAACAACCATTTTAGTGTCGCTGCGATTTGAAATCGCCAGCCTTCTCCAGGAGAGTTAAAATGATAGACTTGTGAATTCATTTTCCCAGTCGCTGATTTGATCTCAGCGGCAATGGCATCATTACTTTTCTTATTAGCAAGGATCTCTTGATGTATAACATACAATGCAGGGATTACTGGGTCACTAGGAGCAAAATCAAACCCATATTCTTTCAGCATGTACGCGCAATAATTACGCAATTCCTTTTGTTCGTTCTCGGTCATAATCTTGATTTACAAACGGAGATCTTCAATCGGCTTTTTAAAATATATAGCTGTAAACGGGCTTAGGCCATCAATTCCCTTTCCATCTTTTAGAACATTTTCTACGGTTCTCATGGCCATTTCACCTTTATCCTTTACCAAATCGAAGTTTACGAGAGACAAATTATTATCATCGGTAAACTTTTTAGTGATGCCTTTCTGTTCCTCGGACATAGGATAGAATCCGTTATGAGCAACAACAATATTCAATTTTCCGTCTGTGGCTTCAATGAGTTCAGCTAAGTACTCCATTGTTGCTTTAAATATGTTTCCGCCTCCAATGACGCAAATAATTTGTAAGTGAATTTTTGCTGCATTGAGTATTTCGTAAACATTGTCAACACCATTCATTTCAAAATATTTAGGTAATTGCTCCGCAACACTTGCTCCTAAGTCTGCGATGAATAAATTCCTTTTGGCATCTATTACACTTTCGAACAATCCATTGAAAGCACCTCTATCTATGCGCTTTGTCGTTGGATCCAGGAAAGAGACCTTTATTGGTTTACGATATGCCAACTGTTTAAGAGATGTTGTTGTGGCATCATCCAAGTCAAGAATGAAAGCATCCTTATACTTTTCGGCCAGCATAAATGCAAGGACTGATTTGCCTGCTCCTCCTTTTGCTTGAGTGATGAAATGAATTTTTTTCTCCATGATTAACTGTTTTAAATTGTTTAGATTTTATCAAAATATTTGCTTGTGTATTTTCTGTAGAAATTTTCGATTGCCTCGCTTGGAAGGTCAGAATCTGACTTTAATCGATGCACATAGGCATTTAAGTCAATGAGAGATGCAAAACGAGGGCGAGAAATATCAAGTGGATCTTGTTTAGGGGCACGCGTTCTCACCTCAAGAGCATTTGCAATGGTCGTTACAGTTGATTGATTTCTAATCATCCAGTAGAATCTATTGATGAATGAGTAAAATTTTTTATACTCCATCCATTTAACATTACTCCACTCAGGAAACTCGTAATACAGATTGATAATAGGTTCATATGAATCCCCCTTCCTAAGGAAATATTCAATTCGATCAACACGGGTAATCTTTGGATTCGTTGTGTTTTTATCCAAATACCCAGCTTTCAAATCCCTGAGTATCCAATTTGTCAAAAGATCCACTTTATCGCGCCTTTCATTACGACCAACTTTCTTACTGTATCCGGTGAGAGTGTATCCATTTTCCAAATAGATGATCCGCATATAAGTACTATGAGCCTTGTCCCAAATGGGTTCATTATGTCTTTCTTTCGATCCAATCATTTTATTCCTAACGTTTACATGAAAACGTTTACAAGTGTTCGTAATTAGAAAACCTACTACAGAGAACAAATGCAAACGTCCTTTACAAGGATGATTTCTAAACGGAAAACCGCTTAAGTTTCTAAAAACGTATTGCTTTTTGGCAATAGGCGTCCTATGCTGAACTTAAAGAGATCAGCTTTTATGTATTTGCTTACAAGTATTCGCGGTTACTTACAAGCAAGACGATGTCGTAATATTTGTTTTAGGAGCTATCTATTCCTGGCTCGAAGAGGTAAAGAAATTGGCCAGAATATTTAAACCGAGTGATTTTGTTCTTGTTCATTCAATAAGAATTGATTCAATTAATAAAATTCTTATCTTTGAACTCACTTGAGGTTGCAAAATCAAGTCAGTCAAAGACTATTGAAACCAACGGCTACAACCGTTGGTTTTTTATTTTCTTGCAACTTGTAGCAAGTCAGGATTTTGCTGACAAACCAATTTAAGTTGAGATTTATAATACCTGACCTTACTACTACCTGGAAGTTGTTCATACGGAACAAGATTCTTCCTCTTCCAAGAGATAAGGGTAGACTGGCTTATACCTAGAAAAGCAGCCGCTTGTTTTTGGTTCATCACCGCTTCATCTTGCTGACCTGCCCCCTGAATGCTAAACCGCTTAAGTGAACTCGCGATTATTTCCTCAAGCTCACTTTTCGTTGTTAAAATGATTTCGCTCATACCAGCTGGTTTTCGTTGATTCAATGCTTGAATTTTGCAAACATTCGTATTCAGGTATGCACTACTGCAATTTTTTTATCAAATTCGCATTTCTTGCATGTAGAATCCACCATTTTAGTTAGTTCATTTTTAGGTGTTACTGCAAAAATTGCATTCAACAGAGCGCCTAATTTTCTGGATAGGATTCTCTTCGACAAATTCGGTTTAGTTATTTTATTCCAAACTGTTCTCTCCTTATACTTTTTGATTTTAGTTAACCCAATTGAGTTTAACCAATCAATAATCTCGGTGGAGCTACTTTGAAGAAGGTTTCTCTCAAGTAGCCAGCTTAGAATAGCTAATAGAATTTCCGGGTGATTGATTGATCCGTCATTTTCTTTAAAGTAGGCGGAATCAAATATATTTTCTATCTTTTTTTGGCTTATACACAAGACTGGAGTCTCCAGTCCAATGTCCACAGTTGGGCATGTTAGAAAATTGATCAATCGATTTACACTCTGTTTATTGGTGTTAAAAATAAGCTTGCAAGAAAGGTCCTTCAATTTAGCATCGACCCAGGTTATCAAGGTTTTGAAATTAAATTGGATATAATCAATTTCCTCCTTGCTTGGGTTCGTTCTATAAAACTCTACGGTCTCCCATTTCTCTTCATAAGGATGTTGACTTCCAATAAACAAATTACTTTGAATCAAAATGGCAGCCCGTATTTGCTCCAGGAATTGCCTTTTGCTTTTATTTGATCTCAGGCTGGAAAACTTATCATCAAGAAATTTAATGCATTCGGGAGGGGTAGGATAAGTAATAATCGCGCAACTTATAAGAGAAGGGGAGAAGGAAATTAATGCGTTTTCAAGGTAAAGTTCTAGGTCAGTAAAAATATCATATAATAGAATATTTCTATAGTTTCTGAACTTAAGCTCAATCTCATTTATGGGGCACCCACAACCGGGTTCAAAAACATTATATCCATACCCATGAAAAAACGGATCACTTTCATCAAAAAGATACCCGTTTAATTCCGAGGTAAGATTCAGATAATTAAGCCTTGCGCTTTTCGTGTCATTGATAGCATGCATTATGGAGCTTAAGTTTCTCATAACGCCTTCTATCCCGGTTATCTTAGCTTTTGATACATTTTCAATGCCCAAGGAATCTAGTTCAGCTTGAATTTCTTGTATTTTTCTATGGATGAAATTCAATAGGGCTATTTTTACATCTACTATTCTATAACTATCCATCTAAAGTTTAATTAAATCCCATGTGTTGTTCATTTCATTTTTTTTAACTGAGTCCGCTATTTTTATATAACGCCTGAAGCTCTCCTCCTTCTTGTGGCCCAATGTATTACGCACCACCATCTCAGTCATACCGAATATGAGAGAGTTCGTAGCAAAAGTCTTTCGTGCTGTGTGGCTTGTTATGAGCTCATGTTTAGGAAGAGTTTCTGTTATTCTTGTTCCCCCGGAAAATCGAACGAATGTGGTTGGGGTATCGATACCAGACAGTTCACAACATTCCTTTATGTATCTGTTGAATTTTTGAGAAGATATCTTTGGAAGTGGCTCTCTCACCGTTCCTTGATATTTATCAAGAATTTCCCGAGCATATCTACTTAATGGAATGGCATTAATTTCTTGTGTTTTTTGAATTACTTTAACGATTTGATCATTTCGAATGTGTGAACTATTCAAATCCTTGATGTCTGATATTCTAAGGCCAGTAAAGCAGCAAAAACAGTAAACATCTCTAACATGGGTTAGCCTCTCTGAGGTGAATTTGTATTGATACAATTTTTTAAGCTCATCTATAGTCAAATAGATTATTTCAGTTTCCTTCTCCGGGGCGCTATATTTTCTAAACGCCTGGTTCTGTGTATGCCCCTTATCAAAAGCCCAATGGAGGAAGGTCTTAAGGGTCGCAATAATCTTAGCAAAATAATTGACCCCTATCTTTTTCT
>JAHBUB010000038.1 GCA_019638285.1 Cyclobacteriaceae bacterium | reverse complement strand
CACCCCACGGAGTACCCGTGCTTATTGAATGTGCTACAGATAATCCTACACGAACCGTAGCCAACATTCGTCTTCATTTTTCAAAAAAAGGAGGAAGTATGGGGAACTCCGGTTCTGTTGCATTTATGTTCGAAAGAAAAGGTGTTTTTAAGTTCCCAAATGGAAGCCTCAACCTGGACGAATTGGAACTGGACCTGATAGATGCAGGTGCTGAGGAAATTGAACAAGGAGAAGAGGAAATGATAATCTACACCAAATTCAACGACTTTGGAAATATGCAAAAATTCGTAGAAGCCAAAAATCTTGATGTGATCAGTTCTGAACTGCATTACATACCTACCACCACTAAAGAGCTATCAGAGGCCGAACAAGATGAAGTAATGGAATGCATTACTACCCTCGAGGCAGATGATGATGTACAGACTGTATACCACAATTTGGCATAAAAATAGTTTCAGGTCTCAGGTGTAAAGTTTAACCTGAAACCTGAAACTTGAAACTTGAAACCTGAAACCTGAAACTTTTGGAAGACTAATCCTTAAGAATCGAACTTGCACCAGTAGCAGAAGATTTTACTACAGCTTCCCCTCTATACAATATTGAACTTGCTCCACTTGCCTCCGCAGTCAGCGTTCTGATTGCCTTCACATAGGCATGGCTGGCACCCGAAGCTTTTATGTTTAAGTCCTCCACGTTCATATTATAAGCCTTCAATAAAGAAGCACCTGACAAATCACTGATTAGTATCTCTGAACTTCCCGCCAATGTGAGATTGGAGGCTCCGGACAAATTAATTTTACTAATAGCTGCTTCAACATCAACTTGTGCAAATGAAGCTCCTGATAAATTGAGCGCAAAACTTTCTTCCTTGAACCCGCTGACATAAGCAGTTGCCGCACCGTAATAATTTGCTGATATCAATGAAGGCATGGATATGGTAATATACGTAGTGTGCTTTCTGTTCCGGTTCTTGGTAAACCTAACCAATAATGTATTTCCCACTTTAACTAGCTCAAGGTCATCCAGGTTCCTCCTATCTCCTTTTGCCGAAACAGAAAAAAAATCACCGCGGGTGATCGTAACGAACATCGCATCTCCAATGTCCAGTTGGTCAAAATCAGTTATAACAAATGATTGTTCATTATATTGAATTGACCCTGGATCCTCACGTACAGTACAAGAAGCTAGTCCAACAATCAGAATCGCAATTAGAACAAAAGGCTTAAAAAATCGCATATAAATCATTTTTGGTTGTTTTGATAATAAGACAACCCATTCTTGATTCTCCCTCATGCGAATTGAAAATTTATTTACCCACCCGATTGGGCCCCGATTGAGGTCCCTCCATAGTAAGGTTATCATCTACCATCCGGTTGTTATACTGTTGAATAAAAGCTTTCAGTTTTCGTTCCATTCTATTCACTACTTCAGGCTTCTCATCCAGTAAGTTTGACTTAAGTCTTTTGTCATTTCTGAAGTCGTACAAGGCAATTGACTTTTTACCGTCAAATTGTAGTAGATAGTTACCTATAAATGCCTGATAAACATTGTCGGCATAATTAAAGGCAAAAGATTCAACAGTTGGATCAAATATATTTCTTCCATATGCAATGTAGGGCTTATCATAATGAAGGTATCCAAGCACAGAAGGCATAATGTCAATCTGCTGCACAATGTCATCTGAAAACGAGGACCAATCACTACCGGGTTGATAAAAAAACAGTGGAATAGAGTAATATCCCAAATCCGAATTATATACCTGATAGTGAATTGCAGCCGTTGGATGATCGGCAGTAAATACAAACAACGTGTTTTTATACCACGGCATTTTAGAAGCAGTTTTCATAAATTGCTTTATCGAATAATCAGTATACTCAATCGTTTTATGAATGGGTAGTGGCCCTCCCTTAAAAGTATTCTTGTATTCATCCGGAAGTATGTGTGGTGGGTGTGAAGTGACTGTAAATAAAGTGGATAAAAAAGGTGGTTTAAAGGTGTTAAGTGTATTGGCAAAGTATTGTAAAAATTTTTCATCCCATATTCCCCATATGCCGTCAAAGTCATCGTCATTATTGTATTCGGTCATCCCATAGTAATCATCAAAGCCCGCCATTTTAGCAAAGGCCTGAAGACCCATTGATCCATTAGGTGCACCGTGAAAGAATGAAGTGTAGTAACCTTTTTCTTTTAACAAACTCGCTAGGCTGTTCACTTTATTACCTGAATAGTGGGAAAGTACATAGGGCACCTCTATGGATGGGATACTGCTAATCACCGATGGCATGGCATCGATCGACTTTCTTCCATTAGACAGGGAATATTGAAATGCTTTACTCTTGCCAATTAGTGAATCCAGATAAGGGGAATATCCTTTGTAGTTTTTTATCCCCATATTTTTATTGTACGCACCCACAAACTCTTTGGAAAAACTCTCTAATATTATAATGACCACATTTTCATATTTGAAAGCTGCGGTATCCGATGGTACATGCAGTGGCGTGTACACTTCTGAAAGTGCTTCTTCAGACTTAAAATAATCAACTCTCTCAATCACGTTGGCCTTTGCCGTGCGCATCAATGCAAAAGGAGTATTGAGCACCAGGTTAATGTCTTTGGGAATGGTGGCATACTCAGCTGCATTGCTAATAGTAATGGGTCTTGTACTATGTCGAAAGCCTCCCCTCACTCCACCTACAAAAAGGTAAATGATGGCCGGCATAAGTAGTACAGCACTGCCATAAAAGGTCCATTTATTTTTTAACTGAGGTCCTGCAACTTTAATCCGATTGGAAACTTTGATAAACAAATAAAGAATCAAAAAGAAAAATGCGAATCCATACCAATAGTCTACCAGGAAAGAGAAGAACAGAGCTCCAAAATTATGCTCATTTTCAAATTGAGAAAAAACAGTAATTGTTGTTCTCCTCAAGGTGTAGCGGTAATAAACGTTATCGGCAATATTTATTGCCAGTCCTATTCCATTGGTGATAAGAAATATATAGTGAAGTATTTTCTGGTAAGTAGGATGAAATTTGATAGCCAGAGGCAGGATGGTAAGTAAAATAAACAGAGAATTGAGGTATAGAACAGCTGCTAAATCAAATTTGAGGCCTCCCAGCAAAATCGTGGACATTCTATCCCATGTCATATCAGGAAAGAAACTAAGATTAAAGAAGTAAAAACTGATTCGGCAAATGGTATAAAATACCATTACCACCATAAGCCGCTTTATCAGCCCCCAATAGATATTTTTCCGCAATGAAATACCCTCCAAAAGGTGCATGTATGTGTTGCTTTTACGTTATTACCATGAACTAAGCTCGAATTTGGGCTTAAATCCCGTTATTTAAGCGTAAAATAAGGCAAATCAACCCTAAGGAACCTCATTATGGTTTCACTTTTTGTCTTAGTTTTGTAATTCTGTGGATATTAAAAATCGGCTTTTTATATTATTTTGAATCCTAAGAACCTAAACTTCAGTTACCCATTGATGCGGCTTATTTTCAGTTTGATATTGTTAGTAGGCTTTAAACATGGGTATTCTCAAAATGTAGAATCTTTCGGAGTTTTTGGTGGCTTCAATGTGCCCGTTACATTCGATGAAGGCCTTAATAAAGATCCTCGCTATGAGGGCAAAGTGACTTTTAGGGCCACACCAGTAGGATTCACTTATGGCTATGATCGTGTTGGTTTTGGCTTTGTTTTGACACCATCATTGACAAAAATTGGTCAGAAGTTTTTAGTCAAGAATACCGTAGGTGGCGATGTGGGCATCAGGGATGTACAAATGGATTATTTCAATTTGCCAGTAGCCCTAAAGCTACACTTAAATGATCTCTCCTTTTTTCGCCTCAGTGCGGTGGCTGCCCTCAATTTCACCTATTTACTCAATGGTAGAGAGACTATTTCCTACTCAGCTTCAAAGCAAACGTATCCATCCAGTGTGCTCATTCCTTCAGAACCTGGTTATACAAAAGTATTTGACGGTGTGTTGGTGCCTGAAGTAAACGGTCTGGAATATGTAAGTAAAAATCAATACAATCCCTTTCAACTTTTTGCAGCTGTAGGATTGCGTTCTGATTTTGATCTTAGTGATGAATGGAGCATAAATTTTGACGGACGGGCAAACTTTGGATTATTTGACCCTCGTAAGAAGGATTATATTGAACAACTCCAACAAACAAGCAACGCCCCTGGTCTTTATGGTGTCCGTCATGAGATTTATTTATCTGCAGAAATAGGGATTGCAAGGATCTTTCAAATAAAGGAAAAATTTGCGTCCAAAAATTCCGGCAAACCCATTGTCACCCACAGGCCATCTGCTCCAAAGCACAACAACAAAAAAATTCTTACCAAGAAGAAGAAAAAGAAGAATTAGTATTATTCTATCCCAATATGATTTGCTCTTTAATAAACGGCTGCTTGTAAAGGCGTTTTCCTGTTGCTCTGGCAATTGCATTGGCCACGGCTGCCCCCACAGGTGGCAGCGCAGGCTCTCCTAAGCCAGTTGGATCATTATCGCTTTTCACAAAATGCACTTCCACTTGAGGTGCTTCTTTCATTCGGATAAGCCTGTATTTGTCAAAATTCTTTGTTTGCGGCTGACCATTTTCAAAAGAGAAGTCGCCATACATAGCATGGCCAATACCATCAATTACACCACCTTGAACCTGATTGATGGCGGCTATTGGGTTCACCACAATTCCACAATCAATGGCACACACCACCCTTTTTACAATAGGCATATTTCCTTGCATCAATACTTCGGCCACCTCAGCCACGTACGTGTTGTGAGAGTAGTAAGTACTAAAACCCTGGTAAATTCCTTCCGGAGCATTGCCCCATCCGGACTTCTCCACAGCAAGCTTAATTACACCTATGGATTTATCTACATCATATTGTAATTCTCCTACTGGATTTTCTTTTGCCCTGGCGAATAAATCCAATCTGAATTGAACAGGGTCTTTCCCTAGTTCACCTGCCAGCTCATCAAAAAAACTTTGTTCTGCATACGCAAGAAAGTTTGTGATGGGTGCGCGCCAGGCACCCGTTGTGATATTGCTTTCCAGATTATGTGATTCGACCAGGTAATGAGCTACTGCTGATGCAGGAAAATTATGCTCTCTGGTTGCGTTATCGGAATTTACACCCGCTGCCACTAAATGGTAAGCCACCATCTCGCCTTTTTTAATTGCTGCCTTGAATTTGTATTTCGCTGCTGGCCTGTAGGTGCCGGCCGTCATGTCATCTTCTCGTGTGTAGACAACCAATACGGGTGTTTTTGCCAAATTAGATATTGCGGCTGCTTCCAGTGCAAAGTCACCATAGAGCCTTCTACCGAACGCACCACCCATGCGTGTCATTTCTAGTGTAATTTCCTTCTCTGGTCTTCCCAACAATTCGGCAATTTGACTCCGCGTACGCTCTGGTGTTTGGATAGGACCAATAAACTCGGCCTTTTCAGCCGTGACATTACCATAGAAATTCATAGGCTCCATGGCATTGTGAGGCAAAAATGGTGCTTCATACACCTTTTCAATTACGCTATCTGCATTGGCAAATTGTGCCCTTGCATCCCCATCAGAGCGTTTTGGTTCTGATGCCTTCTTATCGAGCATAGCACGCATGGTCTTATCATGGTAAGAAGTGCTCTCCAACATGGTATCCATTTCCCATTGTGCCTTCAAAGCCCGCTGGCCTTTTATGGCGGCCCAGGTAGATTTTGACAAAACAGCTATCTTATTTCCAAATTGAATCACATCGTTCACTCCATTTACCTTACGAGACTCTGTATCATCATAGGATTTCAATTTTAAACCAAATGCAGGTGGCCTCAATACTACTGCGTACTGCATTCCCTCTTTTTTGGTATCGAGACCAAATAATGGCTTACCAGTGATTATTCCTTCTATGTCAACGTTTCTGCGATCGGTTCCAATTATTCTAAATTCAGAGGGGTCTTTTAGTCTCACTTCAGCAGGCACCTCCATTCCCGCTGCCATCGTGGCTATTTCACCATAGCTCAGTTTATCCTTTCCATGAATCACATAACCATTTTCTGTGGTGCAATCTGAGGCATTTACATTCCACTTTTTAGCAGCAGCATTCTTTAACATTTCTCGCGCAGTAGCACCCGCCATTCTCAAGCTATGCCACCCTTGTCTTATGGACTGGCTTCCTCCTGCCACCTGCCTGGTGAAACTTTCTGGGTTAAGAGGTGCCTGCTTTACAATTACATTCTTCCAATCCACATCCAATTCATCAGCAACAATCATTGGCATGGAAGTTTTTACGTTTTGCCCTACTTCAGGATTTGGTGACATGATTGTAACCTCACCATTGTTGGCAATGGACAAATAAGCATTCAAGTCAAACCATGCTGACGGAACTTCTTTAATAGCCTCTGAAGGGGCACAGGAGGCCAACCAGCTGAAACTAAGCATAAGTCCCCCACCTCCGGCCAAAGACACTTTAAGGAATGATCTTCTATTGTATGTTGTTTTAATGATTGACATGACATCAGCAATTTAGGGGTATTACAATTTACTTGAAGCTGTTTTAATAGCAGCCTTGATTTTCAGATAAGTACCACAACGACATAAATTTCCATGCATTGCATGATCAATTTCCTGATCTGAAGGTTTTGGATTATTACTTAGTAAAACTGCTGCATTCATAATCTGCCCCGCCTGACAATAACCACATTGTGGTACATCATGTTCACGCCAGGCCAATTGTAAAACATGATCTGCTTTCTCGGAAAGTCCTTCAATAGTAGTAATTGCCTTATCGCCCACTCTAGAAACAGGCAAGGAGCAAGAGCGAACAGCGGCACCATCTAAATGAACTGTACACGCACCGCATTGGCCAATTCCACAACCATATTTTGTTCCCATTAAATTCAGATTATCACGAAGCACCCACAACATAGGGGTATCTGGTTCTGCATCCACTTGGAAGGATATACCATTGATACGTAGATTATACATTGCCATAATACGATGTTTATAATAGAATTTTTGTGACTGAAAGGTTCAATATAGCACCTATAAAACGCTTTTCATAGGGGTATTTTGTTAAGAAATAGCCAAATTAAGGAGAGATAAAGTATTCTTTCGTCCAAATTAGTTGGAAAATCTATAAGGTAAAACCACGAACAATAGTCATTATCATATTAGGTTCTGTCAATATTTGCTTGGTAGGTAATTTGCACTCACTTCTTAATGTAATATTTTTTTACTTTTCGTAACATATTTTACCTATCGCTTTGATGTTCAAAACGGGTAGTAAAAAAAATTAAATTAACTGTAAGTATCTAATTATCAGTGCGTTAATGAACGCCACCACTCTTATAGTTAGGATATCCTTAAAATTATACTTACGCCAATTATCAAATTTATGATCAGTATTTCCCGAATTATCACATTAACATTAAGTAAGTTTAATCCGAATTGTGTATATTCGTCTATATTAAATGAGCCAAAATTATGTCAAAAAAAACCTTTAAAGACCGCCTCGCTTACCTGTTGGATTATTATGATATCCGCGTAATGACGCTGGATGCAAAAGCAGGACTGTATCATGGACAAACTGGTAGCTTCCTACGTGGTGACACGGAGCCGAAGCTCTCCACTATTGTTAAGTTGTCCAAATTTTTCAAGGATGTTTCTCTGGACTGGATGGTCCTAGGAAAAGGAAAGCCTTTTAATAAGTAAAGACTTAAAGGATTACCTTTCAGCATGTGGTTAACCGTCACTATAGCTGAAAGGTTTCCTTTTTTAGACAAACACTCAAGAGAGTGATTGTGATATTTTTATGCTCAAAAGTCCAGGGCATTATAAAAAAGAAAGGAGCACAATTAACAATTGCACTCCCTTAAAGGATCATTTAATTTTACCTTCCATTATTTTAGAAATAACTCAAATTTTAGCTGCGCGAATTTATTCCAGGCTTCAAAAGAATATTCTTCTGAGTTTATTATTCCCGTAGAAGTATATACTTTGGTAAGGCCGTAGCAGTATTGAATCCCTACATTGAGTTGACTGGTAATCTTGTACGATAGAGCACTGACAACCCCTACCTCACCTCGATTTGTTAGTGCATCCACATCGTTATTATTTGGCAAAAAGAATCTATAGTTCCCGCCTACCTCAAAACCAATTTTATTAGTGAGATTAAATTGTGCACTCAATGGAAGTTCTAGAAAATAGTGACTTCTACCGCTGGCAAGAGCATCTAAATCTGAGTACGGAGCCCCAAGTACAAAAGATTAACCAGGCTTGTTGAGTGCCTCGGTTTTTACTTTTACTCCACCAGCCAAACCAGTTTTTGCTGAGATAAACCGATTAACGGGTTTGGATACGTTTAATCCAAGTCGGAATTCGGGGCTTGCAAATGAGTTTGGACTGGAAGGATTGGATTTGAAAGTTGATCGTCCAATACAAGCAAAGACAGAGAATTCTAGATTACTATCATTAGTGTCGCCTAAATCCTGTGAATAGCCAGTCACAACACAAAGCACTAAGCTAAAAATAATTACTTTTTTCATAGTTTATGATTTATTCTATTTAAGGGCAACTTAATATGACCCAATTGTTCCCGACACCTCTACTTCTTGACGCGAAGAAAACTGATTTTAATTTGTGAAAGGACTACGTGTAAGGAGATATTATTCATTGAACAAAATATGGGTAGAAAGGCATCACTATAGACTTTAGGAAAGCTGATTGCACATTGTAAACCTTGATTTGCGCTCTGGTCACCATCAGTAATTAATATTTTGGGATGTAAGGTTTCTATGAGAAACATCATTTTATTGTCCGATAGTTTTGAACATCACATTGTCTATTTCTCATGGGGAAATTCTATTTAGGAATAGTTAAAAAGACAAACCTTAAAAATCATTTTATAATAGGCAGAAACTATCAGATTGAAGATTATGTGTGTGTTCATCATTTCAATTTGAATCTTTACCATCGCTCTTCTACTCCTAATTCAAGAAATGTGGTTATCAGCTTATATCCACTTCACATACGATTCCATAAAGTCCTTTAAAAGGATTTCAGTTTTGCCTGAAACGCGACTGTTTGCATCAAATAGTTCGCCTACATTACTAATGTAAGCTTCGGGTTGTTGCATTATGGAGACGTCCAAAAATACCATGGACTGCCGTAAAATATGGTTTGCCCCAAACGCACCCAATCTACCCGTGGTAACACTTATCACTGCGCCTGGTTTACCTTTCCAAACGCTCTTACCGCTGGGTCTTGATCCAACGTCAATGGCATTTTTTAGGACACCAGGAATAGAGCGGTTGTATTCCGGGGTAACAAATAGCACTCCATCATATCCCTTCAACTTATCTCTAAACTTTACCCAGGGTAAGGGTGCATGTTCTTCCAAATCCTCATTGTAAAGAGGTAGATCTCCTATTTCCAAAATCTGAAGTTCGAGGGAATCAGGCGCTAAACGGATTAATTCATTAGCAATCCTACGATTGTAAGACTCCTTGCGTAAACTGCCAACTAAAACGGCTATCCTCTTCTTATCCATTAATGTTAGGTCAAATTCATTATGCTTTCCAATCCTCAGAGAGGGACTTACTTAATAGTGTCTACTTAGCCTATAAACAGAAAAGCTTTTAAATAGACAAGGATTACCATGCTCCTGAGTCTCGCCAAATAGTTAAACATTCATCAAACAATCCAAAGATCGTTTCTATAAAAATCGCATAGTTTAATAATCGCAAGGCATGGAGCAAAAGCAATTAGTCTCTTTTAATCCATTTTTTTTCTCTTATTCGTCAACTCATATCCAATATAGAATACTTTCTTGTCATATTTTTTGTCAAAATAGAACCTTTTTTAATATGTTTATGTATTGTCAGTGAACATTCACTAACTTTATCAAAAGGACATGAAAATAGGTAAAAACAATATTGCCATCGGATTTCTAACAATGGGAGCATTTATGGCTTATGGATTCCTATTAATTTACCTGAGGGATTTCGCCCCCGGCAAAGAGGAATGGGTGGCTTCTTACTCTTCTGGAAAGCACTTCGAAACACGACTTGCCCACGTACATGGCAATCTCTTCGCTTTTCTTAATATTCTAATAGGCTATTTGCTTTTACATTTTCAATCTAACCTGACAAATGCCAAAACCATCTCGTGGCTCGCATTAATCGGATTACTCATGCCAATTGGAATTTTAGCAGAAGTCTATCTGGGCGCCTCTCCTATTTTCGTGTTAATCGGTGCAATTGCTATGACAGCCTCTGTGCTATGGCTTGGGGTTGCCTTTTATAAAATGAAATCAATAAATGTTTAATTCAAAAACACTATAAGAATCATGAAGTCAACAAATGCAATAGGTTTGGATATCAATAAAGCAAAGATAATGGCAGAAAAACTTAATGTTTTACTGGCCAATTATTCACTTTTTTATCAAAATACGCGGGGATACCACTGGAACATAAAGGGAGAAAAATTCTTTGAACTACATTTAAAATTCGAAGAGCTCTATAATGATCTTTTATTAAAAATAGATGAGATAGCCGAAAGAATACTCACTCTTGGATTTTCTCCCAATCATAATTACACCCATTATCAAAGTGTTTCGACCATCAAAGAAAGTAAAGAAGTATCTGATGGAATGAAAGCTGTTGGAAATATCCTTGATTCGTTCAAAACAATAATATCGCTTCAACGCGAACTGCTCACACTGGCCGGAGAAGCAGGCGATGAGGGAACCAATGCCTTGATGAGCGACTACCTTCGGGCACAGGAAAAGTTAGTTTGGATGTATTCCTCCTTTCTTAATAAATGAGGAAACAAGTGTCTAATCAATTACAAATACCAAAGATGGAAATAAAACAAAGGCAGCTGGAAATCATTGAGGCAGCAGGTGAAATACTTACCCAATCAGGTCTTGCGGGGTTGACTACGAAGAACCTGGCTGCCAAAATGGAGTTTAGTGAATCTGCCCTTTACAGGCACTTCAAAAGCAAAGAAGAAATTGTAATTACTATGTTGAAATACCTTGCAAAGGATATGGATATGCGAATTGAAAATGCAATTTCAAATATTGAAAATCCACAAGAAAAACTTAAAGCGATATTCAACAGTCAGTTTGAATTTTTCAAACAAAAGCCACATTTCCTAATCGCTATCTTTTCGGATGGGTTACTGGAGGCCAGTAAGGAAATTAACAAAGCCATCTCAAATATTATGGCAATTACCAAAAAGCATTTAATACAGATTATCCGTGAAGGCCAAAAGCTAAAGCAATTTACCAATGACTTACCAGCTGAAGACCTCCTGCACATCTTCATGGGGAGTTTTAGGCTCCACATGTTGCAGTGGCGTATGTCAGGATATGCATTTGATCTCAAAGTGAAAGGAAATAAGTTAATGAACAACCTATTCACCTTAATGAACCCTAAAGCATCAGCATTATGAAACTACTAAAGTTTGCTGCCATCGTCCTTACCTTGTTTGCTCTCGCTACACTGTTTATGAGCAGCTCAGTAATTTTTGATTTGTTCGGCATTAGAGAGATGGAGGGTAATTATGTGCTGTTTATTGTCGTCACCAATTTCGTGACAGGATTTCTATATCTGTTTGGTGCATATGGCTTATTCAACGGTAAAGTCTGGACTACTCGCTTGCTCGCCATTACCACGGTAATGCTGGTTGTCGGTTTTCTTGGATTACTATTTCATATCAATTCTGGAGGGGTCTATGAAGCACAAACAGTAAAAGCAATGATTTTTAGAATAAGTATAACCGGAGCTTTTACAGTTTTAGCTTGGTATCTTATTTCCAAAAAGAAAAATAAACTATAACTATAAAATTAACAAAATGAAAAAATCAACTCTTTATTACACAGCATCTCTCGTAGCCCTACTTTTCTTCTTCACCAGTTGCTCAACCGAGAAACACAAAGACAATCAAAACCAAGGTGAGGAGGTTCATGACACCCATGGTGCTCCTGGTGGAGTACAATTGGATAATGGAAATAAATGGATGGCCAACATTGAAACTACGCAGGGAATTCAAAATATGGCACAGATGGTAGATGTCGCTCTGGCCGACCCTGCTTCTTCAGCTGCTCCGCTGAAAGAAAACTTGCTTTTAGAATTTACTGACATACTCAATAAATGCACCATGACTGGCGAATCTCATGAACAATTACACAACTACTTGCTTCCCCTTAAAGATCAAATAGAAAATCTTGACGAGACCGATAAGAATGCAGCATTAGGAGAAATAAAATCTTATCTCTCTACTTACAAAAACTATTTTGAATAAAAATAAAATCACTCCACGCAACATTAAATATCGTTCACCATGAAAAATAGTGAATCAAATATTCATCAAGAAGGGTCTTCATTCCTAGGTAGCTATCAGGACTATCTTGGTGAATTTGTTTATGGTGGGATTGATGGCAGCGTAACCACATTTGCTGTAGTTACTGGTGCCGTGGGTGCTGGTTTGGATAGCTCTGTGATATTGATATTAGGTTTTGCCAATCTCTTTGCAGATGGATTTGCTATGTCGGTGGGTGCCTACATGTCGTCCAAAAGTGAGAAACAAAACTATACCAAGCATAAAAATATTGAGTATTGGGAAGTAGAGCATTTACCGGAGATAGAAAGAGAAGAAATTGAAGATATTTATCGAAAGAAAGGATTTGAAGAACCATTACTAAGTCAGGTAGTGAATGTAATCACTCAGGACAAAGATCGTTGGGTAAACGAAATGATGAAGGATGAGTTGAACCTGATTGAAAACACAAAGTCACCTTTTCAAACCGGATTAGTTACCTTTTTGTCATTTGTTTTTATTGGTATCATCCCACTAAGCATATATGTATTTGATTTCTTCTCTCCATCTATCCAAGATATATTTATTTGGTCGAGTGCTTTAACAGCACTGGGTTTTATTCTGATTGGATACCTTAAGTCTATTGTTACTCAATCAGGGATTTTAAAGGGAATTAGCGAAACCGTGACACTAGGTGGTTTGGCCGCGCTTGTTGCCTATTTTGTTGGAGAATTTTTGGGGAAAATTATGTATTAGTTACTCTATTTCAACTTGTATCCCATATATAAAAATAAACTTTCAAAAAATGAACCTAAAAGAATTACTCACGGAAGTTAAGCCATTGGGGACCAAAAAGATATTCTCCCCAAATGAAGGAGTTAACGTCATCAATATCAAGGGTGGAAATCAATTGAAAGAACATAAATCAAAAATACCCGCCTTACTCGTTTGTGTTACCGGTGAAGTGATTTTTGAAAATGAGGAAGGAGTTATAGAAAAACTCTTATCAGGCGATTTTGTGGAAATAATGCCAAACGTAAAGCACTGGCTAACTTCCAATAAAGACAGTGATTTGTTATTAATAAAATAAAAAATTTGCATCATTATGTTAGTGAATATTCACTTTTTAAATAAAGGATTTGTGGGATTACTAATAATCCTCACAGGCCTGCTTTTTAGCAAAGAAACTTTTGCCCAAGTGTGGTCTTTACAGCAATGTCTTGACACGGCACAACAGCAAAACAAGAGTTTGCTTATTGCCAAAAACAACAATGAGATTAGCCAACAAAAAATAAAAGAGGCCAAAGCCAACCTCATACCAAAATTAAGTATCAATGCTGACTATAAATATTTCATTGACCTCCCTTACCAGTTTATGCCGCAAGCGGTCTTTGGTGGACCCGAAGGCCAATTCAAACAAGTCCAATTTGGAGTACCCCATAACATCAATGCCAATTTACAACTCACAATGCCCTTATATAATCCACAAGTGTATGGGGCTATTCAAACCACAAAAATAGCATCCGAACTTACCCTGTTACAGTATCAAAAAACAGAAGAGCAAATTCTTTATGAGATTACCAACCTGTATTACAACGCTCAAATACTTAATTATCAGGTTGCATTCATTGATGAAAACCTAATCAATGCAAATAGGCTCTTGCGAAATATTCAATTGCTCAAAGAACAACTCCTGGCGAAAGAAACTGATGTAACCAAAATTCAATTGCAAGTAGAGCAACTTACCACACAGCGGGAACAGGTTTATAGTAAGTATACGCAGGTACTCAATGCTTTAAAAATAACTATTGGCATCCGTCTGGATCAAGATCTGGAAGTGGAGACCAGTATTACTCCCTCATCAATAAATGAATATACAGAAACCCCCTCACTGGACTTTCGCCTGATCACAAAACAAAATCTTCTTTTGAACAGCGAATTGCATACGCTAAAAAGTTCACGACTACCCTCATTGTCATTGTACGGAAGCTATGGGCAAACTGGTTTTGGCTATGATAAGACCCCCAACGATTTTTTGAAATTCTATCCAGTAAGCTTTGCTGGAATTCAATTTTCTTACCCATTGTTTAATGGCACAACCACAAGCAGGAAGTTAAACCAGAAAAAATTGGAGCTAAGTAACAACGATCTTCAATTAAGCTTACTGAATGATCAAACCTCCTTGGGGATTGAAACTGCAAAACAACAAAGATCTGTAGCCGAACGATCGGTCAAGACAACATTAGATCAAACGAAACTTGCTCAATCTATCTACGATCAAACCTTACTCCAACAAAATCAAGGACTTGCTTCACTTAATGATGTGCTTATGGCTGATAACACCTTAAGTGAAACCCAACAACAACATATATCGGCAATTGTAGATTATCTGAAAGCAGATTTAGACCTCAGAAAAATAACTGGCAACTTATTAAATAAATAAAAATGAAAAAGTTTCTCTATATCCTTATCCCATTGGCACTGATCGTCATTGTGGTGGTGCGTTTAAAAAGCAATAAGGAAATGGCTCAAAATCGCATTTATACATACGACAAAGAGCAAGCCATTGAAGTAAATGCAGACGTGGTGAAGTATGGAGCAGATGAAGATGTGAAATATTTCACTGGTAATTTTGAACCCAATAAAGAAACCAAATTGAGCGCTGATGTTCAAGGCAAGGTTGTACAAGTGTTTGCTGATGTCGGCAGTCCAGTAAAAAAAGGTGACAACCTTCTTAAACTGGATGACAAGATGCTGAAGCTACAACTTCAATCTGTAGAAGTACAGATAGAAGGGCTTGAAGCAGATGTAAAACGTTACTCCATATTAGCATCATCCGATGCTATCCAGGGAGTACAATTAGAAAAAGCCCAGCTTGGTTTAAAATCTGCCCAGGTGCAACGCAGTACTTTGTTGGAACAAATTAGTCGTACGGTTGTAACCGCACCCTTTGAAGCCATAGTGACAGCAAAGATGACAGAAGTAGGTTCTTTCGCAGCGCCAGGGGTTCCATTGTTTCAATTGACCGATATCACTTCACTACGTTTTACCATCCATGTTTCTGAAAATAATTTGAATTTATTTCACATCAACAATGCGGTAACGGTTGTGGCCGATACTTACACTTCCACACCTCTTTCCGGTAAGGTTTCACTAATAGGAAGCCAGGGCAATATGGCAAATACTTTTCCTGTTCAATTTCTTGTGAAAAACACACAAGATCTCAAAATTAAATCAGGGATGTTCGGTAAAGTACAGATCAAAGAGGCGCCCAATACGCAACATTTAATTATCCCTGCCTCTGCCATTATAGGTTCCAATGTTCAACCTCGGATATACGTGGTGGAACAGGGGAAGGCCAGACTTCAAAATATTGAGATTGTGGAAAGAAGAAAGAATATTGCTGTAGTACAATCAGGATTAAAAGAAGGTGATTTAGTGATCACCAATGGACTCATTAATCTCTTTGAAGGTGCTAATGTCACAATTAAGAATTAGAATAAAATGAACATAACCGAAATCTCCATTAATCGCCCTTCCTTGATTATAGTTTTATTCAGTATTTTCATACTGGCGGGTTTCCTGGGTTACAAAAACCTAAGCTATGAGTTGATGCCCGATTTCAATCAACCAGTGGTGGTTATTAAAACAGGCTACCCAGGCGCTGACCCAACGGAGGTGGAAACATCCGTATCACGAAAAATAGAAGATGCATTATCCAATTTGGAGGGTGTAGATTTTATTGTCACCAAATCGTTGCCCAATGCCTCTATTCTGATTGTCAACCTCAAGTATGCAACAGACCTGGACAAAACAATGCAGGATGCCCAACGCTACATAGACAATATCCGCAAAGATCTGCCCCAGGATATTTTAAATCCTGTTATGAGCAAGGTATCACCCAATGACTTGCCCATCATGCAAATCAGTGCCACCAGTAATTTACCGGCTACTGAGTTCTATCAAAAAATGAAAGATGATTTCCTACCCCAAATTCAACAACTGAAGGGAGTTGCTGAAATTACATTGTTGGGTGGAGAAGAAAGGGAAATACAGGTAAAAGTAGATCAGGAAAAACTAAAACTATACAAACTTTCCTTATATCAGGTTACGGAGGCAATCAATCGATCAGGCCTAGATGTACCTTCAGGAAAGGTACAGTCGTCCATAGCAAACAATTCCGTACGCCTCATTGGAAAGTATAAAAGCATTGATGATATAAAATACGTGCAGGTGGCAATGCCTTTCCCCGGAAGTCCTGTTTATGTAAAAGATATTGCCACAGTAACAGACGGAATCAAAGAAATAACTTCAGTAAGCCGCTACAATGGTAAAAATGGCATCGGGCTATTATTAAAAAAACAAGGAGATGCCAATGCAGTGGATGTATCAAAATTGGTGCGCAGTCAATTCGAAAAAATAGAAAAACAGTATACGGCAGAGGGAGTAAAATTTATTATAGCCGATGATTCTACTGACAATACCATTGCAGCAGTAAATTCTGTAGTATATGATCTCACCTTAGCAGTAATTCTGGTTTCAATTGTAATGCTTCTATTCTTAAGAAGTATCCGAAACTCACTTATTGTATTGGTAGCCATTCCCACTTCATTGGTAACTGCTTTCGCAGTCATGTGGTTGTTGGGTTACACACTCAATCTGATGACCTTGTTGGCTATGTCTTTGATCATTGGTATCCTGGTAGATGATGCCACAGTGGTGTTGGAGAATATCCAACGTCATCTGGACATGAAAAAGAACAAGCGCGTAGCGGCCTTAGATGGTCGTATGGAAATCGGATTTTCAGCACTGTCCATCACCCTGGTGGATGTGGTGGTGTTCCTCCCTATTTTATTCCTACAGGTTTTTGTTGCGGATATGCTCAAGCAATTTTCTGTAGTAGTGGTGACCTCCACCTTAACAAGTTTGTTGGTTGGATTTACATTAACACCCTGGATGGCTTCTCGAATTGGAAATTCCGAAGATCTACAACCGACAAACCTCTTTAACAGTTTTTTACTTTGGTTCGAACATCAATTAAATCGTTTCATCAATTGGTATGGGCGACAATTAGAATGGGTGTTAGACCATAAGTTAATCACAACAGGTATAATCCTGGCCCTGTTTATCCTAACCATAGGAATAATGAGACAAGGCATCATCGGAAAAGAGCTGATTGCCACTGGAGACCAGGGGAAATTCCGAATGAGTCTTGAATTCGATAAGACAACAACATTACAGCAAAACAATATTGTATCGCAGAAGATCGAAAATTTCATTTCAGCTCAACCATCGGTATCAACCGTCTTTAGTAATGTGGGCGGACCCAGTACAGGAATCGGGAGTTTGGGAGTCGGGTCAGTTAATATCACCGAGTTAACAATTCAATTAAACCCTGCTGCTGAACGAGGTGAGCAACCTACAGAGGAATTCATGATAGAATTACGCGAAGCTTTGAGAGATGAATTCCCAGGTATCAATTACTCAATGGCCGCAATGGGTCTGGTACCACGATCAGCTCCTATTGAAATTACGTTGAGTGGAAGCGATGCAGCCCAGGTGATGCAATTAGGAAGCGATTTAAAGTCGGTAGTGGAAAGAATACCCGGGGCAGACAATGTCCGCCTTTCTGTGGAAGAAGGAAGCCCCGAATTCCAAGTCATTCCCGATAATAATCGGATGCAACGACTTGGGCTTAATCATGCGTATGTAGGGCTAAATATACGTACAGCCCTTACCGGTAACGATGATGCCATGTTAACTGAACAGGGCATCGAATATCCAGTGAGGGTATGGCTGGATGATTTCAATCGCCAGAACATGGAAGATGTGAAAAAATTAGTAATTGTTAATCCAAAAGGTATGCCCATTGAGGTCGCTCAATTCGCAGAAGTTGTCCAGAACAATTCTCCATCGCTATTAGAAAGGTTAGACAGACAGCCTGCTATTACATTAACTGGTGATGCACTCGGGCGACCCTCTGGAACAGTGGCTGATGAAGTGGTAGCCTACATTAATAAAAACCCACTACCCGAAGGCGTTGAAATGACTTGGGGCAGTGACATTAAAAGACAAAACGATAGTTTTGGTGCTCTTGGCTCGGTGCTTCTCATTTCATTCATTTTGATTTACCTGATTATGGTAGCACTCTATGATAGCTTTATCTATCCTTTTGTGGTACTATTCTCTATACCTGTCGCCACTATTGGAGCATTCCTAGGTTTAAATCTGACACTAAACAACCTGAGTTTATTTGCACTCCTAGGGTTGATCATGCTAATGGGTTTGGTCGCTAAGAATGCTATTCTTATCGTGGATTTTACCAATCAATTGAAGCAATCAGGAAAGCATTATAAAGAAGCTTTGATAATTGCAGGCAAGGAAAGAATGCGTCCCATTCTTATGACAACCCTTTCGATGGTCATAGGAATGTTACCGATTGCACTTGCCAAGGGAACTGCTAGTGAATGGAAAAACGGGTTAGCATGGGTTATTATTGGTGGGTTGCTATCATCGCTTATTCTGACTGTATACTTAGTACCAATGGTTTATTATGTAGTTGATACAATAAAAGGGAGTCTAAGTAAGAAAAGAGTGCAAAGATAGACAACATAAAGCATTACAATGAACATAAGAGCTCCGAATATTCTGTTACACTTGATCAGAATATTTCTGCTATCAATTATTGTTAACAATGCGTCAGCACAATTACTGAAAAACAAACATTCATTCCGCATCCTTTGGGATAACGATTTCATAAATGTTCGCGGAGATGGTACAGATAGGTATTATACCAACGGCATGAGGGTGGATTACTTTTATACAAAAAGTCAAAAAGCAAGATTCCCATCATCACTTTTATTGGATATTTCGGATGAGCACAATAATATTTACGGATGGGGAATCGCTCAATTTATGTTTACCCCTAAGAATATTTCGGTAATAGATATTCAATATGATGACCGTCCATATGCAGGTGCATTTTATAGTATACATTCTCTTCAGTCAATTAATAAGCTTGATAAAACAAAAGTAACAACTGAGATTCGTTTGGGAGTAACTGGACCCCTGAGTTTTGCCAGAGAAACCCAGACAATGGTTCACCGTATCATCAATGACACCAAACCTCTTGGCTGGAAAAATCAGGTGCCTAACGATATAATATTGAATTATAACATCAATATAGAAAAACAATTACTTCAACCATCGAAACAAATCATACTGGTAGGTATAATTGAAACATTTAGTGGCACAACTTATAATGCCGCAGGGTCTGGTTTTATGCTAAGAGTTGGAAAATTCAATAATTACTTTGATGATATTTCTGTACCACTTGCAACTGAACGAAATAAGTTACAGTTATACGTATTTATGAAACCTATCTTTCGGATTGTGTTAAGCAATGCACTTTTGGAAGGTGGCCTTTTAAATCAATTTAGATCTCAAGAAACTGGCTATGTACTTAGCAAAGATCAAATAGAGAGAGTAGTTGTATTATATGACGTGGGAATTACATTCGAAATGCCAAAGTACCGGGTAATTATTAGTCAAAAATCTATTGGGGCAGAATTTAAAGGGCAATATAATCAGGAATACGGAAGCCTTATTTTACAATTCAAACTGTAGAGCCAGATTAGAACCAATGATGATAATCTGATGTTTTGCCTTAGCGGGTCTGACATAAAATAAATTCTAAAACGAAATACTGAAATGAAGAATTCTCTGCAGTTAGGAATCATAGGAGGAATTAAAGTTACGGTACACTGGACCTTCGTCCTTCTCATTGGATGGATAGTATTCATCAATTTAAGAGTGGGAAGTACTGCCGAGAATACTTTATGGAGTGTTCTCTTTGTATTGCTAATCTTTGGATGTGTAGTTCTCCATGAGTTTGGCCATGCCTTTGCCGCCAAACGCTTTGGGATAAAAACCAGAAGTATTACTCTGTTGCCAATAGGCGGGCTGGCAAGCCTTGAGTCGATGCCAGAAAAGCCAAAACAGGAATTAATAGTAGCGATAGCAGGGCCTGTAGTTAACTTATTGATTGCTGCCATTCTTATTCCATTCGTTAATCCATCGGATGTTTTCACTGTAGATTCTATAGTCGCTGTCCATTCAGGTAATCTACTCCCAAACTTATTTAGTGTAAACATAGTGCTGGCCGTATTCAACATGCTGCCCGCCTTTCCCATGGATGGCGGACGGGTTTTAAGAGCACTTCTGGGTTTTAAGTTTAAACGGCACATCGCTACCCGCATTGCTGCCTCTATCGGGCAAGCGATTTCAGTTGGGTTTATTCTTTTGGGATTGTTTTATAATCCCTTTCTGGTTTTCATTGGCATATTCATTTTTTTAGGCGCGCAGGCGGAGGCAGGTTCAACAAGGACTCAGTTTATGATGGCTAACTTTACCGTGAGGGATGCAATGATCAGGGATTTTCACACATTAGATTATAATGACCCCATCTCCTCTGCTGTGCAACTTTTATTAAACGGGCAGGAAAAGAACTTTTTAGTAATGCAAAATGAAAAACCTGCCGGTACGCTAGATAGAAATCAGATTATTAAGGCCCTGTCTGAAAAAGGCAAAGACAGTAAAATTGAAGACGCTATGCATAAAAGTGCTCTGAGCTTTCAGCAAAACACACCCCTCAAAGAGGCGTGGCCAAGAATGCAGATGAACAGACAGATTATCGCTCCCATTTACGATGGTAGCAAGCTCATTGGTGCACTGGACAATGAAAACATTTTAGAGTTTGTGATGATTAGAGAAGCGACAGAAAAGAGTAATGTTAGACAGCTTATAGTCCCCCCTGACGATTCTGATAAAGTAAAAATATTATATAAGTAAAATTTAAGCCCTTCAATTAACACTTGATTCAAGTAAATCATATTAATGATAAATATGATTGTGTATGATTTAAATCATCCGTTGCCGTGAGTTTTTATTTGTAAATTTGTAATGTGAAGAAGATATTATTTGGCTGGTTATTCATCTCATTATATGGGGTAGCTCTCCTCCGGCCTATTCACCCTCTGGTAGAATATTATGCCAACCAGGATTTTTTTGCTAAAGTACTGTGTATCAATAAGGATAAGCCTGAAATGGCCTGCAACGGAAAATGTATACTGATGCAGAAGCTAAAGCGAGTCGCAGCTGTTCCTGAAGAACAAACTTCCGATAGCCCGCCCCTACAAAAAATAAATCTCACAGAATATCCTATTGGATTTATACAGTTCGCAAATCACACGGCATCAAGATTTGGTATAGACGCCATCACTCATTCTGGTTATATTACCCATTGGCCAGATAATCCAGTTTACGATATTTTTCGCCCCCCCTGCTGAGGTCACGCTGCCACTCTTTTATTGAGCGGCATTTCATTTAAGTGACATCTCAAACTAAATAATAATTATATCATGAAATTAAAATTGATTTCAACAGGGATCATAATGACTCTACTGTTATCATTTTCCTGCAGCGAAGATGAAATTCAAATAAATCCAACTGAAGGCCTCACTAAAATAGCCGAAGATGTAGCCATCAACGCCAATACAAAAGTGGAAATATGGGCTGACGAAGAATTGTTTGTAGGCTATAATACTTTGTACGCTAAATTATCAGATGCTACTACTGGGGAATCCATTACCGAATCAATGGTGCAATTTATCCCTATGATGAGCATGGTATCAGGAATGAGTCACAGTGCGCCAGTAGACAATCCTACTTCAGAACAAGCCGTTAACACTCTTTTCCCCGGAGCAGTAAATTTTATCATGCCATCCGGAACAGACATTGGTAGCTGGAAACTGAAAGTAAAAGTTAGAAACGAGATCAAAGATGTAGAAGATTTCGTGGAACTGAATTTGAATGTGGCAGTTCCAGCAAAAGTAAGAATGCAATCATTCGCTACAGACGGTGGAATGAATTATTTCGTGTCATACCACTTTGCGAAAAAACCTAAAGTGGGTGTAAACGATTTCAAAGTAATGATTCACACCAAACAAAGTATGGAGTCCTTTCCCGGAGTCACAGATTTTACAATTGCAATGGATCCGGAAATGCCTTCTATGGGTCATGGTTCGCCTAACAACGTATCTCCAACACATGTGAGCAACGGGCACTACGCTGGTAAGGTAAACTTTACCATGACAGGTGACTGGCGTATACATCTTACTCTTTCAAAGAGTGAGTTGGCCAAAGAATTGTATTTCGATATTGACATAGACTAAAGATAAAGGTTGGGTTTCCGGGATTGACTCAAAAGGTTGGTCCCGGTCAACCATTTGAATTATGAGAATATTATTCTATTTATCCCTAATAATAATTACTTCAAGCTTTGCACAGGCACAGGATACATTGCAAACGCGCATCCTATCTGAAGTAGTTATACAGTCAATACAAACAGAGGCAGATACACTTCAGAATTTCTATCGTGCCAATCAATCGGCCAATACTGAAGATATTCTATCTCGCATGAACGGAGTCTATCTCATTAGAAGAAGCGCTTATGGTCAGGAACCTGTTATCCGTGGAATGTCAGCAGGACAAATCAACGTAACTATTGACGGTATGCGCATGTTCAGTGCCTGCACCGACAAGATGGATCCAGTTACCATTTACGTAGAGCCACAAAATCTAAAAAGTATTGATGCGTCTTTGGGTACCAACGGCAACTCGATGGGGAGTACCATTGGAGGCGGCTTAAATTTAAGATTGGCTGAACCGATCTTAAATCAAAAAAGAGTATCAGGAAGAGCAGGTGGCGGATATCAATCTGTATCTAATGGTTTTAATTATTTTACAGATGCCAATTTCTCACAACCAAATAGTGCTTATCGCGCCAGTTTCATTTATAGAAAAAATCAGAATTATAAAGCTGGGAACGGACAAACCGTCAATTTTTCACAATTTGAAAAGATAAACTTTTCAATTACCGGAAATGGAGAGTTAATAAGGATACACTAAAAGCCAACTTTCTGATTGATGAAGGAAAAAACATCGGCTTTCCAGCCTTACCAATGGACGTGGGTAAGGCGAGGGCCTCCATGTATGCATTAACTTATATCAGACATACAGATGTGAGTTGGCTGAGAAGCTTTGAAGCGAAAGTATACGCTAACGAGGTCTACCATCAAATGGATGATTCTCAACGCGAAGTATTAATGCACATGGATATGCCGGGATGGAGCAACACTTATGGCGCTTATGCTGAAGCTAAAATAAAGAATCAGAAAAATCACAAACTACAGGTCCGAACTGATTTATATCATAATCGAGTGCTGGCTGAAATGGTGATGTATCCTAATGATGGTACATCTATGTATATGCAAACCTGGCCATCCTCACACCGTACCGTAGCAGGAATGTATGTTGGAGATGACATCAAACTACCCAACCGCATAAAAGTGAATCTAAACGCAAGGTTAGACGCATCCAGCACCACAATTGAAGAGGGCTTTGGAAAAGATCAACTAGAAGTGTTTTACTCTTCATTCAATTCATCTTCCCAAAAGATCACCAAATCATTTAACGTCACCGTAAGTAAACCATTTTTTAACAACTTTATATTCACACTTCATGGCGGCTATGGGGAACGCCTTCCCACCAATGCTGAGTTATTCGGATTCTACCTCTTCAACAGGCAGGATAACCATGATTATCTTGGTAACCCATACCTGAGAGCCGAAAAAAGTCTTGCCTCCGATTTTGGTGTCGAATTCTTTAACGGCTGGGTAGAAATGACTGGAACTGTGTTCTATCAACACGCTCCCAACTATATTCTGGCTTATGTAGACACTGACGTTGATGCAATGACCCCGGGTGCCAGTGGCGTAAAAGTGTATGAAAATATATCATACGCCAATTTTTGGGGTGTGGAGTTTGCTGCGCTGGTTGCACTCACCTCCTACCTTCAGCTGATAACCAATTTTAAAGGAACACGCGCAGAAGCTTTTAATAGAGAACCACTCCCGTTTATTCCAGCATTTAAAAATGTTACTTCCCTAAGATATAAAAAAAACAAACTCAGTGGGCAAATGGAATGGGAAGGTGCTTTTGCACAAACTCATGTTAGCTCCAATTTTGGAGAAAAGAATACGCCTGGGTACTCAATATTCAACATAAGAACCGGTTATAGTATGAATAGTAAAATTGGAGAATGGAGTTTCGGTTTGGGAATAGAAAATTTAACAAACAAATACTATCGAGAACACCTTGACTGGGGTGGCATTCCAAGACCAGGCAGGAATTTCTATTGTTCTTTAGAGTTTACTTTTTGATAGGAGTGTGATCTTTTATTAGTCATACGAATTCCCCCTATGACAATTCCAGTAATTCCAATTACCAGGATTATTGAGGTAATGATCATCCATTCTTGAATATTAAACAAGCCTGGCCATTGACCTACACTGATCATAACTAACTCGGAGGTGACAAAACCAATTATCAAGAGATAGACATATATTCGCTTTAAAGTAATCCAGCGCTGTTCGTTGTACCATGCAATCAAAAAAAGTGAAATCATACCTATCAATACCAAATGCAGATAAGCGATAACATAAAAACGTCTTTCATAGGCCAGCATCGCCACAGATGGATGAACTGAAAAAAGCTGAAGAATTAATTTTAGCACAAATGCAATTAAGGGAATAATCAACAATACCCGCGTAAGTGGTGAAATCAAGCTTATGAATTGGATCCAGTGACTCCTCATCGATTGTAATAAATAATACAATGCAATTAATTGTCCCAAAGCGCCTAACAGCGCCAGTATATAAACAAACATAGGTGGACTTGTCCAAAGTGTGGAAAGCGCATAAGCTGGAAAGCAAGAAATAAATAATATCCAACGGAATTTTTTTATATACTGTAAATCTATATAGACCCCCTTCTGCTTCAACAAATAAAAAAAGAAAGCAAAAATCCCAAAAGTGAATACCCCATTGTATTGAAAATGCAAATAATAATATATTGAAAGGTAATACCCATCTGATTGTCCGAGTCCATTGGCAGCGAGAGCGCCTACAACAAAAGGCCCAAATGCAGAGATAATAAAGAACAACAATGAAGTCCTGGCGAACCAAACCGCATTATCATTTTTCTTTTTATTTGTGTCTTTAAAAAATCGAATGCTCACCACAATAACAACCATTGTATGGAGGGTTGACACGACAATCGAGTACACCCCATATCCCTGAATGGGGAAAGTAATGAGCATACCCAACACCAAGAGGTTAATAATATAAAAAGGCTTTTTATACCAACTCTGCAATTCTTCAGGCAAAAAACAAATCACATATCCGATGGATAATGCATTAAATACCCATCCGAGAAACATGAGGTGAGAATGAGCGTGTAGCCAATATGGATAGGTAAACCCTGTCATTGGCTGATAATAATGCCATCGCAATGCAAGCCCTATAAGAGCAGCAATAAAAAGAAACACCAAAGGAAACTTAATCAGTCTTTGCATGACGAACGATCTGCAGGGTATTGATCAACATGGGATAACAGCACGATGGTGTGCATAGTTGGCACAAAGAAAAAAGTTTAAGTGAAATTTCATCCAGATTTATCCAAACGAATAGCCAATGCTTTGGATTCAGCGCACAATATACAATTTCTATTATTCAGGATTCAGAGGATATCCTTAAATCGAGGCCAATTCCATTGGAAGTTCAAATGTAAAAATCGTTTCTTCTCCGTTGTTACTGACAAAAGAGAGTGTACCGCCCAAAAGATCAAGATATTTTTTTACAATGGTCAACCCCAGCCCTGTACCATGTATATTAGCCACATTATGTGCGCGAAAAAATCTATCAAAGATATACCCCTGCTCTTCCAATGGTATGCCCACCCCATGGTCAATAACACTCATGGTCAGCTTACCGTCCAAAACCTTTGATTTAACAACTACCTTTCCATCTTCAGAACTGTATTTAAAGGCATTGGATAAAAGATTATAAAGAATGTTTCTCAAAAACCGTTTGTCTGAAACAACTTCATTTGATCCAACATTTTCAAATTCCAATTGTTGCGTATCGCGCTTGAGTGACTCCGCCTCTTTGAAAACCTGATCTAAGAAATCAGGTAAGTGTATGGCCTCATATCTGGGTACAGGGTTACGCTTCTCAAGACTTTCCAAAGAAAGAAAATCATTTAGAACTTCAGTCAGTAACTTTACTGAGTTCTTTATTCTTGTCACATGAGTCGCTTTCTCTTTGTCATAGGTATCTCCGGTATACTTCCCCAGCAAGGTAGATGAGGACTGAATGGTTGTTAGTGGTGTGCGGAATTCATGTGATGCCATCGTCACAAACCTAGACTTTAATTCACTAAGCTCTCGTTCTCTTTCCAGCGCTTTGATGAGGCCTGTCTCTGTTTCCTTCATCATGGTAATATCGTGGACAACCACCAACAATCTTTTTATCTGGAGGTTACTCAAAAATGGTCCTATGTTGACTTCATAATTCCGACCATTATATGCAACATCAAATGCAACATGATCCCCTTTTAAAGCTCTTTCCAAAAAGAGTTCCACATCCTCCCCTAGTATTTTTCCAAACCTTTTCCCTATTAAATCTTCTGGCTGTATTTCGGCTCTTCTCAATCCTCTGCCATCAGCAAATACGTATTTTAAGTCTTCATCCAGAATCCCAATCCATCCCTCAGGAAAATTTCTAGCGATGGCCTCATGCATTTCCTGGCTGCTACGTAGCCTTGCTTCCGTTATTTTCCTCTCCTCAATTTCAAGTCTTTGTCTATTTTCCTCTGCCCTTGCATTCTGATATCCAATAGTGAAGGAACAGGCAAACCAAATCACAACAATTGCGGAAATTCTATTGACAAAAATAGTAACCTGACTCACTGGTTCAGAAATGGTAATGGTCATGATGTAACCCAATACCAGTAATACTGTGGCAAAAATTGCAATAGAAATAATCTGCTTTCTATCCAAAGTAAGCCACATCGTAATGACAGCTATGGCCACATAAGCTACGTTACCCAGCACATGTGTTAATAGTTCTGCAATCAATACCAGCAGCAACATAATAGTGCCTGCAAAAACAGGCCATGTGATAAAGCGATTGGAGCTCATTAAATAGAATAGTAATGGGCTAATGTAATTATCGTTGAGAATTCAACACATGACCTTTATCAGGTATAGGCAACAAATCAAAAAATATCTTGTATAAAGTATCCATAATGGCTGCAAATGGAAACCAGAAACACCAAAAGTATTTGAATTACATTTGGGGTAGCAATTTAATGGCCCTTGCCGGACAAGATTTTACAACTAAAATAGCCTGTTGAAGAGGGGGGAAAATTAGCTTAATATGGATTTCTTTATTTTCAGTTGACCCTATCAAATTCGCCTTCCCATCTTTTCTGGACATTCGCCAGTAGTCGGGTTGGCGTTCATAGCAGATGCCACAGCCAATACATTTTTTCCTATAATAAATAATTCTAGACATACTTATCCTCAAGAATTTTGTAAAGCTTATCATCCTTAGACACCTTCGTTGCCCAGGGCATTGAAATGACATCACCCTTTTTAGCTGTTTTCGTCTCAACACCATCTACCCGCAACTCCTTTAATTCCTCCCTGCTTACACCTTCTGATCGGCCAATTACCATCAGCGTGTCTCCAGTTACTAGGGTACCGGTTTCTAGCACAAATTCACCCACTCCTATCTTTGGGTAGTATCGACTTCCCTTACCAAGATATACTTTTTTCTCTGTCGCTATGGAACCTGGTTGGTCGGCCCATTCACCCAAATGCCGACCAAGATAATATCCTTCCCAAAAACCACGATTATAAACTTTAGACAATTCATTTTTCCAATACACAATTTTTTCCTGTGTATATCCTCCTGAGCCAATCGCATCAACAGCTTCTTTATAACATTTGGTGACCATGCTTACATAATCGGCAGCCCTTCCTCTTCCTTCAATCTTTAAAACAGACACCCCAGCATCAATCATCTGATCCAATATGTCAATCGTGCATAAATCTTTTGCACTCATGATGTATTCATTGTCAACTTCAAATTCAATTCCTTCTTCCTTATCTGTCACCACATAGGGCCTTCTGCAATTTTGCAAACACGCTCCTCGATTAGCCGAAGCAAAATGAGAATGCAAGCTTAAATGACATTTACCTGAAATGGCCATGCACAATGCTCCATGTACAAACACCTCAATCTTTACGAGATTTCCGGATGGCCCCTTAATATCTCTTCTTGTGATTTCACGTGTGATCTCCGCTACTTGTTTAAGGCTTAACTCCCTTGCTAATACAATTACATCAGCAAAGCTTGAATAAAACTCTACTGTTTCAATATTGCTTACACTGGCCTGCGTGGAAATATGGAGCGGAATACCAATAGATTTCGCATACATCATAGCAGCATGGTCAGAAGCAATAATTGAGTCCACGCCAGATTCTTTAGCTGATGAGACAATCTTTCTCATCAATTGCATATCATAATCATACAAAACCGTATTCAATGTAAGATAAGCTTTAACGTTAGACTGCTTACACTGATGGGCAATCGACTGCATATCTTCAATCGTAAAATAGTTGGCAGACCGAGCACGCATATTCAATTGCTCTACCCCGAAATAGATTGCATTTGCCCCTGCCTGTATTGCGGCCGTCAATGCTTCAAACGAGCCTGCCGGAGATAGGATCATCACATTTTCTCCACTTGATTTCATTGTTTATTCCTTTTATCTTAGTTCAGATGCCTGCCTACTACCAACAGAGAACAACATAGCATTATCATTCCGCTTGTCCTGTAGGGATAGCATTATGTTTTTACTCTTACCGAGGCGATTAGATACTTTATGGTATAAATAATCTTGATCAAAAGCATGAGGAGTATAATCGCAATAAACTGATGAATCACACCCAGTGCCATTGGCACTCGAAGCATAAGTGTGGTGATCCCCAAGACGACCTGCGTAAGCCCAATGACAATAAGAATCCGAGCATATTTGCGTACTTCCGGATATGGCTTCGATATTTTTAGTATCCACAGAAAAGAAAAGAACACAACAAAGGCGAGCCATCTATGTGTAAACTGAAGCATCACACCATTATAAAAATAGGGTTCTACTTTCATAACACTCGTAGATGGAAAAAAGGAGTCTCCCATAAATGGAAAATTTATATAGGAAAACCCAGCCTTCAATCCTGCCACAAATGCTCCCAGTGTTATCTGAAGAGAGAGTAGTATAAGAGAAGCATAGGTTATAAGAAGCATTGAAGATCGATTGTCCCCACTTGACTTCTTATTATTATGGAACGTTAAGATTGTCCATAAAATGGAAGCAATGAGCAATAAAGCTAAACCCTGATGGATGGCCAATCTAAAATGACTGACATGAGGGTTATCATTCAATCCGCTCTTCACCATATACCAACCCATAAAGCCTTGCAATGCTCCCAGTGCAAAAATCACTATCAGTTTTTTGATAAGTGATCTCGAAAGTTTACGTGTAAAATAAAAAAAAATAAATGGAAACAGGAAAACAAGACCAATGAAACGTCCTAACAGCCGATGGATGTATTCCCAAAAAAATATTTCTTTGAATTGCGCCATGTCCATTCCATGATTCAGCTTTTGATATTGCGGAAATTGTTTATATTGATCAAAAGCATGCTGCCATTGAGCATCTGTGATTGGGGGAATCGTTCCTGAAATTACATTCCACTCCACAATTGATAACCCTGACCCCGTTAAACGGGTAATGCCACCGACCACCATCATCAAAACGATGAGGAATACCCCTGTCCACAACCACAACTTTATATAATTATCAAATTTTGACATGATGTTTCAGTATTGAGTTACCAACCTTTTGAATATCTTGATTATAAAATGTACCTCTATTCTCCTTTTGATCAAGCGATTGTTCTAAAATAAGGTTTGCTACTATTAATAAGTTTCTTGTTTCGCAAAGTATCCAAGATATACCAAATTCCAGAAAAATTAATTCCAGCTCAACACTTAATCTTCTCACCAAATCCAAACCCATCTTTAATCCATGATTTGTTCTTATAATTCCGGCTTTTTGCGACATAACCAATTTAAGTTTTGATTGGATTGTAAAAAGTTTCTCGGATGGACTTTTGTGTGTAATAAGCATCTCGGAAGGAAGTACTGTCCCAACAAAGTGATACATGCGTGTTTCAATGTCCTGAAAACAATGATGTACAAACACCAATGCTTCTAACAAAGAATTAGATGCCAACCGATTAGCCCCATGCAAGCCTGTGCGAGCGCACTCTCCAATGGCATAGAGTCTATTAATTGATGTTTGTGCGCAAAGGTTTGTATCGATTCCTCCACAGAGGTAGTGAGCAGCCGGTAAAACCGGAACTGGCTCACAAGTGATATCCAAACCTAAAGAAAGGCACTTTTGATAAATGGTAGGAAAATGATCTATCAGCTCTGCTTTCTCGAGGTGTCGACAATCAATATACACAAGCTGATGCAATGATTCCTTATAGATCGCGCGTGACACGATATCCCTAGGGGCCATCTCCCCTCGCTTATCGTACTTGAACATAAAACGATTGCCATCACTCGTAATTAGATAAGCGCCAAATCCGCGCAGGGCTTCTGAAATTAGAAAAGTAATATCTCCTTGAGATGAATTAATGGCAGTGGGATGAAATTGTACAAACTGCATATCTCTAATTTTAGCCCCCGCCCGATAGGCCATGGCAATGCCGTCCCCACTTGCAATTTTAGGATTCGTAGTTACGCTGTACACCTGGCCAATGCCTCCAGTGGCCAGAACAGTAAATGACGCCTGAATGGAACGAATTATTCTTGAGTCATGGGAAATAAAAGTCGACCCAATGCATCGGCTATTTTCTTTGTCTTCAGCAATTAGTAAATCCACCGCAAGCGTGTTCCAAAGAATTTCCACATTTGGGAACTTTGCTATCATCCGTAGTAAGGAATCTATTATATGAAATCCCGTTTTATCCTTCTTGTGTATAATCCGGTGAGCGGAATGGCCGCCCTCTAAGCCAAGATCAAGTCCATTGGAAGACTTGTCGAATAAAGTACCCCACGCTATTAATTCTTTCAATCGTTCCGGACCCTCCTTCACCACACTTCTCACGACTTCCTCATTACAGAGTCCATCACCTGCAAGCAGTGTATCTGAAATGTGTTGTTGAAATGAATCGTTTTTCAAATCCGTCACTACAGCTATACCCCCTTGTGCATACTGTGTATTGGATTCACCGGGTCTGTCTTTAGAAAGAATTGCTATTTTTTTATCAGGGAATCGTTGTGCTGTTTTAATTCCAAGACATAGCCCAGCAATTCCGGCTCCGATAATCAATACATCGGAATGCCTATTTTCGTTTCTTTCTTTTCCAGGCTTCGTCATAGTGTTTGCGATCAGCTGGTGTTAATGGTTTTACTGCATTAACAGGAGTCACTTCACCCGCCTCGTCTATAGCTACAAAAGTAAAGTAGGATTCGCTTATCAAATGTTTCTTTGTGCTGGAGACACTTTTCGACCAAGCCGAAACCATGATTTCCATAGAAGTATTAAAAGCGCGAGTAATCTTTGCTTCAATGGTCACAATTTCTCCCACATAAGCGGGTCGCTTAAAGCTTACCGTATCAATGGATGCGGTAACGCAAATTTTACCAGCATGGGTTTGAGCGCACACAGCAGCTGCAATATCCATCCACTGTACCAAACGCCCGCCCTGTAAAATACCCATTGGATTGGTATCATTAGGGCATACCACTTCCGTTTTAGTTGTTTTAGAGTATTTGGGTGTTCGTTTTTTATTCACCTATGCCAGTTCCTTTTCACCCCGCAAAGAAAATCTTATTTCCACTTCACTGCTAATTTTTTCGAGAATCTCTTCTGCCTCTTCCCTGTCAAAATCTTCTCCTTGTTTTTTAGCAATCCCCATTCCCCTTAACTCAATATGCCAATCTGGTTGTAAGGAGTGATTACTCAGGCAGGCTTTGACGCATGCCAATGGGCAACCATCGATAGCAATCAACTTTCGTCCTGATTTGGCTGTCCGCACCAGGTTTTTTACATTTCCTCCTACACCCGCAATACAAGACATCTCGGCAAGTCCTTTTCGATCAAGCTTTATTGCCAAATAATTGGCCATTTGTGCCGCACTCGAACAGCCAGAGCACGAATAAACCAATGGTCTCTCTTCTTCTGATTCAATCATATTATTACAAATAAAATTGTGCAAATATAATAAATAAAGATATTTTAGTCTTTTAATTGAACGGTAAAAAGGAAGTTAACTTTTCTATTCCATTTACAGAATATAAGACCCCGAATTTGATCAATAAATATTTAATTTTTGAATTATGGACTCATTAGACATTACCCAAATAGATCCCCAACTTAAGCATCCAACCATTTTCCATTGCTTTGATGCACTGTCGCATGGAGAAGGGTTTATCATTGACAACGACCATGACCCAAAACCATTGTATTATCAACTGCTGGCAGAGCGAGGCCAAACGTTTGATTGGGAATATATCCAAAAAGGTCCGGATCGATGGAAAGTGAAACTTTCCAAAATGAAAAATAACCAGATTCCCACTATTGGTGAATTGGTAACTGCGGATTTCCGTAAAGCAGAAGTTTTTGAAAAATATGGCCTTGATTTTTGTTGTGGGGGTAAAAAAACTGTTGCTGAGGCATGTGCTAAGAGGGGCGTAGATGCCAGCCTTGTGGAGCGTGAGTTGCGCAAGGTGGAAAGTCAACCGAGCCGCAATGCCCATGATTTTAGTACCTGGAACCTCGGTCTATTAGTTGATTATATCATAAACAATCACCACCTATATGTTACCAGATCACTTCCATTCCTCTCTGAGATTAGCAATAAAGTAGCAAGGGTACATGGTGATCTTCATCCGGAGGTAGTGGCAATCGCCTCACATTTCGAAACAATTGAATTTGAGCTTGAGACACACATGCATAAAGAGGAAAAGATACTGTTTCCATACATCAAGGAACTTGTAGATGCCAAACAGAACAATTCAATCCTTACTCCACCACAGTTTGGTACCATTGCTAACCCAATTACCATGATGGAAAAAGAACATGACACGGTTGGAGACTCTATGGCAGCGATAGAGCAGCTAAGCAATGGATTTATACCTCCTAATGATGGATGTACATCTTATAGAATATTGTTTGCCAAGCTACAGGAGTTTCAACAAGACCTGCATCAACATATCCATTTGGAAAATAACATCTTATTTCCCAAGGCATTAAAATTAGAAAAAGAACTCCTTAAAAGAAAATTAGGTAGTCCCTTGCAGTAAATCAGTTCACCCTATTTACTTCAATGCTTTTTAGCCAAATCACATGGCGAGGTCCGGTTTTAATGTCATTCTTACATATTAAAATCATATCTCCAGGATTTTTTATTGGCATACCATTTTCTTCGAACAACACATAAACATTTTCACCTGTAGGATTATTAAAGATTTCAGCCCAGGAAAATGTAGCCTTATAGTTATCAGTTGCTCTTGCCACAATATAAAAATTTCGGTCTTTGTGATTAGTCTG
>JAHBUB010000037.1 GCA_019638285.1 Cyclobacteriaceae bacterium | reverse complement strand
AAGGGTGTTTCTGAACAGAAGGCATTCACTGTGAATAACATGACTGGTGAACCGTCAGGTTTATCCTGCGATGTGCTTTCTCATTCGCCAATACTCTTGCCATCAGTACATCCGCTTATTAAGCGTTAGCTCTTGCAGGCAAAGGATTGAATGACACTTTAACCGTTGGCCTAAAAGAGATTCCATTGAAAACGAAGTGACGATATCTATTTCAAAATCTCACTATATTTAGCACTATACTACAACCCACTATTTCATCTCTATGAAGCACCTTATCATCCTGACGTTAATCCTGTCTCAGGCGGTTTCTGGCTTTTCCCAGAATCTGGACAGTGTATTTAAGAATGTAAAATACAGAAGCATTGGCCCCTTCAGAGGCGGTCGTTCCAATATGGCTACTGGTGTGGTCAATGACCCGCTTACCTACTACATGGGAACTACAGGAGGTGGCGTCTGGAAAACCGAGGATGCAGGGATGCAATGGAATAATGTTTCTGATGGATTCTTTAAGACAGGATCAGTAGGAGCCGTAGCAGTCTCAGAAAGTGATCCCAATATTGTGTACGTAGGCATGGGAGAGCACGCTCCACGCGGGGTGATGAGTTCTTATGGCGATGGCGTTTACAAATCCTATGATGCCGGGAAAACCTGGAAACACATGGGACTGGAGAAGACCATGCAGATTTCGAGAATTGTCATCCATCCAAAAAACGCTGACATTGTATTGGTAGCTGCTCAAGGCGCCATACATGGAGCGACCAAAGACAGAGGAATTTATAAAACGACTGATGGGGGAGTAACCTGGAAGAATGTATTGTACATCGATGAGAATACCGGATGTGCAGAGTTGTCAATGGATATGAACAATCCCATGGTAATGTATGCGGCCATGTGGCATAATTTACGCCTGCCCTGGAAAGTAATCAGCGGAGGACCCGGAAGCGGACTGTACAAATCTATCGATGGCGGTGAGACCTGGAAGGAAATGAAAAAGGGCTTACCTAAGGAAATGGGGAAGATGGCCATCGCTGTTTCCAGGGCCAATTCTAACAAGGTATATGCGTTGATAGAAAGTGATTGGGAAAAGAATTTGGGTGGACTTTATGTATCTGATAATGCGGGTGATAGCTGGTCCCAGGTAAGTGACGATCACCGTTTAATACAGCGCTCTTGGTACTATATCGAAGTATTCCCTGACACACAAAATGAACACACGCTTTACGTGATGTGTGCTTCTGCATTGCGCTCAATTGATGGAGGTAAAACATGGGAAACCATTGATGGTCCCCATGGTGACTATCACGATTTGTGGATCAACCCTAACAACTCAAAGAACATGGTGATCGCTGATGATGGCGGGGCAGGAGTTACATTTAACCGTGGTGAAACATGGTCTACACAGTCGAATATGCCTACCGCACAGTTTTACAGAATTAACACCGATAACCACTTCCCATACCGCATTTATGCGGGCCAACAAGACAACTCTTCTGTAAGAATTGAAAGTATGGCATTGGGTGCATGGAGTATTTCCGATAAAAACTGGACCAGTTCCGCAGGAGGAGAAAGTGCTTTTCTGGCCTTTGATCCTGATGACCCACGCTATGTTTTAGGAGGAAGTTATTTGGGAACCATTGAAGTCTTGGACACCTACTCTGGTGGAAGCACCAAGATAATGGCTGCCCCCATTCAATACCTGGGTAGGGATGGCAAAGACATGAAATACAGGTACAATTGGAATGCGCCTATCATCGGATCAAAGCATGAACCAGGAACCTATTATCATGGCGCTCAACTTTTGTTAAGAACAAGAGATATGGGGGTTACTTGGGAGGAAGTTTCCCCTGACCTCACCCGCAATGAAAAGGAGAAGCAGGGTAAGATGGGCGGACCCTATACCAACGAAGCGGTAGGAGCTGAAAACTATGGCACGCTTGCTTATGTGGTAGAATCACCGCATGAGAAAGGAGTATTCTGGACAGGAAGTGATGATGGCTATGTGCAACTGACGCGTGATGGTGGAAAAACATGGACCAATGTGACACCGAAAGGATTAACAGAGTGCCTGGTGAATGCCATTGAAGTTTCACCACACGATCCTGCCACCGCCTACATTGCCACTACGCGGTATAAATTCAATGACCATACTCCCGCTATGTACAAGACGACCAACTATGGTAAAACGTGGACTAATATCAGTAAGGGTATTCCTTACGGAGCGTTTACAAGAGTAGTACGTGAGGACGAGATCCGTAAAGGATTGCTCTATGCGGGAACGGAACTTGGAGTTTATATTTCGTGGAACGATGGTATAACCTGGCAACCCTTTCAACTTAACCTGCCTGTAACACCTATCATGGACTTGAAGGTGAAGGATAATGACCTGATCGTGGCCACCTCAGGCAGGGCATTTTGGATATTGGATGACCTGAAGTTGCTAAGACAATATAAGCCAGGAGACAATGCGTTTACACTGTTCACACCTGAAGACCTTATTTATGGAAGTTGGGGAAGCCAGATGAACGGTGCGAATCCAACGGGTTTTGATCCATTCACAGGTGTGAATCCTCCCAACGGGATAGTTATGTATTACCAGTTGCCCCAGCTGGCAGATTCAATTGAATTGGTGATGGAGATAAAAGACAGTGCCGGTAAACTAGTTAGAAGATTAAGTTCAAAAGAAGATGATTCTTACCGGAGTTATCCAGGAGGGCCAAGTGCTGATCCGACTATTCCAAAAGAGAAAGGAATTAATCGATTTGTGTGGGACACCCGTTATCCTTCTATGGTAGGATTGCCCTCTGCCTACATTGAAGGGAGTTACAGTGGACACAAGGCACCTCCCGGCACATATACCATGACATTAAAGTATGGAGATAAGAATGCGAAGAGTGATTTTAAAATTCTTCCCAATCCATTGTATAAAATTGACGCAGCCTCATACAATGAGCAGCACAACCTTATGCTTACAATGGAGGGAGCTTTGAATGACATGCATACCAAAGTGAACACCATTCTGAAAATGCGCAACCAGATAGAGGAAGCGATGAAAACAATGGGAGACAATGCCAGTTATACTGCCCTTAAAAAAGAAGGAAAGGCCCTTACCGAAAAAATGAGATTGTGGGATGAAGACATGGTACAGCGCAGGTCTAAAACCTATGATGATGTGGAGAACTTCCCTAATAAATTTACAGCCAATTATATGTTTTTAATTGGTGAGGCAGATAGTTCTATTCCAAGGGTCAATAAATCTACCACGGATCAATTGACTGAGTTAACGAAAGAATGGAATGTTCTGGATGCCAGAGCAAAAACCATCATGGAAACAGACGTGCCTGCTTACACAAAGAAATTGTGGGATGCTGGAATTGGGGCAGTATGGGTAGGTAATAAATAAATCAGAAAGGATGAGAAATAGTTTAGCAGTGATAGTGCTAGGGTTTCTCATCCTTAGCTGTTCCGGAGAGGTAAAAGAAAACTCAGCGAATAAATACCTGTTGATCAACATCAATGTGGTAGATGTGGTTTCGGGTAGCATTAAACCCAATATGGCTATCCTTATTGATAGCGCTACCATTTCCAAAATAGGAACCATCGATGCGTTAAAGGGTGAAGTTCCTGAAAACCAGCAGATTGATGCAGCAGGGAAATATGCAATTCCTGGCTTGTGGGACATGCATGTGCACATGGAAGGCAAAGACCTTGTTGTCGACAACAAGGCTTTACTACCTGTTTTTCTTGCATATGGCATTACCACCGTAAGAGACTGCGCCAGTGATCTGGGAGAGCAAGTATTGGCCTGGAGAGACGAAATCAACCGCGGTGAATTGATTGGCCCTACCATTTATACTGCGGGAAGAAAACTGGAAGGAAAGAATTCTATTTGGAAGGATGACCTTGAGATAGAAAACGAAGAAGAACTGAATCAGATGCTGGATAAGCTGGATGCTTACCATGTTGATTTTGTGAAGATCACTGAGAATACCCTTTCGGGTGATTTGTTCCTAAAGAGTGTGAAGGCTGCCCATGGCAGAGGGTATCGGGTGTCAGGGCATGTGCCCATTGATTTGACAATAGAAGAACTTGTGGATGCTGGTTTTACCAGTATTGAACATGCGAGCTATCTATTAAGACTGGGCAGTGATGAGCATAAAATAAAACAAGCTGTTTTGAATGGTAGCCTTTCCAAGAGTGACGCTGCAAATCGGTACATAGATCAGTTCGATCAGGAGAAGGCGATAACAGCGTATGAGGCGCTGGGCAAAAAGGGATATTTTGTAACACCTACTTTGATTGGAGGAAGGCAGTTGGCCTTTTTGGAGGAGGATAACCACCAACAGGATGATTTTCTAAAATACCTTACTAAAAGATTCACGGATAACTATGCCTGGCGCATTGGCCGTATGGCAGGGGATACACCGGAACAAAAACAAAAACGGAAGGATACTTACCGTCTAATTGCAAAGCAACTGCCTTACCTGCAGGCGGCAGGAGTAAATATTATGGCTGGCAGTGATGCGGCTGCTTTAAATACCTATGTCTATCCTGCGGCATCATTGATTGAGGAACTGGGAATATTTCAACAGTCGGGGTTAAAGCCTGATCAAATTCTACGCACAGCTACTATCAATGGTGCAAAGTATTTTGGAGTATTGGACGAGACGTCCACGATAGATGAAGGAAAAGTAGCTGACCTGGTATTGCTCAATGACAATCCGTTAGAAGACATCAACGCGGTTAAAAACATTTCGGCCGTGATTGCAAAGGGACAGTACTTCGACCGAAATGAATTGGATGCGATGTTGCAACAAGCGGCACAAACCAAATTGGCCCTCGACAAGGAGCGACAAGATTAGGACAATAAACCTTTTCTTACAATGCTTGCAGCACGGTTGCATAAGCATCACCTTTTAGCACATCCACATAACTTTGTCATTAAGAATCCACATTTTTGCTTTGAATATCGTAGCAGCATAAATGGATGGAAAAGCATAAAATAGAAATCCCCTTCTTATTACCTGAGGTACCTGACGAGAAAGACCGATGTGTGCAGAAGCTGATCGAAATACTTGCCGACACGGAAGGTGTGGAGGAAGTACATGTTTCATTGGGAGAGGGCAGTATCGTACCCCGTCTTTGCTTTCACTACAATTCCGACATAATATCCATTGATAAAATTCAATCTCTGGCAGAGCAAGCCGGAGCGGAAATCGCCAAAAAGTATGGTCACAAACTAATTGAAGTAGAGGGGGTCAGGCACATTCGCCATGCGCGTGCTATTGAACGAATCTTAACCAACGAAGCCGGAATATTGGAAGCTGCTGTGTCAGGCTCAGGTATGGTGAGGATAGAATATGATACCTCAAAGATGAGTGTAAGCAGAATATTGGAGTTGCTAAGGGCACAAGGCCTGGGCATTCCAGATGCTTCAGTACAGGCGGAGCGGTTTCTCCAAGAGTGGAAGAAGTCAGAGGCCATAGGGATGCATGTGAAAGAGCATGTGCACCATGAAGGAGACGGTCATGACCATGCTCATCCTCATGGTGGCGTTTTTGGTAAGAATACCGAACTCATCTTTTCTATCATTAGCGGACTGCTGCTTGCTATTGGATTCGGATTTTCATGGATGTCTTCAATACCCTCCTGGTACAGTTTGGTATGTTACATGGGTGCCTACTTTTTTGGTGGGTATTACACTGCAAAGGAAGCCATTCAAACTTTATTAAGAGGCGGTTTTGAGATCGACTTCTTGATGTTCATTGCAGCAATAGGTGCTGCATTTCTTGGTAAATGGGCTGAAGGTGCGCTGCTTCTTTTCTTGTTTAGCATGGGCCATGCACTGGAACATTATGCCATGGGTAAAGCAAAGAAATCAATTGCCGCCTTGGCAGACCTGGCTCCGAAGACGGCCTTACTTAAAAAGAATGGAAAGGTAGAAGAGGTGGGTATTATGCTATTGCGTGTAGGAGATATTATTTTGGTAAAACCAAACAGTAAGATTTCAGCCGATGGCGTAGTTATCTATGGGAGCAGCAGCGTCAATCAGGCACCCATCACGGGAGAAAGTGTGCCGGTGGATAAAGAGCCTGTGGATGATATCGAAAAAGATTATTCACAAGTGCATGATATACCAGATGTTCACCGGGTGTATTCCGGTACCATCAATGGTAATAGCATGCTGGAAATAAAAATCATCAAAGAGTACAAAGACTCTACACTCTCCCGTCTGGTGCAGTTGGTGAATGAAGCGCAGACACAAAAATCACCCACACAACGATTCACCGACAAGTTTGAAAAATACTTTGTTCCGGCAGTGTTGGTGCTGGTGGTGTTACTAAACTTTACCTTTCTTATAATAGACGAATCATATGGTCAAAGCTTTTATCGTGCCATGGCAGTGCTGGTAGCAGCAAGCCCATGTGCGTTGGCGATCTCTACGCCAAGTGCAGTGTTGAGTGGTGTGGCCAGAGCGGCACGCGGGGGCGTGTTAATAAAAGGAGGAAGACCCCTTGAAGATTTGGGTGCAATTAAAGCGATGGCGTTTGACAAAACAGGCACACTTACTGAGGGAAAACCCAAGATTACACACGTGGTACCGCTGGGCGGAATTACTGAAACAGAACTTTTAGAGATAGCCGTTGCCGTAGAGAGTCTTAGCAGCCACCCCCTGGCCAAAGCAGTAGTAAGAGATGGCAGGTCGCGCCTCGGTGCGATAGACATCCCTTTGGCCCATAGCATGGAGGCAGTGCTGGGGAAAGGACTCATGGCTTCTCTTGGTGACGATAAGATCTACGTAGGGAACCTTAGCTTATTTGCAGCGCTGGATGAAATCAAGCCTTCTAATGAAACCATTGAAAAGGTAACGGCATTGGAGTCGGAGGGCAATACCACCATGGTGATCAGAAAAAATGAAACCTATGTTGGAATCATTTCATTGATGGATGTTCCGAGAGCTTCGGCAAAGGAAACCTTGGATGAATTGAAAAGAATGGGCATACATCGCATGATCATGCTCACGGGTGACAACCAGAATGTGGCCAATGCTGTGGCGAAGGAAGTGGGACTAGAGGAAGCGTGGGGAAGTTTGTTGCCCGAAGAAAAGGTGAATGCGATAAAGAAATTGATGAAAAAAGAATCCAGGGTGGCCATGGTAGGCGATGGGGTAAACGATGCCCCTGCGATGGCCCACAGTTCTGTCGGTATTGCCATGGGTGCTGCAGGAAGTGATGTGGCATTGGAAACGGCAGATGTGGCCTTAATGGCAGACAGGCTCGATGGGTTGCCATTTGTGATTGGCCTCAGCAGGCGCGCAAAAAGCATCATCAAGCAAAATGTTTGGATCAGCTTGGGGATGGTGGCGATACTGGTTCCGCTTACCATTTCAGGCATTGCTACCATAGGCCCGGCTGTGCTCATGCATGAAGGCTCTACGGTGGTAGTGGTACTCAACGCGCTCAGGCTATTGGCTTATAGGCAAGCTTAATTAACTATGTGTGCTATGTTTCTATGTGGTTGTCCAATTTTAACCACATAGAAACATAGGGAACATAGATATGAATTATTCACGTTTTGAATGCCTTTCTAAGACACTAATTATTTCGTGGATACCAGCGAATTAAATACCAGCTTGAATGTGCCATGCGTCTGCACGCGGTGCTGAGGTCTGAACCCAATCAGCACTACTTTTCCTTGTCCCATTCCCACAGAAACCATGGCAGCCTTCTCTGCTATTACCTCTTCACCGAGCAACCATCCGCTTTGAAGGATATCCCTCTTGGGGTAGGTGATGATGCGCTCAATCCTTTGATTGCGATCAGAAGGGATTACTTCATACACTTCATTTCCACCGGTAAACAGACCGAGGCCTGTGGAGGGCATTCCATATGCCAATGGATTGGTATTATCAAAATTCATTTTCAGCGTTGATCCAGGAGACCAGAACTTCTGACTGGGAACTCCCTTCACCACATTGCGAATGGGCAGCTTGAATTTTTCAATGGCAAATTGTCCTGCCTGACCAAAGGTGAGGAGCACACCTCCTTTTTCTACAAAGTCTTTCAATGCATTCACTCCTTGTTGACCGAATCCACTTCGGTATTCCGGTGGAAAGGCGTCAGGTCTGTTCCCTGAGAAATCGCCAAGACCTTCACCTGTCATGCGGGCGATATTGTCATCGGGCAATATGATGACATCGTACTTTTTGTTCAACTCGCCCGCTTTCAATTCCTTGTCCATTAAGGAAGTGTAAGGGAACTCAAACTTCTCAAGAAGCAAACGCGACCAGCCCTCGTCTATGTTGCCACCCAGGTACCTTTGGAACATCGCAATGCGCTGACGGGTTACGGGTTTGGTAAGACTGCTGGCATCAAAATCTAAAGCCCTAAAGTTTACTCCGGTTTTTTTTGCTATTTGGTTGGCCAGATTATCTGATAATGACGTCACCACAAAGTCGCCCGCTTGAAGACCATTACCGGTTTTTGTTGCACGACTTACCTTCACTTTATTGTTCCATAGTAAATTCAAGGCGGTAAAGCTGTCATTGTTATAGCCCGAAAGCACATAACCATTGGATCCTTTCGTTACCGTTCCGGCAGGAACTACCGTTTCTGTTACCACAGGATAATTACCTACTACTTGGGTGTTCACCGGGTCAACGCGAACCCCCATATATTCCGCCACGTTGTCCGTAGACATATCATACGGCCGGATGGGATCGTTATTTCTGTCGCGGGTGTAATCATTGTCAGGATAGAAAGTACGGCCGACCAACCAACGGATTACACCTTGCTTGGGCTGCGCCATGGTAACCAGGTAAGAGCCGGCACCATATACTTTTCCTTCGTGAGTTAATTCAGCACCGATGCGTTTTACTTCCACTCCCTGACCCAGCAAAACATTCACCAGTTTATTGGCGGTAAGTGCATCGTGCTGATCTGCCGGAATGATGTAGGCTTTTACCTCAGCCGCTGCGCCACGTTGTGTTTGTCTCATAGCCTTGAGATATGCATTCTTAAGTACGGTTTCTTTGTTGCGGGCTGCAATGTCAGCGATGGCCAGGGCTGCAATCTTTTGTTGCTCTACAATGTCACGCACGCGCCACCATCCACCCGGCCAAGGGTTGGGGAAGGAGGTTTGCGCCTCATACTTAGGCATGCCATGAATGTTGCCCTGCAATTGATCCGGATGAATATATATGGGTGTTGCCAACTTTGCACTTGCCGACTCGGTAAGCATACCGGCTATGTTGTGAAACGGAGTGATCCAGTGAAACCCAAAGTGGCCCCAGCCAGAATAGATAGCGGCATTTACAATTCCAGATTTACTATTTTCTTCTTCCTTGTAGGCGATGTGGGCTCCATACCACGACATTTCTCTCCATACCAACGGATCTCCATCAGGGCGAATGGGCTCTGCATAAGGTGGTACGTACATTCTGGCCCCATAGGCGCCCATCTGATGATGGTCTACGTAAGCTTGAGGCATCCATTCTTTAAACATAATTTTCGCGCCATACACAGACTCCACCGTGTTTTGCATAAAGGCATCTCGGTTGTTATCGTGGCCTATGTAATGATGGTACAAATAGGGCAGGGAGCCGCCTTCATATTCGGTTCCTAACGTTTTTCTATACCATTCGGTAATCATTATTTCTCCATCAGGATTGAAGCAAGGGATTACAATCGTGATGACGTTGTCCAGGATTCTAGCCATTTCAGTGTCATTGCGTGTAAGCAGATCATAGGTAAACTCTGCTGCAGTCTGAGAGGCCGCTACTTCGGAGGAGTGCAGTCCAAAAGATTGTACAATCACCGCTTTTCCGTTCGCAATAATCTGATCTATCTCTGTTTGAGAGACACCCCTTGGGTCACTCAAGCGCGCATTCATTTTTCGGTAATCCTCTAGTTTCGCCAGGTTTTCGGGTGAGGAGATGTACAAAGCAAGAAATGGATTGCCCAGGGTGGTTTTTCCCATATCCACCACTTTCATGCGTGGACTGCTTTCACCTAGTTTATGGTAATACTTCACCAGGTCATTCCAGTGTGCCAGCTTGTAATCGGCTCCCATCTGAAAGCCAAAAAATTGTTCTGGTGATGGAAGACCCTGGGATTTTACCACCATGGGGCAGAGGAACCCCAGCAGAAGGAAGAGACCGATGATGGATTTCTTAAAGGAGGACGAGTTTTGAATCATATTGGTAATAGTATGGTATTGTTGAATTTATTTCAAACTATCCTCAATTGAAACACTTCACTGGATGGTCTGCCAAATAGCATGAAGGGCGGTAGAAGGCTGTGCCCAATGAGAGCAGCAGGAATTTGAGGCGCTGTCCAATTGAGTGGTAGAAAATCCTTTCCTATCACGGACGATGACACAGTTTATAGAATAGACCCCGGTTAAGGTGGGTTGAATCATTACAGAGACCCACAAATTTTGCTGATCACTTCTTGTTTGACTTCGAATCTCAGTGATTGCGCCTTTTTTAAATCACTGCATGCTTCATTATCTCTTTTCAAACTATGCTTTGCCAGGGCACGGTTATAGAATGCAATGGCATAGGCTTCATATAGGATAATAGCTACATCATAATCCTTGATAGCAGCACTATGGTTACCCTGATTATAAAGTAGATTGGCCCTCGCCAACCATGCTTTTTCATCCTTCTCATTGAGAACAATAGATTGAGAATAATCCTGATAAGCACCATTTATATCCTTGCGTTTTTCTTTTACGCCTCCGCGGCTAAGCCAATAGTCACCCTCAGCAGGAGATAGCTCAATGGCTTTGTTGTAATCTTGCAGCGCCTTATCAAGTTCCCCGTTTTTCATTTCATAATAAGCGCGTTCTGCATAAGGGAAGGGGAGGGTGGGATTCTTATTGATCACTTCATCTAACAATATTTTAGCTTCTTGTGTGTTGCCATGCGTTCGGTTAAGTGCACTCAGATTATGTTCTGCTACACTGTGATTTGGGTTAATAGAAAGGGCCGTTTGATACGCTTGCTTGGCCTTATCAAATTCTGCCAACGTTTCGTAGCATCGGCCAGCATTGACATAATAATTGGCAGCACCTGGATCGTAGGATATTGCAGAGTCGAAGTGGACTAAGGCCTTTGCGTACGCTCCCATTTTAAAGGCGGTCAGACCCAGGTAATTATAGAGGTAACCTTTGTTTGCGTTTTGAGCGGTCAGAATCTCATTGGTTCCTCCAGAAAATTGTTCCTGCCTGAAATAAATACTTGTTGTTTCTCCAGTAGGCAATGTGATCAACTGTTTGAAATCTTCATTGGCCTGCGTCCATTTCTCAAGTTCGAAATTGAGTAATGCCTTACGGAACAAAGCGTCAAATTGATTGGGTTTCAACTCCAGGTAAATGATGTAATCCCGCAGTGCGCCTTCTTTGTCATTGAGTTTCTCCTTTATAGCCCCTCGGGTGTAGTAAGAGTTGGGATAAAGAGCATAGATGTTCAGTGCTTCATTAATTTGAACCAAAGCTTCATCATACTTTCTTTCGCTCAGTAATTGCTCTCCTTTTTCAAAGTAGTACATGTAGTCGCTGCTTTTCTTTTGATTAATCGGGACCTGAGCAAGCCCAGAAATGCTTAAAAACAATAACCCTGTTGCGATGCGAATCATAGTTTAAAGGTACGATGTGTGATGTTGTTGATCAAAGTATCAGAATTTATAGCATTTTCGAAACTTCTTTATGTCTTAGATGTTTAAGGTAGGTATGAAAAAGATGGTGAAATCAGGGAAGAAAGCCCAATCAATGGGGGCGGATAAGATTCGTGAGGAGTATATAGCATACATTTTAGAGCAAGAAAAGAGGCCATCTACTGTATTTGGTTTTTGCAAAACGATAGGTATAAAAGAGGATACTTTTTACAGCCACTATGGCTCTTTTAAAGCCCTTGAAAAGGCCATTTGGCAGGAGTATGCGCAATCTACGATCGATCGCTTAAAATCAGATAGTAATTATGCTTCGTTCAGTGCAAGAGAAAAAGTGCTGGCTTTTCATTTTACTTTGATAGAAATCTTAAAAGAAGAACGCAGTTTTATATTATTTCAGCTTGAGAAGCGAACCTTGCGCTCATCGCCTCCTTCGTTTATACGAAAGTTTAAAAAAGAATTTGATGTCTGGACCAGCGAAGTAATTGAAGAAGGAAAGCAATCGGATGAAATTGCAAAACGACCCTATTTAGATCAGAAGTATGGATCATTGTTGTGGCTGCACCTGCATTTTGTGCTTATGTTTTGGATGAAAGATGACAGTGCCGAATTTGAAAAGACGGACGAGGCGATAGAGAAATCTGTCAATCTTGCATTTGACCTAATGGAAAAAGGAGTGGTCGACAATGTCTTTGAATTTGGAAAGTTTTTGTTTCAGCAAGCCAAGGGGTAGAGATGATGAAAGAGCAGAAAAGTATTCCTACCTCTAAGGTTCAGAGGGCTAGCAGATTTATAAAGACAGGAGCCAATATTGGCACTAACTACCTGAAGCATTACAGTAAAAAATTAGTAGATCCAGGGCGTAATAAAGACGAACTTCATCAAGATAATGCCACCGATATCTATAATTCTTTAAGTGAACTTAAAGGCAGTGCATTAAAGGTAGCACAAATGTTGAGCATGGATAAAAGCATGCTCCCCAGTGCTTATCAAAAACAGTTTTCGATGGCACAGTACAGTGCGCCACCACTTTCATTTCCTTTGGTTAATAAGACTTTTGAAAAGTATTTTAAAAAGAAGCCCTCAGATCTATTTGATACATTCAGCAGGCATGCTACCAATGCAGCTTCTATAGGACAGGTCCATAAAGCGACATTGAAGGGAAAAGAGTTGGCAGTGAAAGTGCAATATCCTGGGGTGGCAGATTCAATTAAAAGTGATCTGGCCATGGTGAAGCCTATAGCATTGCGGATGTTTAAGTTGAACCCCGCTGATTATGACGAATTTATTGGTGAGGTAGAATCTCGATTAATAGAAGAAGCCAATTATACCCTGGAGTTAGAGAGATCAGTTGAGCTTTCTGAAAAGTGTAATGAAATTGCCAATATAAAATTCCCTACTTATTATCCTGAATTATCTTGTTCTAAGATACTTACCATGGATTGGCTGGAAGGTAAGCCATTGGGAGAGTTTCTTAAGACTGAAAAGTTTTCAAAAGAAGATGCAAATAGAGTAGGGCAGGGCATGTGGGATTTTTATCACTTTCAGATGCATCAGTTGTGCGCGTTACATGCCGATCCTCACCCTGGTAACTTTATAATCACCAACGATTTACAATTGGGGATTATAGACTTCGGTTGTGTTAAAGTAATTCCAGATGATTTCTACAGGATATACTTTCAACTGTTAGATAGAGGAATACTATTTGACAAACCCAGATTGGAAAGAGTCTTTTATCAACTCAATTTTATCTACGAGGATGACACCCCGCACGATAAGGCATTCTTTAAAAAGGTCTTTACCGATTTGGTAGAGCTGCTTGGTCGTCCCTTTCAAACACCTGAATTTGATTTCTCTGACAGCAAATATTTTACTGAATTGTATGCTTTTGGGGAATCGATCTCCACGATGAAAGAATTCAGAAATTCTAAAAGAGCAAGAGGAGTGAAGGATGCGCTTTATATCAATCGTACTTATTTCGGTTTGTATACTCTCTTGAATGACATGGGTGCGAAAGTGAATACAAACACTTGGCTGCCTTCCATTTAAAAGACTTAGCATATAGCACTGAATATAAAAAAGGGTGGCATCAATTGCCACCCTTTTACTTTTCAAATAGTTAAATTACTACCTGGCCAATTTCGTTATCTCTTCCATCTTAGCTTTTATACGGTTGATGGCATCCATATGTCTTTGCTCGTACTTTTTTAAGTTTGCTGTGGAGTGAATGGATGCCTCATATTGAAAGGCTGGCAACATCCATGATGCATAGCCACTATAAGGATCTGGTGAAGCGTACAGTGAACGATACCAGTTTCCGTAAGGCATTCCTTCTTTATCAATCCATTGACGCTCTAGCGTAAGCAATTCTTTATTGATGGTTTTTATGTTTTTCCCGTTTGCTGTTTTCAACGCAGTCTCACATTCTTCTCCTACCTTTTTCAGTTCATCAGCCGCTTTAATCAGTGCATCAAATGAGTAGGGAGCAGATGACTTGTCATAGGCGCTAACTAGTTTTTGCAACCCTTCAAAATGCGTGCGCAGATCTGTGCCGTAACGACTAAGGTCATAGGGGATGACATCTGCATTGGCCAGGCGCAACGCCATCGTGCCAAATACCTGCTCCACCATTGGTCCCATTTTAAAAGTAGGATCGCTAAAACGCTCGTAATAAGCGAAGTTGTCATAATTAGAGTGGTAAATACTGTGACCACCACTTCCGCCACCTAAACTGGGTATCCCCACGTAGGCATAAAAAGCAATGTGATCAGATCCGCCACCCAAATTACCCAATGGAGGTTCGGGGGTTTTGCGTTTCCCAAGCCAAACGTCATACAATGATTTTGAGGAATCAGGGAACGAAATGGATTTCGTTGTACTAATGGCGAGTTCTTTTAACGATGGACTGGAAGACATCCCAAAACGTCTGCCTGTTACTGCGCCATCGGCATTGAAGTAGGCAACAGCTTTTGCACTCAATTCATCTTGAAAGTGTTCTACCCACTCTGTAGAACCAATCACACCTTCTTCTTCTGCATCCCAGTGGGCAATTTTTATTGTTCTTTTTGGTTTATATCCGGCCTGTGAAAGCTTACCCAACGATTCGCTTAATGCCAGTAACATTGCAGTGCCACTGTTTGGGTCATTAGCACCAAAGTCCCATGCGTCATAGTGCGATCCGGCAATAACCCATTGGTCAGGGTTTTCGGTACCTACTAATGTTCCCACCACATTATATACACGTTGTATTTCCATTTTCTGCGCAACGTTTACGCGAACAGTCAATTCACTTCCACCTTCTAATCTATAGGTATAAGGCAAGCCACCTTGCCATCCCGCTGGAACTGGCTTGCCTGTCATGCGAGAAAAAATTTCTTTTACGGCACCATAAGACATAGGCATTACAGGTATTGTGTGCAGGCCTTTTACATCTTCCGGCTTTTTACGAGTGATCTTCTTTTTCCCATCAAGTGGGAGAGCGGGTTCAAAAGGAGTGAGCGGATCGCCCGTCCAATCTATGGTAAGTAATGAACCACGCTGAATGCTACTTTCATCGGAATAAGGACCTTCTGGATAAACAAGTCCTTTTGTATATCCACTGTCACCTGGGTCTGTGAAAATTATCAATCCTGCTGCGCCATGTTCTTCAGCATACTTCGCTTTGTAGCCTCGAAAGTTTCCTCCATAGCGAGCCAATACAATCTTTCCTTTTACAGAAACACCCATTGCCTGTAGTTTTTCAAAATCTTCTTTACGACCATAGTTGGCATACACTACCTCAGCAGTTACATCACCTGTACCACTGTACGCATTGAACCCAATGGTAAGATCGGGATGGGATGAGAAAGGATCTTCCTTGTAGATATATTCCTGGTCATTGAGTGGCAGACGGATGGGGGTTATTAATCCAGCAGAAGCGGTACCCGGCATCACCGGCATATAAATATCATACGGAAAAACTTCCACCTGAAGCCCCGCCTTGCGCATGACATCAACAATATAATCGCGCACTCTTTCATTTGCTTTAGAACCTGCAATGTGAGGTTCCTTTGTTAGATTCCTTAAATGGTTTTTATAGCGTTCACTTTCCTGTTGTTTCAGGAAGGTTTCTTCTACTTTAGTTTGTGTGGTGGCATTATTGCCAATAAATCCCTTTTGTGCATGCACAAAAGAAAGGGTGAGGGTGACGAGTAGTAGACTTAATAGGTTTCTCATAAGGGATAAGGATTATAATAACAATAGTTGTGAAAGGAAGTAAATGTTTTGCGGGCCAAGAAAGGGAATTTTGTGGACGGTAGTTAACTCATTGGAGGTTCAATCACAAGCTTATTAACGGGTGATAAACCTTTAACCCAATATTTTTTGATCAGTAGCACAGTGCAAAACCATAGTTGATCAGAAAGTAGGCTGTGGATGTGAAGAAGTACTCCCTTAATGACATTCATTTTTATATACTTCCTGATATCAATTTTAAATTGATTCACTTCTTGTGTGAGGAGTTTTGCCCACAGTGGGTAACTCTATCCCATAAATATTAAGTTTTATAAAAACAGATTTCAATCAACTCTCAAGTAAGTTTTAATCGATTATCTTGCCTTGTTTAAATTTTTCATAACACTTTGTTAAAAAAACTTGACGATGCTGAGGTTTTATTTTTTCTTTATTACCCTCTCCTTATTTTTTTCCGGGCAGTTGACAGCTCAACCTCTTTCGGGGACTTATACAGTAGGCGTTGGAGGCACTTATACTGCACTCACATCGGCAGTAGCGGACGTAACGAGTAAAGGTATAAGTAGTCCTGTGACATTTAAACTTAAAGCCGGCACTTATACCGAACAAGTTATTATTACAGCGATACCTGGTGCATCCACCACCAACCTTATCACCTTTGAAGCAGAAAGTGGCAATGCCCAGGATGTTATTCTGACATTTGCACCCACCACCTCAAATAACTATGTTATTAAATTTGACAATGCCAGCTTCATTGTGCTTCGAAATCTGAGCATAGAACCTACAGGTACATCTTACACAAGAGGAATACATGCCATCAATACTGTCAATAATCTCACGTTCGAGAACCTTGTTATTACCCTTCCGGCAACAACTTCAGTTTCGGAGGATCGATCAGCCATTCTGGTTCGGCCATCGCTATCGACCAACATTCGTTTCATCAACAACACCATTACGGGAGGGTCACACGGAATTTACTACATAGGTAGTAACAGCAGTTATTCACCAGGCACTGTCTTTACGGGCAATGCGATTACCAATGTCTATTATCGCCCCGCCTATTTTCAATACATGTCAGGAGGTATTTTTAATGACAACGTGATCACCCACACAGGTACATCCCAGGGGGATTATTATGGTCTAAGCCTTATCAATACCTCGGGCTATAAGGAGATTCAACGCAACCGCATTACTGGGGCTTTGGGTCATGCTATGTACTTGCAATACTTTGCCGGGATTGATACACAGCCATCCATCATTGCCAACAATTTTTTTCAATCTAAATCGAATTATGCGACTGTGTCCCTGTTCTATGGGATCACCTACACCAACGTTTATCATAACAGTGTAAACAATACTTCTTCGGGAGAAGCATTTAGCTTTAACCGATACCAGTCGGTAGACAACCGTATTGTGAACAACATTTTCCGGGCCAACACGGGGTATGTGTATGAATATCAGAATTCAACAGCAAGCTCCATTGTTGAATCGGACTACAATAACCTGTTTACCTCGGGTTCCTTTATCGCAAGAAATGGCGGTACTAATTATGGTACCCTGAACGAATGGCAAACGGCTACAGGATTTGAAGCCAATGCTCTCTCCATAGACCCTCAATATCAATCCAACACAGTACTTTATACAGCCGTGTCAGCACTTTCAAATATTGGAAAAAATATAAACGCAATCGTGCCTGATGATATTGATGGTATCGCAAGGCCTTCCACACCAAGTATCGGAGCCAACCAATTTGGATCAACAGGGACTCCATTAAACGGTGTTTATACGATCAACGCTTCTGGTTCAGGCTCCTACAATTATATTACTATTACCGCAGCGCTGGACGCGCTTAAAAACTTTGGCATAAGTGGGCCTGTTAGTTTTAAGATAACAGGTGATTTTAATGAACAACTGACATTTCTGGCAGTTTCTGGATCATCAGCGACCAACACAATAACTTTTGAATCGGCAACAGGAGTGCCGGATGATGCTATAATTCGCTACGCCTCAACAACCAGTGGATCGAATTTTACCATAAGATTGAATAATGCTGACTATCATCAATTGAAAAATCTTACGATCAAGGCCGAAGGTGCTACCTATGGAAGGGTGATTCACGCTATTAATAGGACCATTAACCTTGAATTGAATGGAAACATTATTGAAAGTGCAGTAACCACCAACACGTCAGCTGATCGCAGTGGTATTGTCATCGTTTCGGCCCAGTCACAAAATGTTCAAATAGTAAATAATACCATTCGGTTTGGGGCGGTAGGGATAGATTTTAAAGGACCCTCATCAAAGGCCACAGGAACACTTTTACAAAATAACTTGATCTATCAATCTTATCATAGGGGGATTGTATTGGATTATCATACAGCTTTTGTTCTTGATAAAAACCAGGTGTCCAACAATCCATCATCCAGCAGCTTTCAGGGGATTACCATCGCTAATGTGGATGGATCCTATCAAATCACGGCTAATAAAGTAACGGGTGGTAATGCAACCGCCTTGGACATGTATGCTGCCTTAGCATCCATAGGAACACCAGCACTTATCGCTAACAACTTCTTCCAATCCAATAACGGATCAAGTTTTGCAACAGTCAATATGAACTATATTCAGAATGCTAATTTTTATCACAACAATGTTAATGCGACTGGTACGGGTACAGGTTTGTATTATGCCTCAGCTTCTGGACAAAATATTAATTTGATAAATAACAATATCAAATCAAATGGCTACACACTTAACGTTATCAACACGCCAGCCATTAGTCAAATTAACTATAATAATTACTTTACAACTGGTACAACATTGGCACTTTGGAATAGTGTAGACCAACCTGCTCTGGGTGCGTTGCAAGGAGCAACAGGGCAAGATGCCAATTCACTTTCTGTCGACCCACAGTACCAATCAGAAGGTGATCTCACTACACTGGCCTCATCGCTGGCAGGCGCTGGTCTTGATTTAACAGCTGTTGTACCCACTGATATTAATGGAAGCAATCGTACCATTCCAGTGAGTATAGGCGCCACCCAATATTCGGCAGCATTTGCTAAAGATGGAACGCTAAGCCGAATCATTACTCCCTCGAATTCATGTTCCTTAACTAATGCAACAGATGTTCGTGTAGAAATTACCAACCTGGGAGCTGCATCTATTTCCGGATTTCAGATTGCTTATCAAATTAATGGAGGTACCCCTGTAGTTGAAACCCTACCAGGCACAGTGACTATATCACCAGCAGGAAAATACGAATATACATTTGCCCAAAAAGCCGATCTATCCATCAAACAAACATATACGATGAACGCATATGTCATTCTGGCGGGAGATGAGAACACTACAAATGATCAACTCGAAGCAACGATAACGCACTTTCCTGATTTGGCAACAACGCTTACTGGCAATTCTACGATTTGTAAATCAACCTCTATCACACTTACCGCTACAGGAGGTACCCAATATCTTTGGGATACTGGCGCTACATCTTCCTCAATTACAGTTTCGCCATTAGTAACATCAACGTATAAAGTAACAATAACAAACGCGAATGGTTGCTCTGAGGAAAAATCTGTAGTTGTTACTGTTAAAGAGATTCCATTGATTGGTTATACCAATGACTCTGGGTATACAAGTTCATTCGTATCACCCACGCAGGGCGGATCTGATTTCCCCTTCGAGTTTAGAATGATCTATACAGATGGCAATGGCAATTTACCTGCGGCTGGCTACCCTCGCGTGGAGCTTGATGCGAATAACAATGGTCAGGCGACAGATCCACTGGATATTATAAGGGTGATGGAAGAAGTGGATGCAGCTGATACCTATGTTACTGATGGAAAGGAATATCGGGTGATAATAACTAATCTGTCTGATAAAATCAGATGGAAGAATAGAATTGTGGCGAGCAATGTTGATGGATGTAGTACTCAATCTCCATTTATTGCAGAACCTTTTGTTTCCAATAATTTGCTGGACGTTGCCATTTATGCCAATGACATATCATTCAGTAAATCGAACCCTGCCATTAATGAATCCATAAAAATTTATGCCCGCATCAGTAATACATCTGATTTTGTAGCCGAAAATTTTATTGTGTCTGCCTATATAGATAATGTGCAGGTGTTTGCCCAAACAGTACTGCAAATAAATCCACAATCATCCATCACACTGCAATGGGATCAGAACTTTGTTGCATCAGGGTTTTACCCTGTGAAGGTGGTAATAGATGAAACCAACGTGTTGAGTGAAGACAATGAGCTGAATAACTTTGCCATTCGCCCGGTGGTTGTTGGCGATTATGAATTGCCCGGTGGCATTAATCCTGTTGCCAATGCATTGCCTCTTTCCTTGCAACCCAATGGTATTATTACCATTACAGGTAAGGCAGAATATTTTGGAATTGAACCAACCGTTGATCCGAATGTAGCAGGGGCTACGGTTATTGCACGCATAACAGGCGGCAGTGCAACCCAGACCACCACCCGGGCAGATGGCACTTACCAAATGGGTATCCGTGCTCCGGCTGTAGCGGGCACTTATACACTTAATATAGAAGTGACTGACTATACATTAACAGGATATCAAGGGCCAATAACATTTACAGTGCTTCCTGCGCCTCCTTTACCGGACTTATCAACAGTTATTACATTATCAAAGTCTACCATTTTGCAGGGCGAACAAGTTACTGGTACTGCCATCATTCAAAATGTAGGTGATATAGCAGCTAATAATTTTGTGTTCCGCTATCTGAATTGTGATGCTATCCTTGGTGAGCAAGTCATCGCCCAATTGAATCCGGGTGAGTCATTGACCTATCAATTCACTACCACTACCAATGTGATAGGCGATTGTTTCAATCGCAATAATTGCTTGTTTAGGAGTGAAGCTGACTTGAATAATCAAGTGGTGGAGAAAACAAAAATAAATAATCAATCCACTGCTTATCTTACGGTGCTTCCTGGTAAGCCAGATCTCACTGTGAATAACCCTACCAATCAATCTATACCCGGAAATATAAATATGCTTAATCCATTTTCGTTTTATGTAAGGGTGGATAACATAGGGGGTGTTGATGCAACCAATGCCTTTGACGTGAATGTGTACATGGATGCCACCCTGATACACACTGAATCATTGACCTCATTGTCAACCTGTACATACCATACATTTACGGTTACCCACAACTTTACAGATATTCTCAACCATGTAGTAACCATTCGTGTAGACGAGCCCATCGGTACAGGAAATGTGGATGAATACAGAGAAACCAACAATGAGTTTTCTAAAAGCATTAGACATCTTCCGTCACCCACGCAATATCCCAATCTGTATGTGAGCAATAGGGATATTACTGTTACTCCGGCTTTGCCTTCAGTAGGCAATAATTTCAATATTGATGTTGTTTATCGGAATACGGGATCGGTGCCAATTGTTGCACCTTTTGATCTGGAGTTAACAATAATTGAGGATGGAATTCCACGCATTGAAACGCAAACGGTTAGCAGCGGAATGGCGCCAGGAAACACTAAAACAGCCACGATAACAACCAATCTTCAAAGTGATGGCGATCATGCATTCCGTATTCGATTGGATAACGGTAATGCAATCACTGAAAGTTCAGAAGGGGATAATGTGGCCCAGATGCCATTGTGTGTTGATTTTTCAGTAAACCCAGCAGCTGGAGTTTGGGGCGGTAGATTTTATGTGAACACTGTTCAAAATTTAACGGCATCTATTTACAACAATGGACTATTTATGGCTACCAACGTTCCGGTAACTTTCTTTTTGGACAATGTGCCAATAGGCGCTACAATCTTGCCAGTTGTTGCTCCAGGCATTCAAGTTGGAAGCTATGCGGTGTCTATTCCCTTCTTATTTGATCAAGTGGGTACATTCGAATTGAAAGTGGTAGTGGATGAATTGGATGCTTACATTGAATGTCGCGAGGACAACAACGAATACAAAGCAAACATTCAAGTGCGGACACCTGCTCCTGATTTGAGGGTGCTTTCTGAATACATTTCTCCCAGTAAGATCAATCCTGATGTAAACGAACCCATAACAATTTTCCTTTCCTATGACAATATTGGAATGGGGGAAACGGGGCCATTCAAAGCACGCATTCTTGTGGATGATGTTCCGGTGGGTCCAGATATTAGCTTGCCCACAGTATTAGCTGGAGAAGACTGGACGGTACAAATGACTACCCCTTACAGTAGCTCAACTGCGGGTGTTCGAATCATTCGAGCGTTATTGGACCCCGACAATGAGATTACCGAAACAACGAAAACGAACAATGAGGCATCACGGGCGTTAGTCGTGGGGAAGGCGCCTAACTTGTTGTTCACCGATCTACAGCCAAGTATTTCCTGCCCTGTTGATGGTGATAATGTAGTAATTACTGCAACATTGTTTAACTCCGGAGATATCGATGCTACAGCCGATGTACATTTCTTTTACATTACTGAATTGGATACTATCCCTATAGATGTGAAACGATTTACCCTTGCTGGCAATCAATCCGTTTCTATACAAACCGATTGGCTTGTTATCAACAACAATCATAAACTCTATGCAGAAATAAAAGATAGCGGTCCTGAAGAATTTGATCTTACAGATAATTCGATTCTGACGAAATTGTGTGGTGGGCCCTATTATAATCTTTTAGTATCAGCAGAGGGTCAGGGGATCGTTCAAAAGACTCCCAACCTTTGTCGTTATGAAGGCATACAACAAGTTGAGCTTTCGGCTACTCCTGCTGTCGGTTGGGATTTTATAGGTTGGCAGGGAGATGTTACCGGCATTACAAATCCACTGACCTTAAACCTCACCGGAGATCGAAACATTTCTGCATTGTTTAGTAGAACGGTTGCCATTCCAACAGTTCAGAACGGAGATCGTTGTGGGGAGGGAACAGTAACGTTGGGTGCTATTGGAGCTGGAAGTGCAGAAACCTATGCATGGTATTCACAGGCTGCTGGCGGCACTCCAATACAGGAATCAGCTAGCCCTGTCTTTGTTACCCCCTCGATATCTGCAACAACTAGTTATTATGTTTCTGTAAGATCAGTGTCAAACGAAAGCCCGAGAATGGAAGTGGTAGCGACCATAAACCCTGTTCCTGATCAACCCATAATCACAATAATTGGCAATACAACATTGTGCCCGGAAAAACATGAGCGTGTCACTCTGGAGGCCTCTTCAGGTTTTACCGAATATTTATGGTCAAACTCTGAAATTACCGAACAAATTGTTGTGACCAGTGCTGGTAATTATAGTGTTCAGGTGATTAACATGCAAGGGTGTGAAAGTGAAGTGTCAGTGGCAGTGAACATCGTAGAAGAATCCTGCTCTGAATTAGTCGTCTATAATGGTATATCCGTCAATGATGACGATCTAAACAGCTATCTACAAATCAAAAATATTGAGATGTTCCCGGATACACGCGCCAATCGATTAAAGATTTACAATCGTTGGGGAGACTTGGTATATGAAATGAAGAACTACGACAACCTGAATAATAAATTTACGGGCCTTAATAAGGACGGAGACAGACTGCCCTCTGGTACATATTTTTATTTATTGAAATTTGATTCAGGTAGGCCAGGTTTAAGTGGGTACCTTGTGTTGAAACGGTAAAATGAGTGAAACTTAAATTAAACGATTTAACACCTCAACTTGAATAAGCCTGCATTTTATGGTCACTAAATGGAGGCGACTTTAACCTGAGAAAAAGCGCAATTAAATTTGATTAACTAACTCATTATTAATGATTTAGTACTCTTCTATTTAATATTTCAAGTAACCCAGTATGCATCATGAAAGCGCTTTTAAAGTTAGCATAGAAGACCTATCTCTAATGAACTGCAAAATAAGTTATCAGGAAGAAAAGTGTCATATTGAATTGATTAGCACTCTTACCAATTAAACCTTTCTCAGTTGTTTTAGCGCTTTCTTTTCTCTGGTAGGAACGAGGCACTGCGCTAGGGGATTTATGGTTATTAGTTCTCCTTTTAAATTGGTGTGTTCAACAGTCATATTAGTTAAGACACTCATTCCAAATATCTTAACAGCCACTGTTTCATTTTTACTGAGAAGCAGTTGAAGACAGACGCCTGGTGTAAGGCCGTGAAGTGCCTTTGAAGTTGCAATAAATCGAAGAAACTGGGCGCTGTGTAATTAGGCATTCACTATTGAAAAAAGCATCAATCAATGCTGAATTCTGCTCTTGGTCATTTCCAATGTTGACCACAACCAAGCCACAGATTGCCTTATTAAAGCTCTTTTAGGGTTTTTTAGTTGGCTCATAATCAATAAATTATCTCAGTATAATTAACATAACTAGCTGAATGTTAGGTTTTTTAATGACTTTACTTTAACTTCATATTCAACTTAAACGATGAGTCTATGTTAGTATTTTTTGCCATCGCTGCTATTTCGGCCTTTCAATTGGGTCTCTGCTTTCTATGCATTCACCTAAGGCAGGTTAGAGCGGTTTAGGCCTGTTCGAAAAACCTGAGTGATTTAATTTAAGGATTGGGTCTCGATTTCTATGGGGCATCCTGTATTTCCTTCTTTGTTGTGCTAAATTGCGGCCCAATTGAACACACGTGAATTATTTATCCGCAGATCAAATATCGAAGTCGTATAACGACCGTTGGTTATTCAAAAACCTCACATTGGGTATTTCAGCCGGTGAAAAATTCGCTCTTGTTGGAGAGAATGGAACTGGTAAAACTACCCTATTGAAAATACTTACGGGAGAACTCGCCCCTGACTCCGGCACAGTGAGCGTTCGTGAAGGCATTCGGCTGGGTTATCTTACCCAGCAGCCAAAGGCAGAAGGACATTTCACCATCAAAGACATTCTCTTCGATGATAGCAACGAGGTGGCGTCTGCCGTGATGAGGTACGAGGCATGCATACATAACAGTGAAGCTTCAGGAGAAGAAATGCAGGCCGCATTGGAGAAAATGGAAGAGTTGAATGCCTGGGAATTTGATTCCAAAGTAAATGAAATTACCTCCAGGCTTGGGATCACAGATTTTGATCAAAAATTCTCGACACTATCAGGGGGGCAGCGCAAGCGTGTTTTTATGGCAAAAATGCTTTTGCAGGATCCCAATATCCTGATCATGGATGAGCCTACCAATCATCTGGATCTTGATGCGATTGAATGGCTGGAAAATTATTTATCGGGACAGAACATCACCTTAATTATGGTCACCCACGACCGGTACTTTTTGGATAATGTGGCCAATACCATTATAGAATTGGATAATGGAAAGCTTTATACTTATAAAGGAAATTACGCCTACTTTCTGGAAAAGAAATCTGAACGTGAAGATATACTTAAAGCAGAAGTGTCGAAAGCGCGAAACCTTTTGAAGAAAGAATTGGAGTGGATGAGACGTCAGCCAAGAGCCAGAGGCACTAAAGCAAAATACAGAATTGAAGCTTTCCACGAGCTAAAAGATAAGGCGTCTCAAAATCTGAAGAAGGATAGGATGGAGCTGGATATCCAAAAAACCAGGCAAGGTGGAAAGATCATTGAGCTTTATAATGTAAGTAAAGGTTATGGCGACAAGAAGCTGGTGGACGACTTCTCCTATATCTTTAAAAAGAAAGACCGGATAGGTATTGTGGGGAGCAATGGTGTAGGCAAGTCCACCTTTTTAGACTTACTCACAGGCAAAACCAAACCAGATTCAGGTGAGATATTGCCGGGTCAAACTACTAAGTTAGGATACTTTACCCAGGAAGCATCTGAGCTTAATCCCGATCACCGTGTAATTGAGGAGGTAAAGGCCATTGCAGAGTTTATCACGCTGGCAGATGGCACTCAGATTTCTGCGTCTTCCTTCTTGGACCTCTTTCTCTTCCCTCCGGAGAAACAATACAATATCATAGGAAAGTTAAGTGGAGGCGAAAAGAAAAGGCTGCAGTTGCTGAAGGTGCTGATTAGGAATCCAAATTTTTTGGTGTTGGATGAGCCAACCAACGATTTTGACATTGAATCTCTTAATGTGCTGGAAGATTTTCTTGATAAGTTTACCGGTTGCCTGGTGTTGGTTTCCCATGATCGCTACTTTATGGACCATTTGGTAAACCAGCTATTTATATTTGAAGGTGATGGAAAGATAAGAGTAGTGAATGGAAATTACTCTGATTACAAATTGAATAAAGAAGGAGAGGAGGAGGTAACAGAAACGAAAAAACCAGTCACAGAAAAAATTGAAATTCCTGCAGTAGAGGCAAAGCGAAAAATTTCTTTTACAGAGAAAAAAGAACACAAGCTCTTAGAGCAAGAAATTGAAAGATTAGAAAAGGAAAAAGCAGCCCTCATTGAGAAGTTGAGCTCTGGATTGGAAACCGAAGAATTGGTAAACTGCTCAAAGCGAATTAAAGAACTTACCGATACCATCGATTCAAAAACTTTGAGATGGCTTGAGTTGGAAGAATTCGGCTAGAGCTACATTATCATTTTTTTTATAGAACTCCTTTGGTTTTCAAACACAGTAAAGCCGAGATAGAAAAGTAGCGAGTAATATACTTTGGGTAAAGGGAGGGTCAAAAATAATAAGGTTACTGCCTATTAATGGACTTCCTAAAGTAAAAATAAAAGGGAATTCCGGTAGCTACCAGAAAAATTCCAATCATGGCTTCTCTGGGCTTACTGAAGAGTGTGTTCCCGATGAGGGCAACACAAAAAAGGATGTAGAGTGCAGGTATCACTGGATATCCCCATGTTTTATAGGGTCTTGGAGTATCAGGTTCTTTCACACGCATTACAAATACACCAAATGCCGTGGCCCCGTAAAAAATAAAAGCAGCAAAGACAAGCATATCCGTTAGCTGATCAAAGGTACCTGACAATACCAATAAAGAAGACCAAATTCCTTGTAGCCACAATGAATTTCCTGGAACTCGATTTTTGTTCAACCTCCCAACCGAAGAATAGAACATTCCCATGTTACTCATGGCATAATATATTCTTGAAGAACTGATAACAGATGCATGGGTACATGCCAGCACCGTGACGAGTATTAAGGTAGAAATAGCTACCCCGCCATTATCTCCCCAAAATATTTTCACTGCCTCTACCGCTGCTATTTGATTGGTAGATTCATAAACCTTTGTAAGTTGGTCGATTGGTAAAAGTGTGAGATATGTAAAATTGACCAGCATATAAAGCGCTATTACGATCAATAACCCAAAAAGCAAACTCAGTGGAATGTTTTTCCGTGGCTCTTTTATTTCCCCTGCAATGAACCCGACAGAATTCCACCCCTCGTAGCCCCAGAAAGCTGCCAGCATTGCTGTGAGTATGGCACTTACACCTACATCTTTTAATAGTGGAACCTGCGCAACGGGGGTAAAATCACTCTTGCTACTAGTTAACCCAAAAAAGACAATTAGAAATATTCCCAGTAAGATCATCACTAACAATCCAGTACTCAACCCCATACCTGCACGTATTCCATAGGTATTTATGTATGTGAGAATTAGGATTAATAAGATGGCTACGAGTTTAATATTGAAATCTGCAAACGGATAAAATATACCGAACACACTAAAATCATGAAGAGACGAAAGAACGGATGGAATAGCCACGATCTCATTGAGCGATTGGGCAAACACATAACCCAGTGAAGCAATCGTAGCCGTTTTTAAAATTGATAGGTTAGCCCAACCATACAAGTAAGAGAAAAAACGATTGTAAATACGTTTGAAATACACAAACTCTCCACCCGTATCAGCAAGCATACCCGCTAGCTCCATGCTGCTTAAGGTTCCAAATAAGGTGACGATTCCCGCAAGTAGCCAACATAACAAGACCAAAAAAGCAGAATCCAATTCTGCTGCCATTGGTGCTACTTTTTTGTATATGCCTGACCCAAGGATGTTTCCCACCACTACCACTATGGCAAGTTTTAACCCCAATGATTGGTTTAGTGTGGTAGCAGGTTTATTCAATAGCAGTATTCTATCCTGACAAGATCGGAATTTTTTATGTAGACTCACCAATTAAAAATTTGTCAGTGATTAAAAAGTCTTGCAATATTGAGATAAAGTGCGGTTTGGTGATATCTCAACTGGCAAAAGCCTGCTGGCAGTAGAGGGTATATATGAGCTCACCAATGCCATTGATTCGAAAACATGACGTTGGATTGAATTGGAAGAATTAGGCTGGAGGGCACCTATGATGGGGTATAGGCTTTCGATAAATTATTGCGAGAAGCAAGGTTCATCCAGTGCTGCAATCGGTACTCTTCCGGTCGTCACCAATTTTTTTGGCTAAGTTTATGCATTACTCGGCTTAATATGAATCTGATTGTAATTCTTCTTCTTCCTTTCCTTTTACAGAATCAAGTTCCGTTGAAGCCCAGTGATGAATTTGAATTCAAGTTGAACTTTGAATTTAGAACTAAACCGGGTGGTGATGGAAAACCGGGTGGCTTTGCTGCAGGCAAGTTGCCCTATGCAGAAATTAGAATCACCCCAACCAGGCTTTCAGAGAATGAAGAACGGGTGAGAATTACTAATAATCTCGGACATCGCATATATTCGCGCAAAGCAAGTGTAAATGATGAAATATTGATCGACATGGGATTTACGGATGATTTGAAAGACCAGATCGATGTCTATTCTTTTGATCTAATTTTCTTTTCTAAGCATGGAGATGCAAGCCGGATTACTCTTTTTGTTGAGGCGGATGGCACCCTTCTGATTAATGGTGAAAAACAGGCAAAATTTTGATGTTTAGCTACTATTGCCACTTACTGCGCCATTGGACAAATCATGTAACTATCTCCCCAAAAGATCAGAATCCTTGTTACCTTTTGCACTTATATTCCGTTAAAACTAATTTACTCCAATTCAACGCATGATAAGGATAGTTATAATATTTATTCTGAGCGCAACAGTAGGTTCATTTGCGCAAACTCACTCACAACCCAATGCAGCAGAAATTAAGCTGCACCTTAAAAAACTCAATTTTTTAGGAACGGTTTTATATGTGGCGGCTCATCCTGATGATGAGAATACAAGGGCAATTGCTTATCTCTCCAACGAACGTTTAGCCACTACAGGGTATCTCTCCATGACGAGAGGGGATGGGGGCCAAAATTTGATTGGACCGGAAATCAGAGACCAACTAGGGTTGATACGCACACAAGAATTGTTAGCCGCAAGAAGAATAGATGGCGGTCATCAGTTTTTTACTCGCGCCAATGACTTTGGCTATTCTAAAAGTGCAACGGAAACTTTTAAAATTTGGAATAAGCAGGAAATATTATCGGATATAGTGCGCATAATAAGAAAATTTCAGCCGGACATTATCTTGACTCGATTTCCTCCTGATGCCAGGGCAGGTCATGGTCATCATACCGCCTCGGCTGTATTAGCACAAGAAGCATTTGACCTCACTAATGATCCATCCGCTTTTCCTGAGCAGATTTCGGAGGTAGGGTTGTGGCAGGTAAAGGGGCTTTACACCAACACAGGTAGATGGTGGAATACTGACATTAATCAAAACACGTCCGGTATAGTAGTAATGGATGTAGGGGTATACAATCCACTCCTCGGCACCTCATATTCTGAAATGGCTGCGGTGAGCAGAACTCAGCATAAAAGTCAGGGATTTGGCTCTTCCGGAAGCAGAGGTGAAGCCTTGGAATTTTTTGAATATGTAAAAGGGTATCATGCTAAGAGTAATATTTTAGAAAATGTAAATACCACATGGTCAAGAGTGGAGGGTGGTGATAAGGTGGAACCCATTGTTAAAAAATTGATTGCAGAGTATACGGAAGATAATCCTGCGGCATCTATTCCAGATCTTTTAAAGGCGAGAAAGGAAATTATCGCTTTGAAAGATGGAATTTGGAAAACAAGAAAATTGAAAGAGGTAAACGTGTTAATTGAAGATTGTCTGGGTTTGTATCTTGAAGCAAAAGCAGATAACTACTACATCGCACCCGGAGAAAAGGTGGGGAGTTCATTTGAGTTGGTTAACAGATCAGGGCTGCCTTTGAAAGTGAGGAGAATTTCAGCTTCTACGCTGGAATACGATTCTGTACTTGACAACACGCTGGTTAACAATAAACCTTTAGAATTAAAAACAGCTAAAATACTCAACCCTAACACTCCCTATTCAAATCCTTATTGGTTAAAGGAACCTCACTCATTGGGGCTGTTTACGGTTAAAGACAAATCATTAATTGGAAAACCAGAGAATGATCCAGCCATTGTATTTCAGTTTCAACTTGAACTTAATGGCGAAATGTTATCTCTTTCGGTGCCATTAATTTATAAATGGACAGATCCTGTAAAGGGTGAACTCTGGCGCCCCGTTGAAGTAGTGCCACCATTGTCCCTCAATTTATCAGAATCGGTTGTGGTGTTCAATGATGCCAGTCCAAAAGCAGTTTCAGTGTTGGCCAAATCCAATGCAGACCATAAGCTAAGTGGCGAGATCACACTTGATTTGCCAAAAGGATGGAGATCTGAGCCTGCTCATCATGCATTTGAACTTGCCAATAGGGGAGATGAGAAATCAATAACTTTTAATGTATTTCCATCTAATGAGGAAACCACATCTACCCTTAAGGCCAATGCAATTATAAGCAATCAAACATTTGATCAATCTATGCAGATTATTGCATACGATCATTTTCCAATTCAAACTTTATTGCCACCTGCTGAAGCCAAATTGGTACGCATCAATTTGAAGAAAGAGGGAGCACTTATAGGTTATATAGAAGGGGCGGGGGACCAAATACCGGCAGCACTTCGAAACATGGGGTATCAAGTATTGGAGATGAAAAACGATGAGGTTACACCTGAGAACCTTGCCAAGTTAGACGCAGTCGTGCTGGGTGTGCGTGCATTGAACACAAACGAAAGAATTAAATATTTTATGCCTGACCTACTGGACTATGTTAAAAAAGGAGGGACCTTGGTGGTGCAGTACAATACCAACTCCAGTTTGGAAATTGATAAAGATAAATTTTCTCCCTATCCACTTACTTTATCACGCGACCGGGTAACAGACGAAGAGAGTGATGTGAAAATTTTGAAACCAGAGCACGTTGCACTTAGCGCACCTAATAAAATCACAGCGAAAGATTTTGAGGGCTGGGTGCAGGAGCGGGGCTTGTACTTCCCCAATAAATGGGATCCAAAATTTGAAGCACTCATTGCAACCAATGATCCGGGTGAAGATTTGACTGCGGGCTCCTTACTGGTAGCCAAATATGGAGAAGGAAATTATGTGTACACTGGCTTATCTTTTTTCCGAGAGCTACCAGAAGGTGTACCGGGTGCTTACAAGCTATTCGCCAACTTGGTTTCCTTGAGCAAAACAAAGAAGCCAACCAATCAAAAAAATAAATCTATTAAATAATGTCAGAAGAAGAAGAGAAGCCTCCTGTTTTTTCCCGGTGGAGTATGTGGTATTGGCTGGTGATGATCGTGCTGGCTGTCCAAATCATTGTCTATCTTTTTATCACTAATTCTTTTTAATGAATTCTATTGACTGGATAATTTTATTCTCCACACTCGCTCTTATTGTAGCTTATGGTACATGGAAGACCCGTGGAAGCAGGAACATAGATGGATATCTATTAGGTAATAAAAGCCTACCATGGTGGAATGTTTGTTTATCCATAATGGCAACACAAGCGAGTGCCATCACCTTTCTTTCTACCCCCGGGCAGGCCTATGAAGATGGGATGCGTTTTCTCCAATTCTATTTTGGATTGCCATTGGCAATGGTTATTCTAAGCATCACTGCTGTGCCACTGTATCATCGGCTAAAAGTATACACCGCGTATGAATACCTGGAGAGTCGATTTGATTTAAAGACACGTTCGCTTGCTGCATTTTTCTTTATGATGTTGCGAGGGCTTTCTGTTGGAATAACCATCTATGCGCCATCATTGATTCTTTCCACCATGTTGGATTGGAATATTAACATCACTACCATATTTATTGGCACACTTGTAATGATTTACACCGTCAGCGGTGGAACAAAGGCAGTGAGCATGACTCAAAAATATCAACTCACCATTATTATGGGGGGTATGTTTATTGCAGGTTGGACTGCGTTTTCTAAACTACCGAACAACATTACGTTTACTGAAGCCTTCCAGGTGGCGGGGGAGATGGGAAAACTAAACCTTATCAATTTATCATTTGATTTAAGTGATCGTTACAATATTTGGTCGGGTTTGATTGGAGGTCTTTTTCTTTTTCTTTCCTATTTCGGTGCTGATCAATCTCAGGTGGGAAGATATCTTGGAGGAAGCTCCATTGGGCAAAGCAGATTAGGACTGATATTCAATGGTCTTTTAAAGATTCCCATGCAATTCATAATCCTTTATATAGGGATTTTAGTATTCGTGTTTTATCAGTTCAATCAAGCTCCTGTTTTTCATAACCAATCATTGAAAGACAAGGCCATGCAAACTGAGTATGCCGGAGACATTACTGCCTTGGAGTCTCAATACGATGAAGTCTTTGTCGAAAAAAGAAGGGAAGCAGAAAACCTTGTGGGAGCTATTCGTCAGAAGAATACTGAACTGATCGAACACACAAGGCATTCCATTGAAAAAATTCAAGCGGAGGAGAGAGGAATACGGAATCAGGTAAAAGAAAAAATAGCCACGGCCATACCCGGAGCCAATACACTCGATAAAGACTATGTGTTTATCACTTTTGTAATGACGTATTTACCCCATGGACTGATAGGATTATTGCTCGCGGTGGTGTTTTCTGCGGCAATGGCTTCTACCGCCTCTGAACTTAATGCTTTGGCCTCTACCACTGCCGTTGATATTTATAAGCGATCCATTAAGCCAAATGCAGATGATTACCATTACGTGAAGGCATCAAAGTGGTTTACTGCGGGTTGGGCTGTTTTTGGGATGCTGTTTGCTTCGATAGCCAATCAAGCGGAAAACCTTATTCAATTTGTGAATATTATAGGCTCCCTATTCTACGGTACGATACTTGGTATTTTTCTCAGTGCATTTTATTTAAAATACATCAAATCCAATGCGGTGTTTATTGCTGCCATTATAGCTGAAGCTGTAATTCTTTACTGTTACTTCTTTACCGAGATGGCTTTCCTTCTTTACAACATTATAGGATGTTTGGTGGTCGTGGCTGTCGCATTCATTATTCAATTCATAGAAAATCAAGGCATAAAAAAAGCATCCCGATAAGGGATGCTTTTTAGGATCTTTGTTAGTAATTCTATTTCAAAGACTTAATTAGGTCTTCATTTAACCTAATATAACCAGAATCGTTTGCTGCTTTTTTAGCTGCTTCGAGTGATTGGGTGGCTGCCGCTAAAGCACCTTTTTTATCTCCCATATCTTTCAAAAGCAATGCTTTGAAGTGAACATTCCAAAACTGATCAGCATTTTTTCCTGTGGCTAGATACTCATTTGTCCAGGCCAATGCTTGTTTTAAATCCCTTTTTGTTGCGCGGTAGTATTGAGCTGCAGCAATCAAGTTGGCTGGATTTACCTTTGTGTTTGCCTCAATGTCTGCCATTACTTTCGTATCGAAATCCACAACTACCTTGAATTTTACCGATGTGTTTTCCCATGTAAACTGAACGTTTGCACTTTTGCTATCTTCAGCGATATCTGCAATGTTAAACGTAAGTGTTTGAACTGTCTCCGCAAGTTTCTCTGATTTTACTTTGAAATTGGCAACTTCCTTGGCTTTGTCATATCCTGCAGTGCTTCCTCCTAAAGAAAGATCGCTATATAGTGAAACTGTCCATTCGCTAGCGCCAGGCCATGTAAAAATAAGGTATTCACCTTTCGGTACTTTTGTGCCCTCTACGGTAACATCGTCAGAAAAGGAAATAATTGTACCATTGTTGGCACCGGTTCTCCAAATTTGCCCGTAGGGTGTCAGATAGTTAGCGCCTTCACCAAAAATCTTGCGTCCTTTCATTTGAGGACGTGAGTAATCGATTTTAATATCCGTTAAACCAACGACACTTGACACCGATCCTGCAGGACTGGGCTGAGGAGTCTGAATTTGTGCATAGGCCATC
>JAHBUB010000036.1 GCA_019638285.1 Cyclobacteriaceae bacterium | reverse complement strand
CTTCTCACCGGCAGAAATTACAGTTCTAATTTTGTTTTAATAAGCAATGACACCACGAAGCCATTGTTTACCAGGCCATTGATGGCGCAATATCGCCCCGGCTCAATTTTTAAAATAGCGCAAGCCATGACAGCACTCCAGGAAGGGGTGATTACGCCAGAAACCAGAATTTATTGTGATCGATCCATTATCGGGTGCCATGGAAATCACACTTATGAAGATTTGCGTGGGGCCATTACCAATTCCTGCAACCCTTATTTTCATGGAGTGTTGAGACGAATGTTGAACAAAGGCATATCAAAGGATCCTTATGAGGATACTCGAATTGGTCTTGATGAGTGGAACAAGCATATTAAAAGCTTTGGCTTTGGCAAAACACTTGGTGTTGATTTGCCCAATGAGAAAGCCGGGCTCATTCCCAACTCAGCTTATTATGATAAAGCCTATAACAATCGACCTTGGAAGTTTTCCAATATATACTCACTGGCCATTGGCGAAGGAGAAAATTTAGTGGTGCCACTACAGATGGCAAACTTTACAGCGATTGTTGCTAACCGTGGGTTCTACTATAAACCTCATTTGATAAAATCAATAGGTGACAGAGGACCATTGCCTCAGTATAAGGAGAAGCAATTTACAACCATCGACCCAGCTTATTTTGAAATTGCAGTAGATGCCATGGAGCAAGTGGTGGAGTCGGGTACAGGTCAATATCGGGCAAAACTTCAAGACATTATTCTGTGTGGTAAAACAGGCACGGTACAGAACGACCCGCTTCCTGCCCATTCCGTGTTTATTGCCTTTGCTCCAAGAGATAACCCTAAAATTGCAGTATCGGTGTATGTAGAGGATGCAGGACAAGGAGCGCGTGCCGCTGCTTCCATTGCCTCTTTAATGATTGAGAAGTACCTTATCGGGGCAACTAAAAGACCCCAGATAGAACAATATGTGCTAGATGGAAAATTTTTGTATTGAGAAGAAGCAGTGACATATATGGCAAACTGGATTGGCCAACCATCCTTATTTATATGGCGCTCGTCATATTGGGGTGGTTCAATATCTATGCGGCAGTATATGATGAGACAGTAAGTCAGCCCATTTGGGATTTATCTCTTAACTCCGGAAGACAATTAATTTTTATAGTTGCATCCATAGTGATCATTATGGGTGTTATCATCATTGACATGCGCTTCTATGAAGCATTTGCCTATGTAGCTTACGGTATTATCCTGCTTCTGCTAATTCTGGTTCCAATAATAGGTAAAGAAGTAGGGGGAAATAAGGCATGGCTTGGTGTGGGTTCTTTTGGGGTACAGCCCTCCGAGTTTGCCAAGTTTATTACAGCCTTAGCGGTAGCGAAAATGATTGGCTCCGTAGGGTTTAAGATGGATAACCTTCGTAACCAGTTGATGCTGTTTGGTCTTGTGGGGTTACCAATGGTATTAATTCTTCTCCAGAAAGATACAGGCACAGCGTTGGTGTTTACATCTTTTGTTTTTGTTTTTTTCAGAGAAGGGATGTCTCCTTTTTTAATGATTGTTGGGATATGTGCTGCCTTTATTTTTATTCTTACATTATTGGTACCGAACCAGCTTTATCTTCATGGAGGAATAATTATTGGCCTTATACTTTTGATCCTGCTTGGGAAGAAGAAATTGAAACGCATTTCTATTCTGGTAGTTGGTGCAATTATTATAATGGGCGTGATTGAAAGTGTAGATTATGTAATTACCGATGTGCTTAAACCACATCAACAAAACAGAATAAAGGCTCTTATTAATCCAGACGCAGACCCCCTTGGATATGGTTGGAATGTAACTCAATCTAAAATTGCTATTGGTAGCGGAGGTTTTTTCGGGAAAGGATTTTTAAAAGGAACTCAAACAAAATTTGATTTTGTGCCTGAGCAAAGCACTGATTTTATTTTCTGTACTATCGGAGAAGAGTGGGGCTGGATGGGTAGTTTCGTGATATTGGGATTATTTATGGCATTACTTCTAAGAGTTATTTTTATTGCGGAGCGACAAAAGAGCAGGTTTGCCAGGGCCTATGGATATGGGGTGGTGAGTATTTTCTTTTTTCACTTTGCCATTAATATTGGAATGACCATCGGGCTGTTCCCGGTTATTGGTATTCCTTTGCCGTTCTTTAGCTACGGAGGCTCTGCCCTTTGGAGCTTCACTATTCTATTGTTTATTCTTTTAAAGTTAGATGCGCATCGGGGACAAGTGCTTCAACGGCTTTGATCAGGCAAATCGTTTTGTGACCATCTCGATAAATTCTTCATACTCTTCAGATTCCCGATCCCAGTTTGAGTAATGTGAATCGAGATAGCTGGTCGCTTCATCCAATGAGACAAGAGAATCGATTTTAGTGACAGTATCATTAAATAAATCAAAGTCGCCATTGAATAGCATTTTGGTAAACATAAATTTCTGATTAATTGTCAAGCGATTTTTGAGATCAGAAATTTTTTGAAAGCCGTCAGCAACCGTAGCGATAGGTTCTTTTTGAAGTTGTTCGTTTACTATTGGTCTTGTAATATTTTGTCTTTTAAGGATTGGTTCAATTGGTTTGCCTTTTCCCTCATAGAGGCTTTTGACCTCAAGAGGAACAACCGCACTTAATTGCTGAATGTAAGGCTCCACGTCCTCGGGAGTGAAATTTACTACTTCTAGGATTTGGTCGAGTAGCGCAAAGGCCTCGTTGCCTGAGATTGATTCAAGTTTTTTCTCTTCTAACTTCTCCACTAGCTTTTCTAATGGACGGTAGTTGATCTTAATATACTTTATTTCATCTTTAAGCTCACTCACTTTAACAATGCCATTTCCGTGTTTGCCTAAAGTATCAGAATAAAAGTCATAGGGGTTAAGCACAAGGTATACGGTTAAACTCACTCCTCTTTTTAACAGGGGGAGAAAGTGATCTCTGGCGATTGAAATATTGTTGGAAAGCGCATTTTGAAACTGAGTAAGGCTGTCTTGAACATCCTTGGTCTCGTAGTTAAAAAATGGACTTTTATACTTGGCAGTCTCCTGCTTCCAGGCTTTAAGCAATTCCCGGAGAACGAAAAGGTTGATTTGCTTTGTCTGACATAATTTGAGTATGTCGCCACCGCTAATTTTTTGATGTTGGGCAAAATACTCATCGGCTATCTTGGAGGAAAAGGCAACACTGTATTCTTCTACTGCTTGTAAGCTTATTTTTTCGTCCATCGCTTTTAAGGATTCACTTTAATTGACTTTCTTGTAAACGAAGGCAAAAGCCATACGTTGTGCCATGGTAAAGATAGTGATAGAAAATCTCGACAGAAAAGAACTGGTGATTAACAATTACTCAAAAACAGTATTAAACCACCTGCAAGATCATTTTTTGGACTGGATGCACGCTTGTGGGGCCAAAGGACGTTGTACCACTTGTAAAATGATAGTTGTAAGTGGAGTTGAAAACTTGAGTGAACTCACTGCGGCTGAGATTAAGTACAAAAGCAGAGGAGAATTGCGAGAAAATGAACGGTTGACTTGCCAGACAAAAACTTCAGGCGATATTGTTATTCGAGTGCCAAATTCGGGAAAACTCCCACATATGAAATATTCAGATTAGGCCACCCAAAAAGCTAAATTGCAACATGTTTATTGGGCGCGCATTGGATGATAGGGGCGGTCATTGCAAATCTGGCTGGACAGGGGTCATTTGTGGGCGCATACTTTCGGGAAAGAAGGAAGCATTGATGGGTAAGTTCAACAGGGTCCTAATTTTACTGTGCTTGTCATTGAATACAGCTGGATGGGCACAGGACAATATTCCTGTAGGTGCCTGGCGTCTCCATCTTTCTTTTAATGACTTAAATTCCTTGGTCATTGGGCCCGACAATGTCTACGCTGCCAACGAAATGGGGGTTATTGTTCTAGATAAAACCGACATGGAGGTTGCCACTATTTCAAAAATTAATGGATTAAGCGGAGCTTCAATTTCTGCCATTGCTTATGATGTGCCGCGAAGTATGTTATTGGTAGCATTTGAAAACGGGTTGATAAATATTCTTGTGAACAACACTATTTCTGTTTCAAATAGCCTGGCTAATTCCTCAGCTATTTCTGGTTCTCGTAAAATCAATCATATAAACATTAATAATAATCTGGCTTACCTCTCCACAGATTTTGGTGTGGTAGTATTTGATTTAGATAAAAGGGAAGTAATAGAAACCTATCGCGACTTAGGTGATACTGGTGAAAATTTAATGATCAATGAATCTGTCGTATTGCAAGATTCTATTTATCTGGCTACATCACATGGTGTATTGGGGGGAGCCATAAATGGAACAAGCAATTTACTTGATTTTAGAGATTGGAAGAGATACACGAATGGTGCAATGAATAACTCCGTTGCGTCTATTGCAAAGTTTAATAATGAGGTTTTTGCGGCAATAAATTCTAAGGGAGTTTTTTTACTACAAAATGGATCATGGACGCAACAGCCTTATTTGCAGACGGAATCGTTCAGAAAAATATCAAGTTCAGCTGATAAATTGCTAATAACTACTGCTGATAAAGTTTGGTCAACAGATGGAGTGAGCATTGAAGAAGTTGGAGCTGGCTCAATAACCAATCCGGATGAGGCCATCAACGATACTGAAGGGATTATCTGGGTCGCAGATGGAAACAAAGGATTAATCTCCATAAAAGGCGGAAGTGTAAAAAGCATTAAACCCAATGGACCTTCTTCAAATGATCAATGGAGGGTCACCTATTCGCAAGATAGAATTATGAGCAGCCATGGGGGGTATTCACCCTCTTTGCAGCCGTTGGGAAATGTTTCGAACGTAGACCAGTTTGTAAATGGACAATGGAGTGTGTTGCCTTCTGATTTAAGTATAGATATTACAGATCAAGGAATAGACGCAAAGACTACTTTTATTTCTTCGTTTGGCTTGGGAGTTGAAAAAATTATAATGGAAGGATCGGTAGTTTTTGATGATTCGAATAGCCCACTTCGAAAGGCGCAACCAATAGACAAGGTGTTAGTTCCATCTATAGAGACATCTTCGCAGGGAGTGTGGGTAGCGAATTATGGAGTATCTCCATCTTTACATTTGCTATCCAATTCATCTACATGGGAATCGTTTTCAATAAATCAACCGCAGGCACAATTTCCAATTGATCTTTTGATAGATCAAAGCGGCTGCGTGTGGATGGTGATTGATCCATTGAAAGGTGGAGGAATTGTGGTTTTTGATAAGCGGGTGAGTCGGAGTGTTTATTTGTCGACTTTGGCAAACCAGGGTGGCCTACCATCATCATCAGTTAAGTCAATTGCCAATGATCGGAGTGGTCAGGTTTGGGTAGGAACAGATAAGGGAGTAGTATATTTTTCTAATTCTAAGAATGTATTTGGTACAAGTGTAGATGCGTCAAAGCCAATTTTTGAAAATCGATTTCTTCTCAGGGATGAGAGGGTAACAGCAATTGCCATAGACGGAGGAAATCGAAAATGGCTGGGAACAAACAATGGCGTGTGGTTATTTGATTCCAACGGTGAAAATCTTATTTATAATTTTACGGAAGATAATAGTCCCTTACTCTCTAATAGAATAGTCTCAATCGCAATTGATCCAAATAGTGGAGAAGTATTTTTTGGTACTGACAAAGGGCTGTCATCATTTCGTTCAACGGCAACACGGAGTACTAATCAATTTGCTGATGTTAAGATATTTCCTAATCCGGTGAGTGCAGATTTCTCGGGGCAAGTCGCAATTAGTGGATTATACACAGATGCTATTGTAAAGATTACAGATATCAGCGGTAGGCTAATTTGGCAAACAGAAGCCAATGGAGGTACTGCTATTTGGAATGCAAGGCAAGTTAATGGCAATCGTGTGAATACCGGAATATATTTGGTATTTGCCACTGCTGAAGATGGGACAGAAAGACATGTTGGAAAAATTGCTATTATCGAATAATGCTTCATAAGACCAAGGGCATCGTCTTTCGTTATACCCGTTACGGTGAAACTTCTATCATTGTAAATATTTTCACGGAGTTATTTGGCCTTCAGAGTTACATTGTCAATAGCGTAAGATCTAAATCAGGTAAGAATAAAATTGCAATTTATCAGCCACTTACTCTTTTGGATTTGGTAGTGTATCACAAGGAGAATGCCGGAATATTAAGAATAAAGGAGGCCACTTGTGCCTACCCTTATCATCACCTCCAGTCCGACCCTACGAAAGCCTGTATCGGAATGTTTATAAACGAAGTGTTAAATAAAACCGTGAAGGAGCAATCGCATGCGGGTGAGTTGTGCAATTTTATTTTTCATTCTCTAATCCAACTGGATACGTTGGATCAACCGGAAAACTTTCATTTGATTTTTTTGATCAAACTGAGCAAGTTTTTGGGCTTTGGCCCTTTTGCCAAAGCGGAACTGGGTGCACTCATGCTTAACAAAGAAGAGGAGAGGGTACTTGATGTACTGCTTGAAAGTGAATATGAAACCATTACAAAAGTGCGTAATGATCAGAGAAGAAATCTTTTAGATGCTTTTCTTAGATTTTATAGCAATCACATTGATGCAATGGGCACCATTAAGTCGGTGCAAGTGTTGCGAGAAGTTCTGAGTTAACCAATCTTTTGTTTTTGTCAAACTGACATCCACCTTGCCGTTGACAGTTGCCACAAAGCAGCTGGTAGATAATTGATTAGGAGATTATTTGTACGGGATAGTTTTGTTGATTTCAAAGACCTTGATGGCCTCGCTTACAAGTGCTGTATTTACATCTCTGTTAGATTGATTTTCCTAAATATCCAGCATCCAACTCATCCAATAAATATGTTTTATTGTAATGAGAACCATGTTTATTATGGCCAAAGGATCGCTTTCTTAGAGTATTCCTGCTCACCTTGCTAAGCTAAGGGGTATTTATTGCTAAAATGACGTTTAATAAGTTGTGAACACTTAATTATCATCTCATTAGCAGCCCTATTTGAGGGTATTGGTGATGTTTGTGTAAAACAGTCTGGGACACAAAAAGGATTTTTTGTATTTTTGAGTTACAGGTTGGGCAATAAGTTTTAACCTTTAAAATCTAAAGAAATGAGAAAATTAGGAGTTTTATTTGTGATGTTCCTTCTGTCAGCGACCTGTTTTGCACAGGTGGCCGCTACCAATGGCAGCAATGCCGCGACATCAAACCTGGCTGTTTTCAGCTTTGAATCAGCAGTACATGATTTTGGCAAAATCAAACAAGGAGTGCCAGTTACCCATGAGTTCACATTTACAAACACAGGGAAAACACCCCTTGTCATTACTAATGTTCAGGCATCATGTGGATGCACGACACCAGCCTGGTCTAAGGAGCCAATTCCTCCTGGAGGAAATGGTTTTATTAAAGCCACATTCAATGCAGCGAGTATGGGCGGGTTCAATAAGACCGTAACGGTAATGGGCAATGTGGAGAATGGGTTTAAACAACTTTCTATCAAGGGCGAGGTAGTCCAGGAGTAAAAAATTAGCTTATCATGAAGGCGATGATTAATCATCGCCTTTTTTGTTTTCAGCTAGTCTGTTTCGTATCGGTCAATAATATGCTGACTTATCAGCCTATAGATGGCTGCAAGAGATTCATCGTATTGCAAAAACTCAACATGTTTATCAAGTATTTCAAAGTCACCTCTTTTAGCAGGACCGGTTTGTGAGTTTTCGGGTCCGATGGACAGCCCTTTATTGAGTGTTTCTGAGATAAGTGGTTTGAGTAGATCAAAACTTAATCCGTTTTTTAGAAGCAAATCCTTACTGATGGTTAACATATGGTTTGCAAAATTAGATGCAAAAACAGCCGCAACATGAAGTGCCTTTCGTTCGTTTGAACTAATCCTTTTAACATCATTGCTAATTTGCTTGGCCATCTTTAAACAAATGGCTTCTGCCTCCTCGGTCTCGGTTTCTATAAAAATGGGGATATTTCTAAAATCAACTTTTTTGGTTTTCGAGAAAGTTTGAAGTGGATAGAAAACTCCGATGTGGGGTGTGGCCGCATAACCCAGCACACTTAGCGGTTGACTGCCTGATGTATGCAAAAGCACGGCCTCATCCGGCAGGATAATATCTTGTGCAATAGATTTGATAGCATCATCAGAAACGGCAATAATAAAAATTTGAGATGGACTGGTAGAAAAATCCAGGGTGGCTTTTACTTCAGCCTGGTACAGCCGACCGGTAAGTTGTTTGGCGTTTCTTGGATTTTGACTATATACCTCCTTTACACTGTAGCCGATGTTGTCTAAGGCCGGAGCAAGATGCCAGGCAAGGTTTCCTGAACCAATAAATGATATAGAGGGTAGGGCCATTGTTGGTTACAAAATTAATTTAATTAACTCAAAAAAGTCATTAAACTTTTTTACACCACATGCTGATGATTGAAAATGAAATACATAAAGATAATTTCATGGAAGTAAGTTTTGGTTTCATTTTCAATATCAGGGTTAATCCTGACATTCATGACGGAGTCGTCAGGAATGGTCACCCAGAGGGCAAAATTGTCATTCCTAATGACAATTTTGGGATTAACTGACTTATATCACCATAAGTAATGGGCGCGGTGTATAATTTAGCAACCTAAATGATTATGAAGAATGAAGTTTGTTTCAGCTGAGGACGCAATAAAATTGATCAAATCGGGAGATCGCGTTTTTATACATGGAAGTGCAGCCACACCCCACCACTTATTAAATGCGTTAGTTAAATCATCAGCATCCCTTCGAAACGTAGAGCTGATGGCAATAAGTACACTGGGCGAAATGGAAATTGCCAATAAAGCTTATGCAGATAGCTTTTATTTTAATTCTTTATTTGTTTCAGACAACGTGCGGGAAGCCATCAACTCAGACAGAGGAGAGTACATTCCTATTTTTCTAAGTGAGATTAATAAATTATTCGAAAAACAAATCTTGAAACTTGACGTGGCGTTGGTACACTTGTCACCACCTGACAAGCATGGATTTTGTTCTTTAGGGACTTCCGTGGATGTGGCTAGGTCTGCTGTTCTTCATGCTCAAAAGGTGATTGCACAAATCAATCCAAATATGCCGCGAACCCATGGAGACGGATTTATTCATGTGAATAAAATTGATGCTTTGGTGGAGTGTAATGATCCCCTGCCGGAAGTGATTTATGGAAGCCGGATTACAGAGGCGGATAAAGCAATCGGACGCTTTTGTGCAGAGCTAATTGAGGATGGCTCAACTTTACAAATGGGCATTGGGTGTATTCCGGATGCAGTCTTAAAAAACATTGATCACTGCAAAGACCTTGGCATCCATACGGAAATGTTTTCGGATGGCGTGATTGACCTTATTAGGAAAGGAGTTGTTACGAATAGATTCAAGAAAAAACACCCTTATAAGGTAGTGTCGTCTTTTGCGATTGGGTCTCGGACGCTGTATGATTTTATTGACGACAATCCCCAATTTGCATTTTTAGAAGCAGATTATGTAAATGACGGCCGGACTATTCGTTCTAACCCCAAAGTAGTGGCTATCAACAGTGCATTGGAAATTGATTTGACGGGTCAGGTTTGTTCTGATTCGATTGGATCATATCACTATTCAGGAGTTGGAGGACAAATGGATTTTATTCGTGGCGCTTCCCTTTCTGCAGAGGGGAAACCAATTATTGCACTAAAATCAACCACTAAGCGAGGCGATTCCAAGATTGTGCCATTCTTAAAGCAAGGAGCAGGAGTGGTGACCACACGCGCGCACGTTCATTATGTGATCACAGAGTATGGTGTTGCGTATCTGTATGGTAAGAACCTTCATCAACGTGCATTGGCACTTGTTAATATTGCCCACCCTGATCATCGAGAGTCGCTGGAAAAAGATGTGATAAAGCGCTTTGGAAGCAGAAATTATTTTGTGCAGTAACGGATAATTTCAACTAGGCGGTTACTTTGAATAAGTCAGCTAGTTTTTCTACTGTAAACTCAATGTCTTCTGGCTTTGTGAATTTACTAAATGAAAACCTTACCGTTCCGCGTTTTGAGCCTGGGTAGAGTGCGTTTAATACATGCGAACCAGTAGCTGCGCCACTTGAACAAGCGCTTCCTCCTGAAGCGGAGATGCCGCACATATCCAGATTAAACAACAGCATTTCGTTTTCTTCAGATTTAGGGAAGCTTGTACTTAAAACGGTGTAGAGGCTATGTTCAAGATCACCGGACATGCCATTAAATGTAATGCCTGGAATGTTTTTCTTTAGGAGCTCGATCATTTTGGCTTTGAGTCCTTTGATGTATGCAGTGTGGTGCTCTAAATCTCGATAAGCGACTTCCATGGCTTTAGCAAGCCCCACAATTCCAAAAGTGTTTTCAGTACCCCCGCGCATGTTGCGTTCTTGTGCCCCTCCATATACAAGAGGTTGTATTCTTTTGTTTTTGTTGATGTACATAAACCCGACCCCTTTGGGGCCATGGAACTTATGTGCTGCAGCCGTCATGGCGTGAATTTTAAGCCTTTTTAAATCATGCTGATAGTGACCAATGGACTGTACAGTATCAGAGTGGAAGTATCCATTGTAATGATTGACTAATTCTGCCACGTGATCAATGTCCAATAAATTTCCAATCTCATTGTTGGCGTGCATTAATGACACCAAAGCACCGGGATAAGATTTTAATAAACCTTCAAGATCTTTATAATCCACATTTCCACTTTCATCTAATTTTACCAGGTGTAATTTTATAGCCCCTTCCTTGTCCATTAATTCCAGGGTATGGCTTACTGCATGATGCTCAATGGCAGAGGAAATGACGTGTTTAATGTTGTATGCGTGAATACTACCCACGATGATTGAGTTATCAGCTTCGGTTCCGCCAGAGGTAAAAATTATTTCACCGGGGGTACAGTTGAGTATCTCCGCAATTCTCTTTCGTCCCATTTCAATGGCAGATCTTACCTTACGTCCATGACTATGCGTAGAAGAGGGATTGCCAAAGTCTTGAAGGAGAAAAGGCTTCATCGCTTCAAATACTTCAGGATCCAGTGGCGTTGTAGCCGCATTGTCTAAATAGATACTCATTGCAATTATAAATTTAAGCAGTGATTAATTTAATGTCCTTTAAAATTTGTTGCGCCAGTTGATCAGCTCTTTTCTCTGACTGCGATTCAGCGTAAATTCTAATGATGGGCTCGGTGTTGGATTTGCGAAGATGCACCCATTCTCTTTCTTTCTCAAAATCAATTTTTATACCGTCAATTGTGCTTATTTTTTCTGATTGATATTTCAATTGGATTTGATCAAGAATATCATCTACATTCAAATCCGGAGTGAGCTCAATTTTATTCTTAGATATAAAATAGGACGGGTAAGAGTTGCGAAGTGTGGATGCCTTTTTGCCGGATTTGGCTAAATGAGTTAAAAATAAAGCTACGCCAATAAGAGCATCTCTACCATAGTGAAAGTCAGGGACAATAATTCCTCCATTTCCTTCGCCCCCAATAACTGCCTTCACCCTTTTCATTTCTTTTACCACGTTTACCTCGCCCACGGCAGAAGCAAAGTATTTTCCTCCATAGCTCTCTGTGATGTCACGCAATGCCCTGGAGGAAGATAGATTGGAAACTGTATTTCCTTTTTTCCTACTTAAGACATAGTCAGCAACTGCAACGAGCGTATACTCCTCACCAAATGGTTTACCATCCTCCTGTATTAATGCCAATCTGTCCACATCAGGGTCCACCACTATCCCCAAGTCATATTTCCCCCTTTTTACTAGGCTACTGATTTCTTTTAAATGTTCTGGCAATGGTTCAGGATTATGTGGAAAAAATCCATTGGGTGTACAATACAGTTTTTTGATCTTTTTTACCCCTAAGGCCTCAAGCAATTCTGGAATGGCAATTCCACCTGTAGAATTGACTGCATCCACAGCAATTCTGAAATTGGCCTTCCTAATGGCTCTCGTATCTACTAAAGGATGTTTTTTTACGAGAGCAATGTGTTTACTAATGTAATCTTTCTTTTGATGATAGGACCCCAATTTATCTACTTGGGAAAACTCAATTTGTCCTTCTTCTGCTATTTTTAAAATGGTGGCACCATCTTCTGCTGAAATAAACTCACCCTTTCTATTGAGAAGTTTCAATGCGTTCCATTGTGTGGGGTTATGGCTCGCAGTAAGGATTATGCCCCCACCCGCTTTTTCTTTAGCAACGGCAATTTCAACGGTGGGGGTTGTGGATAATCCAAGATCAATCACGTCCAACCCCATTCCCTGCAGTGTAGCACTTACAAGCTGACTTACCATCTCTCCCGAAATTCTGGCATCCCTCCCTATAATTACTTTTTTTCCTTTTTGGCCCTTAATCCAGGCGCCAAACGCAGATGAGAATTTAACTATATCTATTGGGGTAAGTGCTTCTCCGGGTCTTCCCCCAATTGTCCCCCTGATCCCTGAAATTGATTTTATTAATGTCACACTTATAGAAAGAAATGAGACTGCGAATTTAATGAGTATAGCATAGAATCAAACCCATTGACTAAACAGATGTATTCGAGTTTCATCAGACTGATAAAAGGAATCCTTACTTGGAACGGTTAATCTGTGGGAAATTGACATCAGGAGCCTGATCAGGGTTGGCACAGGCTTCTCCTGCGCTCAGCGTCTTTCCGCAATAGCCGCAACTTGCTCCTTCCTTCACCAACCAAGGGCTTTGTGAAGCACATGTTCCTCTGAATTCTCCCTTTTTTATGAAAAGGAGCCGAACGGACATCAAAATAAAAAAGAGCCCAACAAAACCGATAGAAAAAAGTAGAACTGTCATCTTTCTTAACTTTAAACAAAATTAGTCATCTTAATAACATAGAGAGAATTATTTAAGTTTAATTAAATATGAGAAAACCACCTGTTTTACCTGATCTAAATCGAGATGCCAAACTGAAGGCCTTTGACAGGTTACTTACGATAATGGATGAGTTAAGAGAAAATTGTCCTTGGGACAAAAAGCAAACCTTGGAAAGCTTGCGCTCCCTTACCATTGAAGAGACCTACGAACTTTCAGATGCTATACTTGATGGTGATGGTGATGAGATTAAAAAAGAATTGGGCGATCTGATGCTTCACAATGTGTTTTATGCCAGGATTGCTTCGGAAAAGAAGGCATTTGATATGGCAGATGTTCTCAATTCCATTTGTGAAAAGTTGATTGCGCGCCATCCACATGTGTATGGAGATGCAATTGCCGAGACTGAAGAAGTAGTTAAAGCAAATTGGGAAAAATTGAAATTGAGGCACGGGAATAAGTCGGTGCTTGAAGGGGTGCCCACATCACTGCCTGCCCTGGTGAAGGCGATGCGCATTCAGGATAAAGCAAAAGGCATTGGGTTTGATTGGGAACATAAAGAACAGGTGTGGGAAAAGGTGGAGGAGGAGATAAGAGAATTTAGGGATGAATGCGAGGCCAAATCTGCGGGCGAAACCAATAGGGAAAAAATAATGAACGAATTTGGCGACCTGCTTTTTTCACTGGTAAACTATGCGCGATTCATTGATATTGACCCTGAAGAGGCACTGGAGCGCACAAATAAAAAATTCATCAAACGCTTTCAATACCTGGAGTCGGAGTCGGCCAGGGAAGGTAAAAAGCTAGGTGAAATGTCTCTAAAAGAAATGGACACTTACTGGGAAAGGGCCAAAAGATTGTAATTTGGGTAGGTAATTTCTTCTTAAAAGAAGTAAATCTTACACGAACTCAATTCGTGAGCTATTTTGATTTTAATTTGTTTTTGAAAAAAGATTGAAACTTGACGAAGAACAATAAAACGAAAGAAACGAAGATACTTCCCCTTTGGGGGCTACTGGTTTCAATTTTGATTTCGTCCATCGTCCTGATTGCCATTAATTTTTATACGCTGAAGACGATGTCATCCGTGAGGGCGTATATTAATGGGGAGTCCAACTACTCTAAAGGAGAAAAAAATGCTACCCAAAGTCTCATTTCTTATCTGCACACTGCAGACATTAAATATTGGGAGGAATTTGAAAGCAACATCAGCATACCCCGTGGAGATAGTATAGCCCGGGCCACGTTACTTGAAAATGGATCTCGTGACATTGTACGGAATGGATTTCTTCAGGGGATCAATCATAAGGATGATATTGAAGATATGATTTGGCTGTTCAATACATTTAAAAATTTGCCGTTGTTGGCGGGCTCAATAGCTACCTGGAAAGCCGGTGACTCCCTTATTTATCAAAAATATATTATTGCTTGCCAAATAAGATCAGCCATTGAGAATAGAACTATTGAAATGAATAAGGAAAAATTCCTGGCTGCATTGGCTAGAAACAGAAAAGCATTTAACTCCAAAGAAATGGAATTTTCTGCGAGCCTGGGTACCATTGCAAGAAAAATAAGAGACTATTTGTTTTATGCCAACACAATAATTCTTTTGCTCATCTTGGGGAATGTAAGCGCATATGCAATGATAATGGTGCGCAGGAGGAAGGAACAAAACAGGGCCCTTTCACATGCCAACAAAGAGTTGGATAGAATAGCGCATACGCTATCACATGATTTAAAGGCTCCCATTAATTCCTTGCTTGGCCTTCTTAATCTTGCGAAAAAAGAAAACGATCCAGAAAGCCTGAAAACCTATTTTGAAATAATGCAAAGGACACTCGATAAGCAGGAACGTTTTATTAAAGAGATGATAGCCATATCCAAAGAAAATAGAAAGACAGTTAAAAAAGAGATTGTAGAGTTGGATTACCTGATTGAGCAGGTAATAAATATGCATAAGCATATGCCAGCTGCGAGTGATATTAAGTTTAAAAGGCACATTGGCGTTCATCGTATATTTGCCGATCTCCACAGGTTAGAAATTATTCTTAATAATCTGGTTTCAAATGCTATTAAATACCACGATCAGAAGAAGAATGAAAAAATAATAGAAATTAATACCTATTCTGAGAAAGATAAGATCAGAATAGACGTAACGGATAATGGAATTGGGATTGAGAACAATGACAAATCAAAAATATTTGAAATGTATTATATGTCAAGTAATAGGGAAAAGGGCTCGGGGCTTGGTCTATTTCTTGTGAAAGAAGCGCTTGAAAAATTGGAAGGAGAGATACTGGTAAAGTCTGTGAAAGGGGAGGGGTCTACCTTTAGCGTCATCCTGAAGAAATAATTTAATTTTCATTCTTAATTTTTGTCGAATCACTCCAATCAAAGTAATCATCAACATCAAGTTCCAGTTCTTTCTTTTTCTTTTTCCCTTTTAATTTAAAGGCCTCTTTTAATTCTATTACTTCTTTTTTCAAATCGCTCACTATCTTTTTTTTCACGGCTTCTTTGTCATAAATCACTTTGTAGTTGTCTGTGGTGCCGATTATTTTTAAAAACAATTTTGGATTGCCCGTATTGCTTTCTTCTATGGCTCCAAAAGCTTGATCAGGATCAATCTTCTTTTTACTCCTTAAGGGCGCTATTACGCGATAATCAATCCGCTGATCAAAAGTATGCGTGCCACTGATTTGTATGGTGGTGACATTGCTGCTCACTTCCATTTGTGGGATGTAAATAATTTTATTTCTAATATGTATGTCATTTTTCAGATCGGCAAATCGCAACCGATTGAGGTTGTCATCATCGAGGTACTTATCCAGCTTGTGAAGCGGTTCAAAGTTATTAAGCTCGCCATTTTTAATAGTAGTACTAATATTGGCAATCAATGTTTCCTGAAACAGTTTTAATTTTTCGTTTAGAGTCATCTCTAATTCCACATCGGCATAAGCCTGCCCTTTTAGATGTTTGTCCTGAATAAACGTTTGCTGGAAGTTATCAAATACATAAAAGGCACTATCCAGGTAAACTCCCTTTACTTTAAAAGAACTGATTACATCGATGGCTTTGTTGTTTTTAGCATCAATAATTCCGTTGAGCGACAATGCACCGCCCATCGCATTGAAGTCAATATTTCGGGCAATGGCCATTTTATTTTTGATTAAAAGATTTCCGGTGATTTTGGTGGGTTTAAATTTCTTGTAGTGCAAGGATTTTACATCACAGTTGAAATTGAGATATAGATCTGGCGATATGGTAAACTGATAGTCGGTTGATCCTTCTTTGCCAAAGCCAATGGCAAACAATTGATCCAAATCGATATAATCTGATTTTAGATCCGTCTCAATGCCTATGGGTTGATTTTCGAATAGTAAGAAAGTGATAATATTTTTGAAAAATCCATTCATTTTAAAATCACTGTTCTCCAACTTTCCAGACACATTGCTGAGCGCAAGATCATTATTAGTGAATTGCAGTGCTCCATTGAGATCCTTAAACTGAACAGATTGTTTTCCATACTTAAAGTTTAACTGACGCATGTCAACCGACCCGTTTGCAATTACTCTTTGGGCCGTAGCTTTTTTCTTTAGCAGTGCGGTTTGTCCTTCAAAGGAAATGTCAATACCGATATCACCGGTAAGTTCCCGAAGATCGTTGATGGGATAAAAATTATTAATGGATGCTGCGTCAAGGTCTCCTTTGAAAATGAATTTTACATAGGGGTTTTCAAAATTTTGAATGGAAAAATTAGTTTCGAATGGGCGATCATTCAAGGTCCCACTCACATTTTTTAAAAATAAGACGGCCTCTGTAAGGCGGCTAAAAGAGGAAGTAGCAAAAGATCCCTCCATGTTGGCATTTTCAATTCTTGATTTATAATCCGGGTGATAAAGCGTTGTGTTTTTGCAACCAAAACGAATTGAAATGGAAGGGTCCTTCCTGTCACTAATTTCTCCTTTCAATACCATGTTGAAATACACATCCCCATCGCTCTCGTATTTTGAAAGTCTTTTGTTGGTAGTTTCAGGCAGTAAAGACAACAATGTTTGTATATCAGTATTTTTCCCATTGCAGGTCATATCAATCAGGCTTTTTCCCATGAAGTTGTAGGTGCCTTCCAATTCGAATTGTGATTCATGGAGATTAAGCTGCGAAGGGTTTATCAAAAGGTTTTTCTCTCTATCGTTGTAAAGCAAATCCGCATTCACCATAAAACGCTTCATCTTCAGGAAACTACTTGACTGCACACCTATTTGCTCCGTGGTGACATCCCCAGTTGCTAAAATTTTATATAATTCATTATTTATATTGATAGAGGCAACCAGTTTTTCACTCGAAAAGGAGTGATCCTGATCACTGTTTTGGTCGCGGTAACTGACTTTCGTATCGAATAATTTTACATTTCGGAGGTCAAACCTAATTGCACTACCCCCTTTGCCGGTCGCATTGTTATTAATAATGGTATAGTTGTTAACGCCATCACTATCGATTTTTAGGTGAGTCTCGCTGTTGCGAATTTGAAGGCCCCGTATCGCATATTGACCTTGCCATACTTCAATAGGGTTAAGAAAGAATGATACTTTTTTAGCGGTTAACAGAGGATAGTTGCCACGGTGACTGTCCTCCACATACACATCGTGAAATACAATGGCCAGATTTGGGAAGTCCTCCCATGATGAAATGTCGATTCTGCCGATTTTCACCGGAGTGTTAAGGCTCTTGTTGGCCTCAGTGATGAATTGCTGAATAATGCGATCCTTGAATAAAAATGCCGAGGTGATGGAGGCAATAATTACAACACTGATGGCGAGCAAAAAATAAAAAAGTAAGCGCTTAAGCGTTTTCAATTTAAAAAATGGGTTACCCGCTGGTAACGCAAAATTCAGCCCAATCTGATTGAAAAACAAAGACTTAGAGAAAGAATAGGTAAATAAGACGGAATATTTGCTCTTTTAAGATACCGATCGGTATCTTTGTGTGTGCGCAATCCAGAAATCACGAGAGAAAATATATTGAAGCAGTCGGGACAGTTGTTTAATACTGTTGGGTATAAAGCAACCTCTTTGAAGCATATAACAGACGCTACGGGATATACGAAGGGGGCTATCTATCGTCATTTTAAAAGCAAAGATGAACTGGAGATAGAAACGCTTAGTCACTTGTCATTTCAGATGTTTGCCTTAATGAAGGCGCGTATTAAGGCGCAAAAAACAGCTGGAGATAAGCTAAGGGCTATTTTTAACTACTTTGAAACCTACATCTCAAAGCCTCCTCTTAAGGGAGGATGCCCACTTTTAAATGTAGCCATCGAAGCAGATGATGCGCATCCGCACCTGCGCAAGCGAGCGATAATGATTTTGGATGTACTACGCGATTCTATTGATGCCATTTTAAGCAATGGGGTTAAACATGGTCAAATTAAAATGGGAATTGATAAGGCATACTATGCAACGGTAATTATTGCCACGCTAGAAGGAGCAATAATGATGAGTAAGCTCAAAGGTGATAACAAAGACATTGTTCGTGTAGTAATACATCTTGAAAAACTGATAGAAGGAATTGAACTATAGAGTAAGCAGATCGTGTCATTATGAAAATAATACCAAAATTGATAGGCAGTTATTTAAATGCTATGGCGGTAGTGGCTCCTAGCAAAGTTGGTAAAGTAGGATACAATATTTTTTGTACACCCATTTCACCTCCCGTAAAGCCACACCACCGTGTTTTTCTTGAAACAGCCTCGATGTTTAAATTTAATAGTAACGGAGTTGAACTGCAGGCTTATCAATGGGGAAAAGGGCCAAAGAAAATTATTTTCCTTCATGGATGGCAAAGCCACACGTATCGGTGGAAGAAATACATTGAATCTTTCCCTCAAAACGAGTACTCTATTTTTGCTTTTGATGCCCCAGCGCATGGCTTGTCAAGGGGGAAGTATGCCAACATACCTCTCTATAGCGATGCAATACGGGTATTTCTTGAACAAATAGGGCTGGTAGATTTGGCGGTTACCCATTCTATGGGAAGTATTTCTACGCTTCATGCTTTGTACAGTCATACACATCTAAAGCTGGGAAAATTGGTGTTGTTGGGCTCACCGGGCGAAGCCAATGATTTCATTACTTTTTATAAAGAATTTACTGGCCTCAAAGACAATACCTTTGAATATATAATTGATCATTTTAGAAAAACATTGAATCAATCTCCGGATTATTTTTCAGCACCCAGATTTGCTGCTACACTTGCGGTGCCGGGACTCATTATTCATGATGAAGGAGATGAGGAGGCTCCATACTATCACGCCAAGCGCATTCACGAAGCCTGGCCGCAATCAAAATTAATTACTACGCAGGGTTTTGGCCACAATCTTAGGGCACCAGAGGTAGTGGAAATGGTGAAAGATTTTGTGATGAAAGAGGGGCTTCAGCATTTGGGAACTAGATAAGGATGAGTTCACTGCAGTAAAAACCATAATTCAATAACTTTTTTTGTTCAATAGGAAATCTATTCTAGATTTGCAGTCCCAATTGAAAAGGGAGCTTAGCTCAGCTGGTTCAGAGCATCTGCCTTACAAGCAGAGGGTCGGGGGTTCGAATCCCTCAGCTCCCACATCTGAAAGCCTCAGTTTTGCTGAGGCTTTTTTATTAAACCACTTTTGTAACCCCTTACTTTTCTGTTAACTGATTTGCAGAGCGCAGCCTTATAAGTAGAAGGCCGGGTTCCCCGCCTGTCAGACAGGTTATTCTTCAGCCTTTGCAACTGAACGCCATTAATAGATGCTTTTATTTTAGCAGCTTGCTAATCGTGGAACTGAAATCAATTGGATTAATTCCACTGAATCCTATTGACAATTGGAATCATTGGGTCATAGATCATTCAGCTTTCTTATAGTGAACGGTAGACCTACCACGAGTTTTGGTTTCTTTTAGGGTGTAAACCTTGAGATAGCCCCTATAGCTTAATGATTTTAATATGTTTTGAACCGAAGCAAGACTAATATCTACCTTCTGGTTTATCAAGGCGGTATGTATCACCTGAAGGGTAAACCCGTCCGGTTGGCTGGCAATCATTTTGAATATCTTTTCTCTGGTGGGGGTACTTATCAATTCCTGAACCCCGGGGGGGAGTTCACTCATAGCCCTAGTCTGATCAATGCCAATCCGGCATAGATAAACACAATAAGGGAGCTCCATACCATAATGCCAAGAAACCAATAATAAGGAATGTCGCATTGGAAAAGCATACACTCCCTTATAAATCCGTTTCCTTTAAGTCTGAGTAAAATTGTCTTAATCATAACAGGGCTAAAATTGCATTTTATCTTTATCTAATTAAAGTCAACTTAACAGGTTTTATTACATGGATAATGAAGCATTTCTTAACAAGAATATGCCAGAAAGGAGGATTTAACTTATTTCTCACTTCATTTATTAACCTAATCTTACTTGAGTGGATATTATTATATGAAGATATTCCTACTTTCTCTATTCATAATTCAACATTATCTGTGGAAAATTTTTACTTGAAGTTACGCTTTAAGTAAATCCATGGTAATCAATAATGAAGGAGCAAGGTTTTAGTTCTTGCCTCAGGGTATAATTGAGTTCCACACTTTACCACGGATAAGATTTTAATAGTAATTTTAGACTTATAAACTTTCGATATGCAACGTCTAACCTTCACCTGCCTTGTGTTATTATTTTTGATAGGCTGTGCCACCAAAGAGAAATTCAATGACCCTGAAACTATCTTAAAGGATAATGCTTTTAGAGCTACCATAAAGACAGGTAATTTTGCAAAACTAAGTGCGGGGTATACTTATTATGAATTTGAGAATCAGGAGGCAGATACCCTGCTGGTAATGGTTCATGGCTTTTCAGTACCTTCTTATATTTGGGATTCCACCTATTATGCAGCCCTATCGCGTGGGTATGGCGCTTTGCGTTATGATGTGTACGGGCGTGGTTACTCTGACAACCCGGATGTAGTGTATGATGTGGCGCTTTATTCGGGCCAATTGCACGAGCTACTTAATGAATTAAACATTGATAAAAAAATAAACTTACTCGGTTTATCCAATGGAGGAAGAACCATTACCGCCTTTGCCTTTCAATATCCCGATCGGATTCAGAATTTAATTTATGTCGATGCTGCGGGCTTCGAAACAATTACGAATGATAAGGAATATCCTGTCATGGTTTCTGAGCAGGAGATTCAGAATTTTAAACAAAGTGAAGGTTATACTTCTATGGCAAGTGGACAGTTAGATGATTTTTATGATCCCTCTCCATTTACCGGATGGGACACGCGCTATGAGAAAATGATGAAATACAAAGGATTTGCGCGGGCTTTACTTTCTACCCGAATGAATAGCCCTTCCTTAGAAAATGAACAGAGAAAAATTGCTGAGTCTGGGATGCCTGTATTTGCTTTGTGGGGAGCGCATGATAAGGTGGTTAAGTTGGACGAAGTACGTGCTAACCTTATGGAAAGAATCCCTGATGTTGAATTGTTTGTTTTGCCAAATGCGGGTCACTTACCTCAGATGGAACAAACTAAAATGTTTAATTCAATATTGTTTGATCAGATAATTTGTTGTACACGCTAATAACCTTTGCGCTAGAAGCCAATCAAAGAGATTTGACTAGAAGAGATATTTCATATTTCAATTTATATCAAAATTCTATGAAACCCCCTCTATGTTTGTATAAACAACAATAGTATCTACATTTACGTAAACCGTAAATGATATGGGGTTAGAAGAAGATGTAAAGCAGACAAAGTTTACCAACGAACACCAAAAGGTGATGGTCAATATTTTGTACACTAGTAGCTGGTTAAATAACAGAAATGCGGCATACTTCAAGAAATTCAATATTTCCCCGGAACAATTTAATGTGCTTAGGATTTTAAGGGGGAGCCACCCCATACCCATGCGCCTCGCAGATATTGCTGAGCGGATGATAGAGAAAAACAGCAATTGTACCCGGCTTGTAGAAAAATTGAGACAAAAAGAATTGGTGGATCGCCAGTTGTGTGAATCGAACCGCAGGCAGGTGGATATTTCGATCACAGCAAAAGGACTCAACGTTCTTTCGGATATTGATAAGGACTATGACCAATGGTTGTCCATACAAAAAGCAATCACCAAAGCGGAAGCTGTTGAACTCAACAGAATATTGGATAAATTGCGATCGTAGTATTTCCCTATAACTTACTATGACAGAGGATATTGATGTAGAAATGAGCCATTTTGCTGAAACAGCCCTTCAGTTCATCAACAGTACCTCAGGGCATATTTTTCTTACGGGTAAGGCTGGAACAGGAAAAACAACTTTTCTTAAAAATTTAGAAAAGCACACCCATAAACAATTTGTCGTTGTTGCGCCAACAGGTATTGCTGCATTAAATGCTGGAGGTGTTACTATTCATTCGCAGTTTTTATTTCCATTAGGTACTTTCCTGCCAGACCGATCTATTCCTGCAGACTTTAATGCAGAGGAAGGATTTTTTACTCAAAACACATTGGCTAGAAAGCATCCACTCAACAGTGTGAGGAAGCAAGTGTTGAGGTCAATCGATCTTTTGGTAATTGATGAGGTAAGCATGTTGCGTGCGGATGTTTTGGATGCGATTGATTATCGGTTGCGTTCAGCCAGAGGAAATTTCAGAAAAAGTTTTGGGGGCGTTCAGTTGTTGTTGATAGGGGATCTCTATCAATTGCCTCCGGTAGTCAGAAGAAATGAAGAGAGCATGCTTCAACGCTACTATAAAAGCGCGTGGTTTTATGAATCACTGGCCTTGAAGCAGGATGGGTTTGTATATATCGAGCTGGATAAAATTTTCAGACAACAGGATGATGTGTTTATTAATATCCTCAATAACTTAAGAAACAACACTCCTACTCAGAATGATATTGATGAATTGAATTCTCATTATCAGAAAGAAGAGGAAATGAAATCGGTAAAAGAAGTGATAACGCTTACCACCCATAATTACAAGGCAGATGAGATGAACAAAACGGCTCTGCGCGAGCTGGATTCTGATTCTCATTTTTTTGAAGCCCGAATGGAGGGTGAATTCCCAGAATCCATGTACCCCGTGCAAGAAAAACTTGAGTTGAAAGAAGGAGCACAAATCATGTTCATTCGCAACGACAGTGAAAATCAAATGTACTTTAATGGCAAGCTGGCAACAGTCAGCAAAATTCAAGGTGATAAAGTAGAAGTGCTATTGGCCGAAAGCAATGCATCATTTGAGTTGAGGCGCGAGCGATGGGAAAATAAAAAGTATACCATCAATGCCAGTACTAACGATCTGGATGATGAGATAGTAGGTAGTTTTTCGCAATACCCTGTTAAGTTGGCCTGGGCCATTACAGTGCATAAAAGCCAGGGACTTACTTTTGAAAAAGCAATTGTGGATGTGGGCCAGGCGTTTACAGGAGGGCAGGTATATGTAGCCTTATCCCGTCTTAGGTCATTGGATGGATTGATTCTTCGCTCACAGATTCACCCAGGGGTGATCAGCGCAGACAATCAGATTGTATCTTTTAGTAAAAACAATAACAAACCGAGTGAGTTACCCGCTGTGATGAAGCAGAAGCAATCAGAATTTATTTCATTTCTTATTGACAGGACTTTTGATTTCAGTGGGTTGATAAAAGAGATTGGTTACGTATCAAAGTCGAAAAAGGAATCTGCCTCTTTAAATGAGATCAGCATGAAACCTGTTTTGGAACAAATTACCGAGTCGTTAGAAAACGAGAAAGAGAATACGGCAAAGTTCAGAGAGCAATTGCAAACGCTTGTTCGCGCTAACGACCATGAAAAATTGCTCGAACGCATTAAAAAAGGAAGTGCCTATTATAAGAATATACTCACAGAGAATGTAAAAATGTTGTTGCTGCATACCGCAGAGATGAAGCAGCACAAACGAGTGAAAACCTATTTGAATGGGTTAGGAGAGCTGGATCAATTGTTTTCTAAAATACTTGAAGAAGTGGACAAGTCGCAACTATTGATTGAGGGTATTTTGAATGGCAATCAATCGTTTGATTTTTCGGAGCTGGCAAATGCACGTCTTGCAGAACGAAAGCGCCTTTTGGATGAAATCAAAACTCAGTTTCCTGATAATAAAAAAGGCCCAGGTAAAAAGAAGGGGGGAAGGAAGAAGGATGGTCCAAATACCTATGACATTACTTTGCTAATGTGGAAAGAAGGTAAGGACATTGAAACCATTGCAAAAGAAAGAGAGTTAGTGCCGGGCACCATTGAAGGTCATCTGGTGAAAGCCGTTCAAAATGGCTTAATAGAAATATTTGATTTTATCAAAGAGGAGGAGGTGAAACTAATCTCAAATGCTATCAAAGAATTGCCAAAAGAGTTTACCTCTAAGGATTTGTTCGGAAAACTAGAAGGCAAATACACCTATGCCAAATTGAGGGCTGTGATGAGTTATACCGAAATAAAATGACCAGCATTTTAGGGTGAGGATGAGCTGATCTTGGCAATTGGCCGATTAAATCCACTATCTGTGCAGAAACCGAATAATTATACATTAATAATTGTATATACAATAATTGTATATATCTTTATATAAGAATCTACGTTAAACACATATAAAGACTTAAATCCATAAAAAATGAAAACTACATTGCATCAATCAAACTCCAGAGGCCATGCAAATCACGGCTGGCTCGATACAAATCATACCTTCAGCTTTGCCAATTACCATAACCCAGAAAGAATGCATTTTGGCGCACTCAGGGTACTCAACGATGATTTTGTTGAGGGAGGCATGGGTTTTGGCAAACATCCTCACGATAATATGGAGATCATCTCAATCCCCTTATCCGGAGATTTGGAACATAAAGACAGCATGGGAAACACAACAGTCATTAAACAGAATGATGTTCAGATCATGAGCGCTGGAACGGGTGTTCAACATTCAGAGTACAATAAAAACAAAGGAGAAAAGGTAAACTTTCTTCAGCTCTGGATTTACCCTAAACTTAAAGATATTGAGCCCCGGTATGATCAAAAAACCTTAGATCCTTCAGAAAGAATAAACAGGCTTCAGCAGATTGTTAGTCCTGTTGAAACGGACCTTGGTGTTACTATTAATCAGGATGCATGGTTACACCTGGGTAGTTTAGAGGAGGGTTTTAGTACCAATTACACCATTAAGCAAAAAGGCAATGGGGTATATGTGTTTGTAATAGAAGGTGATGTTACCATCAATGATCAAAAACTCAACAAAAGAGATGGTTTTGGGATTTGGGAGGTAGATAAGTTTTCGATTTTGGCGAACACTAAAGCCGAGGTATTGTTAATTGAAGTGCCAATGATATAAACATGATTAACAGATGAAAAACAGATCCGTAGCTCGGTTGCTTTACGCACATCCGGTTGATATGGGAGGCATGCCCATTCGGCAGCCGCTTCCAACTCAAAAGGTCGAACAGATCGATCCATTTTTATTGTTGCACCATGCCAATATAAAAGTGCCAAAACATATCGCACCCAGTAAGACGGGTGTAGGACCGCATCCCCATCGGGGTTTTTCCCCTGTTACATTTATTTTTCAGGGTGGAGTGCACCACCGTGATAGCCGGGGAAACGACAGCAATGTATATGCAGGGGGTGTGCAATGGATGAATGCTGGAATGGGCATAATTCACAGTGAGCGACCACCCGATGACATTCATGAAATAGGAGGAAGACAGGAAATCATTCAGCTTTGGATCAATACTCCCGCAATGCATAAGATGGACCAACCGGCTTATCATCCCTTAAGTGCAGAGGAGGCGCCCACCAAAACAAGTGAAGATGGAAAAGTGAATGTTCGCATATTTTCAGGTGAGGTATTGGGAGTGAAAGGTCCAATTCCATCACAAGCCGTTGTAAATTCCGCTACGCTTGAATTTAAAAAAGAAGGTAAAATTTTGATACCCACACCAGCTCATCACAATGCGATGATCTATTTATTAGATGGTAAATTAAATATTGAAGGATTTGGTCAGGTGGAGGAATTACACCTGGCTCATTTTAAAAATGATGGAGATGGAATATCATTAGAGGCTTTGGAGGACACACGCATTTTATTTTTAACGGGTAAACCTCTTGATGAAGAGGTGGTTTCTCATGGACCTTTTGTAATGAATACGCAAACTCAAATTATGGAGGCCATGCGTGATTATCAGATGGGTAAGATGGGAGTACTCATTGAGGAATAAGGTTATTGATAAAGATTCTTAATGGTATTTAAGATTATTACTGCCAATACAATTAGTGGAGAATCTCTAAAAGGAGAAAGATGACCTCACCGCATCTCCGAATAAATAATTTCGCGATGTGTCTACAAAAAAGATAGCTTTAAAAGCCAATTAGGAAGAATTTCCATTGCTCACTGAATACACTATAATTTATTAATACACACTTGAAAGGAAATTCATAGGATTTGTGGCATAGTTTGTGGTAATTGATTACCATAACCAACTTTTATTAACATGAAAAAATACTTATTAATTGTAAGCTTTATTTCGGCAGCAGTATTTACTGCCAATGCACAGGAATTCAAACCTGTAAAAATAGGTCTTGGACTAGGGTATGCCTCACCGGGAGGAGAAGGAGCTAAAGGCGGAGTACTTGTTTATTTTGAGCCTGCATATAGGGTGAGCGATGCGATAGCTGTCGGCTTACGAATCGAAAGTGCAATTATGGCACGAGGTGTTACTGTAACTGGCTCCGGATCAACCGTAAGTTCGGAAGGGGAAGTTTCAGGAAATGCGTCTTATTCAATTAATGGGCAATATTACTTTTCTAACAATGCTTCCTTCAGGCCTTTTGCTGGTCTCGGTCTTGGTATGTACACTTTGGCTTCTGCAAGTTTTAGTGATGGGGGAAATACAGTAGAAGCCTCAGCCTCTGATAGCCAATTTGGCTTTTATCCTCGTCTGGGGTTTGATGCCGGCCACTTCACTTTACAGGCTGAATATAACATCATTCCGGAAACAGAATCAGTTGTTATTTCAGGAGGCAATTCATTTACATCAAAGTCCAAAAATAGTTATCTTGGAATTAAGGCAGGCTTCTTTATTAGTGGAGGAAAGAAATAATAATAAGTTGATAACAACAAAAAAAAGGAGCGCGCATTACGTGCTCCTTTTTTTATGTTGGCGTTTCATTCATAGATTAATTTTATCTTTGGAATATGAGATTATTACCTCTTGTTCTAATATTTGCATTTATGGTTCCTTCCATTGGCTTTTCCCAAAAAAAACTCTCCACATTTGATGTGCAGGGGCATCGGGGAGCAAGAGGCTTAATGCCTGAAAATACAATTCCCGCTTTTATTACTGCACTTGATTCCGGAGTCACTACTGTTGAAATGGATTTGGCGATTACAAAAGATGGTCAAATCATTGTTTCGCACGAGCCTTGGATGTCGTCTGCTATTTGCCTTGATTCCTCCGGATATACCTTCACCAAGAAAGAAGAGAAGCATTTTAACATTTACAAAATGACTTATGAGGAAATTAAACAATTTGATTGTGGCTCCTTAGGGAATAGTAGGTTTCCAGATCAACAAAAGATAAGTGCTGTAAAACCATTGTTAGCTGATGTTATTGTGGCAATTGAAAACCACATAAAAAGCTATACTCGCTTTGAGGTCGATTATAATATCGAAATCAAATCAGATGATGATGGAGATGGGAAGTTCCATCCTGCTCCGGCAGAATTTTCGGATATGGTTTACAATCTTCTAGACGAATATTTGCCAATGGATCGGGTGATTATTCAATCATTCGATTTCCGGGTTTTAAAATACTGGCACGAAAAATATCCAAATATCAAGTTGGCAATGTTGGTAGAGGATAAAAACTCAGTCGAGTCTCATTTAAATGAATTGGGATTCAATCCAACTATATATTCCCCATATTACCGCAACATCAACCAGGTAGAAGTGAAAGAGCTGCATAATAAGAACATAAAAGTCATCCCGTGGACCGTCAATGAAATTTCTGAAATGCTGGCCCTGAAGGGAATGGGTGTAGATGGTTTTATTACAGATTATCCCAATCGGGCTAAACAGTATACAAACACATTGAACATAGTACCCAAGAACAAGAAGTAAACTATTGCCCGGTTTCTTATTTCTAAAGAACCAATTCAGTAATCTTGCACACTGAGTTAAAAAATGATTTTATGAGTAAAAAATATGATGTATATGGCATTGGCAATGCGCTGGTAGACATTGTAACCGAAGTGGACAATGATTTTTTTGTAAAAAACGAAATTGAGAAAGGAGTAATGACTTTGGTGGATGAAAAACGCCAGCAACAACTCATGAAAGCCATTGACATGAAGAAAAGCCGAATGTCGGCTGGAGGATCTGCCGCCAACACCGTAATTGGAGTCAATCAATTTGGTGGGAAAAGCTACTACTCATGCCTGGTGGCCAAGGATGAACTTGGAAAATTTTTCCTGGAGGACATGAAACGCAATGGGGTGGAGACCAATCTGAATTATGAGGATTCCCCAGCCGGGCTCTCTGGCAGATGTCTTGTGATGACTACCCCTGATGCCGACCGCACGATGAACACTTTCCTTGGAATAAGTTCCTTTATGTCCGCTGAACACGTAAATGAGGAGGCCATCATAAACTCTACCTATGCTTATCTGGAGGGCTACCTCGTATCGAGCCCCAGCGGGATGGAAGCATTAATGGAAACCAAGAGAATTGCCGAAAGGAATAAAGTGAATACCGCTTTGACATTTTCTGACCCAAACATGTTGCGGTTTTTCTCAAAGAACTTCGAACAAGTGGTAGGCGCAAGCGTTGATCTTCTTTTTTGCAATGAAGAGGAGGCTCTTATGTTCAGCGAAACAGATAATCTCAACGATGCCCGCGAAAAGCTGAGACAGGCAGCCAAAAGATTTGCTATCACTCTTGGTGCCAATGGGGCATTAATATTTGATGGAGACACCTTTATTGAGATTGAACCGTATAAGGTAAGAGCACTGGATACAAATGGTGCCGGGGATATGTTTGCGGGAGCATTTTTGTTTGGGATCACCCATGGGCATAGTTTTGCTCAGGCTGGTAAAATAGCTTCACTGGCCTCTTCGAGAGTGGTGTCGCAATTTGGACCGAGGTTAGAGCCCCAACAGGCGCAGCGGGTGCTGAAAGATTTGATTGAGTAATATTATTATGATAAAACATTTCTTGACATTAATAGTGATGCTGGGTTGGCTTTCGTCAGCTGCCCAAGCTCCCAAAATCGAATTCACAGAATACAATCTGGACAATGGATTGCATGTAATCCTGCATCAGGACAACACTACGCCCATCGTGGCGGTTTCCGTGCTGTACCATGTGGGTTCAAAAAACGAAGATCCTACAAGAACAGGGTTCGCGCATTTTTTTGAGCATCTTCTTTTTGAAGGATCGGAAAACATAAAAAGAGGCGAATTTGATAAGTACATTACCAACGCTGGGGGCACCAACAATGCCAATACCTCGAATGATCGTACTTATTATTATGAAATCCTTCCATCCAATCAATTAGAGTTGGGATTATGGTTAGAGTCTGAGCGGATGATGCATGCCAAGATTGATTCCATAGGCGTAGAAACACAACGGGAAGTAGTAAAAGAAGAAAAACGCCAACGCATGGATAATCAGCCCTACGGAAGCATTCTTACCGAAGTATTGAAGCGAGCATATACAGTTCATCCTTATAGGTGGCCAACCATCGGATCGATTGAGCACTTGAACAATGCCACGCTGGATGAGTTCATTGAATTTTATAAAACTTTTTATGTCCCAGAAAATGCTACCCTGTCAATAGCAGGTGATATCGATATTAAAGAGGCAAAAGCATCCATTGCTAAATATTTTAACGACATTAAGAAAGGAGGAAAGCCAGTCCCGCGACCTACCGTGGTAGAGCCACCACAAACAAAGGAAATTCGAGATATTGTATATGATAACATCCAGCTTCCGGCTGTGATTGAGGCTTACCATATGCCAGCTCAGGGAACATCCGATTCCTATGCACTCAACATGTTGAGCACCGTATTAAGTGGTGGCCAGAGTTCACGGATGTACAAGTCACTAGTAGACGAGCAAAAGAAGGCGTATGTCGTGCAGGCATTTCCATTCTCTTCAGAAGACCCCGGCTTATACATTGTTCTGGGTTTGGCCAATGTAGGCGTAAGTGTAGATGAACTGGAAAAAGGAATGGATGAGGAAATAACTAAGGTTCAAGATCAACTTATCTCAGAAAGGGAATTTCAAAAAGTACGTAATCAGATAGAGAGCGATTATGTACAAAAGAACTCGTCCATGATTGGTGTTGCGGAACAGTTGGCAGATTACCATGTGTATTATGGAGATGCAGGATTGATCAACACAGAGCTGGATCGCTTTATGAAAATAACGAGGGAGGATTTGCAACGTGTTGCCAAAAGGTATTTGATAAAAGAAAACAGGGTAGTGCTGCATTATTTGCCTAAGTCCGCGCAACAAAAGCTTGGTGACACACAGGTAAAAACTGATAACTAATACAACGGATAAAATCCATGAGAGCAATATTGACTTTATGTTTCATTTTAGGTTTACTTGGCAATACAATTGCCCAAGTAGATAGGAGCAAAGCGCCATTACCTGGCCCTGAACACGCAATTAAAATTGGCGAGTACCAATCCTTTACATTAAAAAATGGTCTTCAGGTTTTTGTGGTAGAGAATCACAAATTGCCACGATTACAATTCTCGATTCAGTTAAAGCATGATCCGATATTCGAAGGTGACAAAGCAGGATATGTTTCTATGGCAGGAGATATCATAGGCACAGGCACTACCCACAGAACCAAAGCAAAACTGGATGAGGAGGTCGATTTTATTGGGGCCTCACTCAACACCAGCGCGTATAGTCTTTATGCCTCCAGTCTCTCAAAACACACAGAAAAGCTTCTGGAGTTGATGACCGATGTATTGTATAACCCATCGTTCGAACAATCAGAACTGGATAAACTGAAAACCCAAACTATTTCAGGTATTGCGGCAGGAAAGGATGATCCGAGCACCATTGCTTCCAATGTGCAGGGGTTTTTATTATATGGAAAAGATCACCCTTATGGTGAGGTAGCCACGGAAAAGACGGTAGCGTCTATTTCAATTGAGGATTGTAGAAACTATTATCAAACTTATTTTAAACCCAACAATGCTTACTTGGTGATGGTGGGCGATATTACTTTAAAAGAGGCAAAAAAAATTGCAAACAAAAATTTTTCTAAATGGGTAGGAGGAGAGGTAAAGAACAAAACTTACCCTGTCCCTCATGCACCTGAGAAAACATTTGTGGCCTTGGTAGATAGACCGGCATCTGTGCAGTCAATCATTAATATCGCGTACCCCATAAATCTAAAAGTGGGAAGTGAAGATGTGATTAAAGCCAGGGTGATGAACCAGATTTTAGGGGGCAGTTTCTCAGCGAGACTAAATCAAAACCTTCGAGAGAAACACGCCTATACCTATGGATCAAACTCTCAGTTGAGCAGTGACGATCTGGTAGGCAAATTTAATGCATCCGCAAGCGTAAGAAACGAAGTAACCGATAGCGCAGTTTATGAAATCATGCATGAGCTGAACCGAATCGTGAAAGACCCTGTGAGTGCTGAAGAATTGATGGCAGCCAAGGCTTCAATTGCCGGATCTTTTGGGCGATCTCTGGAGCGACCCCAAACCATTGCTGGTTTTGCTGTAAACACGGCCAAGTATAATCTGCCCAAGGATTATTATTCCACCTATCTTAAAAGATTAGATGCTGTATCTATTGAACAGGTACAAACTGCAGCGAAGAAATATATAACCCCTGATCACGCCTACATTGAGGTAGTGGGTAAAGGGGCAGAGATTGCCAAATCACTGGAGCAATTCGGGGATGTGAAATACTATGATATACATGGAGAAGAGTATAAGCCAGAACCCGCAAAAGCTCTTCCCGATGGGCTGACCGCTCAAAAAGTAATAGATCAATACATTCAGGGAATTGGCGGTGCTAAAAGGGCAAAAGAGATCAAAACACTAAAAATGGTGTATAAAGCGCAAGCCATGGGAACAGAATTGACCATGACAATGATAAAATCGGCCCCCAATAAGGGCGTGGTGGATATTAGTGCCAACGGGATGATTCTTCAAAAGGTAGTTTCTACTGGAAAAGAAGCTTCTATTGCTTCTATGGGGCAGAGTGTTCCGATGGATGCCGAAACCAAAGAAAAGACCCTCTTTGAAAGCGCCATCTTTCCTGAGCTAAGCCTGGAAGGAGTGGCAACTAATTTAATATCAGTGGAAAAAGTAGATGGAAAGGATGCTTATGCAGTGGAGTATGCATTTAAATCGGGCGCCAAGTCTACCTATTATTACGATGTAGAAACTGGCCTGAAGGTAAAGCAGACCGAAAGCATGGAGACCCCACAGGGTACAATTGTGTCGTCAACTACGTATACAGATTATAAGGAGGTGGATGGGATCCGGTTTCCTCAAAAGGTTAGTCAGCAACAAGGTCCTATGAGTTTTAATTTTGAATTGATTGATTTACAGGTGAATCCACAAGTAAAAGATTCACTTTTTAGTGTGAAATAAGCCAAAGGGACAGATCAAAAGGGTTTTCGTTTCATACTCACCTTGGATTTATTAAAAATCCTAAGCATCTTTGCAGCCCTTTATTAAAATAAGGTAAATCGATAATTGCAATGAAATCTCCATGCACTCTTTCACCCAAGGGGCATGATAATTTGTTTGGAGATTCCATGTGGCGACAAAAAAACAATTATTAACACATGAAAAGGACTTACCAGCCATCGAAGAGAAAAAGAAAGAATAAGCACGGTTTCCGCGAAAGAATGGCTACGGCCAATGGTCGTAGGGTATTAGCCGCTCGCAGAAGAGCGGGCCGCAAAAAGCTTACTGTGTCTGACGAGAAAACACCTAAGGGTTAATAGAAGCCTCACTTAAGTTTCGTGTGAGGATTCATTAATTTGACCTCATGGGCAAATTCAGCTTTCATAAAGACGAAAGACTCAAAAAGGAAAAATTGATAAAGGAGCTCTTCAGCAAGGGTTCCTCTTTTAATTTATATCCATTCCGAATCCTATATCTACCCAATCCCACCGAAGTAGCCTTTCATCAGGTGCTTTTTACTGCCCCAACCAGAAACTTCAAGCAAGCCGTAGACCGCAATAAAATTAAGAGAAGGTCAAGGGAGGCTTATCGGCTGCAAAAAGGGGAGTTGAACGAAACCCCAAAGCTGTTAATTGGGTTTATTTACACAGCCAGGGAAATACTTGACTATAGGTCAATCTCAGATGCAATAGCAAAGACAATAACGAGGTTAAATGATGCCAGAATAAAGAAATAAACTGAAAAGCCTCCGATTTGTATATTTACAATCATAATCGCTCTGTTTTGGACATGTTCTGAATCACCTCTTCTTTAATGAGAGGAAGAGAATGAGGCTCGTTTAAGGATAAAGTTTTTTAAAAGGAAGGCTATCAATGGGTATGAAGAAAAAAACACAAAGGCAATCAACCTTCTCCTCAGGAGAGGGAACGGTGACGGGGATAAAAAAAGCATTTATCGGGATTCTTATTATCACAATCACAATTGCCGGATTTTCATTTACTGCACCTGCAGAGAAATACTTCGACATCGCTAAAAGTCTGGATATTTTCGCCACACTTTTTAAGGAGGTCAATGCCTATTATGTGGATGAGATAGACCCAAAGGATTTGGTGAACAAAGGTATTGATGGGATGCTTCAATCCCTCGATCCATATACCGATTACATCCCTGAAGAAAACCTGGAGGAATTCAGTATACAAACTACAGGTCAATATGCGGGAATAGGTGCATTAATTGGAGTGATCAATAATAAAACCGTGATTACTAATCCTTACGATGGCTTTCCTGCTAATAAGGCCGGCTTAAAGGTGGGCGATCAAATTGTTTCAGTAGATGGTGTAAACATTGAGGGCAAAAGCACTACTCAAGTCAGCGCATTGCTTAAAGGAAAGCCAAACACCGAAGTGAGATTGGAGGTAAAGCGAGAAGGAAAAAATGACAATATCACACTCAACATCCTCCGGCAAAAAATAAAACTGAGCAATGTTGCTTATCAGGGGATTGTAAGTGGTAACATCGGCTATATCAAGTTGGACGACTTTACACCTGGCGCAAGTAATGAAGTGGAGGCCGCAGTAATTAATCTGAAGAAACAAGGAGCTAAAAAATTAATTCTTGATCTAAGGGACAACCCAGGAGGCTTATTATACGAAGCGGTTAACATGGTCAATCTGTTCATTCCAAAAGGGCTCGAAGTTGTCTCCACAAAGGGAAAGGTAAAAGACTGGAACAAAACCTATGTTTCACTCAATAATCCAGTGGACACTACAACCCCGCTAGCCATTCTTACGAGTGGAGGAAGTGCATCGGCAGCTGAGATCGTAGCAGGGGCACTGCAAGATTATGATAGAGCAATTCTTGTAGGACAAAGAACATTTGGAAAGGGCTTAGTACAAACAACGCGTCAACTTTCTTATAATGCACAGCTAAAAGTGACCACGGCAAAATACTATATTCCAAGCGGCCGTTGCATTCAGGCACTCGACTATGCCCATCGTCATGAAGATGGCTCTGTGGATAAGTTTGCAGATTCCCTGAAATTAGAATTTCTTACAAAAGGGGGGCGTAAAGTATATGATGGGGGTGGGCTAGATCCTGATGTAGAAGTAAAAAATGAATATCTAAGCCCTGCCGCTATTCAACTCATCACTTCAGGGTATATGTTTGATTATGCCACAATTTATTGTGCGGAGCATCCAGAACTAAGCTCTGTTCAAGACTTTAAGTTTTCAGAGGAGGACTATAAAAAATTTGGCGAATGGCTAACTGAGAAAAAATTCGTATTCAGCTCGGAGCTGGAAGAACAAATGACTCAACTGGAGGAGGTGGCCAAGAAGGAGCGAACCTATAATGAAATTCAGGGTCAGTTGAATACGCTAAAAAATCAGATTGAACAAAGCAGATCCAAAGGCCTTGTGCGTTATAAAGATGAAATCAGAAAGATTCTGGAAGAGGAAATAGCTTTTCATTTTGGGTTAATCAGGGCGCAGGTTGAGTTATCATTGCAACGCGACATTGAGTTGAAGGAAGCAGTAAAAAATCTTCAGGAAGAAGCTCAATATAAAAACCTACTCTCCACACGATAATGTCGCTCATCCTTAGCTTGGAGACCGCTTCATCGGTTTGCTCAGTGGCTTTACATGATGAAGGAATAATTAAAGCGTCATCGCACCTTTTTATAAGCCAGTCAGCATCATCTAAATTGGCCGTTATGGTAGATGAGTTGTTGAAGCGATGTGATTTAAAACCTAGCCAACTACATGCGGTTGCAGTTTCAGAAGGCCCAGGGTCTTATACAGGTTTGCGAATAGGAGTGGCTACAGCCAAAGGACTGTGTTATGCGCTAAATATCCCGTTAATAGCAGTGAACACCTTGGAATCACTTGTTCAGAAAATAGCAACTCAATTTTCTGATGAAGTAATTTTATGTCCTATGTTGGATGCCAGGCGCATGGAAGTCTATTGTTTGTTGGCAAATAATAAAGGCGATGTTTTGGAGCCGACCCAGGCAAAGGTGATTGATGAATCAAGTTTTGCGGATTTATTATTAAAAAGTAAAATAGTTTTTTTTGGTAATGGGGCTGCCAAGTGTAAGGAATTGATCACAAGCTCCAATGCAATTTTTCTTTCGGATATAGTTCCATCGGCTGAGGAAATAGGAGAGTTGGCCTTTAAGAAATTTCACGCAGAGCAATTTGAAGATTTGGCCGACGTCGAGCCCTTCTATTTAAAATATTTCCTCATTAAAAAACCAAAATCAGCGCTTTGATGTTAGCCAGATTGAATTATGAATGAAGAAATTATCAATAAGGTAGCACGGAGCCCCCTGCAGACGATCGACTTGGAAGAGCTTTATGTTTCAGGTGAGCGCATTGTTCTGGATGTTAAAGATCAACTATTTCAGGGAGTCGCTTTGCGCGAAAAGGATTTCAGGGAGTTCATCAAATTAAACAATTGGTCAGTCTTCGAAGGAAAACATGTGGCAATTCATTGCTCTGTAGATGCCATCGTTCCAACTTGGGCTTACATGCTTCTTTCTGCTGCCCTAAGACCGTTTGCGAAAACCATTTTGTTTGGAACTCTTGAAGAGTTAGAGGCACAACTTTTTAAAACAGCACTCGATGCTATCGATTGGAGTAAATATGAAGACGCCAAAGTGGTGATTAAGGGTTGTAGTAAAGTGAATGTACCCATAGCTGCCTATGTAGATGTGACCAGTCGTCTTCAGCCCATTGCATCTAGTATCATGTTTGGGGAGCCATGTAGTACAGTGCCTATTTTCAAGAAACCAAAGAAGTAGCTTTTTTTAAGCTACCCGCATCGGCCAATTATCTCATCAAATTATTTTCTTATCTCATCTAATTATTTTCAAATTATTCGAAAACTTTTTGCCCTGCCTTTGCTTAGATGTCATTAAAGATTACCTTTGCGCTCCCTTTTAGGGGGATGTGTGTCATTCAGACGGTTTGGCCACTCAGATAAGGATTAAAAATCAGCAACGAATTTTCTGAAAATCATTGATTTAAGAAGATTCCC
>JAHBUB010000035.1 GCA_019638285.1 Cyclobacteriaceae bacterium | reverse complement strand
AAATGTATGTGTCATGTGCTTCACTGCGTATCTGAAAGATCGTGCGCCTTACCGCTGCTTTTTGTGTTTTTCTTTCTTGGATAGGATGGAAGCCCTTGCCAGAGGATATTTCATCTGACTCGCGCAGGCCTGCCTGCCGCAGGCAAGCTCGACATCTTAAATTGCAATAAGTTCTTCGCTAAGTTTTTCCGATATTGGAAGGAAACACAAAAAGCGCTAATTTAGTAGTGACTTATGAAAGGTGGCACACGACCACATACATAGGCGTTAGTTTCCATCCAAAATCACATTCGACCAACTACCTATGGAAACAATTTGTAAATGTCTTTTCGATGTGCGACTCTTGCGAACTGAACCACTTTTCCATCGACAAAAACTCCAATTCGATAATTACCAGAACGGATTCTAAATGCATCATTGAAGCCGCTTAGCTTTTTGACTCCTGGGACTTCTTCAAGCTTTGCCACCTCCTTAACCAATTTAATTACGTCACCAAGAGCTTTACGATCTTTAGGCTGAGTAATCTTATCAAGATCTTTGCTGAACTTCTTTAGAAAAACTACTTGCATTTAGCCTTGCAACTTTTTCATAATATCGTCCTCTGAAACAATATCAGAACGGTCAACATCCTTCATAAGGAAGGCTAATCCCAAATCTTCAGAATCCTCTTCGGAAAGAACTTTAGAATCTACCCCTAATTTTTTAAGAAGCTCAGAAAGAAATTGTAATTCTTGCTGACTTTTAGGATTTATTACTATTGAACTCATACTGCAAAGATAAGGAATTGGACGGAAACTAACATCAGTAGCTGTTGCACAACTTCTCAATAAAATAATCACAAGAATTTAAGAACCCTTTATCCAATTTGTGGATAACGATGTTGATAAACAGTGCGACTCACTGATTTTTCACTTTACCACTAACGAAATTGGTGATAATTTGAAAAAGCCAATTTGTAATAAAAGATCATGTGGTGGATTCAACCCTGATGGCAGTCTGGCCATCATCGCTAATGGTCTTTTCTTGTTAAACTTCATCATCTTCTTGAGATTGTAAGCAATGGCAGCCATGATCATGCATTTGTTTGCTTGCCTGATTCCTCGGGTATTAACTCTTCGCATCCCCAGAAAATTAACCAGCGTACCTAGTACAGGTTCCACCGTGCTATGCCTCATTTTTTTCATGCGTTTTGCATAAGGTGTCTTTAATCGTTCATGCATCTTTTCGTAGTAAGGCTTGTCAAGGGTTTCACGAATTTTTTTCTCCAATGATTTTCCAATACATGCAGTTCGCAGTGGGCAGGGCTTACAATCTTTACTGCTGCTCCGATACTCCTTCATGGGGTAACCGTTGTTGTCTTTAATCTTTTTAAATTCAATCTTCTTATTTTGAGAACAGCTGTAATAATCTCCTTCTTTATGATAAGTGAACCCTTCTCGTTCGGCTTTGTACTGACCAAAGTTGGGTACATAGCCGGTGATGTTGTTTTGTTCCAAAGCTTTGAGCGCTGCTCCGCTGCTATAGCCAGTATCAGCCAACAACTGATCTACTATTAAGCCTTCCTGATTAAGATTCTCTTTTAGCTCTTCTATTATTTTAGGCAGACATTGACTGTCTTTTTTGTCGGCATGAAATGAATGGGCGTAGGTAATGACATGATGTGCTGTATCCACACTGAATTGTCCCAGGTAGTTGAACTGTCTTGGCTTACCCGGTTTCACGGCAATGCGAGCATCTGCATCGGTAGTGCTGTAGTGGGTGTGGTTGCTTAGAAACTTAGGTCGCTTGTTATCATTGGCATTCTCTTCTTTAAATTTATCTGACCGAGTGGCGGGCTGACCTTTATAGGCTTGCTCTTTCCAGCGATGGTGTTCTTCTACTTTCTTTTTCTTATAGGCATCCACTTTTTTTCCTTTATCATCATCATGGAGCTTCAATTCTTCTGCAAACCGATCTGCATCTTCCATGATCTCCTTTTCTGCAATGCTATCCATGGATGCATTGGCTTTAACATACACACTATCAACTGCCTGTCTGCGTCCGGCAACCATTCCTTTATCGATACACATTTTCAGCACCAGTTTGAAAAGGCTTTTAAAGATGTCTTCTCCATAGAGTTGGCGGGTCCTGCTTAGGGTACTGTGCCATGGAAGAGGCTCATCAATATTGTATCCTATAAATATAGAGTATGTCCAGTCGCATAGCAGCCGTATTAATGATGCGCCTGTCGCTGCCTAAGTTTTCGAGGTAGCCTACAAGAATGAGTTTAAAGAACACTACAGGGTCAATGCTTTCCTGCCCCTCAGAGCCATAATATCTGGCGGTGTCTTTATAGACAAATCGCAGGTCGAGTGTTTCTTTAAGCCTTCGATAGAAATTATCGGATGGAACCCGGTCGGAGAGTTGAAAATTGGTATACAATTTTTCTTGATAGTCTTTGCGTCCTTGCATGGACACAAAATTAATATTTTCCAATTATTATATTGTAGTTGTGCAACAAGCACATATGTATGTGTCATGTGCTTCACTGCGTATCTGAAAGTGTGCTATTTGCCCGCGCTTTTTTTGTTTTGAATATCTTGGATAGGTTGGTAGTGCTTGCCAGAGGTTATTTCATCAGACTCGCGCAGGCTCGGCTTCTTCTATTGCAATAAGTTCTTTGCTAAGTTATTCTGGAACTTGAAGGAAACAAAAAAAGCGCTAATTTAGTAGTGACTTATGAAAGGTGGCACACGACCACATACATAGTCGTTGTATGCAATTCCAGGCATCTGCTTAAGCAACATTTTTACTGAATCATCATTTAGTGCGAGTGCGATCGTTCCCAGAGCGGGGTCAATAATTACATTAGGAGAGGCAGGAGAAATCAGTAAGGATTTTGACATCAAGTCTTTCGGTGATACCGTGTGAAAGCTCGCACTTTCGGGAGCCGTTTTAGTTACTTATTTCAAACTTCTCTCATCAGTTGTGAACAGACACAGAAAGTACACTTTCAACTTGTAATAGCAACGGCCTACGTACGGTTTGTACACCAACGTTATCTGCAACCTATAGACCGACACAACAAACTGTAGGCACCGAAAATTGAATTTTGCCATTTGACAAATTGAAACAAATTTACATTTACGACCTTTGTGATTATGTGGAAATATTAATAAATTATCTGCTAAAATTCGGACATCTTAATCAACAACAAATTGAGCTTATAAAAGTAAAGCCGTTGAAAAGGAAATTTTAAAAGATGCTTATTACCAAGAGGCCGGAAAAATTCGAGAGGAAATTGTTTTCTAACCGAGGGTATTTTAGGGAATTTTAACTACTACAACAATAAAGGTGAAGAAGTACCAAATACTTTATTGATGAAAATAATTTCGCAGTGAATATCCAACAGTTACAATCAAAATATTCTTCATCTGAATACACACTGTAAGCAATTACGACTGCTGCATCATTGTTGTTAAAAGATGCTGAAAGAACTTTCATTGACAATTGGTTGGGATGAAATCGTAAATAAAATCACGGCAAAGCGTTTGCCGAGAAAGTGATAAAATAAGTACAATGATGGCAGAAGAAGATGCAACGGAACGCTATCTTAACTTTTCAATGTTTTCCCAACATTGTGGGGAAATAGAATTCATTATCTTATTTAGCGTCATATTTGGGTATTACTCAATCGTCTTTAAGCAAGAATTAGAAAAAATATTACGGATTGAGCATTTTTTTTACCAAATGGCAAATGATTTCATTTTTTTAGCTGACGCAATTTTTTGCATCAACATTAAAAAATATATAAAATGAAATCAATTATCATTACAGGTGCCAATAGCGGAATTGGTTTTAAATGTGCATTACAAATGGCAAAAATCGCAACTAATGAACAAATAATTTTAGCTTGTAGAAATATTCAAGCGGGGAACGAGGCCAACAAAATTATCAAATACAAAACAGGACATCAAAACATAAAATGTTTGCAGTTGGATTTGGCATCACTTAAAATCCTATCCAACATTTTTGCAGATACTTGATGAAGAAGCATTTCTTATCAAGGCGTTGGTAAATAACGCAGGTTTTGCAAAAATGTTGGTGAAACATACTAAATGGTTATGAACCTCGTTCGGCACCAACCATTTGGGGCCATTTGCTCTAACACAACTGCTTATGGCTTTGTTTGGACAATAACGCAAGCATCACATTCTACAGCGAGTGACACACGACCCTTTACAAAAACAGGTATAGAACCGCAGTTTACATAATGCCAATGAGATGGCTTTTCCAAAAGAAAGCAATGAGAAAAAACGTGGTAGGACAAAAGAATATTAAACTTCTAAATTATGCAATGTGCTTACCACCTATATTTTACAGGAAAAATTGAACACAACAATTCGTGTAAATGCTTTGACCGAAGTTGACCCGGGAACAGGGCTGACGAAAACTATCCTGCTATAGTTAAATTTGTTTGAATATATTGCCAGTTTTGACACTATTCAAACATAATACCAATACACCATCAAAATCAGGTGGCAGATTAGCCAGCGTTGCATTTTCGAAAGAATTTAGTAACCTTAAAGGCATTTATTTTTCGGATGGAAAAGTATTGAAATCTTCAACTGACTCATACAATAGAATTTTCAAACAGATTTATGGAATTCAAGTTTGAAACTGACGAATACAAATTTTATAGAACATATAAAATAGACGATAAATAATTCTACAGAAAAATAGCGGCAGAAAACAATGTATATAAAATATAGGCGAAATAGCACTAAATTCAGGCTTGTGGCTCTAGCATCAAAAGTTTATTACTTAACCGAAAAGCTTAGTGCTTCATGAAACACCAACTTTTCATATACTAAACGTTAGCAGGGTGTGACAAAATAACATTGAAATTATTGATTTTTGTATCATTCGTTACAAAACAAATGAAAAGGAAGACCAAACATATTCAAAGACAATGAAATCATTCTGAAAGCCCAGAAATATTTTGAAAAAAGGATATAGTACGACATGTCGTCGCTCTGACCTAAGTAACACCACAGGTGCGGGGGAACTGAGTAGTTTATATAATACATTCAAAAGGCGGGAAAAAGGAACTTTCAAAAAATGCTTAACAACGAAGAAATTTAAATAATTTAAAATAAAAGTAGAGAATAGTGATAGCAATTGAATTGATGAAATTTTTTTCATTAATGTAGCAACCGAACCAAAAAGTAGCCATTTTAAAGGATGCATTGTCGCCAATACGTAGTTAGAAATGACTTTTGTAAATGATGAATTAAAATAGCTTTAGAAATTTTGAAAGAAACAAGAAAACTATACACCAAAACTATTCTTCAAGAGCAACAAAAAAGGAAATCTCAAATTGGAAATAGAAAGTTCTTTAGGTAAATAATAATTACTGTTTTGGTGTGGCATCAACTCACTACGCAGAGTTTATCAGATAAGAAATTTTAAAAAGGCAGATAGAACTACAACTACAAATAATCAACTGATTTTTTTGATTATTTATTTAATGAACATTACAAAAAAAGAAAAATGGATTTAAAATTAAAAGGAAAAAAAGCATTTATTAGCGGCTCAACCCAAGGTATTGGTTTTGCTATTGCTCAACAATTATTAGAAGAAGGAGTTACCGTAACTATAAACGGAAGACAAGAGTTAAAAACAGAACAGGCAAAGAAAAAACTACAGAATCAATTTCCAAATGCTGATATTTCGGCAATATCTGCAGACTTTACAAAAAAAGATGAAGTTGAAAATTTACTTCAAAAATTAACAGATATAGATATATTAATAAACAATGTTGGAATCTTTGAAATTGAAGAATTTCAAAATATAAATGACCAGGATTGGTACAATTATTTTGAGATAAATGTAATGAGTTCTGTTCGACTATCCCGAAAGTTATTCCCACAGATACTAAATAAAAATTGGGGACGAATTATTTTTATCAGCAGCGAATCGGGTGTAAATGTTCCTGAAAATATGATTCATTATGGAATGACAAAAGCAGCTATTTCGGCAATTGCAAATGGACTTTCAAAACTAACAAAGGGAACAGAGGTTACGGTTAATACAGTTTTGGGAGGACCAACCTATACCGATGGTGTGTCAAAAGTAGTTGAACATATTGCAGGAGCTCAAAATCTTGAAATTGAACAAATGAAAAATGCAATTATTCAGCAATCTAATCCACATATTTTATTACAACGATTTATTAATCCAAATGAAATTGCGAATTTAGTGTCTTACCTGTCAAGTCCTTTATCTATTGCTACAAATGGAGCATCTTTAAGAGCAGATTCAGGAGTGTTAAAAACAATATAGACCCCAACTGACACACCTTGCGCCAGTTAGGAGAATTTTACTTGGATCAATGTTTTACGAATGTACACAATGCATGCGCAGCAGTTAAAAGCGCAATTAATATTTATAACAACAAAAGATTGCACTTATCTTTGGGATATTAAATCCCTAATTCGGTATTTTATAATGCGGCTTAATTATTGTTTAACCTGTAGCCGTATTTTAGGACGTGACATTTAAAAGAAACGAAATGATACACCTGATAGTTGGAAATACAGGTTCTGGAAAAACAACATACGCAACTGAACTAAAAAGAAAAACCAATGGAATTATATTTTCAATAGACAGGTGGAACAAAACATTATTTCTTGCCGACAAAAAACCAAATGACGAATTGGAATCATGAACAACCTTCGAGCCTGAGGTCACCGTAATACTAGATGAGGTAGCGTGAATTTGCTTTGTGATAAGACCTTGGAATTTGGTTACTGGACACATAAATTCTATTGCTGGTGAATGGATCATAAATGCTGAGGATTATGTTGAGGGATATATTGATCTTTATCTCCTATTTTGGATACTTTGTGTTTAGCATTTTTCATCAGAATGTGCGAATAAGATTATCGTTTCTAGTTATTATTGTGGGGTAAAGAGTACTGTTTTATTCTAGAATAATTTATGAAAAAGAACGAAGGGATTTCACGAAGAAAATTTATTAGCGGGGCAAGCTCGCTGGCCATGATGACAGCGTTGCCTGGTTTCGCGCAATCTCCACCCTCCAATAAAGCACTAAAATTGGCGGAAAGTCATCGTAACGAGTTACTCACTTTACTCAACGACATGATTCGCGTGCGAAGCCTGTCAGGTGAGTCCGCTGCTGATGCCCAAAAAATTGTAAAGAAATACCTTGAAGAGCTTCCTTATCGAATAGAAGAAAGTAATGATCAGCCAAGCCGATATAAAGACCATCCAGAATTTATGCCACCCAGCACTGCCGGAGATGGCCCCTTTACCAACGTGGTAGGATGGCCTACAAAAAATATGGGAAAAAGACAGTTTGCTATGTTCGCGCATATAGATACTGAAGCCGTGTATGAGGGCTGGCAAACCGATCCATATGAACCCATACTGGAGGGCAACAAATTATATGGCTTGGGAACGTCTGATGATAAAGCAGGGGTGGCCGCCATGTTGGTAGCAGCTGCGGCTTTGTCCAAGTCCGGTGAAGCATTACCTGTAGTAATGAGCTTGCATGGTAAAGGGGGTGGTAGCCGTGGAAGTCTTCCCATCTTTGAGCGCATCAGTAAAACGGATCACGGTTTGGGTGCAGTTTTATATGTGCACCCTGCCGAAACTGGCCGCGGATTGGAAGACATAAAGAATGCGGTGCAAGGAATTGTTGATCTTGAAATGACCGTAGAAGGTTGGCGTGGTGAACAGATGGAAATCAATAGTATTGATTCGGCAGAGTGGGAGGAAGGAGGGAATGCAGTAGAAACCTCTTGGCAAATTCTTGATCACCTACGCAACACGGTATTTAGAAATGTGCTGGTCAATATTGGTATGTTAAATGGGGGAGATCGCATTGGATCCGTAGCCGATAAGGCAACGGTCACCTTCAGGTTGAAATTTGAAGGTACCAACACATGGGCAGACCTTGTTGGGCGTGCCAGACAAGCCATCGATGCATATATAAAGGCATTACCCGCTTCAGATAAAGGTTATAAAGTAGAATTAAAAATCATTGGGTATCGTACCAATCCGGGGACAGCCAGTTGGGAGGCGCCTGTAAGTAAAGTGTTACGACAATCTATTTTGGACATTACTGGCCGTGCGCCCGATGCTTATCCCAATCACTATGCAGGTGATATCCGTTACCCCATTCGATTATTGAATGTACCAGCTTATGGCATTGGCTCATTGGGTGGTAATTTTTATGGATCCAATGAATGGGTTGATGTGGATGATCTCGTGAAATTGGTTGCAGTATGTATTCAAACCATATCAGGTTGGCAGAAGATGTAAGATAGTTTAACAAACAAAAAACATTTCCCACTCAGGCTCCGCCTGATATCACCTTCGTGCTCGCTACCGTAAACTATTTCCTTATTGGATAACCAATACTTAGGTAAGCAAGCGGTACAACAGCCTTTCTCACCATCTGAATAAAACCCATATATGAATTAAAGTCAATTATCTACTTTCATGTATTAATTAACTTTACACCATACTGTCATGTCAGTGAGATAACCACGCTGCTGATTAAAATTTAAAACTACTTTCATGAAAATTAATGTACTTTTTGCCCTGCTATTGGGTAGTTGTATCCTCGCAGTGGGACAAATAAAGCCCACTACAGATCTGATTGATAAAAAGCTCTACCAAAGCTTAACGTATCGTAACATCGGACCATTCCGTGGGGGACGTTCTACTTGCTCTACCGGAATTCCAGATCAGATTTTTACCTATTACATGGGTACCACAGGCGGAGGTGTTTGGAAAACCACCGATGGCGGAACTACCTGGAACAATATTTCAGATGGTTATTTCAATACAGGAGGAATCGGCTACATTGACGTTGCTCCCTCAGATCCAAATATTATATACGTAGGTACTGGTGAGGGCCCTGTGCGTGGAGTAAAAACTTCCCATGGAGATGGTGTTTATAAATCTACTGACGCAGGAGAAACCTGGACGCACATGGGCTTAGAAGCCACAAGGCATATCAGTCGGGTGTTTGTACATCCGCGCAATCCTGACAAAGTATATGTGGCCGCGCAAGGTAACCCATGGGGCCCCAATGAGGAGCGTGGCGTTTACTTGTCAGAAGACGGAGGTAAAAACTGGAAAAAGATTCTTTATGTAAATGAAAACTCTGGCATTGCTGACCTTTCAGTTGACGCATCAAATCCAGATATTATGATGGTAACCTCATGGGATTTTAACCGAAAGCCATGGGTGGTACAAAGTGGTGGTCCAGGCAGTCGTGTCTATAAGACTACAAATGGTGGCGTAACCTGGAAAGAAATTAAGAAGGGCTTGCCCGACCTAAAAGGTAAAATGGGTGTTGCTATTTCCGCAGCCAATCCAAAGGTGGTCTACCTCGCCATAGAAGCATTGGGTGATAAAGGTGGTGTGTATCGTTCGGATGATGGGGGAGAATCTTTCCGTCAAATGACCAACGACCCTACTACCTATGCGCGTGCATGGTATTATATGCATATCATCGCTGATCCCAATGACGAAGATGAATTGTGGGTGATGAACAGTTCTGCGATGAAGTCCATTGATGGGGGGAAAACATTCACTGCTGTACGTGGCAGTCACCCCGACCATCATGCCATGTGGATCAATCCGAATGACAGCAAGATCATGATCAATTCCAATGATGGAGGAGCTGCCGTGTCCTACAACGGAGGCAAAACCTGGTCTACTTTAATGAATCAACCCACTGGTCAATTCTATCGTGCCATTACCGACAATCAGTATCCTTACCGCATCTACTCCGGGCAGCAGGATAACACTACTATAGCCATCAACAGCACTTCGCAAGATCAGGGTATTGGTCGAATGCACTGGAATGAATTGCGGGCTGGCGAATCATCTACAGTTGCATTTGATGCCAACAATCCGAGGTTTATCTACTCTACTTTCTTTGCTGGCAATTTTGTGGAGTGGGACAGCAAAATTGATAACACCCGTATGGTGCGTCCTTTTCCAGAGCAGGTAAGTGGTGAGCAGCCAAGAAATTTGAAATACCGCGCCAACTGGAATGGCCCAGTATTGGTATCTCCACATAATCCCAACGTGATTTATTATGGATCACAATTCATGATGAAATCTACTGATCGGGGTGTAAAATGGGAGGTAATCAGTGAAGACCTCACACGCAACGACAAAGCCCATCAAGGGAAAGGGGGTATACCCATCTCCAATGAACAAATCACTGCTGAGAGTTATAATAACGTATTCAATATAGAAGAATCACTTTTGAAGGAAGGTGTAATTTGGGTTGGTTCTGATGATGGATTGGTACATGTCACTCAGGACGGAGGGAAAACATGGACCAATGTGACACCCAAAGGAATGAAAGAAGCCATCGTCAACGTGGTGGAACCTTCACCACACGATCCTGCTTCAGCCTATATCGCAGTGGCTGGTTATAAGATGAATGATTTTACGCCTCATATCTTTAAGACTAAGAACTATGGTAAGACCTGGGTAGAGATTGTAAATGGTATTCCCAACAATACTTTTGCGCGTTCGGTAAGAGAAGATCCTGATCGCAAGGGGTTACTTTATGCCGGTACAGAAAATGGTCTGTTTGTTTCTTTTGATGATGGAGCCAACTGGCAATCACTACAGAACAATCTACCACAAGTACCCATTACAGATATGCGTGTAAAGAGAAAGGATTTAGTGGTGACGACACAAGGTCGTGCAATATGGATTTTGGATGACTTGTCCCCGCTTCATCAGATTTCAGATAGGGTGGCGAAAGCAGATTACTTCTTGTATAAACCGCGCGATACATACGCACCATTGGCCAGGGCTTTCAGTCTGAATGGTGATCAGGGTCAAAACCCATCAACAGGTGCGCAAATAACATACGTCATCAACAAAGAAGTAAGTGACGATGTGCCTATGTCAATGGAAATAATTAACCAATCGGGGCAGGTAGTGTATACTGAATCAACTCAAGGACCAAGGACAGAGTGTGATGCTTTCATTAAGAAACAATTGAAAAGAAATGCAGGATCACATTCATGGAACTGGAACATGCGTATAGGTCAGTTCGATTGCATCAAAGAATTAACTATGACCAATCGTGATTTGAGTGCCTATGATGCAGCCCCCGGAAAATATCAGGCTCGATTTAAAGTAGGCGGCTTCACACAAGTCCAAGATTTTGAAGTGAAGATCGACCCAAGAATAGAAGAGAGCATACCTGGGGCAGCTGCTGCTTATGTAGAGCGCGACCAACTGTCTGAATCTTTACTGGTGGGCGCCACTGAAATGGCCAAAGGAGTGAGGTATTTGAGAAAAGTAAAACAGCAACTCGATTTTATTTTAAATGAATCCAACTCAAAAGAGTTGACGGATGGAGGTAAAGCCCTTAATAATAAAATTGATGCGTGGATTGAGAATATCTTGCAAAAGGAATTGCGTACCCAGCAACATAACTATCAGTTTGAAGCTCGATTATTGGTGAAGTACAAGATTCTATTGAATGACATGGGCGATGGTAATGTGCCTGTAACCCAGGGAACAAAAGACGTAACCAAAGATTACTTGGAAAAGTGGAAGATTTTCAAAAATGAACTGGAGAAAATGATCAGTGAAGACATTAATAACTATAGCGACATCTTGAAAGGAGCAGGGTTACCAGAATTTATTTATCCTAAAATGGAAAACATCAATATCAAGGGTAAGAATTAAATAGAAATATTCCTGTAACTATTGAAACCGCTTACTCACTTTGGGTAAGCGGTTTTGTTTTTAGAGGAGCTCATAAAGTCATTCACTAAGTTTTTCCGGAACTTGAATGGAGCCACAAAAAGTACTACTTTGGTCGGGGCTTATTTTTAAGACAACAGGTAGCGTTTATCAATATGGATATAGAGAAAATTCGATCACTCTTCCCGATCACCAAAGAAGCTATTTACCTTAATAGTGCCTCAAAAGCTCCGCTAAGTACATTGGTGCAAGATCGACTTCAGACTTATTTAAAAGCAGAATCAAACCCAGTTGGGGGAAAGGCATTTCATCGGAATGAAATCCGTGTTTTGCTATCCAGGTTATTGGGTGGCTTGCCGGAAGAATATGCTTTGGTGACAAGCACTGGCGTGGGTATGGGGATCGTTGCGCAAGGTATGGATTTTAAAAAAGGTGACAACATTGTAATCCCCGAACGCGAGCATTGGAATAATTCCTTTCCCTGGTTACAACTTGAAAAGAAAGGGGTGGAGATTAGATTCGCAAAAATCAATGCCGATAATAGTATTGATCCTGAGGCAATCCAAAAGCTTATCGATTATAAAACTCGTGTTGTGGCAATCGCTGCCGTTAGGTTCAACAGTGGCTTCAGACCAAACCTGTCAGTCATAGGGAAAATAGCACATGAGAAAGGTGCTTTATTTGTAGTAGACGTAGCGCAAGCAGCCGGTATGATTCCAATTGATATAGAAATAGATCAGATTGATGTAATGGCGGGTTGTGGCTTCAAGTGGCTACTTGGAATGCATGGAACAGGGTTCTTATATGTTAATAAAAAAGCCTCAAAAATGATTGATTCGGTTTTACCGGGCATGTTTGCTGCGGATACCCTATATGATAAATTTTCTTGTTACGATGACTCCAGAAAATATGAGACGGGCACTATTGCCTACTCGCTCTTTAGTGCCTGGTCGGCAGGGCTTGAATTGATTCTTGATGTGGGTGTAAAACAAATCTATGAAAAGGCGCTGGAAAATACAGATCTTCTGATTGATGGACTAAATGAAAAAGGGTATAAAATAGTAACACCCATAAGAAAACGTGAAGAGAGAACAGCCATCGTTCATTTCAGTACAGGTTCATTAGAATCTGCAAACACACTTTACCAAAAATTTAATGCTGAGAAAGTTTTGGTGACGTTGCAGGGTATCAATATTAGGGTGAGTCCAAACTTTTTCAATATGAAAGAAGAGATTAGAGTGTTCCTGGACTTGGCGTAATCCTTAATCGCTAAAAATAAAATATTGCATTGTCATAATGCTGATACCCAGAATGATTTCAAATACCATGATGTAGTCTGTATATTTTCCAGCAGAGCCCACTTTTATAGTTGAGTAAAACCTGCCTAAGCCTGAACTCATCACCACAACACCAATGAAATAATTCAACTCATTGGTTTTATCAACATTAAAAGTAGCCCAGACCATAAGAAATCCCAGGCTAAAATATATTCCACTCATAAACCTAAAAAGGTTATCCAAAACGGGTGGTGTTGAAACAGTTTCCGGCAGAAAACTACCTGCTCCTTTAACTAATAAGTTCATACCACCTGCCAGGCAGATGAGCGAGACGGTACTCAATAAAATTTGTAAGGTCAATTGCATAGTTGATTAAATTGAATGAATTTCATTTGCAATTTTGAAATGCAAAGATACCATAGTCTTTATTAAAGAAGCAATACTCAAAAACAGGGAAGGACAGTCGTATCCTGGCATAGCGTAAGCAAAGAGAAAACAATGAATGGTAAAAGGCTATTCAGTCCTATCGATCTGAATAAGAAGTTTACTGAGGAGTTAGAAAATAAAATTTGGTCTGAAAATAGGACTTCATATTAGGCAACTGATGACTTTGATTTGGTAATCAGGACACTTCACCTTCCATAGTAGGTATTGGGCTCAAGTTCATATCCGTGATCGATGGATTATTGACGTGCCCAGGCAGGCCCATCTCTAGCCGCAAGGCTCGCAGCCGAAGGCAAGAAGACGGCCATCATCGAAAGAAAATTATTTGGAGGTACTTGCGTGAATAACGGATGTACACCCACCAAAACATTGGCGGCCAGTGCACGGACTGCACACATGGCAAGACGCGCTTCGGAATATGGAGTTACCCTTGGGGGCAACTTTACGGTAGACATGAAAGCAGTAAAGGCCCGCAAGGATAAGATTGTCAATCAATCGACAACAGGTGTTGAAAAATGGTTGAAGGGTACCAAAAACTTAACCGTATTTGAGGGGCATGCCCGATTTGAAAGTGCGAACACGATAAGCATAGGAGAGGAGTTATTAAAGGCCGATCAATTTTTATTAACGTAGGAGGTAGGGCTGTTGTGCCAGAGGGTTTTCGCGATATGAAATACTTCGCCAACAGCAACATCATGGATGTGGATTTCGTGCCTGAACATTTAATCATTGTGGGTGGCAGTTACATCGGGCTCGAATTTGGTCAGATGTACCGGAGGTTTGGCAATAAAGTAATCATTATTGAAAAAGGCTCGAGGTTAATACACCGCGAAGACGAAGATGTGTCAGAAGAAATAAAAAAAAATCTTGAAGCAGAGGGCATTAACCTTCATTTTAATGCCAATTGCTTAAGCGGTGAAATGGATGGAGACAAAATCAAGGTCAACGTGGATTGCAAGGAAGACGATCCGCAGGTAAAGGGCAGTCACTTATTGTTGGCCACAGGCCGGCAGCCCAATGCGGATGATTTAGGTTTGGAGAAAGCGGGAGTTGAAATGGACGAAGGAGGAAATATTAAGGTAGACGATCAATTGCGAACCAATGTTTTATGAAAATATTAGTGGATGCAGAAACCAAAAAGATATTGGGAGCCAGTATTTTAGGCAGTGAAGGAGATGAAATCATCCATTCGATTTTGGATATCATGTATGCAGATGTGCCTTACACGGTGATCCAGCGTGCAGTACATATTCATCCCACAATTTCTGAACTCATACCCACTGCACTGGCGGAGTTGAAGCCATTGGCGTACTAGCTTTCTCGCTAGCACTGAATAAAATCCCTCATTTCTGCACTTGTTCATATATTTTTTACGCTTATTATAGTAATTACTAAAATGATGAAACTAGTATTTATCTTGCAATGTTTAAGTAATTACTAAAATAAGATAATGGCTAATACCTGCATCCGTATACTGGCAGATCCTGTACAAATTAAAGATTACAAGCGAGCTTTGAATCGCCTTGAAGATGAAATAGAAAGCTTAACAAAAGTATTTAACCTGGCGGGTAATCCAATGCGATTGAAAATTCTCTTTCTCCTCCATAGGGAAGGTCAGATGTGTCCTTGTGATTTAAGCGATGTACTGGACATTTCCGTAGGGGGTGTATCTCAGCATTTAAGAAAATTGAAAGACGGGGGATTGGTGAAAGAAAAAAAGTGGGAAAAACAATTTCCTACTCCCTCATTGAAGAAAATGTGGGCCTCATCTTCCCATCAATTGATGATCTGGTAAACGACAATAAAAAACAATTGGTATCATGAGCAATAATTTAAAAACAAAGGCAGCAAGCGCTGGGATTTTAGCCGCTGTAGCTGCATCTCTTTGTTGTATCACCCCCGTATTAGCTTTTCTGGGAGGTATTGGTGGAATTGCTGCAACATTCAGTTGGCTGCAGCCCTTCCGACCCTTCTTAATTGGGATCACGGTTTTGGTATTGGGTTTTGCCTGGTATCAGCAACTAAAACCCAGCAAAGCAGAAGTAGATTGTGACTGCAAGGATGATAAAGGAAAAACGAAATTTATTCATTCAAAGAAATTTCTTGGAATTGTGACGTTGGTGGCGTTGGCCATGCTGACATTCCCCAGCTATGCACCTATTTTTTATCCTGATGTACAAAGTTCAGGAATTGCCGTGTCCGACAATGTGAATTTGGTTGAGTTTGATATTGAAGGGATGACCTGCTCCGGATGCGAGCTGGAAGTTAATCATGAAGTCAATCAGTTGCCTGGGATAATAGGAACACAAGTCTCTTACGAAAGGGAAAATGCCCTGGTAAAATACGATGCGGATTTAGTGAGCGAAGAAAAAATTAAGGAAGCCATTAACGCCACTGGGTACACGGTGACAAGCACACACAAAAAAGATCCATCAGAAATGATGCTGAATGCTGTGACTACAGCTAAAGCAAAAAATCCATAAAACCAAATTCATGCAAAAGGAAATCACGCTGCAATCAACACTTACGTGCCCTCACTGTGGCCACCAAAAGGAAGAGACCATGCCAACAGATGCTTGCCAATTTTTTTATGAATGTGAAAGCTGCCATAAAGTACTCAAACCAAAAGAGGGAGATTGTTGTGTGTATTGTTCCTTCGGAACCGTGCCCTGTCCGCCCATTCAGGAAGGTGGTAAAAGCAATTGTTGTTAATCTTTACTACGAGCTCTATTTTCACTGTCAACAGTCTTTATCTATTCAAGAAGGGTTAACCTTGAAAGATCATTCAGGCAGGGATAACGAAAGATAAATGTGTGACTTATGTAACTATTAACTCAAGTGATCTTATCCCTTCAAGTTGAGTATGACAGAAGAACAGCAACAAAAAGAATGGGTAAGTACCGCCCGCATGACGGGCATCTGGTACTTGCTTTTGGCCATCACGGGCATGGTAGGATTCATGTTATTGCACTCACGCATCTATGTGGCCGATGACCCCTCACAGACACTAACGAATCTAACCGAACAAGAAACACTTGCCCGGTTGCGACTGGTATTTGAATGCTTGATTGTGTTGTCACAGGTGTTGGCTGCCCTGTGGTTTTACAAACTATTCAAAGACATCCATCACGTTGCCGCATGGTCCATTGCGATCTGGGGCACGGTGAATGCCATGGCCATAATGATCAGTGCCATGGCCATGGGCGGAGCACTCGAAGTAGCCCAAAGCACCACAATGGCATTGAATGAAAAGACGTTGAGTATTCAAATTTTCAACCAATTCATCAAACAGGCGTGGAGAGTAGGGAGTCTCTTCTTCGGACTCTGGCTCATACCCATGGGGTACATCGTGGTGAGCTCACAGCGGATGCCCGTGTGGCTCGGCCGCATACTTATTCTTGGAGGTGTTGGCTATATCCTGAGTGCCTTCCTGCTGTTTATGGGTGTACATGGAACCGTGATTAATCTCCTTACCATCCCTGCGACCGTGGGAGAGTTTTGGATGGTGGGCTATCTGTTGATTTTTGGAATAAGACCGGAAAGTAAATTGTGAGCGATAATTCAGACAGGCAAGATAGAGAAATACAGAGGATGCAAAGCCCGCATTCTTTGTGAACGCTGTGAAAAGCTTTGTGCACTCTGTGTGTGGTTAAAATATTTTGTCCCGACAATTGGTTCAGAGTTGAGCACGAAAGTAAGTTCGTGTAGGCACAAAGTAACGCGCTAGTTGGTGCCTTAGAAATTTTCTTCAAATGTTTTGCCTATCAATCAATCACCGGTTATTTTCTTCTGGTTTTCCTATCTTTATAGGCAAGAACAACTTCAAACAACATGAAATCAGCCACTGATATTCGAAATAAGGTTATCGACCAGTTATTGGCAATTAAAGATACCGACTGCCTGCTTGCGCTATCCGATATGATTAAAAGATCCCATGTTCTGGAAGAAACAGTACCCCTTGCCGAAGAACAAAAAATTATGTTGGCCATGAGTGAAGAAGATATCCATGCTGGAAGAACCATTGATCAGTTCACACTCAACGAATGTAAACTGGAATGGCTCAAACGAAAATAATCTGGACAGAAAATCCGGCTCGCCAAAGAAAGTCCATTTTGGAATATTGGGTGCAACGAAATCAGTATAAAACATTGATTATCAACAAATTAAGCTAATACAGTTCGATTAAGCCGGAATGAGTACGCCCGTTGGCAGACAAAGTCATTAGTTGAGTATGCGGGTAAGCGAGCATATACCCGCCTACATGACTGCCACCCGGGCCATATGAAGCCCGCTATTAAAGGCCTTAAGTGGATGTGTAGAATTGTACAACCCTTAAGTACATTTTTGACTACCCCTGAAGCACATAATTGAATGACCGAACCACATTATAGAACTGTGCGTCAGGAACTTAGCGAGGCAATAGTTATATAATGTACTGCGTTATGTTAACATAGCTTAGGCATCCGGGCCTGCCTGTGCGTAGCCGCTTCGGCAAAGGCAGGCTTACTCAATCTTCATAGAAAGTTTTTTTAGCGCGGGATTTCAATAGCTCAATCTTCATCACTCACACCGGGCGGGGGCAGCGACACTTATTGGGTAGGCTTAGGTAGTGGGAGGGAAGTGTAGCCTGCACAATGGGTGTTGATGCTGGGATGGACGATTTACCAAGCTTCGATCTCTAAAGCCTCAATACTTTTGAAGTGCTTGTCTCTTGTAACTAAAATGAGTTGATGTTGATCTGCTAATGCAGCGATCCAGATATCGTTTTCAGGAATTGGGCTTCCCTTAATTTTCAACTGATATTTCACTTTTCCGTACGATCGGGCTGTATCCAAATCGCACTCAAGAACTAAAGAAGCCTCTGCCAATTCTTCAATCTTTTTTCTGTTCTGATCTTTTCTTGTTGATTGCTCTGCGCCATAGAATAATTCGCCCAAAACAATACTTGGAATAAAAATACTACCGGAGAAGGATTTGATTTTTTCTTTTATGGATGATTCATTAGCAAAGAGACCGATAATAATGTTGGTATCGAGGAGACAATCCTTACCATTCATTCTTATCAATGTTTTCGCATCCAGCCTCTATAGCTGAACTAATTTCTTTAACATCCTTTGGATTTAAGCTGCCAGCAAATTGAAGGAGTCCACTATGTTGGCCGCTATTAGTTCTTTTCAATAATGCCTTAATATAGGAAATCACTTTGCCTTGCTGCTCCTTACTTAGCAGGTCAAGTCCTTTAAGAAATTCACTTTCGAAGGTTTTTGAGGCCATTTTGTTAAAAATTACTCCTAAAGATACACTTTTGAAGTCATTTTAGTTTCAAAAACGCATCTACATTCCTCTAGCTTTTAGTTGGATATGGCTCAAGTATGAGACGTATATCAGCAATATGACAAGTCTCACTCGCTTCTAAGCTATTTAACCTGCCTACCGGCAGGCAGGGATAATGCGAATTATGTAACTGATGCAAAACCAGTTAATAAAGAACATTGTTACATAATGGCAGCGTTTTAGATGCCCTTCGAAAGAATCTTCTTTGAATTCTAAATCTTCCCTCAGGCCCCTAAGAGTAATCTAAACAAAAGGTATTGTAAAGAAACTATTCATCCTTAACCCTTACAAGATTAAGATATTGAAAATCAAAGCTAAAATCAATCAGTGGTGATATGCCTTTCATCTTTATACCTTGCCCAAGACCTTCTTCATCTAAACTAAAAATGACAAAGGCATCCGCTTCTGCCTGACTTCTGTCACTCCATTGAGCTACAAATGTGTTGGCCTTATAGTAATGCATTTGCCCCGTTAGTTTTGGCGAACGAAGTGATCGGAACCAAACCTGATCGTTCTTCATAAAGATTTCTATTTTACCGAACCACGGATCTTTATAGAATCCCAAATAATTTTTAAGGTTTACCGTAGTAATGTCTGCTGCCTTTGTTGTTTCCCAAACTTTAGCGATAACTTCTCTGGCAGCACTGTCACGACTATTGGAATTCTGAGACAATATTTTTACCCAATCAAAGTCCTCGAGATTTAAATACCGGTCAACTATGGCTTGCGATACTGCTGTGAAAACAGCACCTCCATCCAGGAAGCGATGCGTAGGAGTTATCCATGTTCAGCGGAACAAAAATACGTTCCTTAATAAACTGCTCCCAGGTCTTTTCACTTATACGATGGATTACTTCACCTGCCACTAAATAAAGTAAATTGTCATAATCAAACTTTGTACGAAAAGCAGATTCAGGTTTAAAATATTGAAAACTGGTTAAGATGTCATTAATCGTGAAGTCTGATCCATCCGGAAAAAACATAAGATCACCGATGCCCAGTCCCATACCAGATCGGTGTGTCAATAAATCCTGAATATTAAAATTCTGAGTGACGTAATCATTGAACATTTTGAATTCAGGAATGTAGTCTACTACTTTATCGGTCCATGACAATTTTCCTTCTTCCACAAGTATTGCCAGCGCAGTGGTGGTGAATGCTTTTGAATTAGAGGCGATACCAAAATTGGTATGCTCATTAACTTTCGCTTTGCCATCGAATGACTGTAAACCATATCCTTTTTGATGAATGATTTTTCCGTCTTTGACAACTGCTACGGCTACACCTGCAACTGTAAAGTTGTCCATCGCTTTTTGTACTATAGCATCAATCTCTTGTGAGGTTACCTGTGTAAATGCTGTACTGCTAAGAAGTCCGAAGATTAAAACGAATACAATTCTCACGTACATTTTATTCATAATTTTTTTGTTTTGGTTTGCCGATCACGCACAGTATCCTAAGCTAAAGCTTTTTGCTTGGATTATTTTAACGTGTCAGCAAAAATCCGAAATATATGAACGTAATGTTTCTGCCATCCATACTTTTATCTCCCGATAGCTATCGGGAGATAAAAGTATGAGCCCAGCGCCTGCCTGCGCGTAGCCGCTTCCATACCTTCGCTAAAGCTTCGGTAGGCATTGCGGCAAGGCAGGTGGGCAAAAAACTTCCATGCTCAACTGAGCCGGGTTTTGCCTTAACATAAAATCGTTAACGATATATCACTTTGCCAAGGCAAAAGCCATTTCGCATTGATATATCTGATTTTATGTTAATCTGGTCCTTGAGGGCCCAAACCGCAAAACCATAGAAAGTTATATAATTTATATTATGTTAAATTGAATTCTCTGCTGATTACTAGCTCCTATACCGTCTAGCTATCAATAATACACCACCTCGCACTCTGGGTGCCTCTCCTCAAACGCATCCACTTTCTTCAATGAGACCCTGGTGTTGTAGCACACAAGCTTCTTCAATGAAATATTACTGATGGGATCTAAATTGCGCACCGCAGTATTCGAACAATCAAGGTATTGAAGCCCTGAGAGCGTCTCAAGCTCATTGAGTTTTCGGATGCGTGTGCCAGAGCAATCCAACCGCTTGAGTTGTAACATACTGCTCAATACCTTTAGGTTTTCTATTGGCGTATCAGAAAGGTCCAAATCCTCTAATCTGGGTAATTGTGATAACACTTCAATGTTCTTAATTGGGCTTTTTGACGACTGAAGCAACTGTAAATTGCTGTGAAGTGACAGTGGCGTAAGGTCGGCTATAGCAGTGTCTGAAAACCGAATTTCTTTCAACCTGATGAATTCGTTAAGTATGTTCAGATCATTCACTGGCTTGTCTTCAAAATATAGCCTATCTCCTTCTATCAGTTGATGCAACGCTTCCGTTGAAATCTGCTTATCGTTACCCACGTACACGCGAAAAATTTCCTTCCAATCTCGTGGTAGATCTCTCCACCAATTATTTAGCCTTTCAGTTTTATATACCACAAAACAATAGGGGTTATCGGTAAGAAATGCTCTCACTATCTCATCATCAACCCCTGTATTATCCAAGTAAACCCATTTCAATGTGGGTGCACTCCAGCCGGAAGGCAGGCTTTTTATCAAAGTATGGTTTGCACGTAATTCCTTTAGCTCCTTTAGCCCCACGATCGCAGACAAGTCACTTACCGATGTGTAGTTAATGTCCAGGTAAATCAAATCCGTTAATTTTTGCAAGGGCAATAGATCGGATATTCCAATATTGGAGGCAATTACTGTTTTCATCCGATACAGTCTTTGAAGTGGTTCGAGGTCTGTTATCCCCGTGTTGTTCAAATTGATTGAATCCAGTTTTACGATTCTGGCAAGTTCTTCCTTGGTGGTGTTAGCTCCAATACCAAGTGTTTTTTGAAAAACCTTCTGCCAGTTGGATGAAAGATCATCCCACCAGCTTTTTAAATCTTCGGAATCAAAGATCACCAACACCTCCGGATGGGCTGTCATAAAAGCTTCTGCCGTAGCCCGGTTAACGGCAGAATGATCGCAGTAAATCCTTTTGAGTTGCCCCAAACCTTGCAAGGCGGAAAGATCAGAAACGAGGGTATGATTGATATACAACTCTCTCAAATTCTCAAGGTGCTTCAATGCGTTGATGTCCGCTACTCTGTTACTATCCAATGCGATCACTTGTAAATTTATTAGTCCAGCAATAGGATTCAAGTTAATTGCGGCAGTGTGGGATACATTCAATTCCGTCAACGAAAGTAAAGAGTCCAACGGTTGCAGGTTGGATATACTTGATGACTCCAGGTTGAGTCGCTGCAGCTGTACCATGTTCCTGAGCGGCTCATAGCTTATTAATTCAGTACCACTTAAGTCCAATTCCAGGAGGTCGGGCATATTTTCAATGATGGATAAGTCGATCACAGATGTATGCGCCAGCGAAAGGTGAGACAATTTCCTGGCATACCTTAATGGCGTAAGGTCAATTGTTGGAGTGTGCGATATGTTCAGATCGGTAAGCTCTGTGAGATTCCTGATTGGGCTGAGGTCGGAAATATTTGTTTTAGAAATGTTGAGTGATCTTAAATCATAGAGCTGAGACAAGGCTCCTATGTCTTGAATAAATGGATCATCCGACAAATCAAGCGCGGCAATTCCTGTAATACGCTTTATGTCTGCCAACTGTACGCTGTCTACAATATTTAATGTTTTTTTAAAAATCGATTGCCATTCGTAAGACAGTTGGTTCCACCAATATGTAAGAGCAGCACGCTGATCAAATTCATTGGTATAAATGCTTACAATCTTTAGGTCCCTGTCTTCTGGATTATAATTGATCTCAATGAAACGCTTCATAGTATTGTTGATCACTTCACCATCCACTGCAGTTCCGTGCAAATTGCGCAGCAATGTTACTTTGTAAAATGTATTTCTGTTGGCCTGCTCCCCTACCGAAATATCCTCAATGGTAAATTCAAACTTTACATCTTTGAAAAAGAAGTCTACATCCTTCAGATAGGCGGGCACATCCTTATTGGTGATTACTTTGCGCTTGGTATCCAGATCGTCCTCAATCTGGACCTTATCGTCTCGGAAGATTTTCTTGTAACTCTCGGTAACGAGCACTTCTTTATCTCGGGCAGAGGTCTTTTCACTCCCCAACGTATTGAGCATATACTCAAGGAAGCCCACCATGTTTTTCACTTTGTCCAGCTCAGGAGAATCGTCCAGTGGCTTGCTCTTCTGTGCCTGCAGCGAGAAAGAAAAGAGGAATAGCAATAAAAAGATACTTCCTTTAATTGATTTCATGAAGCACATATCTTCTAAGAAGGGTTTCATCGCTTTTGCTATTCAACTTCACTAGGTTTGAAATAAGCCATCCTGTGTTATAGCCTGGTCGATTAAATTCAGCCAACTGAAAATACCATCCCGGCACCTGGAAGAAATGAAATTTTACCTCACCTACTGACTTGAACTTCATATTCCCCCGCTCCACTTCATACAGAAAGACAGACAAATGATCGGGTTCAAATTTTTTACTTACAAACTGAACTACGCTGTCTTTGTCAATAAATACTTTTCTTAGATTCATGAAATCCAGCTCATGGCTCATTGGGTGTAAAAACTTTCCTACCACCACGGTGTCCCTTTTGTAAGAAGCGTCAAACATGTCGGCATGTGCTTTGTACATCACCCATCGGGTTCCCAGATGATGTTTTTCCAATTCCATGAATAGAGTAACCAATTGATCTTTGCCATTCACGGTAAAGGTGGTCTGCACTTCGGCAAACCAATCCGGTCCGTGAAAATTCAATAATGCAGGATCATTCTTTTCCAGTACATCCCTGGCAAACTCTATTTTAAGATCATTGCTGATTCCTGCATTGGAACGATCAAAAAGAATTTCCAAATACTTCTTTCTTAGCTTTATGTTTCTGTATTGCTTGTCCTTCGGATAATACCGCTCCCCTTTCTCGTCTTCCTCCCCATTAAAGCGCCTAAAGAACTGATTGATTTGTTTGGTCTCAGCATAAAGCTTGCTTTCATCTTTCATCTCATCCACAATCTGTGCATGCAGATAAGGTGAAAGAGAAAGCAATAAGAAAAAAAGAATTTTTCTTAAAATCATTTAGATGTTTCAGTTACACGGATATCTCCCAACAATACATCCCAGAATTCTATGGTACGTCCTGCAATTTGCGTTTTTTTGCGCTCTACGTAAATGGTGATGTCTTTCTTGGTGGTATCCTTATATTTCAATCCATCATCCGACTCTCCTTCAAAGCGCTGGTAAATGGTGATTACTCCCACGTAGCGTCCGTCAGGTTGCCTTTCCAAATCACTGATATAGTGGATGTCGTACCATTGAATTTTTACACGGTCGTAGTTCAAGGCGATCAAACGTTCAAAGTACTGCCGCACCTTGAAGTAATTAATCTCTTTGTGGTTGATGGAGGAAACACCCATCTCACTGCCATCCGCAAAAAGCTCCTCAGCACGGTCCATCACGCGGGTAGCTTCAGAATAAGGTGTCGTTTTGTTACCAATGATGGAAATATATTTACTGAGGTCTTTGACTTTCTCAAGGGCAAGGGAGTCAATGGCCTGCTTTCTTTGAGGGCTGATATCACCCTCCTGGGCGAAGAGACTCCCCGAAACGAAAATGGCGATCAGTAAGGAATATATGTGCTTATGCATTATCATAGTCTTTTAGTTATTGGATGAAATTTTATTAATTCTTAACCAGCTCCACTTCAGTAATCTTCCCTGCGCTATCAAATTGTAGTTGATTGATTTTATTCGCATTTTTCTTTTGATCCTTCAGGTAATTGAGGTACTCACCAATGGTAGTGGGTCTGTCATAATCTTTTTGTCCATTGGATTCGTTAATGACGATCAGCACAGGTGTATCCTTTGAAGCGAACAAAGTCAGGGCTTCATTGATGCTACTATTGGCAGCGGTAAGGTTATTTGAACTGGAAATGGCCGAAAAATAGTTTTCCAGCTTGCGATAGGGCTCAGCCGCTTTTCTGCGTGCTTCTTCTTTTCTCGCCTGCTCTTCCATTTCTTGTTTTCTTAGTTCTTCAGCTTCTTGTTGCTGACGCAGCGCAGCCTCTTGTTCCATTTTTGCTTTTTCTGCTGCCGGGTCGGTGACTCCCATGGTGCTTTTTTTACTCTTGCAACTTGCTCCGGCCACCATGAGCAGGATCACCAGTGTCCACATACCTATTCGTGTCGAAATTCTATTTGATAACATTTTTATTGGTTTTTATTAATGGTTAGACATGTCCTATTAAGAAATTATTGTGCCACTTATTTCAGATGTGCTTGTTCACCCGCTTAATCCATTGTGTGCATATTTTTACTCAAATCTGGAGACATAAATCCCCAATTTTCGCGCTTGTTTCAACCCTATTTTGTAATAAAAAAAAAGACCTGCCCATGGACAAGCCCTTTCTTTTAAATCATTGCGGTAAAATTACATACTGCCTTCAGTGATCACGCCACACGCTACCCTTCCCCCTGCTGCTCCGGTAGGCTGAGTTACAAAATCATCCAACTTGTCATGAATGATTATGCCTCTGTTCAAAATGTTAGTGCTATCACTTCCACCAATGGTCCATCCTTCTATGTCTTCGCTCCAGGATACATTTCCATTAGCGTCTGCAGTTAGGTTGATTATGTCACCAGCGTGAAATTCACCTACTCCCCTCTGGCCGTGCTCCATGCCACCGGGGTTCCAATGTCCACCTGCTGAGCTTGCATCAGGTGCACTGCAATCTCCCTTTTCGTGCAAGTGCAATGCATGTTCACCTGGTGTCAGATTGTGGGCTTCAATCGTCATTCTCACCGTCATTTCACCGGTCTGCTTGAAAGTGGCTGTTCCTGTTACTGAACTTCCACTGGCGCTGTTTAAGGTGGCGTGCGCAGTTGGTTCTTCCTTAGCGGTGTCTTCTTGTACTTGTTCTTTCATTTGATCTCCTTCAGGATTCTTAGCCTCTTTATTGGCAGGAGAACAGGATAGCATTAATGACAAGCAAACAGCCACGATACTTACATGTTGTATTTTCATAGTTTTAATATTGTTAATTAGATCAGTTGTGCATTTTCTGGAACTGAGATGATCAAATTTACACAAAATGAACCTTGGAGGCAACCTGATTGGCTTAACTTCACCTGAGTCAGGATATTTGGACAATAGTGTCTGTGAAAATACTTGTAATCTATAATTTAACAGGAAGTTGCCTGATCCTTTTGCCAGTTACCTGGTACAGTGCGTTGCATAATGCAGGTGCGAATGGCGGCACTGGTGGCTCTCCTACCCCGGTTGGTTTCTCATTACTTGGAACAATAAACACTTCCGTTTCAAGGGGTGCTTCTGTTATCCTCGCCAATTCATAATCGTTGAAATTGCTTTGTGCTACTGCACCATGGCTTACTGTGATCTTACTTTTTAAAGCAATACTGGCACCAAATACAGCGCCTCCCTCGAATTGTGCTTTTATGCGCTCGGGATTGACGGCTACCCCACAATCCACTGCATAGTATACCCTGGGAATTTTTAATTTTCCATTCACCATTTTTACCTCCACTACACAAGCCACGTAACTTAAAAAACTTCGATGGGCCGCTATTCCTATTCCGCTATCGGGTGGCATTGCCTTCCCCCACCCGGAAATTTCCTTTACTTTCTCAATTACCTTTCTATATCGCGCGGTGCTCCACGGAAATTCTTCAATTTTTTCTCCATAGTTCCAGAATTCCTCCGAAAGGGCTCCCATGTCTATGTTCCTGTCTTGTCCAAGCATGTCCAGTAAATTTGCCACAGGGTCTAATCCTCTTTTTTCTGCTACTTCATCCAACATACAACCTATTGCAAAAGCATGATTGATGTTCGCTACAGATCGCAACCAACCTACCCTTACTTGTGCCGAGGCTGTATTGGTCTCGCAGGAAATGTTAGGGATATCATACGGCAAGTCAATGACTCCCTGAGATATCTCTTCTCCGGACGGTTCATTGGATTGGGCACTTGAAGTGGATCCAATGGCAGGAAACACGGTGCGGTGCACCCAGCTATTTACTTTATTGTTGTCGTCAATCCCAACACCGATGTGTTGGGCACAGTTGGCGTGATAATAGTCATGTTGAATATCATCCTCCCTGGTCCACAACAGTTTAATAGGAAATCCACTCTCTTTTGAAATCAAGGCGGCCTCTACAATAAAGTCAGGTTTGGACTTTCTACCAAATGCGCCTCCTAAGAGGGTTACATTAATCGTGACGTCCTTTTCCTCCAGTCCGAGTGCTTCACCCACCGCCCCTCTAGCCCATTGTGGCTCTTGAGTTGGTGCCCACACTTCAATTTTATCATTTTTGAAATTGGCAATGGCACAAGGAGTTTCCATGGGAGCGTGCGACAAGTGGTGAACACGAAAATCTCCCTCAACCTTTTTAGCTGCCTTTGCCAATGCGGAATTGGCCGAGCCCTGCGCACGTCTTACTTTTCCGCTCACCCTGGCCTTTTTCATCATCGACTCGATGTATGCGGTCGAATTGTAATCTCCGTTCACACCCCTCTCCCAGGTTACCGTCAGTGCTTCTCTTCCCTTCATGGCAGCCCACGTATTGTCAGCCACCACCACCACTCCCCCTAGTGGGCTTTGAAGTGATATAGGGAATCCGGGAGAATCAATGGTGAAAATCTTGGACACACCCGGAATCTTCAATGCAGCATCTACATTGTATGTTTTTACCTTCCCTCCTGCTACGGGTGGGCGCTTCACCAAAGCCACTTTTGCACCAGCTACTTTGGTGTCCAATCCAAAGATTGCCTTTCCCGTTACAATGTCTTCCAAATCAACAATTGAGGTTTTCTTACCAATAAACTTAAAGTCGTCTGGTGACTTCAACTGAATGTCGACCTCCTCAGGGATGGGTAGCAGTGCTGCTTTATCCGCGAGGTAGCCAAAACCCAACACCTCCCCATCTTTATTGGTTACCCCATGATTCTGTGCTTTACAATCCCCCACATCAATTTGCCATTCATTGGCTGCCGCTTGCTCCAGCATCATGCGTGCGGCAGCTCCCGCCTTTCGCATGATGGGATAAAACATTCGTACACTGTAAGAGCCATCCGTGTTTTGATCTCCATATTTTTTATCGCCTACGGCCTGCACTACCTTCACTTGCTTCCAATCCGCCTCGAGTTCATCCGCCACAATCAGCGGCAAGCTGGTTCTGATTCCGGTTCCCATTTCAGAACGATGGGCGATAATCGTTACCTCCCCAGAACCGTTAATATTCAGGTAAACGCTGGAAGAAAAATTCGCAGAAGCATCACCCTTCAATTTATTAGTAGGGCTGGTACAACTGTATTGGATGCCCAGTAGCAAACCTGTTGCACCAATCGAGGTGGTTTTAAGGAAAGTCCTCCGGTCAATTTTAAATATTTTCGAATCTGTGTTTTTCATAATTGCTTCGCTGCGCGTTTAATGGCCTTCCTTATCCTTACGTAAGTACCGCATCTGCAAATGTTGCCCTCCATGGCCTTATCTATTTCTTCATCCGAAGGATTGGGATTTTTATTTAGTAAGGCAACAACTGTCATAATTTGCCCTGTTTGACAATAGCCACACTGGGGTACATCTTCTGCTATCCATGAAGCTTGCACAGGATGCAGTCCTTTGGTTGCAATTCCTTCAATGGTAGTCACCCTCTTGCTACCAATTGCAGCTACTGGAATCGAACAGGATCGTACAGGTTCTCCGTCTAAATGAACAGTGCATGCCCCACATAGCCCTTTGCCACAGCCAAACTTAGTACCCATCAACTGGAGGTTATCCCGAAGTATCCACAACAACGGAGTGTCATCCATTGCTTCTAACTCTACTTCGCGTTCATTCAGGTTTATTTTAAAGGTACTCATCGTCTCTGCATTATTTTGTCAGGGAAAGTAGTCATTTTAAAAAACGGAGGAAACTTTAAATAACATAAAACGAGATCCTTGCTTCTCCTATTTGAAAAGAGAGGTTAAACACACCAACAAGTGATAATGATAACATTGGCCTATAAGTACTTATAAATCAGTTGAATATAAAGACTTATTTCGCTAAATTGAATGTTCGATTTCAAATCAGATGTTCCGGTTGATTGCCCTATTGATTTTAGCTGCCATGACAGCGTGCCAAACCAACCCAATGGTTTGTCCTACCCCTGAAGCCGTCAAGCTCAGGAAGGCCAAGGCGCATCGAATGCGCTATGCCATGGCTAAAAGAAAACAAGCTTTAGCAAATAATTATGATTACTTCCAGGAATCAGAATACAAATCAAAGTCGCTGATTCATATTGAAGAATGGGATTGTCCTAAACCGGGATTGAAGCACGACAAGATGCTACAAAAGAAAGCAAAAGACTTGCAGCGCAGGTACACAAAAAACATGAAACGTGTAGCGAAGGAATCAGAGGAGCGTACAGTGACTGTAACCAACAACAATTAGATTTTTACCGTTGCGTGGCCTAATGATTTCTTTGTATAACGCTGTGTTATAACCTTGGATAGTTATTGCACAAAGCTTCATTAAGAATGGCTTGCTAAGACTCTTTCAATTACTGAATAGTAAAGTTGATCTTCTTAAGTCTTGTTTCTAATTCCAAAGCCTGCTCTTCAGTCAAATTTCCATTGGGTGGCCTGACGTGTAACCATTCTTTATTTTGATGATGTTTTGACATCATGTGTTTTACACTGGAAATAAACGAGGCACCCTCAAAAGCAAGCCTGGCTTCCGATAGCTTGGCTTGCAGGTCATCTGCCTGTGGGTCCTTTCTGCGGGTGTAGACTTGAGCAGCCATTGATCCGGTAAGATTGGTGGTGGCCGAGATCACTCCTGCGCCACCTGCCCTTAATACCTCTAAGAAATACTTTTCTGTACCTGCATAAAGTCTAAATCCAGGTATTCCCTCACAGATTGCCTTCATGTTACTCCATTCCCCGCTTGAGTCTTTCATGCCCACCACGGTGTCTGGATGTGAGCTGACAAGGTTTTTTATAAAGGATACAGAAAAGGGAACTCCAGTCATTTTTGGGATGTGGTATAGGTAGATTTTGAGGTTTGGATCAGCAGCGCCATCAATCACTAACGTGAAATACTTCGTTAACCCATCATCGCTGATCCCTTTGTAATAAAAAGGCGGAAGCATCAACACGCCCCCCACCCCTTTTGATGTGGCATGTTTTGTCAGTTGAATAGTGTCAGGCAAAGCACAACAGCCTGTACCCACCAGAAGTTTTTCGGGAGGGAATCCATTGTCCACCAAATAATCTAAAGCTGCTTTTCTTTCTGAAACAGAAAATGAATTGGCTTCACCAGTAGTACCCATCAAGCAAATACCATTGTTTCCATTGGTGAGCAACCAGTTACAATGATTCAATAATGCTTCTAGATTAATAGAAAAATCTTCCTTTAGTGGGGTGACAGAAGCCGCAAAGACTCCGTCAGGCAAATTGGTCTTAAACTGAGTCATGAATATTTTTAATTATTTGATTATCCTTTTGAGTGCAGCTACCAAAGTATTTACATAATTGGGATTGCTGCTTTCTCCCATCAGTCCAATCCTCCATATCTTACCTGCAAATTGCCCCAGCCCACTTCCTACTTCGATATTGTATTCATTGAGAAGTCTTTGTCTAACAGCTGCATCATCTACACCTTCCGGCAATTTTACGGCATTCAGCATGGGTAGTCTGTGTTCCTCTTTTACCCCAAATTCAAAACCCAGTGGCTCCAATTCATTTTTCAACAATAAATGGTTCTTTGTATGCCTTTCAAATCGCTTCTCAAGGCCTTCTTCCAGCACCAGCCGGTAGGCTTCCCTTAAGCCAAACATGGCAGACACCGGTGCGGTGTGATGATACGTCCTTTTGGCTCCCTGCCAGTAGTTTTTCACCATGCTGAGGTCGAGAAACCAACTTTGTACTTTGGTTTTTCGTGCCTCCAATGCTTTTACCGCATTTTCACTAAAAGATACGGGCGACAAACCCGGGGCTGCGCTCAGGCATTTCTGAGTGCCCGAATAAACCGCATCGATGCCCCACTCATCTACTTTTAGCTGGGTACCGCAATACGATGTAACGGCATCTACCACGAGCAATGCGCCTGCATCATGCACGATTTTGCTGATCTCTTCCAGGGGTTGAAGTACTCCAGTTGAAGTTTCAGCGTGTACGATGGCTACAAGCTTTGGTTTAAGTCCTTTTAACGTATCTTTTACTTGCTGAGGATCAATTACTTGACCCCATGGTGCTTCTATCTTAGTTATCCTGGCGCCTGCCCTTTCCGCGATATCCGCCATCCTTCCACCAAATACTCCATTAATGCATATAACAGCCTCATCCCCAGGCTCTAATAGATTTACAAGGCATGTTTCCATACCCGCACTGCCCGGTGCAGACACCACAAAGGTGAGGTGGTTCTTGGTTTGAAATGTGAGTTGCGCCATCTCCTTGATCTCATCCATCACAGTGACAAACTCAGGATCAAGATGGCCAATCATTGGCGTGGCCATGGCCTGCAATACCCTCGGGTGCACATCACTGGGGCCAGGCCCCATGAGAATCCTTCTGCTTGTTTTTAGTTGGCTATCGTATGACATTTTTTTCGTCTTAATTTGAATTCAGTCAATGGTCAATAGTTGCTTGAACTATTGACCATTGACTATCGACTAATCATTTTTTGGGATTATAAGTTCTCTCTGCATTCTTCTCAATGTCCTCACGGTAGAACAGCACATCTTTAAATTTTCCTTCCCTGTACATTTCTGCCTGATCATTAAAGTGAGGGGATGCAGGGTCACCGCTGTTGCCTCCAGCCAATACAGACTTGGCCTTTACCTTTTTACCAAATTCTACCACGGCCACGAAGCTATTGCCGCGTGTTCCATACCACTTTAGGGTACCTGGATAGGGTCTGCTACCAAAGGCAGCAAGCGCACCCCAAAATGATGAAGTGTAAGCAATCGGAATACTTGGTTTTGCATCTTCAAATGGCTGAACAATATCCCCTGTTATCCTTTGATAACGATTGATTTCTCCCCAAGCTGTTTTCCAACTACCGAAATCGGACTGCAATATGCTAATGGCGCTGAATAGTGCTTGTAATTTCTCCTCATCGGTTGTTTTATTTGTCATGTAGTCAATAAGCCCCAAATCACCATTCCCTTTTGGGGCCCTATCAGCTACCATTCTCCTCAAGTCTTGTGCCCAGTAAGTGGCCAAAGCGGTCGCTACCGAAGCCTCAGAAAAACGATAATCCCAATCCTTCAACACTTGAATGGGCTCTTTTAAATCTGGGTTTGCGGGTTTTACCTTTTCATAGGCTGCTATCACAGAAGGCACTAACCTTTCAAACGCAGGCAGGTAAGAATCATAAGCCGAGGCAATCAATTTATCCAGGGTGAAGTTGGAGGAGTCTTTCAGCACCCGCACTGCATGCAGCCCGCGAAAGTTTTCATGATCGGGAGCCATGTAAGTAGGATAATCAGATGACTTAGGACTTTGATCTCCTGATACCGTGAATGGTGTTGAATTGCAATTCTGAATCCATCCATTAGAAGGGTTTAATTCATGTACTAATTCGTCTATCGGGTGTAATCCCTTCCAATCCGTAGCAGGATTGCTGCCGTCCAAAGGTTTTGACCAGTCAAATTGGGTATCCCGAATGGGAATGAAATTGCCATGGAAGTAGGCTATGTTTCCCTTGTCATCTGCATATACTGTATTGTTGGAGGAATTGGTTCTCAACTCCATCATTTTATTAAATTCCTCATAGGTGCTGGTCTTGGTGCGCGTGTAAGACTGTGTCAGCGCTTTTAATGGTTCTTGCATCAGACTTATGCTGATCCACTTACCATCGCGGTTGGCAATAACAGGACCGTGATGCGTATGGTAAACGGCATATTCTTTAGTCGCCATGTCGCTGCCCTTTTTGTAAGCCAATTGTACTTTCTCTCCCCGAAGTGGCTTTAATTCCTCTCTATACTTGTAAAATATATCATCCCCCTTTTTCACGATCGTTTCTTCGTACTCATCAATCACATCGGCACTGCTGCTGGTGTGCATCCACCCGTTATGTTCATTAAATCCCTGGTATATAAAAAATTGTCCCCATGTAACTGCACCATAGGCATTCAACCCCTCTTCACTTACCATGTGTACTTCCGGTCTGAAGTAGAAAGAAGTGTGAGGATTGATAAGAAGCAATGCATTACCCGATGCGCTTTTCGAGGGCGCCAAAGCAAATCCATTAGAACCTGTGGGTTCCTTTTCCCATTCATTCACAATGGGTGCTGCAAATGCGGTTTCATTCTTAGGATCATAAAACTGAGCTAGTTCTTTTAGAGATATCGACTCAATATCACCACCGATACTACCTTCGCTAAACATCAAAGGCATCCAGGGTTTAAATTCTGTAATCAGCTTTGGCTTTGTTTCCGGGTGCGTCTTTAAATAATGATTGGCACCATCAGCAAAAGCATTCAACAATTTTTTCATCCACTCAGGACTTTCTTTGTAGATAGCGACTGCCTTGGTAGTATCAATAAATAACCGCATGCGCAAATCACTGATCAGGCTCTCCTCACCTTCCACTTCAGCCATTCTTCCCATGGCATTGATATAGTTTACCTCTACCCTGTTAAAATCATCTTCACACTGTGCATAGATCAATCCGAACACAGCATCTGCATCGGTCTTGCCAAAGACGTGCGGAACGCCATATTTATCCCTGATAATGGTAACATTTTCTGATCCTGTCTCTTGAGATGAATTGGTGCAATTGTAGCATACAAAGGCCAATAAGATGAGCACGAAGTTTCGCATAGGTTGAAGGTTTTACTATTACTTGCAATTTAAATTTAAAATCAAAAGGCGCAATAGATAATGTGGTATGTGGCGAAGTGAGCAGAATTGTTTCCGCAATGGCTTTGTGGCTTGGTGACTTTGTGGCAAATTTGCATCAAATTTTTTTTGAGTACTTGTAACATAACTATTTAGATGAAAACAGCCGAAATACACACCAATAAGGGAACGATGAAAGTGGAGTTCTTTGAAAAAGACGCACCCAATACCGTAAAAAACTTCACTGACCTCGCTGAAAAGGGATTTTATGATGGTCTTACGTTTCATCGTGTGATCCCCAACTTCGTTATTCAGGGAGGATGCCCCGATGGTACGGGTGCGGGAGGTCCTGGTTATAAAATTGATTGTGAGTTGAACGGAGAGAATCAATACCACGATCGTGGGGTATTGTCAATGGCCCATGCCGGAAGAAACACAGGCGGTTCACAGTTCTTCATTTGCCATGGAAGGGATAATACCAAGCACCTTGATCGCAACCATACTGTATTTGGTAAGGTAGTAGAAGGATTGGATGTTATTGACCTGATACGAGAAGGTGATGTGATGGAAAAGATTGTGGTGAATTCCTAATTTGAGTTTGACCTAACGCAAACGGGTTTGCAACGATATTTGTAATTGACCCAATAAAAAAAACTTGTGACCGGGCAACCCGGTCACAAGTTTTTTTATTTAAGAAATTGACTACTCCTTTATTAACAGTACGCCCCTCTCCTCCCTTACCAAGATAAATACTTATACACGATGCGTATCAGCTTGTATGCCTCGTCCATATCTTTTGCATTGTAGGATAGGGTATAACCATCTACCCTTTTCATTCCAGGGATGCCCATTGCCACATCCGCCCTGGTGGGTTCATCGACTTTCAAAATAAACGTGACGGGTAGTTTTACGAAAGTGCTTTTGCGTTTTTTAAATCTTTAAGTGCGGCTGTAGTTTGTTCTTGTAATAATTTGTGCACCACATCAGGATGCAACAATTTGGCAGCACTGGAGCCGATGGCTTCTTTTGTGGCCACCGTACGTGTGGGCACTACTTTTACAATCTCTTCCGTAAACGTCTTATCTCCGCTGGCCAAAATCACAGGTACGCCTTTAGCTCCAGCATAGTAAGCATTCAAGCCCCCCTCACCTACTTCAGTGCCGTTCAACCAAAGTCCTTTTACATTTCCCGCACCAGTATGTGCTAAAAATCCATTCTCCGTTCCTGCCATGGCATGGTAGCCGATAAAGATGATGCCATCAAAGCTCTCATCCAGGTTTTGTACCATGCCCAATGGTTTGATGTTGCTTTGAATGTATTCCACACGTGGATCCAGTTCGGTATGCAACAGGTTTTGCATATCTCCATGACTATCATTGACTAACACGGTGGCAGGCCCGACTTGAAAAATAGCTTTCACCACCGCATTTACCTCCGCAGTCATTAGCTTCCTACCTGTATCGTAATCCTTTCCATTGTTGCTGGTCATTTTTGAGGTTCCGATCCCTCCAATGCCCTCCATATCTACGGAGATAAATATTTTGACCGGCTTTGTTTGTGCAAAGCTCGTTGAGCAGGTAATAACTAAGAGAAGTAGGATGTTCTTCATGCGGCTTTTTCTTTTAAATATAATAGCAAATGGTTTTTCAATCCAATTTTATAAGAAATACATCTATTCCAATAAAGTCTTTGTTTAAATAAGCACTGGGTGGAGTGATTCCGAATAGGATTAGTCTTCAATAGCCTCAATACCTTGTTCTTTCAATTTGGCTAATCCTTCCTTCATCGCTTTGAGTTGCTCGGGTGGATGGCTTTGCCAAACAGTTACTTCTCCCACTACCTTAAAGGGATGTTTGGATCGGTAAGACATGGTGGGGTTGCCGGGAAATTTTTTGTCCGTAAGATTGGGATCATCCTCAATGGGACCCGTTGGCTCTACTAAGTAGATTCTTTCACGCCCCTCTCCTAAAGCCAATTCAGCGCCCCAGATAGCCGCATCCAATGTCGCAGACAAGTAGATGTATTTTGCTTTATGCTGTTTGCCGTAGTTGGAGTGAAACCCCACGGCTATCAATTCTCCAATTGCAAAGTTGGCTTTTGTGCCATGAAAGTATGTCTGGGCAAATGGTATATGAACCGTTTTATTCAATGGATTGTCCATTTTATTCTCAGCCATTGTTGATTGTTTTTTAACCTTTCCGATCTCAGTATCTTCTACGAATTACTTTGAAAAGGGTTGAAGACCTGTAAAAGAGATTATTGTTTTACAAAATCAAATTGTATGCCATTGGGCATCACATGAAGGGCTTTGAAATTCTGATTGACCTTAATCTGGTGCCATACATTGGGAGGTATAACCATACTGTCGCCTGGTCCTAACAAATGGTCCTTTTCAGCCAAATTTAAAACACACGCACCTTCTATGACCACAAGTACCGACTCATCTGATGCCTTGTGTTTGGGTAAAAGTTGTCCGGTGAACGCCTCCATCTGTTTTATCGTCATCTTTTCGCCCTCTTCCACGAGCGTTACCTTTGGATTGCTTACAGTCGTCATAAATGATTTTTATTAGATGAATTACAGTAGAGAAAGATAGGTAATTAATGCTTCAAATGCCCGTATCTTCACTTCTCCCTTACCCAATACCCTTTTTGATCCGGCACGTACTTCCATCAGCACCGGTGTGAGGTGTCAACAGCAACGGTGCAAGGTATCTTTTGGTAAGGTGCTCTTCCCCCTTTTGCAGGGTATTTTTAAGTGTTTCCGACACTGAACTATGTTGGAAGAACTCCAACAAAGGCTATCACCCGCATGCCACCGCAACAGCTAGACTGCGTCAGCGGAGGATCTGTTTTTTTCGTTGGTAGGTCGATAGTAAAGTGCTAATGCCCCACTACAGAAGGTTTTGGTCTTAATGAGTTTAAAAGCAGTCCTGTTGTTTATGCTTTCAAATAATGGCAGACCGCTTCCTGCCACAACAGGATGAATACAAAGTTGAAATTCATCAATCAAATTAAGTTTCATTAGCTGCATTATTAAACTCCGGCTGCCCACCAAAATGTCTTTACTCCCGCTCCCGTCTGATGCGGGACGGGATTGTTTGAGTGCTAATACCTCTTCTTCAAGGCCTTGATTGGCCAACTTTGCACTATCCCAGTCTACCTTTTTAAGTGTGTGAGAAAAAACAATTTTGGGGATCTTGTCCATTACCACAGCAAAGTCGTCCATTGACTTTTCACCGGAAGGGTTTTCTACCAACGTTCTCCAAAATTCCATAAGCTGATAGGTAATCCTCCCATAGAGAATGGTGCCTCCGGTACTTAACAGGTCGGTGTAGTGAGCATGTATTTCTTCATCCGGAATGATTGCTGTATGGTCGCAAAAACCATCCAGTGTCATATTGATTGCTGCAATTACTTTTCTCATGCAAGCAGTTCGTTGTTATTGTTTGTCCACTATGTAATTCAGTTCAGTTACCCCCGAAGTAAACTGTCGCGTGCTCAATAGTTTTAGTTTTATTTGGGCTTTGATGTCTACAAACAATGGGATGCCCCGTCCAAGAATAATGGGATTAACAAACAGCCAGTAGCCGTCAATTAGGTTTTGTTGCATCAGTGAATGCGTTGCCGTAGGGCTGCCAAAAAGCAAAATATCTTCACTCCCGCTGTCGCCTGTTGCGGGGCGGGATTGCTTGATTTCATTGATGTGGTTCGAAAGGTTATCGCTAATAATTGTTGTGTTGGCTACACCTTCGCCTTTTATTGTTTTTGATAAAACCACTTTGTGAACATTTTTATACCACTTTGAATGTTCAATGTCGTGCCTGGACGCGGTGGGCTTGTCTGCTGCGGTAGGCCAGTAGTTTTCCATCATTTGATACGTTACTCGTCCATATAATGCCGTGTCGCCTTTGCTTATCCGCTTACCCACATGATCAAAAATTTCCTCATCCACTTTAATCCAGTTCATTTCTCCGTTTGGTCCTGCAACAAAACCATCCAGCGATAGGTGCATAAATGAAATTATTTTTCTCATGGGGTTCTATTTTAGGTACGTGTATTAACGATATCCAACAATACTCAAAAATAAAAAGACTGCACTTACCTGGCAATATCAAAAAGATAAGAACACTCCTAATTAAGTAGGTTTTAAATTAAGTTTTTTCAATTGGGCACTGGGTATTACAACGTGAATGGATGAGGGAACAAGTCTCGCAATTCCCTTCTTTCGAAGACTTGTGCCTTTTGAGGCCAGATGGGAAAGTAGATACATTCATGATCTTCAACCCAATCCATTCAAATGCTATAGAATAAAAAATTTAATTATTATTCTACTTCTCATCTTATAGTAGGCTTTGGGAAATTTTTTGTTGGCACCACGAAGTCCTGAATTAGTTAGTATTGCTATAGTCATTCCTTGCCTTGGGAAATAGTATAAATCAGTTCTCGTTCCTATGCCTGACCCGGAATGTCCTATCAACTCTTTATATGGAAATCCCTTATCGTATTCCAGTCCCAAACCATATTCATTGAAGACAATGGTTTTCATTTCCTTTAATGAATTTGGGTTGACTATCTTACCACTCATCAAGGCTTCAATGAAAACAATTGCTTCTTCAGAGGAGGCATAAATTCCGTCATCTCCAATAAACCAATTTGTCGTCTCGATGGTCTTATCGGTAATATTTTCCTGAATGCCATCCTTATTCAAATCACCATAGGTTTGTACATGGTTCTCTGGTGGCGTGTTGCGATAATACG
>JAHBUB010000034.1 GCA_019638285.1 Cyclobacteriaceae bacterium | reverse complement strand
TAAGCATGCCGAGCTTGAGTGAGGCCAGAGTGATAAAAGATCGACTGGTAAGTAATTCTAAACTTAGCTATATTGAGAAACACAAAAAGCAGCGGCAAGACCTACGTACTTTCAGATACGCAGTGAAGCACATGACACATACACAATGTTGTGCACCGTTGTTAACATATCATCCACCAAAGTTCGATTTCTTTAATTATCTCTCCATTGAATCTAAACAGCCAACCACTTCCATCAGGTTCGCCCACAGGGGTTTGAAGCATTTTGACTTTCATTATTCCATTCTTGTTGTAGGACTGATGTTTCTTGTTTAATGAGTTAAGTGCGTTAGGGAAAATTTCTTGAAGATCAGTCTTGGAAGTCCCTTTTGTAAGTTTGATATTATTAAAATCAAATGTAAACCTCCCTCCCTCAAGATTTAATACATATAATAGTGAAGTTCCCTTCGAAGACATAAATTTGGATTTACCGTAATACAGAATTTTAACTGTTTCCTCACTATTTATATAGTTTCCGCAATTCCACTCATTCTCAACAACAGTAGAATCGGGAAGTCCAAGGAGGTTAATTAGTTCCTGGTCCTTTAGCATCAAAGGGATGCTCGAGTTTAGTCGAACTGAATCAAAATGTAGAGTTTCCAAACAAATTTCATTTGGGCAGTCAGAAGATGTCTGGCCAAAAAGTGTAGTGAGAAATAAAATAAAAATCAGAGTGCTATATATCTTGTTCATTGTCGTTTTCAGGACGGGTCACAATGGTGCACAACGCCCAGCTATGATGAGTGGGGATTAGAAAGCACTAACCTCTCGACTCGCACATAGCCACACCGTTATTTAAATTTATTAATAGTGGCGGACTTTCCAATCACCACGAAAATATCTTTACAGATTAAACCCCATTCATTCATAGCATATGTTAGGTTTAGTTCATCTTTTTATAATATCATTTAACTGCCAAATCAGAAAGTCTGGTGTATAATATTCAAGTTTAGGAGCGTTTGGATCACTTAGTGTAACTGTAAATTTAGCCGTTCTACCACAAGAAGAAATAGATGATCTATTCACTAGTGACATGTCCTTTATATTGATCAAACTCATAATCAAACCTAATTTCTGTTCAGTTAAATTGTTTCGCAACTGAGGAGTGAATAAATCTGAATTTAAAATTTCTTCTTTTGTGGGGGCATCCTTTAAAAATGCACTTAATTTGTTCGGATATTTTTCAAGTGATTCGTAGAAATCAAATTCTGCCACATTTTTGTAATCGGCTAGACATTTTGTTCCATCTTGTTCTAGATACTCACAACTGCCTGCATAATCTGCCGCTAGTCCTAATGCTTGAGTTTTCAAATTTAGTTCTTCTGTATTATAGAATTTAATATGATAGCAAGTACCCCAACCGTCAGTCTCAGACAAAAAGAGCCCCAATTCTTTGCCTTGATAATAACCCGTAACATCTCTATAAAATATAGCCTCTATATTGTCGTAAATAGTGTCAATTAGAATTTCCTTGTAGCGATATTTATCATATTGATAAAGCAACGTACCAACTGAAATTGAATTATCAATATTTCTAAAAACCAGGATGTCCGAGAGATTATGCTTCCATAATTCAGTTGAGAGGTTCGGGTGTGTCAATGTAGGATTCGAATAAACTCTATCAACAAAGTCATTTATGTTTTCGGAATCCAACCGCTCGTATGTTTGTGAATATGCTGTCAAACTGATCGTAAAAAGGAAGATAAATAAAAGTTGATGCATGTTCACTCATAAATAAATTAAACCTAACGCCTGTGTATAGCACGTATGCCATCATACACAAGTCACTACCAAAGTAGCACTTTTTGTGTTTCCTTTCAAGTTCGGAAAAGCTTAGCGAAGAACATAGATGCAATAGCAGCCAGCGGAACTTGAGTGAAGCGAAACTTGTGGACTAAGATTTGGGGAGTGCTTCTACCTTTCTAACAGAGTGCGAAATACAAAAAGTTCGGACAAGCAGCACATAACTAATTAAGGAACTTCTGAAGCATATGTGCTATACACCATGTTGTAGCTCGTGCGTTTCCTGTACTACGATATAACTAGTATAAAGAGGCTCTGAAGGGAAGTTGTTTACCCGTTTTCATGTCTTTCCAAGTACCAATATAGTTATTGCCATCAAAAGTGAATTCAAAAATTTCCTTAACAGTCCGAGTTTCTAGGTCAAAGACATCAAGCCAAAAATTTTCATTTAGGTCTGCGCTTCCCATTAAATATAAACCCGTACCTACTTTGTCATACCAATAGAATGATTCATCAATGTCATAAGATCTCATCCGTTGATTAAAGGAAAAATTTAAGATCATAGTTAACGCATAGTTCTCACCAATAACACCTTTCAGAAATTTAACTTTTCTTGTTAGAGGAATCTCGTTACGGATATTACCCATCCCTTGAATGAGGGCTTTTCCTAGTTCGGACAGGAGATCAGTAATTTCAGAATATTCAAGTTCTACGTCCCAGTTAATGTTGAGCCCAACATCCATTTGTTTCTGTTTTAACTCCTCATTTCCTGTGGGTGACCGTAGAACTAGTCGATGGTCTGAAATTGAATAATTATGATAGAAATCACCTTTCTTTTTCTGAAAGAAAGTCTTTAAACTATCTCCCAGCACATTCTGTGTGACTTCGGCCAATTTATCGCTAATACGCTTTTCCAGTTTTTCATTTCTTTTAGCGATTACTTTTGAATATTGACCATCTTTAAATAGTGATTGTAACTCAATTAGGTGTCCATTCTGTGAGTTAAAATTAAGAAAGAAAGGATAGTCCGAATCAATATACAATGAAAGAAGTGTTTTAGAATTTGTGAAAACTTCATATTTACAATTACTGTTATACCTGAGCTCTTCAAATGGATGTATCTTAAACTTGGAGAGATTTTTTCTCAAAGACTGAAGCTGAACATATTCATTAATTCTAGCCGCTGATTCCATATCCTGATTTTCGGTTGAAATAAACAACGGAATAATTCTCTTTTCTCATCCACTAGAGCTTCGTTCCAAAACTAAAATTGTGGAATAGCTATCGCAACAAATTGCAACATGAAGAATGCACATTTAGATAGAATACCCATTAATCTGTGTTTCATAATATTGAAATTGCACGTGATGGAGCATGAGCTACAACGCTTGGCTATGAAGCGTTACTTTTATCCTTTAAAAAATAATTAATCAAAAGTAATGCTTTATAGCCGTTGTTGTAGCTCGTGTGCGTCAACCGTACTTTTAATTTTTGCTGTCTTGATCATGTCCATGTTGATTAACCTCCATTCAAAGGGTAGTCAAAGGTCAATTCGTTTATTTTGGATGTCGTCCATAATTTCTCATAATGGTTTTATCCTTTTGGTTCCGAGTCGTGGAAATGAACTATTTTCCATTGTCCATTAGTCTTATTGAAAACGTAGGTGATAAATGTTAGCGGAGAATTGAAAGTCAATCCCTCTTTACTAGTTGCAGTCATTCTATATTTTGCCAACACGATTGCCGTATTTGAAGAAAGTACATCCGTGTCAATGATTTCTATCTCGCTTTCAATCTTTTCCTGTCCAGAAAAGAAGTCACCCATTTGTCGTTTATGTTCTTCCCATGAGTCCATCATTGTCCCACTGAAGATACCCGTTGTGCTGTCACTAAAATGGTTATAAATGCTTAAATCTTTTTTGCCAGCTAAATCATAGATTGAGGTCACAATTTGATTCACCTCCTTTGCAATTGCAGTCCTTTGTTCATTCGTCAAATCGGTTGCATTCTTTTGACATCCACAAAGTCCTACTAGTGTCGTTAATAGAATGAATAGTTTCTTCATTATTAATACGGTTAAATTGTCTCTGTTTGGTTGTCAATAGCGCACAAGCGTTGTAGCTCGTGCGCGTCAACCTAATATTTAATTTGTCGCCTTGTAGTATTGATTCATCGTCCTGCTAAACAGTCCTACAATGACGTAAATGCGAATCGCCCAAATAATCATCATTAACGAGTCATCTGGGCTAATTGGTACGTCTTGGAAAAATAACACAGTCTCCCAAATTGTCAGTCCTATTAGAATGGCCCTCGTCCATTTATTTCTAAATCCCAAGAATATTGTAAGTCCAAGAATTAAAATCTCAATGATGAAATATGTCGAGATTATTTTATGTCCATAGTCTGTCGTCACGAGATGCAGGAAGATGGATTGTCCTGCGGCAAGGAAGATTGTAACATAGATCAAACCTGTCCCACGTTTTATTTTCCTTTCGATTTCGTCAGTCATAATTAGTTGTCGTGGTTAAATTTGTCCGAAGCGCATGAGCTACAACAATTGGGTATGAATCGTATGGGTGATATATCCCTTTTTGTCCATATGTGTCTTTACCACAGTCTAAGGTAGTGTTATTTGCCATTGTTTTCCCTAGCGATGGGCGGAAATCCTTCATTATTTGACTGAATTAGATCATTATACCATAGAGGGATCCCGCTAGCCTAGTGAAGTTATCCGTATATTATACGTATAATACTTCTCTTACCCCCACAAACGAAAAAACCCCTGCAGTCGACTTGCAGGGGTTTTAGTTTACGATGGGTTTCATCATCTGTGGGGTTTGGTTAAACTTACATTTATCAACTCCTCATGCGGGTCGCTTCTGAAACCAAAGACGGCCCTGATGTAGTTCCTCACCGCTCTGCCGGTGTTCACCAGGCTACCCTCACCTTCGTACATCAGGGCATTGCGCTGTTTGTACAACTGGCTTAGTGTCAGCTCGGCTTTCATCACCAACGCGTTGAGGCTTCTCAACTCCAGTACCTTTTGCGCAAGGCGCTCCACGGTCAACGCCTCCGCCACAGGGCGGTACAACGGTTCCGCGGAAGCGGTCTCTACCAGCTGGGCAAAGTACTGCACCATGCTCGCATAGTCTTTAGGGTGACCCCTGCGCTTGCTTACTGGCCCCTCTCCTTCCAATGGCTTGGGCTCCGGTGTGCGGTAGCGCATGCGCCCTTGCAACAAACGGTTGCTCGTCATGGCATCGGCCAGTGTTAGCGGATGGGCACCACAAGACCTAAGCAAGTAGCAGATGCTCGATCCCAAAGATCGCACATCGCGAAAGGCCAGCTCTCTTCTGTTGGTGATGTTGTCGTAGGCGGTCTTCGCTTCAGTGACTTCATCCATCAATTGTTGTGCGTTGAACTCAAGGGTGGTCAACGCTTTCACCTGAAGGTTTTGTTGTCCGGGGTTGTAGGCTCCTCCTAACCCGGTGCAAACGCCTTTGAGCTTCCCAAAGGCCTGCATGGTTTTAACGTGGGACATAACATAATTTGTTAAATTGTTATACATACTCCAAATACGGAAAATCCCTATAGAAAGGTTGTGTTTTTCTGAATTATTTTTAAAATATTTTTAATTTTTATTTTACAGGCCCATCGTGGTGGCTCAACCCTCCCACGTTATCATAAAAAAGCTACCGAAAAGGTCAACCACACCCCCAGGGTGTTCTACCCACCGCTAAATACATCCTGCACACACCCCCAGGGTATTCCACCCACCGCTTCTGCAATCCCATCCACGGCTAAATACATCCTGTACACACCCTCAGGGTATTCAATGCACCGCAATAGCAAAGCCAACCACACCCTCAGGGTATTCAATACACCGCAATAGCAAAGCCAACCACACCTCCAGGGCATTCAACACACAGCAATAGCAAAGCCAACCACACCTCCAGGGTGTTCTACCCACCGCAATTGCACAACCAACCACACCCTCAGGGTGTTCTACCCACCGCGTTTGCAGTTCCAACCACACCGAGGGTGCATCCTACCTACTACGAGTGCAAAACCAACCACCGCATTTGCACTTACACCCAAGCCATTTGCACAAGCATCCACCGCAAGTGCATTCCCAACCACCGCTAAATACATTCTACACACACCGTCTGGGTATTCAATGCACCGCAATAGCAAAGCCAACCACACCTCTAGGGTGTTCTACCCACCGCGTTTGCAGTCCCATCCACCACTAAATACATCCTGTACACACTGGCCTTTGTTATATTCTTCACCAACAAAAGGTTGAACGCATCAATACATTTCTGCTTGTTGGTCAAGAAGACCAACAAGGGCTTAGGGCTTACATACCGAAGCTACTAAGCCGTACTTCTGCATCTGTTATCACTGATGCTCATTGTTTGAGGGCGCCCATGCCTTACCTTTGCATGATGCAGAACAACCTCCAGGCTGATATTTCAACCTATTTAGAACGTCTATCCATTGCCGCACTCAATAAAATACAGGAAGCTACCATTGAAAAGGCCGCTTCTGCCAAAAACCTCATGCTCCTGGCTCCTACCGGATCGGGGAAGACGTTGGCTTTTCTAATCCCTTTACTTCAGCAACTACGGCCTGAAGATACAGGCGTGCAAGCCCTCATTGTAGCCCCCTCCAGAGAACTGTCGTTACAGATAGAGCAGGTCTTTCGCACCATGAAAACGGCTTACAAAGTAAGTTGCTGTTATGGCGGCCACGCTATGAAAGTGGAGCAAAACAGTTTGAGTGAAGCCCCTGCCGTCATCATTGGTACGCCTGGCAGGTTGGCCGATCACATTTTCAGGAAATCATTCGATGCGCGTAGCATCAAAATAGTAGTGCTCGATGAGTTTGACAAGTCTCTTCAAATGGGGTTTCACGATCAGTTGGAAGTCCTATTCAAAGCCATGAGCGGAAAGCAACATCATATGCTTACTTCGGCTACACGCCTCAACGACTGGCCGGAGTTCCTGCCCTTTAAAAACCCTGAAACATTAAGCTACCTCCATGAGGAACAGGATCTAAAGTTGACGCTGAATGTGGTGCATTGTAAAAGCACCGATAAAGTAGAAGCGCTGATGCGACTGGTAGCCAGCTTCAATCAGGAGGCTTGTTTGGTATTTTGCAATCACAGAGAAGCCGTGGACCGCATTAGCACCTTACTCACTCGTCATCAATTTGAGCACGGCACTTTGCATGGTGCCCTGGAACAAATCGACCGGGAAAAGAATCTGATCAAGTTCAGAGGGGGTGCACACAATGTACTTATTGCTACTGACCTCGCTTCACGCGGACTGGATATCCCGGAAATCAAGCATATAGTTCATTACCAACTTCCTCCCAAAGAAGAAGCATTCATCCATCGCAATGGCCGTACTGCCAGAATGCATGCGGAAGGGAAAGCTTATCTCCTAGTGGCCGATGACGAAACCCTACCTGATTATATCGATTCCTCCATTCCTGAGTATCACGTAGCTCCTAAACTCAAACTACCAGCTCCTCCCCTTTATGTATGTCTCTATATTAGTGCTGGTAAGAAAAACAAAATCAGCAAAGGAGATATTGTAGGACTGCTTACCAAAAAAGGCGGGCTCACTAGTGATGACATCGGTCTCATTACTACGCTTGACTTTACCTCTTATGTTTGTGTGAAACGACCTACTTTAACTCACTTGCTCAAGAACATCAAAGATGAAAAGCTCAAAAACATCAAAGTAAAAATCGAAGTGGCGAGTTAGGAGTGGCGTCATCAATTACTAGAAAACACCTGCTTGAACGGGTGGCGACCAAAAGATAGGATGTAGTTATTTTCCATTCATGTAAATTATTAGAGCCGTTTTATCCAAAAGCACAATTAATAAATGCTGTTTAAAGATGAAACGGTAGGTTCGTCCAACAATAATAAATAATTACTATTAAGAATTTTATATAGGTAGGAATAAGGAATAACCAAATCCAATTCTGTCGCCTCATGTACAACCTACTATTTTCACTATCACTTTGCCAAAAGCCGAAATAAGATACACCACAAGTGAAAGATTTACAATTTCTCTTCTCCGTGTAAATGTGCTTCCTTTACACTCATAAACTTTAAATTACATAAAATCATTATGAAAAAACTAGTACTTGTTATGTCTTTGGCCAGCGCTTTAATCTTCTCTGGTTGTGATAATGAAAACACGGTAAACCCTACAGTTACCCTTGGCTCAGCCACTATTACTGGAACAGTGTATGCCGAATTGGATAACAACAATGCAGTTTCTGAGAAAGCTCCTTCTGGAGCAAAAGTGTATGTTATTGTAGATACAAAAGATTTTGTATTGAACCCTACAGGGGGTACATACGCAAAGAAGTACTACGAAGGTACTGTTGATGCAAGTGGTAAATATTCAATTGTAATTGAAACAGGTAATAAAGTAATGGATGTAACTGTAGTTCCTGCAGATTTTTCAGCTTCTGTGTTAACTGGTCCAGCGACAAGCGAAATCCAAAATTTTATTGGAAGCGGTGCGAGTGATGATATTGAAGTATTCGCTAACGGAACTTTCATCCTTGACCTTTACTACTAAGCTTACCATCGGTTACTTTATAACACTTATTTAAAGACAAAAGCATGAAAAATGTAATTATAACTGTTTTTGCTTTCGTGCTACTAACCAATGTAGCATTAGCGCAAGACACAGAATCGTCACCCATTTTATCTAAAAAAGGTCAGCCACTTTTACCTGAAACAGGTGAGTGGGGACTTGGTATTTCGGCTGATCCATTTTTGAGATATACTGGCAATTTTCTTAGTGGTAGCACAAGCGTAAATAACGAACCTAGCTTTGGTTATCCAGAAAATGTTATCGGCAACAACATTGCCTTGTTTGGTAAAAAAATAATTGATGCCAACACGGCTTACCGTGCACGTTTTAATGTAGGCGTGGGGCAAAACATTAACAAAGCAGTAGTTGGACAAAACGTAACAACGCCAGATCCTTCAGCTCCGGCATTTGCTGACGATTGGCAGAAGGTTAATTTCACAACTGTAGTAATTAGCGCTGGATATGAGAAAAGAAGAGGCAACAGTCGTGTTCAGGGTATTTATGGAGGTGAAGTTCTTTTTGGTCTTACTGGGAACAAAGCCATCTATCAATATGGAAACCCCATGAACTTAGAATTCAATGCTCCTATTACCAATAATTTTGGAAACAACATTTTAACAGGTTCTGCTGCTGCTGCATCTTCTAGAAAAACAGAAGAAAAGTATGGCAAGAGCTTTCTTGTTGGCGCCAGGGGTTTTGTGGGTGTAGAGTACTTCTTCGCTCCTAAAATGTCAATTGGCGGTGAATTCGGTTATATGCTTGGTTACAGAACTACTGGAAAAACCTATGTGACTTCTGAGTCATGGGATAGTGCAAACAGTGCGGTAAGTACCATCAAAACTGATCGTTATGACAATAGCGGATTCCAATCACTTGGAATTGGTCTTGATAATTTGAATGGAACTATCAATCTGATGTTCTATTTCTAAATAGCAACAAATCATAAAGAAAAAGGCTGATGGAAATCCATCAGCCTTTTTTATTTGAAATCTCTTAAGCTTTAATCAACACACCTTAAAGAAGGTTTTGTTCGGTACCCCTTCCTTTTCAGCCAGCATGGCTTCAATCCTTTTGGCTGTCTTGGTAATGGCAAGTCCTCCAAGTCCGGTGCACCGCAAGGTGTTAGGAATAGCATCCCCCACTTTCTTCATGGTTTCAATTACTTCATCCAATGGAATCACCTGATCATAATCTGCCAGCGCCATGTTGGCACTGGAGATAGCATGCGTAGCCGCTTGCACATTCCTATTTAAGCAGGGGGCTTCCACCCTATCGGCAATCATATCGCAGATCATCCCTAAAGAAGATTGTAAAGACATGGATGCCGCAGCCAATGTTTGATTGAGACTACCCTTTCTCAGTGTCACTATACCCGCAGCGGCCATGCCCGAACCGGAGCCACATTCTGCCATACAACCACCCATTTCAGCAGCAAAAGTGGCATGGGCAGCGATAAAGACACCAATGATGCCAGCTGCCAGCATGGCTTTCACTTTATCATCTTCCGATAATTTTAAAACATTGGCAGTTCCAATGACTGCCCCCGGTAACGCCCCGCATGAACCAGCGGTAGGCGCAGCCACAATTACTCCCATCGAACTCTTCACCTCCATCATGGCCGAGGTATACAATATTACTTCATTCAACACATCTCCCTCAACAAGCTTCTTCCTTTTCATTTGCCTATTGAAATTCAGGGACTGAGGTCCTAATATGCGATCATCATAGGAGGTCCCCTTCAAACCCAACTCGATGGCATTACTCATGATACCTACGATGTGGCGCATCTTCTCAAACACCTCTTCATGAGAAATATTTCCGCGTGTACTTTCGTAGTGAACGGCCAGTTCCCACAGCGACAAGTTCTTGTCTCTATTGTACTCCAGCATTTCCGCAGCAGTAATAAAGGGTACAGATAAGTCTTTGCGTGCCAATACAGGAAGTACAGGTGATAATCTTTTAATGAACAAAACCTCCTCCATCCCCCTCAACTCCTCCATTATACCGGAAGGCAAAAATTGATCTGACTTTACTTCAATAAAAGCCACATCACCCTGATGAATAGCTATTTCATCATAAGCAATTGATTCCTTTAAGAATTCCATTACCTGCTCTCCTGACTTTACATAAATCAGTGTTTCATAAAAATCACCCGCCATCAACACAGAAGCACCGTCTATCTCAATTACCTGAATCATTCCACCACCTGTAGATAAGGCGGTAACTGTTCGGGTTTCTTTGTCGTTTTTTAAAGTAAGCTTATAGGTATTGGGATGGGTCGCTCCGATTGGATGAATGTCAATGGTAATTTTAATACCTGCTTCATCTATCTCTTGTAAATAACGAGGCAATCGTTCATCATGCGCTTCCCAGCCAAGGAACCCGCCAAATAGTCCCATGTCTGATCCCTGGCCCTTGTGGGTGGTCGCCAACGAACCGTTTGGATCAAACTCGATCAATACTTCTTTGATGTCGCCATCCATTAAATCGCGGCACAGTCTCCCGATGCGCAGTGAAGCCGCACAATGAGAACTGGAAGGGCCCCGCATCACAGGTCCAATCACATCATTGAAAATACTGGGATAGCTGTTCATAATCTTTTTTTTTAATTTTTGAATGCGGCTATTATCAAATATAAAAAATATATCCATTACTTACGGCCAAATACCGAATGCACTATGATCACTATACTCTGGGTTGTCTTTCTTCTTCTTGCTTGTTGGGTAGCACTAACCCTCTTTTCAGATTACCTCAAACACAAGGGACGACTCGAAAACAATAGTTGGGTTAAAACCGGTTTCATTGGTTTTGTTGGTAACTTCTTTGACGCCTTGGGTATTGGTTCATTTGCCATTGAGACAACGTTGTTCAAATTCATGAAGCAAACGGAAGATCGACTTCTTCCTGGAACATTGAACGTGGCCAATACAATCCCCACCATCGCACAAGGTATTATCTTCATTCAAATTGTAGAAGTCGAGCCGATCACATTGATACTTATGATACTGGCTGCAGGCGCTGGCGCATTTTTGGGGGCGGGCATTGTTGCCAAGTTACCTGAGCGCAACATCCGATTGACAATGGGCGTTGCCTTGTTTATTACCGCTGGTTTTATGCTTGCAACAAAAATGGGTTGGATGGAAGGCGGTGGAGAAGCGATTCAGTTAGTAGGAGGTAAATTGATCTTAGCGGTAGTTGTTAATTTTATTCTCGGTGCACTCATGACTGCCGGTATTGGATTATATGCTCCATGCATGGCGTTGGTATTTGCGCTAGGTATGTCTCCGGCAGTAGCTTTTCCTATTATGATGGGCTCGTGTGCGTTTCTTATGCCCTTGGCTTCCATACGGTTTATAAGGGAGGGTGCCTACAACCGGAAAGCTTCCTTTGCCATCGCCATCACAGGAATTATAGGTGTCTTAATTGCAGCCTTCATTGTAAAATCATTACCCCTGGATGCACTTCGCTGGTTGGTGATTGTGGTAATTATTTACACTGCTACCATTATGCTTCGAGCCGGCATGCGAACCTTCTACAAATAGATCAACTCAACTTATGTGGATTGTATAAAGATTTAATAGGCCGTCTACTATCATTCAAGAAATTGTAAAAGAGGTGATTGCTTTAATTACCCATGAGAAGAATGAAGTGAAAATCCATTTTCTTACAATGTTTTTGTGTAAGCACATACATTTTCCATTACACACTCGGCACACTTAGGATTACTTGGTCGACAAGTTTCCCTTCCAAGAAATGAAATAGCCATTCCCACTTCGCCCCAATCCTTGGCATCTAGTATTTCCATCATCTGCTTCTCCAATTTCTTAGGATCTGTTCCGGTAGCCAGCCCCAGGCGTGGTGCCACCCGCACTACGTGTAAATCAACCACAATACCTTCAGCCTTTGCGCCCAGCTCGCGCATGATCACATTCGCAGACTTCCTGCCAATACCAGGCAAAGCGATCAATTCGTTCAACGTGGTTGGAATATTCTTATCTTCCTTAAGCTGTGTGGCTATCTCAATAAGCCAAGTAGCTTTTTTTCTTGAACTCATCACTTTATTCACGAAAGGGTAAAGCGAATCAACATCCGCTTTACTTAAGGCAGCCATATCGGGATAGGCATTAAAAAGCTCGGGGGCAATATTGTTGATGTTTCGATCGGAATCCCGGGCCGATAAAACCACCATCACCAATAACTCATATGGATTGTGATGATGATTCAGTGGGTGTTGTTTGCCCTTATATTTTTTAATGAGTGGCTGTAAAGCTTTCTGCCAATTAATAGATTCCATGGTGCTAGCGGTATTATTTTAACAAGTTATAAATTATTCCAAAGAAATTGATCGATGTACTTCTGCTCTCCCGTGAATCTGATAATGGATTTTTACTGTCTTTAACAAATATCATCCCCTTCCCTGACTGCAAATAAAACATCTTCATCTATTATGACCACACTGGTAAACGAAGCAATGATTTGATCTTTCAACATTTAAATATCCGCTGCCAAATCAAATATTGAATTATTTCAGGGGAGTTCCAAACCTATAAGAATACATCCATATATACATATTTGAATTTCATTGTACATTAGACCTATGAAAACACTCTTGATTTTAATACTCCTCCATTGTTCATGCGCGCTGTCTGCGCAAACCTATCATCTTCAAAAGATCACTCACAAAAGCAGTGCGTCCTTTAGGGGTTTATCTGTTGTCGATGATAAAACGGCCTGGCTGGGTGGAAGCAATGGATGGGTCGGCATTTCAACCAACGGAGCTAAGTCATGGAGGTTTACCCAAATAGAAGGTCAGGAAAATTTTAGCATCAGATCCGTATATGCTTTTAGCGATAAGAAAGTTGTTGTCGCCAACGCGGGATCTCCTGCAAAAATATTTTTGACTGTGGATGGAGGAAATACCTGGAAAAATGTTTATACCAATGAAAGTGAAACAGCTTTTTTTGATGGCATCGATTTTTGGAATGAAAATGAAGGCTTGGCTTATGGAGATGCCATTGATGGAAAAATGTTGATACTTCAAACCAATGACGGAGGAAGTTCATGGACTGAGCTTACAAATCGTCCAGCACTAAATGAAGGTGAGGGTTCATTCGCGGCCAGCGGAACTGGCATCAGATGCATTGGAAAAAAGAAAGTTATCATTGCTACAGGTGGAGTAATTTCCAGGCTATGGGTGTCTGAAGATAAAGGAAATACATGGAACACAATTGAACCACCTATCACTCAAGGGGAAAGTACTACTGGTATATACTCAGTAGCCATTGATGGATCAAGAATGATAATAGTAGGTGGTGATTACACGAAGCCTACTTTAAGCCACAAGCATAACTTATACTCAACAGACGGGGGTAAAACATGGAGCACACCTGCCGAAGCAGTGCGTGGCTACCGTGAATGCGTTGAATTCATTTCTAAAAATGTTTTATTGTCCACCGGCCCTACGGGCACAGACTTTTCAACAGATGGTGGTAAAAATTGGCAGGTCGTATCTGATGAGGAAGGATTTCATACACTGCGAAAGGCAAGGAATGGTTCATTAATAATTGTGGCGGGTAACAATGGACAAATCAGCATCGTTCAAAAGGCAAAGTAAACCCCTCCTCCTTTATCTAGTCTCAATCATTAATTATTTCACTGCTCATCATAGCACTAAAAAGACAAAAAGCCATCCAGGATTGCTCCGGGATGGCACTTGCTAATTTAACCTGATAAAACTTTAAGGAATGGTCACCTTACCAATGTTGGAAGATTGACACTGACTATTGAACGAAGGGATTTCCTTCTCAACAAAAGATTCATATTGAGACTTCAAGGGTTGCCAACGTGCATCCAAAGCTTTTAACTGATCTTTAACACCCTGGGTTACATAAGGAATGTTAGTATCCAACTCCCCTTTTAAGAAAATATAATCTGCGCTCAGCATATTTACAAAGTTGATAATATCATCATTGCTCTCTGCTTTTCTTTGTACCAGCTTAGCGTCCCAGTCTTCCATCTTCTTTACCAATGCCTTACCGGCCTCTACAACTTCTTTTGATGATGATTTGCCTTCCAATATCTTAATTAAGCCATTGATTTGCTCACGAGCTGACGCCATCTTATTAACCGATCCATGAATTTCGTTGAGGCCTTTCTCAATGGCCAACATGGTCAGATGCTGGTCTTGGTATTCTGCATCTGTTGCTGTAATTCCTGGGTGAGGTAATATATTGAAAGAAACAGTGCGCTCCTGATTTCCTGATTTTATGGTTGCCTGATATTTTCCTGGAGATGCTTTGTGGCCACTGTAACTTCCTTCTATAAATACTTTTGGCGCACCCAACACAGTGGGGTATCTCATGTCCCAAACAAATCTGTTCATTCCCGCCTTTGTTGGCAAACTAGCATCTGCTCTAGGACCTCCTGGATAGGAAACAAAATCCTTGTTCTTTTCAGAAGAATAACTTCTTACCTCGTTACCATTTGCATCAGTAATTGTCAGCGTAATCTTATCTCCTTCTTTCACATCATCAGGCAGGCTGTAGTACATCACCACACCGGTAGGTGCATTGGTGCCCGAAGCTGCGCTTTGTTCCATATCATCGTCATCCAGTACACCATCAAATGCACTTCTACCCGAAACACGAACGGCATCGTCTGGCTGAAAGAGTTGCAATCCCGTATGTGAAGGGTTGTATTGGCGCAACAATCCGAGGTCATCCAAAATCCAAAAGGCACGTCCTTGTGTGGAGGCTACAAGGTCTCCTTGGCGTATCATCATATCCGTAATCGCAACCACCGGTAAATTCAACTGAAGGGCACTCCAGTTTTTGCCTCCATCATACGAAATGTAAAATCCGGTTTCAGTTCCAGCGTACAATAAGTCTTTTCTCACATCATCCTCGCGCACTACGCGTGTATAGGCACCATAAGGAATTCCGTTGGAAATGTTTGTCCATGATTTCCCATAATCAGTTGTCTTGTAGATAGCAGGCGTAAAATCGTTGAACTTGTACCTGGTAGTGGCAATGTATGCGGTCGCATTATCATGAGGGGAAACTTCAATACTATTGATCAAACATTCTTTCAGTCCCGCTGGAGTAACATTTGTCCATGTCTTTCCTTCATCACGAGTAAGGTAGACCAAACCATCATCACTTCCTGTCCAGATTACCCCCTTCTCATTAGGGTGAATTTTTACATAGGCAAGGGTGCCATAATTCTCACCTCCCGCCCCCTCATTGGTATAAGGCACACCACTTACTCCCAACTTACTTTCATCGTTGCGTGTCAGATCTGGCGATATTTCCTCCCATGACCGCCCCATGTCTTTTGTTTTCAACAAATGATTTCCTCCATGGTAAAAGGCATTTTCAAACTTTGACCAAACGACAGGGGCATTCCAGTTGAACCTGTATTTCATGTCCTTCGGCTGAAGCGCTTGGTATTGGATGGGCGCGATCATCACCCCTTTGCCTTCACCTGTTTGTGTATCCAGCACCTCTACTGTTCCCTGGTAACTTCCGCCCATTACATAACGGGGGTTTTCTGGATCAAATGCCAGAAAAGCGCTTTCGCCTCCAGCTGAGGACTGCCAGTTGTGCTCATCAATGGCATACCCTCCCACATTTCTACTTTGTATCTTCACAGAAGAATTATCTTGCTGGCCTGCATATATATTGTATGGAAAAAGGTTATCCGTGTTAACACGATAAAATTGCGCAGTGGGCATATTGGCCTGAGTAGACCAGGTACCACCTTGATTTACGGTAATGGCGGCTCCTCCATCATTGGAAATAATCATATTTTGATTGTTGTTCGGATTGATCCACAGGTCGTGATAATCACCGTGTGTCCCTGACAGATTTGACCATGTTTTACCTCCATCAATTGACATTAGCCCTGGGGAGTTAAGCACGTAAACTATATTCTCATTTTGAGGATCAGCAATTACTTCAATATAATACCAGGCACGCTGCACCAGTCTGTGGTCTTTGCTGATGCGACTCCAGTTTTTACCTCCATTATTAGAAACAAATAATCCGCCTTGTTCTTTTTGGGTATCACTTTCTACCAGTGCGTATACTTTATCAGGATTGGAACGGCTTACCGATACACCCATCTTACCCAATTCCTTTGGCAATCCTTCCTGAATTTTATTCCATGTTTCTCCACTATCTGTGGATTTATAAAGACCACTTCCTTTTCCACCGCTTATTACCTGCCAGGGTAGCCTTCTATGGTCCCACATAGCGGCATATAAAACGCGGGGGTTGGTCATGTCCATACTAAGATCAGAACAACCCGTGTTCTCATCAACATATAGAATCTTCTTCCAGTTAATTCCACCATCCACCGATTTAAACACGCCTCGTTCAGGGGCTGCTCCATGCAATGCTCCCTGGGCAGCAACGTACACGATATCGGGATTATTTGGGTGTATTCGAATGTCAGAAATATGTCGAGTAAGTTCCAACCCCATGTTCTTCCAGGTTTTTCCGGCATCGGTAGATTTATAAACCCCATCCCCATAAGAGGTACTTACTCCCCTGACGGCATGTTCCCCCATTCCTACGTAAATTACATTGGGATCACTGTCAGAGACAGCGATTGCTCCCACAGAACCTGTTTTGAAATAGCCATCAGAAATATTCCTCCATGACACACCCGCATCTTCCGTTTTCCAGACTCTCCTCCTGTATTACCCATATAATAGGTAAGAGAGTCACCCATTACACCAACGGCAGCAACTGACCTTCCCCCTCTATAAGGACCAATACTTCTCCAAACTAAGGGGCCAAAAATGGTCATCAAGGCTAGTTGTTTTATTGGATGCCAGGCTGCGGCAGGTTGACTCTTTTCTTCGTGCCTCTGAATAAGAATATAATCAGGCAAAAGAAAGACGAATAATGATTTCTTCATGGCGGAATAAATTTAAAGTTCCTAATTTAAGTTTTCTTTTAGCAAGACAAACAAGAAAATACATGAATGGAATCATAGAAAATATTTAACCACAGGGTACACGCAGAAAACACATTGAAGCCTCATTTTGATGACTTTTATATTCAGTTCTGCGGCAAAACGATAAAATTTTTGATCTTATAAAATATAAATAAAATGATTGTAGCAGAATTAAGATTTCCTGAAGTCCGCAACTACATCAATGGGGAGTTTGCCCCATTCTCAGAAGAAAAATTGGATGTAATCAGCCCTTTGGACGGAAGTCTGCTGTCCAAAGTGCCTATCTCTGGTAAAGCAACTTTGGATAAAGCTGTGTCTGCAGCCATGCTGGCCTTTCCCTCCTGGTCGGCAACTCCCATCAAAGAACGGGTTCAAATATTTTTTAACTACAGAAACTTGCTACAAAAATACCGGGCAGAACTCACCGAATTAATTTCTCTCGAAAACGGGAAAATAAAAAGCGAGGCTGAGGCTGAAATAGACAAAGCGATTGAACTAACTGAGTTTGCCGTTTCACTCCCTCAATTGATACCAGGAGAAATCCTGGAAGTAAGTAAGGGGGTTGATTGCAAAACAGAAAGAATTCCTTTAGGCGTGATGGCTAGCATCACTCCTTTTAACTTCCCCTGTATGGTACCGAATTGGACGATACCCAACGTGCTTGCTCTGGGCAATTGTATGATTTTAAAACCTTCAGAGAGCGTGCCGCTTACCGCCAATCGCATCGCAGAAATACTTCAGGAGGCCGGACTGCCCAATGGCGTTTTTAATATCGTGCATGGTACCAAAGAAATTGTGGAAAGCATTTGTGATCATCCTAATATCAAAGCGATTTCTTTTGTTGGGTCAACTAAAGTGGCTAAGATCGTTTACAAACGAGCCACTAGCAACTTAAAGCGCTGCCTGTCACTTGGTGGAGCAAAGAATCACTTGATTGTGTTGCCAGATGCCCAGCTTGAAATGACTGCAGCCAACATCACCGCTTCTATGAGTGGATGCGCTGGGCAAAGATGCATGGCTGCATCGGCCATGGTGGGGGTTGGAGAAATTGATCACATCATCGCTAAAGTGTGTGTGAGGAAGCCAAAAAAATTATACCGGGAAAAAACCTAGGATCAGTAATATCAAAAGCAGCTAAAGAAAGGATTGAAAAATATATTACAGAGGCAGAACAAGCCGGAGCCAAAGTTTTGGTTGATGGCCGTAATGCTACTGTGCCCGGTTCAGAAGGTGGATTTTATGTAGGCCCCACCATCATTGATTTTGTCACTCCAGATATGGCGATAGCGAAGGAAGAAGTATTTGGACCAGTCTTAGCCATCATAAGAACCAAGACTTTAGACGAAGCCATTGAAATTGAAAACCAGTCTACCTATGGAAATGCGGCTGCTGTATTTACACAAAGCGGAAGTATTGCAAAATATGTGACTGAAAAAGCAAGTGCAGGTATGATTGGTATAAACATTGGAGTGCCAGTACCGCGTGAACCCTTTTCATTTGGTGGATGGAATGACTCTCGCTTTGGCTCAGGGGATATTACCGGGAAAAGCTCCATCGAGTTTTGGACGCAAATGAAAAAGACCACTATCAAGTGGAACCCGGAAGCCAAAACCAATTGGATGAGTTGATTACGAATAATAGTAGGTTGAAATTTTCACCATTGATCAGTTGGCAAACTGGTCATTTTGAATAATCCCAAATAGAATTTAATTTGTTAAAAGATTACTCCCAGCTCCTATGACATCAACTGCATTTCAAGACAATCTAAAACATACATTGTTTTCCTGGTCAAAACAAGGAGGTCTTAATCCACTTAATATTGTTAAAACGGAAGGCGTGTACCTTCACGAAGCCAATGGAAAAAGAATCATAGATTTCTCTTCTCAGTTGATGAATGTGAACATTGGGCATGGGGATAAGCGGGTAAATAACGCCATCATTGAACAAATGAATGAGGTGAATTATGTTGCACCAGCAGCTGCCACAGAGATACGGGGTAAGCTGGGAAAAAAAATAGCTGAAATTTCGCCCCAAGGACTCAATAAAATATTCTTTACGTTGGGTGGCGCAGAAGCCATTGAAAACGGAATCAAAATTGCTCGAATTTATACAGGAAGATCAAAAATAATTTCTCTTTACCGGTCTTACCATGGCTCCACTCATGGTGCATTCTCTGTAGGAGGAGATCCCCGCAAACACCCGGTAGATGCGCATCAGGCTCCTAACTTTATTCACGTAGAAAACCCTTATTTCTATCGTTGTCCCTGGTACAGCAGTACACCTGAGGAATGCAGTGAACGTGCAGCAGTGCACATGGAACAAGTAATTAAATATGAAAACCCTGATAGCGTAGCAGCCATCCTCATAGAGGGTGAATCCGGATCATCGGGTTGTATTAAATATCCTCCAGGTTATTGGAAAAAAGTAAAGGCTATTGCCGACAAATATGGCATCCTTACTATTTCTGATGAGATAATGAGTGGCTTTGGCCGTACAGGGAAATGGTTTGGGGTAGATAACCATGGTGTGGTCCCTGATATTATTTGCATGGCAAAAGGATTAACCTCTGGATACCTTCCTTTAGGAGGAGTAATTGTAAGCGATAAGATTGCCCATCATTTCGATGAGAAACCGCTGCCACTTGGTTTAACCTATTCTGCCCATCCCCTTTCATGTGCAGCTGCACTGGCGGTGATAAATATCTACGAAAGTGATAATCTCTTTGCAAATACAATAAAGATGGGCAAGTACATTGAAGATCAGATTGAGGCACTGAAAACAAAACATCAGAGCATTGGTGATTTCAGAAATACAGGTTTGCTGGGATGTATTGAACTCGTGAAAAACAGGAAAACAAAAGAACCTGTAACACCATGGAACGCAAAACCTGATCAAATGGAGGTTACTAATAAAATAGCAACCAAAATCAAGGAGCTAGGCATGTTCACCTTTGTGCGTTGGAACTATATCTTCATTGCCCCTCCCCTAATCATCAACAAAGACCAGGTAGATGAAGGACTTGATATCATTTCACAAGCAATTTCTATAGCAGATACGTATTGTGACTAGATAAGTGCCATTGGTATAAATTAGACTATGGTTTTGATCTGATCACAGATATCAGGTTACTCCTAAATAATCTCGATAGCAATCGGAGTAAATAATGTTAAAAAATTAACTATGACCAATTTTCCTATGTCAAAATACTTCATTTCAAATTTCATACTTCTCGCGCTGGTAGCTGTTATAAGCTCGTGTTCAACCGAACCTCCCGCAGATTTAATCGTGACTAACGCAAAAATATATACAGTAGATGAAGCCAATCCAATGGTTGAAGCCATTGCTGTGCGTGATGGCAAGATAGTAGGACTGGGAACCAGTTCGGAGATTGAAAAACTGAAGGGTGATAAAACAAAAGTGATCGATGCAGCCGGCAAGTTAGTCTTACCTGGTTTCGTAGATTCACATATCCATGCCTTCTGGGGAGGTCAAAGGCTAACAGAAGTTGACCTCAATAGATCTAAAACAATTGAAGAACTTAAGAATACACTCAGTAATTGGATAACAGAAAAGCAGATATCTCCGGGTACACCCATCTGGGGTGTCGGTCCCTTTCCCAGTCCGACCTTATTTGGAGGAGAAGGCTGGCCTACAAAAGAAATATTAGATGAAGCAGCACCTGAAAACCCAGTAGTACTTAGTCGCGGAGGTGCCCATGCGTTATGGCTTAATAGTCTTGCCCTAAAAGAGTCTGGTATTGTCAAGGGTATGCCACAGCTTGAAGGGGGTGAAATAGTGTTCGATGCAAAAACCGGAGAGCCTACGGGGATTCTAAAAGAAAATGCACAAGACCTTGCTACTAATTCCATTTCTCACCCTATTGATATGGAAGCCATCTTTAAAATGACCCAACAACATGCGAATTCTTTAGGGCTAACAAGTATCACTACCATGCCTCTGACCCCACAAGCAGGATTATCTATTTTAAAGAAAATGAATAATGAAGGGACGTTAACCCTACGAACCAATCTGGGATACGCTCCCACACAATTGGATTCACTAATAGCAGCAGGGGCAAAAACATCTGATGGAGACGACATGATTCAGACAGGGCCCATCAAAATCTTTATGGACGGATCGTTGGGTGCGCTCTCCGCTTTCATGTACGAGCCTTTCACTGACAACCCGGGAAACAGTGGCATTGGCCGCTATGAAAAAGAGGATTTGAATGCACTGGTAGAAAAAGCAAATGCCAATAATTTTCAAGTGGCTATTCATGCTATTGGAGACAAAGCCGTAACCTGGGCGCTGGATGCAATAGAAGTTGCGCAGAAAAAATCAGGGAACAAAAGCCTAAGAAATCGCGTGGAACACAATACAGTAAATATTCTTTCTGACACCAAACGGTTTGGAGAACTTGGGGTAGTAGCCTCCATGCAACCTCATATCACAGGCAATCAAGAGTATAGGGAAAAAAGATTAGGCACAGAAAGAGGTCATCAAGTAGATATGTGGAAAACGCTATTAGAAAACAATGCAATGCTGGCTTGGAGTACCGATTGGCCTGTAAGTTCACTCAATCCAATTGACATCATTTATGACATCGTAACCCGCTATGAGGAGCAAAGATTACCTATGAAGGATGCTATTAAGTACTATACCTATGGATCTTCCTATGCATCACATAGCGAAAAAACGAAAGGTACCCTTGAGATGGGGAAGCTAGGTGACATGGTAATACTCTCCCAAGATCTTTTAACCATTCCAACGGAGGATATTAAAAAGACCGAGGTGCTATACACCATCGTTGGGGGAAAAGTCGTGTATCACAAGTAAAACCTGGCCTACACTTAATACTGCATTTATAAATAATTAGCCAGGCGAATTGCAATCTTTGAATTAGTTAGCTAAAGGAATAGCTTTAGCCAACTAATTTATTGACAAACAAGATATCAGCCTTAAAATATTGAATGAAAATAAAAGAAAAGTACATTGCCTTCCTTCGCGGGATCAATGTGGGTGGCCATCATAAAGTACCAATGGATGATCTTTGTGTAACGTTGAAAAAGTTAAAGCTTACTAACATTGTCACTATTCTAAATTCCGGAAATATCCTATTTGAATCCAATGATAATGACCTTGAAAATAAGATTTCTACACATTTGGAGAAATCGTTTGGCTTTCCCATTCCGACTATAATAAGAAAGGCAGAGAGTATTACCAGCTTGTTGAACACCAATCCCTTTAAAGGTATAAAAGTCAATAAGGACATTCGATTGTATGTTTCATTTTTAAAGAAAAATAGCAACACCGAACTAAAACTACCATGGAAAAGCGTTGATAACTCTTACGTCATTCTAGAAAAAAAGGACAAAATCATATTTAGTGTTCTTGATCTTTCAAAATCTAAAACACCAAAAGCGATGGAAGCATTAGAAAAGTACTTTGGAAAGGATATTACCACACGAAACTGGAAAACAATTGAAAGAATTGGGGAGAAACTTATAACAAACGAGTAGTATCATTTCAATAAATAAGACCAGTACTTACGAAGAGTCTTAAACTACAGTGAAACGAGATGGAAAAAATTGTTGTCTAAAAAGGCAGTGGTTTCAATAATTTTACTGCATTAGTGATCGCTCACCCTTTTCATAATCCCTTTGTTAGCACAAAAAAGCCCCGGAAAACTTTCGCTCTCCGGGGCCACCTAACCCGCTTTATCCTTAAACCCCTTACAATCTAGTCTAAAGCTGGAATTCTTTAGAGGCCTCCGGTTGGTACAACACTTCCTCCACACAAAACTCTCCCTGACCAACGGGGGTCTGCCATGTAACGATTTCACCTTTTTTGTTTCCCAAGAGAGATACGCCAATATCTGAAAGCACAGAGATTCTGGAATTCATAGGATTGGAATCCTTTGGATAAGTCAGGGTTATCTCTGCCACTCTCCCATTGATTAGGTTCTTCAATAGGATTTTACTATTCATCGTTATTATATTCTTACTCACTTCTTGTTGATCCACTAATTCTGCTCCCTGCAACTTTGCCAATAGCTTCTCCATGTAAATCGGCATTTCACGCTTTACACGAAGTGGCTCAATAAGCTGCATTAACCGATTGTAATCTATCAGCGTAACAATTCTCTTTTCTGCTGTTGTCATAAATAATAGTTCCTATAAATCCAATTTCCACACAATATCTAAGGTTATTAGTCCAAATCTGTGCCAAAGATTAAAAGGCCTTTCCTCCTCCAATTGTGATAAAGCATGTAAAATAAATGCACAATAATGACTCATTGGGGAATTTTTACCCAGTAAATTTGTTTTTAATCAATACTTCCCGTTTATCTGAATACCTCCCTCTAACTTGCAGCAAAATTATGACCAAAAGCAGTCCAGAACTCAAACTCAAAGAACGCATTAAAGAACTCAAGTGCCTTTATGAGCTCTCACGTATTGCCCTTCAATCAAAAAACGATTTACACAGTGTCGCTACAAAAACATTAAGCATTCTGCCTGCTGCTCTTCAACACTCCAGGCTGGCCGAAGCAAAAATTACAATAGGAAAATCTCAATTCAAAACACCAAAATTTGGATACGCAAAGTATTTTCTATCCGAATCAATAAATGTGGAGGGTAAACAAAATGGATTGGTAGAGGTCGGTTACAGAAGTCATAGTGCCATTAATGCAAAACAACCCTTTTTAAAAGAAGAAAGAAGCTTGCTTCGGGCCATTGCCAGAGAACTTAGTCTGGTCACCAAACGCACCACCATTGAGGAGGAACGAAAGTCACTTCAAATACAATTGCAACATGTAGAGCGACTGGCACTCATCGGTGAATTAACAGCTGGCATCGCTCATGAACTCAATGAACCATTGGGAAGAATTCTTGGGTTTTCACAATTGATAAAAAAAGGCGGGATGCTTATGCATCAACAAGAGGAGGATCTGGAACGAATTATAAAAGCTTCATTGTATACCCGGGAGATCATCAAAAAATTGATGTTCTTTTCCAGGCAAATGCCTCAGCAAATTACTACCGTCCATTTAAACGAGGTGATCTCTAATATTTTGTATTTTATAGATGCCCGCTATCAGGGAAACAAAATCACAATTACACAAAAATTACAAGAGCCATTACCTACTATACAAGCGGATGCGGTACAAATGAGCCAAGTATTGGTAAATCTGATTACCAATTCGATTCACGCTATGCCCAATGGTGGTAATCTATTGATCAAAACGACATCAAAACCGGAATATGTCTCCCTAATTATAAAGGATAATGGCCATGGGATGCCACCAGCAGTTAAAAAAAAGATATTTGAACCCTTCTATACCACCAAACCAGTGGGCCAAGGAACCGGACTGGGGCTTTCCGTAGTGCAGGGTATTGTCAGCGCGCACAATGGAAAGGTGAATGTACAGAGTCAACCGGGGAAAGGGAGCAAGTTTGAAATACAATTACCAATAAAACACAACAATAAGTTAAACCAGCATGAATAATAGTAACACAAATGTATTAGTAGTAGATGATTCCGTGGAGACCATTGAATTAATTAAAAGAAATTTGGAGGCTGCTTCTTTCCGGATTTATACCGCCCACCAGGTTCAGTCTGCAATAGCTATACTTAGTTCAGTAGACATTGACCTCGTAATCACAGATTTGAAAATGCCTGAACAGAATGGCATGCAATTGGTGCGGCACGTATCGGAGAATTATAAGCATGTAGGAGTTTTGGTGATTACAGGCTTCCCTTCCATAGAAGGGGCTGTGCATTCAATAAAGATAGGAGCCGAAGAGTACCTCGTAAAGCCCTTTACTGAAAGTGAGCTTTTTAACTCAGTAGAAAGAGTACTATCAAAAACCTTAAAAGGAAGGAAACAAAGAAACACGAAAATTGATGCCCATACTTTTGGAATCATTGGAACTTCGGAGCCCATGCTCAAAGTATTTCAAACCATTGCAAAAGCCAAAACTACTAATGCAACAGTATTAATAACCGGTGAAAGCGGAACTGGAAAAGAGCTTGTAGCACGTGCGTTGCATTATGGCAGCGGAACTCAAACGCCATTTGTTCCTGTAAACTGTGGAGGTATTCCTGATTCTTTATTAGAGAGTGAATTGTTTGGTCATGTAAAGGGTGCATTCACCGGAGCCAGCGAAACCAGAGCAGGGTTTTTTCAAACAGCTGACGGAGGTACAATTTTTCTCGATGAAATCGGTAATACAAGCATGGCCATGCAGGCCAAGCTTTTACGTGTGCTTCAAGACAAAGAGTTCTACATGGTAGGATCAAAAAAAGCTGAAAAGGTAAATGTGCGCGTTGTGGCTGCTTCAAACGTAGACCTTATGGAACTGGTTAAGAAAGGACTTTTCCGTGAAGATTTATATTACAGGCTATATATCATTACCATTCATTTGCCCCCGCTGCGTGAAAGAGGAGATGACATCGAATTATTAACAAGCCATTTCCTGACCAAATACGCCAAGGAGCTGGGTAAGCAAGAAATTCATTTTACAGATAAGGCCATGAAAGCTCTCAAAGCACATGACTGGCCAGGCAATGTGAGAGAACTTCAAAATCTAATCCACCGACTCACCATTTTGGTAGAAGATGATATTATTGATATCCCCGATTTGCCAGAAGCTTTCAGGTACTCTGCTTATCAGGATAGAGGAGCCGATAGACCTTTGGTTGAAATTGAGCATGAGTACATTATGAAAGTGCTAGGCACCCATCGAAACAATATTTCACGTGCTGCACGTACCCTAGGCATTGACAGAAAGACTTTGAGAGAGAAAATAAAGCGGATAAGAAAAAGTGCTACTGAAGAGTGATGATCTGGATGGGTAATTATTGAGCTGTTTGAAATAGAAAAGCCGGTGAGTAATTACATCCGCCAAAGTGAATGGAGATACAAAGAATTAAATGGCCGTTCGCATAACGGTCTTTGTTACAATTATTTAAATAAACCACATTGTTAATTGCTAAAAATAAAAAATGTGATTATGAAACTGCGTAGCGTATTATTGATATAGAAAGAGATATGATCAAATTCCTTAAGCGACTCTTTAAGTTCAAAGAAAAAAAGAGAATTCCCGAAAAACATAAAAACGGAAAATGGAAAGAATTTAATAAGAACGCCATCCTTATAAATGAAGGTCATTATGTAGAAGGATTACGTGACGGGCTTTGGAGGTTTTATTATGATTCCGGTGAACTTCTTATTGAAGAAGAATATCAACAAGGCAAGAAACACGGGAAGTATAATTCCTATTTTCGAAGTGGCGATCTAATGAGTCAGGGTAAATTTTCGAATGACCTTCGGCAAGGAGAATTTAAAGTATTTAACGAACAAGGGAGGGTTATCAAAATATTGATTTTCAAAAACGATGAGCTTATGGATGAGATAAGCTCATCTCACGCATCATCAACTTCGCAAGAGCAAATAAAACACGATATGCCTGTGCTCATTGCATTCTTCTCCTATATTTTATACTTAGGAATCAATTAGTCTGAATGATTGCCAAAAGATGCTACGCAAAAACTAAATCCATTTGCCTCCTATATCCGTCTCACGGATCTTAAGACATATTCTATACTTACAAAATAATATTATTACTCAAGACATTGGGGCACCATAAAAAAATACCCGACCTAGATATTGGCCGGGTACTCGTAAGCCCTTGACGTCCCAACTTTACAGTCAGGGTCAACCCTTTCAGGAACGGACACTTCATTCAAAGCATCCACCGGTCAAAAAATCCTCATTTCAATTTTATCTGTTACACTAATTGTCACGAGGTGAATCAAATCTTCACACTTCAGATTTAAGTGTAACATTGTGTGACAAAATTTTCGTGGGACTAGACATGGTACCTCCTTTCTTTTAGTGAAACATAAGCATGATGTCGTTGATCTAGTAAAATCAGAACATTAAACAAAATGCTGATAGCGACAACTATCATCAACAATAACGGCAAAAAAAATGAAATAGCTAAGCCGTAGATAAAAAAAGCTTCTTAAATTATAAAAAGCATTTTTAAACAAGTTATTTATTTTCTTCAACCTCATTACAAATTAGCTATCAAGTATTCACCGCCACCTTTAAGGAAGTTAAAACTTTTTCTGCCTGAAGAATATGCCTTTGGTTGTGATAAACCACCACACGCAGTGTATCCCCTAATCTTAGCTTGATCCATTTACTAATACTAATCGATGTTTTCACCCTATTCAAATCAACATATTCTGCTCTTGTAAGTAAGCTCAGCATCTGTTTTTGCTGATCTAGAAATTTGGTAACCACCTCTATGCCAAGGCGAGAAAGAATTGGATTCATCGACTTGAACGTTTTCATTTTGTTTAACTTTCCATTCTCCCTAGGAAGCATACTCACGGCAAAATAATTACCTAACCAACCGCTATTAAACCTCTCCATCTTAGAGGCCTGTGCCATCGTAAGTCGATTATCAATTTCAGGCAAATAGAAGTCCCCATACCTGTTCAAATGCTCCAAACACTCTAGTATACTCCAACTGGAAGGCTTACTTCTATAATTCAATTCATCTATTGAAAGGGTATTAAATTTTCTTGCTTCGAGAATAACCTCCTCAGTGCGTGCTTTCAAATCATTAATTAAATCGTTGCGATGCATCATTATTATTTTTCCTTAAAATTAAAGGCATTCAGCTATCATTACATTGATTGAAATCAAGATTTCTTTATTCTACTTAATGTCTCAGGGGTCATCCTTAGATAAGAAGCAATGTGTTTATTGGGTATTTCTTGAAAAAGATGTGGGCTTCTTTCCAATACCCTTTTGTACCTCTCTGTGGGTAATGACGTAAGTATATCTATTTCACGATCCATTTGCTGAACGACAAGCGCCTGAAGCATTTGTAGAAAAAGCTTGCTGTTTTCCTCATTTGATCCCATCAAATTATTAAACGCCTCCTTTTCCACAGCACGCAGTTTACATTGCTTTATTGCTTGCAGATTGAACCGGGTGGGCTTTCCCGAAAAGAATGAATCAAGTGCAGTAATAATAGAATTGGGATAGGCAAATCGGATGGCCTGCTCCTCCCCTTCGTCCTCAATAAAGGCGCGAATAGTGCCCTCTTCTACAAAGTAGAGGTATCGCTCAATGGAACCAGCGCGTATCAAATACTCATTTCGCTTCAATGATACTTCCTTTGCCCACAGATTCTGGGATTGGATCTTTATCTTCAATTCTTTTATTACATCCATAGTCACATTCCTATTGTTAGTAATTGCTCTAATACCCAATAAATTTTATAGAATTTATTGCTTTGCTGTATTTGATCCTACTGGTAATCTTTCATCCATTTTGCAGCGGCTTCGGCCAAATCAGGCAGGATGTTTTGCTTTGATACCTTGAAAGAATGATCAGCACCATCAAATGTCTCAAGTGTAGATATCTCCAGTTTCCTGGTCACCCTTTTTACCAGCTCAATCTCCGCCAGTTTATCTTTCGTTCCCTGTAAAAACAGCATGGGTATTTTAATGTCGTTTAAATGTGCTGCTCTTTCGATACCCGGTTTTCCTATGGCATGAAGAGGAAACCCAAAGAATACTATGCCCTTCAAATACTTAGGACATTCTTTACTCATTCTTTGGGATGTCATTCTTCCACCAAAAGATTTTCCTCCTACAAACAAGGGTAATTTCGGATATCTCTCATAAGCAAACCCCACTACCTGGGCCACCGTCTTTTCAGCTATTGCCGCTGAATCAGGTTTCCTACTCCCCTTCTCCACGTAGGGAAAGTTATAACGAAGTGTGGCGATACCACGATCGCTCAATTCCTCCGCAATGGTTTCCATAAAAGTATGTGTCATGCCAGCTCCTGCCCCATGCGCCAACACAAGGAGTACTTCTGCATTTTTGGGGACTATGGCCAAAGCTGATATGGAGCCTATGCCTTCAGGAATTTCAATGGTGATGGATTTTGCCGTCTGTGCCATGGCGTAAGTTATCGTTTTATGAAATTACGTGATAAAGATGGAACGAAATATTCGTGGGGATTGTCTGTAAATTGATCTAAATTGATTATCTAATTAATTCCTCTATGCACAATAAAAATAATCGTGTCGCCATACTGGGTGGCCTTCGCATTCCATTCGTTAAGTCCTTCCAACAATATTCCCGCACCTCTAATCAGGATATGCTTACGGCTACTTTACAAGGTATCGTAGACAAATACAACCTCACCGGTAAACTATTGGGAGATGTTGCTTTGGGTGCCGTGATGCAAAGTTCCTTTGAATGGAATTATTCCCGCGAAGCGGTACTCGGCACTACCCTTCATCCCAATACGCCCGCTTTCAATTTGCAAAGAGCCTGTGGCACTAGCTTGGAAGCGATCAATCTGATCTCCTTAAAAATATCTGCGGGACAAATAGAATCAGGCATAGGCGGTGGTAGTGATACCAATAGCGACCTACCTATCATGTTTCAACGCAAGCTGGCATGGAAACTAATTGACATCAATAATGCAAAAAGCACGGCACAGAGGATAGCGCGCTTTCTTAAAATTAGTCCTGGCGATCTAAAGCCTTCTTATCCAGCCATCTTTGAACCACGTACAGGCTTATCCATGGGCCAGCACACAGAAAAAATGGTGAAGGAATGGCATGTAGAAAAGCAGGAACAGGATCAGCTTGCCTATGAAAGTCACATGAAAGCCGTAAAAGCTTATAAAGAAGGTTTTTATGAAGACCTGATCATTCCCTACAAAACTGCAACGCGGGATATGATAGTCCGAGAAGATACCAGTTTAGAAAAACTAGCCAGACTCAAACCAGCATTTGATAAGTCGGCAGCTGGTTCATTAACAGCAGGAAACAGCACCGTGTTTACAGATGGAGCTGCCGCTGTGTTTTTAGGGTCTGAGGAATACGCTGCAAAAAACAATCACTCCGTTCTTGCCTACTTTGCTGATTGTGAAGCTGCGGCTGTGGACTTCGTGCATGGCGCAGGGTTGTTGATGGCTCCCACCTTGGCAGTAGCTCGTTTATTAGAAAGAAACAACATGACACTTCAAGACTTTGATTTTTACGAAATACACGAAGCTTTTGCAGGTCAGGTGCTGTGTACACTCAAAGCCTGGGAGAGTGATGAATATTGCAAAAAAGAATTAGGATTGGATAAGGCCCTCGGATCAATTGACAGAAACAAGATGAACGTTAAAGGAGGCAGCGTGGCCTTGGGTCATCCCTTTGGAGCTACCGGTGCCCGGTTAGTAGGTGCTATGGCCAAACTCCTGAATCAAAAAGGAAAAGGCCGAGGATTAATTTCTGTGTGTACTGCCGGGGGTATGGGGGTAGCAGCAATTTTGGAGAAGTAGAAGGTTTCAAGTTACAAGTTTCAAGTTTAAGGTTTAAGGTTTGTAGAGTCCTAAATAGGGTTGACCGTTTTTCGGGGTTTGTTAAACATCAATTTATTTTCTTTATACTCTTTTTCAAATACTGCTGGCGTTCTGCCCTTTAATCCCAAATGTGGTTTTCCTTCATTGTACATTCGCACTGCTCTGGTCAATGAAAGCTGTAACTTCCTAAAATCCTCAGGAGCATAACCCTTCAAATAGCTGTTCTTGATTGTTCGATTCAATCGTTCCGCATACGGATTTTCATAAGCTGATCTACCCATACTGTTGGTCAAGCGGTTGCGTGTCAAATTCAAGAAAGACTTGCTGTAATATTGACCTCCTCCATCTGAATGTATTATCGGCTTCTCCCCTTCACCGAGATCCTTAAGGGCCATCTCCAGCGCTGGAATGGTTGTATCTTCAGTGTGCATACTTTGGCTTGCGTGATATCCTTTGATCTTACGACTGAATTGATCCATGATAAAGGTCAAATAATAGAACCTATCTCCTATTTCGTAGTAGGTGATATCACTTACCCAAACCTGGTTGAGGCCTGTCAACTCCAATTCATTCACCAAGTTAGAAAAACGAATTACTCCTGAACTATCTGTTGTCCTCCGCCAGTTCTTCTTAGGCAGAACCATGTACCCACTAGATCGGTACCAGCTGTAAAATCGGTCTCGACCCATCGTATGAGGTGATAATTTCTCATATAGAAGCTTGGCTCCCATTTCAGGGTGATCCTCCCGAATCTGTTCTACAATCTTGTGGAGTTGTTCCTTCTCCTCCAATTGAAGCAACTCGCGTTGCACTCGTTGATGCAGGTTCTGCTTGCTGGTTCCTATTGCACGATAAATCTGGCTCATTTTTCTCCCGTGTTGTGATCGGTGAAGCCAGAACCACTTGATAGCTTCGTACCAAGTTTTTTTTTGATATCTACTTGATACATCTGCTCGGCCAGCTCAATCATCTTTTCCTTAAACTCCAGCTGTATTTGCTTCTGACCAACCATCTGCTCAAGTTCTTTAATCTTGGCCTTTAAATCCTTAATCTTTTGAGTGTCACTCATGGGCTCTATAACTTGACGGACCTGACGTTTGCGATATAACGAATACTTATCCAACCACTTATACACCGCAGTCGATGAAACTTCGTATTCTCTACTTACTTCCAATACACTAACCAAGTTACGTTCTATTTCTCGAACCTTCTTCAACTTGAAACTCTCACTAAAGTACCGGCTAATGCTCTTGGTTGGCTTTATTCTAAATGCTTCTGGTTTTGCCATTTTTTAAAGTTATAAACCTTCAAAAACGGTCAACTTATTTCAGTACCCTACAGTTACACGTTACAAGTTGAACTTAGAACGTGGAATATGAAACCTACAACCCGGAACTATAAATGTTTATACCACACATTCATACTTTCAATGTCTTCTCCTATTAGTGTGTTGTTCACCAGCGTGCCGGCAAACTCATAATCGGTACGGGCAAAAGTGGCATTCATGCCAATAGATTCTGCGCGCGCTATCGTAAACAGCGTTTTATAATCCTGTTCGATCATTTCCCTCTCCATCTCCTCTAATAGGAAGTAAGAAAGATTTTTACCCCTGTGCTTGGGTAGCGTGGCAAAGTCGGTCATTTCCGCGTTTTTGTTTTCAATATCTTTTTCAGCAGAAGAAGCTGCTACAAGTTGATCGTCCACAAAAGCACCATAGTAATCAATATTTTCATCCATGGTTTTTTTAATGTACTGCTCATCAAAAATAGGAAACGGATATACCTTAAAGGTCTTCTCATATAAATGAACCAGTAGTCTTGCATCCTGGTGCTCCAATGCACGAAATTTCGCCTCAGGTCTATTCAATTCATTTTGATCTTTCTTGGTCAAAGCTATCTCAATATTTTTCTTAATCTTTTGCTTTTTGGCAGGTGATAAAAATGAACGTGCTGCCCCTATAAAACGCGAAACAAAATGAGCCGTCTCTTTTCCTTTGAAGAATTTGGGTATAGTAGCTTCCTTTTTAAAATCATTATCAATGAATTCATCCACCATCTTACCCGACACTTTGGCGAAAATTTTGGTGTACTTCTTCATTAAAGAAAGGTCGTGTAGTTTCTCAATAATAACTGGCACATCTTTCTCCGCCAGTTTCATGAGATACACCCTGTCGTTGTTGGGCCCGTGTTGTATTAATGAACTCTCTAATTTTTCTATTTTATCAAACATTTTTTCGGAGATAATAAACTACATAATAAAGAACTGCTGAAATGGATAGCCCAAACACAGTAGCATCAAGACCCATTGGTAAGTTAATTTTTGCAAGAATAGCGATCAAAGTAAAGCCACCACCACCCACCATACTTACAGCTGCAGCGGTGCTATCTGTTTTCTTTGAAAAATAAGCAACCAACGTAGGCACCAATAACCCCGATACCATAAAACCATACGCCTGCAACACTATATCCAATACAGATTCAAACATGCCCGCCAACAGCAATGCCAATATGCCTACAACCAAAGTGACCAACTGTGACAATCGAATGACTGATTTATCTGAAAGCTTTTTCTTAAACAATCCAACAAGGATGTCGTTGGTGAAATTTCCAGATGAAGCAATCAAACAGCTGTCTGCCGTAGACATTACAGCAGAAAAATAAGAAGCCAATAAAAATCCAGTTACCCCTATGGGCAACACATGGTTTAGCATCAACGGCAAGGCCATTTCCGGATCACTTTCAGGAAAAGCCACACGCCCTAACATTCCTAGCCCTACTCCTACAAACGCCATGAAAGGGTATTCAAAAACACCAGCAATAAAAAAAGCGCGTTTCGCTTCTTTTACACTAGGACTGGCATATACTCTTTGATACAATGTCATGGCAATAAACCATATAGGGATAATCGTAAATGACCAATTGATGATGGTAATGGCCGACACGTTGGTCAAACTAAAATGAGACGCAGGCAAGGCCTCGCTAATAGCTTCCCAACCCCCCAGTTTGTAGTATGCAAATGGAAAGCCTAAAAACATCAATCCAAAGAACAATACAATCCACTGAACAGTATCTGTATAAATTACAGCTTTGATCCCACCTAACACGGTATAAAAAAGAATGATACCGGCCATTACAAAAAGAGAAAAAGACAATGGGTCAAAAGCTGTGATATCAGAAAACACACTACCCGCAGCCAGTTTGGCCCCGGCCAATATCTGACCACCGGTAAATCCCAGATAGCCAATCCCTGAAATCACCGCAGCGAACATAGCTACTTTGCCACCGTATTTGGCTTTCAGAAAATCAGGGTAGGTTAAATAGCCAGATGCCATATCCAACTTTTTTAATTTAGGTACCGTGAAAATTGCCGCTAACCATGCCCCTACTAGACCAGTAAACAATAGCCAGCTTCCTGATAATCCCATTACAAAGCCAAGGCCACCTAATCCAATGGAAAAGCCTCCTCCTACATCAGTTGCTACGATGGACAGACCTATGTGAAAGGAAGAAATAGATCTTCCTCCCACAAAATAATCCTCATGACTTTCATTCTTAAAGAAAAAATAAACCCCAATACTCAGTAGCCCAAAGAAGTACAGAGCGAAAATTACATAATCAAGTAAATGCAAACGCTGGTATTTAGGTAGCCATGGTTAAGTTAGAAAATCCTGATGCATTGATTGCATTTTGTATCAGATCTTCATGTACCGATTCGTCCTCCCACATCTTTTGTCCTTCAATGGGCAATGAACTGATGGGGTCAAAATACAAGTACAATTTGTCTTCATCCACACTTGGGCTTCTGTAAACTGAAATACCCGTTACCTTATCATAGTAGTCGTAACTGTGCACATCGCGCTTACCACCACCACCGGGCGCATCGGTTACAAACAAAGGTGTATTGAATCCTGCCGTAACACCACGCACTGCCCTTTCAATTTCCTGAGTTTGCGCTACACTGGTTCGCATCTCTTCTGTTCCTTTTACCATATCATGTTGATAGACATAGTAGGGTTGTACATTCATGTACGACAGCTTACGCACGAGATGAATCATTTTCTCTGCTGTGTCATTCACCCCCCTGATCATCACACTTTGGTTGCGCACGGTGACACCACGCTTAAACAGCAGGTCCATCGCATCTTTGGTAATATTGGTAATCTCATTGGCACTGTTGAAGTGAGTGTGTAACACCACTTCTTTGCCCATACTCCTTCCAAGGTCCACCATATCAATTAGGGCTTCTGTCCATTCCGTGTCTGTCAATATCTTCATGGGCATCACCGCAGGTCCTTTACTGGCAAAGCGTATTCTTCTGATGTGTGGAATATTCAACAACATCTCTCCGATCTGACGAATGCGGTTTGGAACCAACATATACGCATCACCCCCTGAGACTACTATATCCTCTATCTCCGGACGAGAGGCGATGTAGGCAAACGCTTTGTTCCAATTGTCAGGTACTGGTTTAAAGCTCACTTTCTCTACAGATTCTGTATCGCTACCAATGGCATAGCTGCGGGTACAAAAACGGCAATACACCGGACAAACATCCAGTGGCAAGAAAAGTGCTTTATCAAAATAGCGGTGCACCAGCCCTGATACGGGAGAGTCCTCCTGCTCACTGAGTGAGTCCAGGGTAAGTCTCGGATGATCTGGCTCACGGGCAGCGCCCAATGGGATAAATTGAATACGCAATGGATCATTGTAGGGATCTTTCCAGTCGATCCTGCTTAAAATATAGGGAGACAACCGGAGGTTCATTGGTGCTTCCTCCATACCATTTACGGCATCTCGAATAAACTCTTCTGACGCCAGGTCGGTCAGAAACTCTTGCAACTTTGCTATTTTATGAATCGTGTTTTTGTTTTGCCATTTGGTATCCAAAAACTCCTCCTCCGTTACCTCTTTAAATGCAGGTATCTTCTGCCAGAAAGCTCCGCTTGGAAATTTTCGATGGTTTATATCTTTGGCAGACACCATCTCCTTGTTCGGATCTGGTATCGTCATCTCTGCAAGAGCCTCCAGCGTATCTGTATGTGAAATTTTGTCGGGCAAATCAGCTACTTTGCTCGCTTCTTTCATAAGGGAGATTTCATCTGTTGAATAATTCATGGTTTAGTTGGGTGATTAAAAAATACGTTCTATTCGATGTGATTATTATCCTATAGACTATTATGTTCTATAGAACATATACAAATGTATGGCTTTTTGAGGCTATAAACAAGGTTAATGAGGGATTCTACCCCTCTATGGATGGGTTTAAAGGCTCTATCGGCTCATTCATGGTAATTAGTGGAGCAGCGTCCACTTCCTCAATTTCCATGGCCCCGACTATAATGTCCAACGCTTCCTTTATCTTTTGCTGTGTGGACTCAGGGAGTGACTTGATCTTGGTGGCCAATTGATCGTGCAAAATGTCAGGTGCTTGTTTTACGACCTCACTCCCCTTTTCTGTGATGCCAATATAGGTGATTCTCTTATCGCCTGTTTTGGGGAGCCTCTTAGCCAGTTCCTTTCTTTCCAATCTGTTGATTATACCAGTGATGGTACTGGAATTGAGACTCAACAATTTCATCAGTTCACCGTGGGTAGACATTTTACTATCCGCTCTATCGATGTGGCCGAGACACAACAACTGGGGAATGCTTATGCCAAAATCCTTTTGCACCCGTTTGGATTCCAGGTTAATGGACCTGACGATCTTTCGTATATCAATTAATATATCAAGTGAATCCATTATCTATCACAAATGATGAATACAACAACTAAGCAACCCCAAACTTACTATCCAAATTGACGATTGAATGCATAGGGGCTCCTAAAATCGTATTTATGATCCACCATGCTTAAAAGGCCGATTATTCTTACCTTTGCGGCTTGATTCCCAAAAGCTTATGATTGCAACACAAAACCTATCGCTCCAATTCGGTAAAAGGGTCCTTTTCGACCAGGTAAACATCAAATTTGTTGGTGGAAACTGCTATGGCGTAATCGGTGCCAATGGTGCCGGAAAGTCTACTTTCCTTAAAATTCTTGCAGGAGATATTGACCCAAATTCGGGGCAGGTAATCATTGACCCAGGTAAACGTATGGCCGTTTTGCGTCAAAATCACTTTGAATTTGACGAGGTAACGGTATTAGATACAATCATCATGGGTCACACCAAGTTGTGGAGTCTTATGAAAGAAAAGGATGCCATCTATGAGAAGCCTGACTTCTCGGAAGCCGATGGCGTGCGTGCTTCTGAACTGGAAGCAGAGTTTGCTGAAATGGATGGATGGAATGCGGAGTCAGATGCCGCAGCACTCCTCAGCGGATTGGGGATAGACGAAAGTGTACACAGTTCCCTCATGAAAGACCTGAGTGGTAATCAGAAAGTGCGTGTGCTTTTGGCACAAGCCATCTTTGGTAACCCCGACATATTAATACTGGATGAACCCACCAACGACCTAGACATTCACACTATTACTTGGTTGGAAGACTTCTTATTAGAGTTTAAGAACACCGTGATCGTGGTATCTCACGATCGTCACTTTTTGGATACAGTATGTACACACATCGTAGACATCGATTTCAAAGCCATCAAACTATATACTGGTAACTACTCTTTCTGGTATGAATCCAGTCAACTCGCTTTGACACAACGCGCCACCTCCAACAAGAAAGCAGAAGAAAAGAAGAAAGAGCTCCAGGCATTCATTGCGCGCTTTAGTGCCAACGCCTCGAAGTCGAGACAGGCAACCAGCAGAAGAAAGCTATTGGAGAAAATCAACATTGACGATATTCAACCTTCTAACAGAAGGTACCCAGCTATTATCTTCCAACAAAACAGAACTGCGGGAGATCAGATCCTACACATTGAAGGGCTTTCTGCCAAAGCAGAAGACCGCACCCTGTTCACTAACCTCGACTTGTACGTGAACAAAGGGGACAAGATTGCTTTCCTCAGCAAAGACAGTTTGGCCATCACTACCCTATTCAGAATTCTTGCGGGAGAAGTAAAGGCGCACGCTGGTGAGTTTAAGTTCGGACAAACCATTACTTCCGCTTACCTCCCCAATGATAATGAAGCCTATTTTCAATCTGATGATAACCTGATTGATTGGCTGCGTCAGTTTTCCGAAGGAGAAAAAGATGAAGTATACATCCGCGGCTTCCTGGGTAAGATGTTGTTTTCCGGTGAAGAGGTGTTTAAAAAGTGTAACGTACTCTCCGGAGGAGAAAAAGTGCGTTGCATGGTTTCCAGAGTAATGTTACAAGGCGCCAACCTTTTGATACTGGATGAGCCTACCAACCACCTTGACCTGGAATCGATACAGGCATTTAACAATGCACTAAAAGATTTCCCGGGCACGGTGCTGTTTACTTCCCACGACCACACATTTACCGACACCATTGCGACACGCATCGTTGAGTTGTCGCCCAACGGCAACATAGATAAGCTGATGACTTACGATGAGTACATCTCCAGTGATAAGGTAGCAGAGCAGAAGGAAGCACTTTATGCTTAGGGGATAGTATATTGAGTCCTTAGCAAGGAGATGTTCTTTGCATTGGCACAAAATCCAATGTTCAAAGTTTCAAATACACAACACTGGCAACAGTAAAAATCGGTTGGTAAGGCTCCAATAGAGTGAAAGGATTTTTATTTCAACAGCTCCTACTAATATTTTGCAACGACAAAAGTCATCTGCAA